>PLTN01000116.1:122316-150164 GCA_003164495.1 Vulcanimicrobiota bacterium
GGCAGAATTTGCAAGGTCCCTCCGAGCGCCACTGTGGGCTCGCCCGCGAAATGCAGCTTGCCGTGTTCGTCGCCGCCGAATTCGAACGCCGCATCCAGGCCGATGATGCGCGGCGGACCCGCATCGTGGCTGAGCGACTTGCGACCGGCGTCGAGCACCGCCCACCCGTCGCGCACGCTCAAGACCGTCGTCAACAGCGTCAGCGCGGATTCGAACGTCACGCCGTCCACGTCGCCGTACTGCGCATCCATCACCACGTACGAGCCCGGCTGCACGTCGGTGATCGCGTCGTAGGCAGCGGAAAAGAGCGCGGTGCCCGTTCCGCCCGTCGTGACGATGCCGGTTGCGAGCCCGGCTTCGGTAAACGCCGCAGCGGTCGCGCACAAGAGCGCCATCGCACGCGCATTCGCCGCACCCCGTTCGGCGACGGCGGCGATGTGCTGTACGTGGCCTTCGTAGCCTTGCAGGCCGCGCAAACGCAGCCCCGGCAATCCGTCCACGATCTTGCCCAGGGCCACGGCCGGCGCGCCGGGTGCGGTTCCGGTGCGGTGCTGGCCGACGTCGACGTCCACCAGCGTATCGATGCGCAGCCCGGCTGCGCTCGCGGCGGCCGAGAGTGCCGTTGCCGCTTGCGCATCGTCGACCACGATCGTTACTGCAGCGCGCGCGGCGAGCGCGAGCAGCCGCCGGATTTTGGTCGCACCGACGATCTCGGTCGTGATCAGGATGTCCGGAATGCCGCCGTCCGCGAGCACTTCCGCTTCGGCGAGCTTCGCGCTGCACACGCCGATCGCGCCGCGCTCGAGTTGCATGTGCGCGATGCGGGCGGTCTTGTGCGTCTTGGCATGCGGCCGAAGTTTGACCGCGGTCGCCGCGACGAGCGCCGCCATGCGATCGAGGTTGCGCTCGACCCGGTCGAGGTCGAGCAGCAACGCCGGCGTGTCGACGTCCGTCACGCGCAAAGTCACGTCCGGCGGATGAAGTCCGCGATGAGCGGAGCGATGTTCGTGCGCCAGCGCGAACCGCTGAAAATACCGTAGTGACCGACGCCGGGCTCGATGTGCCGGCCGCGGCGGCCGTCGGGAACGTTCGGCGTGAGGCCGTGGGCGGCACCGGTTTGGCCCACCGCCGAGATGTCGTCGAGTTCGCCTTCGACCGTGAGCAATGCGGTGTTGCGGATCGCCGTCAGGTCGACGCGCTCGCCGCGATGCGTCAACGTGCCGAGCGGCAGAGCGTGGCGCTGGAACACCGCGTCGACGGTTTCGAGGAAGTACTGCGCGCTCACGTCCATCACGGCGAGGTACTCGTCGTAGAACGCTTGCCGGCGATGCGCCGAGGCGGTATCGCCGCGCACCAGATCGTGGTAGAGGTCGATGTGCGCGTCGATGTGGCGTCCCGGGTGCATGCTCAGAAACGCGCCGATTTGGACGAAGCACGGATAAACGCGGCGGCCGGCGCCGGCGTAACGCCCGGGAACCGTCGCGATCAGTTCGTCGGAGAACCAGCTCAACGGCCGTGAAAGCGCGAGTTCGGTCGGCGTCGTCGGCGCGACGCGCGTGTCGACCGGACCGCCCATCAGCGTCATCGAGCGCGGCTGGGCGGGATCGCCGTTCGCGGCCATCACGGCAATCGCCGCGAGAACGGCCGGGCACGGCTGACACACCGCGATCACGTGCGCATCGGGTCCGAGGTAGCGCATGTCTTCGATCAGGTAGTCGATGTAGTCGTCCAGGCCGAACGCTCCGGCGCTCACCGGTACGTCACGCGCGTTGGCCCAGTCGGTAAGGTACACGTCGTGTTCGCCGGCGAGCGCGGCGACCGTCGGGCGCAACAGGGTCGCGAAGTGACCCGAAAGCGGTGCGACGAGCAGCACCCGCGGGCGCTCGGCGCCGCCGCCGGTCGAGAAGCGCAGCAGACGGCAGAAGGGCCGTTCCAGCACCACGGTTATCTCGGCGTCGAGATTCCAGTCGGGGTGCCCGTGCTGTTGGAGTAACCCCTCGGTCACGGTCGCCGCGGCTTTGAGTGCCCGCCCGATCGGCGTGTAGTGCCACGGGTTGAACGGGTTGGCGAGGAGGGTGCGGGTCGTTTGAGCTGACCAGCGGAGCGGGGCTGCGGCGAGCCGCGAATTTTCGTACGAGGTGTAGGACGCGATCAAGGGGGTCTCCGGACGGCAGAGGTGACGACACCCCGTACCCATTACCGTGCGCAGGCATCGGTTGGTTCCAGCGCCTATCCCTACCCATGGATCTTCCACGTTTCGACCCGACCGATCCGTCCGGCTGGTTCCTCTCATGGAATGCGGCGATGCGCTCCATGCTACCGACCGCGTTCCGGTACGAGCAAATCGACCCGCGGGTGCAAGAGATCGCGATCCTTGCGACCATGCACAACATGGCCTCGCTGCTCCACGACTCGGAGTCCCTCAAGGCCGCGATCGCCGAGCAGTTAGCCCAGCGAGCGGCCAAACTTGGCAAGGGCTAGCTTGTTATAGAGGGTATTCTGCGACAAAAGCAGTGATAAATCGCGCGCGTGCTGTGTATACTTAGCACGAAGCCGAACCACTCACGCCCCGCACCGCAGAAAGCAGACATTGCCATGCCCGCAACCTACCTCGAACTCCTCACCCAGATGCAAGAACAAGGTCTCGAATCGCTCAAGGCCGTTCAGAGCGCGTACATCCAGTCGCTGACCTCCGCCAAAGAGATGGTTGAGAAGCTCCCGACCGCAGCGCAGCTCCCGACGATCCCCGGCGTCCCCACGATCGCCGAGCTCACCGAGCTGAACACGCAGTTCGTCGACAAAGTCGTCGCGCAGCAAAAGGCCTACGCCAAGCAGATCGCCGACGTCTTCACCCCCGTCGTCTAAATCAAACCACGCCGCGGACTGCTAGGTAATCCTCGCAGTCCGTGGTATCCCGTCGGAAAAGATCGAGCCTCCAAACGTGAAGGGCGGAGCAAATGATTTTCGACGGAAAAGTCGCCATTGTCACCGGTGGAACTCGCGGCATCGGTGCCGCTATTACTTCGCACCTCGCGAAGGGCGGGGCGACGGTCGCCGCCGGTTATAGCCGTGACACCGCTGCGGCAGATAAACTGCGTGCGGAACTCGGTGCCGCCGGCAAGAACATATCGTTGCATCAGGGACGCGTCGATGACGCCGACGACTGCAATCGCGTCGTGAAAGAAGTGCTCGATCAACACGGTCGCGTCGACTTCTTGATCAACAACGCCGGCATCACCGTCGACAAGACGGTCCGCAAGATGACCGTGGACGACTGGCACAACGTGCTCGGCGTCAACTTGTTCGGCGCCTTCGCGATGACAAAAGCCGTCATCGAGCACATGATCGAGCGTGGTTCCGGCCGCATCGTCAACATCAGCTCGGTGATCGGTGAAACCGGCAACGTCGGTCAAGCCAACTACGCCGCATCCAAAGCAGGCCTCGTCGGGCTGACGAAGAGCGTGGCGCTCGAGATGTCGCAACGCGGCATCACGGTCAACTGCGTCGCTCCGGGCTTCATCAAGACCGAGATGGTGGCCGCTATTCCGGAGAACGTGCTGGCGAAGATCGTCGAGAAGATCCCGCAGCGCCGGCTCGGTTCCCCGCACGAAGTCGCGCGCGTCGTGTGTTTTCTGCTCGAGGAAGAGTCGAGCTACATCACGGGTGCCGTCTACACCGTCAACGGCGGCTTGGACATGTGAATATCCCGCCCGAAGAGCTCCAATACGGTTTTGATGTTGCCGGGCTCGACCCGGCGTCGCTCGGCGAAGCCGTGCAGGCCGTTATCAAGGACGCGATGAGCGATCCGATGAGCATGACGATGTGGATGTCTCAGATCGGGATCGCGCAGCAAACCGCCGGCCTGAATTTACTGCGCCGTCTGAATGCCAACGGTGAAACCGAAGCATCGACCGCGACCAAGGACAAGCGCTTCGCGGATCCGGGCTGGAAGCGCAATCCGTTCTTCCTCGGATTTGCCGAGATGTATCTCGAGCAGGCTCGCGCCGCGATGGCGCTGATCGAATCCTCGCGCTTGCCCGAGGCGACGCGCCGTAAGGCCAAGTTCGGGATGCAGTTGATGTGCGACGCGTTCGCACCGAGCAACGTTCCGTGGCTCAATCCGGCCGTGTTGCGCGAGGCAATGGACACCGGCGGCCTGAGCCTCGTGCGCGGCATGCAGAACTTTGCCGACGACGTGCGCGACAACGGCGGAATGCCGCGCCAGGTCGACGCGACGCCGTTCAAGCTCGGCGTCAACCTGGCTGCGACGCCGGGCCGGGTCGTGTTCCGCAACAAGCTCATCGAGCTCATCGCCTACGAGCCCCAGACCGCGCAAGTTCACGAGATCCCGCTGTTGTGCAGTCCGCCGTGGATCAACAAGTATTACGTGATGGACCTCGCGCCGGGACGCTCGTTCATCGAATGGGCGGTGTTGCACGGCCATCAGACGTTTGCGATCAGCTACCGCAACCCCGATGCGTCGATGGCGTCGCTGCGGATCGAAGACTACATGAAGGACGGCGTGCTGGCGGCGCTCGGCGTCGTCGAGCGGATCACCGGCCGCCGCCGCACGAACCTCGCCGCGCTGTGCTTGGGCGGAACGCTCGCCACGATGGTGCTTTCGTATCTCAGCGCGCGCGGCGAGGCCGACCGCATCGCGAGCGCCACGCTGACGAACACGCTGGTCGACTTCAGCGATCCCGGCGAGCTCGGCATCTTCACCGACGAGGAGTCCATCGCGCGGCTCGAAACGCAGATGCACGAACACGGCTTTCTCGATTCCGCCGAGATGGCCGGCACGTTCAACTGGATGCGCGCGAACGACCTGGTCTGGAGCTACGTCGTCAACAACTGGTTTCAAGGGAAGAACCCCCCGGCGTTCGACATCCTGGCCTGGAACGCGGACTCCACGCGGATGCCGGCTGAGATGCACTCGCAATATTTGCGCACGTGCTATCTGCGCAACGCCATCGTCAAGCCCGGCGCGTTCTCCGTCGCAGGCGTGCCGATCGATCTCGGCAAGATCGAAACGCCGCTCTACGTCGTCGGCGCCGAAACGGATCACATCGCGCCGTGGCGTTCCACGTACCGCACGATCCAGCTCGTCGGCAGCGACGACGTGCGCTTCACGCTCACCAATTTCGGTCACATCGCCGGCATCGTGAACCCGCCCGGCGGCTCGAAGTCGGAACACTGGACGCTCGACCGGCCGCGCAAAGAAGCGACGGCCGATGAGTGGCGTGCGGCGGCCGAGCGTCATGCCGGCACCTGGTGGGAAGATTGGGCCATTTGGGCCGATGCGCACGCCGGAGCGCTCGTCACTCCTGCGAATCTTCCGCCGGGCGAACCGGCCCCCGGGCACTACGTGCGCAACGAGACGGCGCCGCCGTATAACCCGCTCAAACGCAAGGCCGGCGTGCGGAAACCGCGCGCCAAAAAACGCGCATGAATGATAACTGGAAGAACCTCGGCGAGTTCATCAAGGCGCAGCGTGAGCTCGCGAACCTCTCGCTGCGGCAGCTCGCCGATATGGCCGACATCTCGAATCCGTACCTCGGTCAGATCGAGCGCGGAATGTACAAGCCCTCAGCCGACGTGCTCAAGAACATCGCGTCGGCACTGCGTATTTCGGCCGAGGCGATGTACTCACAAGCCGGCCTGCTCGACGAGAAACCCGCTGCGGCGGGCGAGCGGACCGTCGAAGACGCGATCAAACTCGATCCGGCGTTGACGACCGATCAAAAAGAGACGCTGATCCGGATCTACCAGGGCTTCACCGAGCGCCGCTAAGGGCTAGGATTCACGGAACGAGAATCCTAATAGCCCATCGCGCCGGGCAGCGGGTAGAAGAGGTCGTCGACCGGGATCGCCTTCGGGATGAAGTCTTGCTCGACCATGTAGGTCATCAGGGCTTCGAGCGTGGGGCGGTTGGGCTCGACGCCGTACGGCCACGGATCGCCGCCGAAGAGTTCGTTGATCTCATCGACGTCCGGGTTCTGCCACGGGAACATCGTGTTCTGCGACCCGGTAAAGTTCATTCGGGCGAGCGCCCACTGCTTGGCCTCGACGAACGCCCGGTAGAAGCTGTTCGCGACCCACGGATGCTTTTCGTGGATGTCCTTGCGGATCGCCACGAGGTGCATGATCGGGAAGATATTCGTCTTCTGGTAGAACTCGCGTTCGACGTTGCGGTAATCGGGGAAGAGGCGCGCGACGTTGGGGTCTTTGCCGAGGGTTAGCGGTTGCCGCGAGCCGATCAGCGCGTCGATCTCGCCCTTGGCAAGCAGCTGCCCGAGCGAATGCGGGCTCTCGTTTTCCGTGATCTCGACCGGCTTGAGCAGCGGCAGCGCGTGCGGCTTGCCGTGGGTGCCGGCGAGTTCGACGCCGCCTTGCACCCACTTGAACGTGCTGGTGTCGACACCGTATTCGTGCTTGAGGTGGCCGCGAATCCAGATCGCGGCGGTCTGCGTGTAGAGCGCGACGCCGACGCGTTTGCCCTCGAGATCCTTCGGCTTCGTGATCCCCGATTTCTTGTTGATGTAGATGAAACCGTGGCGGAACATGCGCGACGGGAACACCGGGATCGCGATGAACGGGCACTTGCGGGCGCTGGTGAGACAGATGAACTCGGAACTGGAGAGCTCCGAGACATCGAACTCGAGTCCGCCGACCATACGATCGAAGATCGCGCGCGGCGATTCGATCGCGATATAGTTGAGGTCGACGCCTTCGACGCGGACTTCACCGGTGCGCAGTGCTTCGGTGCGGTCGTAGCGACCACACGCAAAACTCAAATTCAGAAGGCTCAAGCGTTAACCTCGGGGCGGTGTGTAGATCAACTCTTCGGCGCGAAACGAGGGAAACTTTCCGTAACGCGCCGTCATGTTGATTTCGGATTGGATGAGTGCCGGCGTCATGCGCGCCGGGAATGTCGGCAATCCGCCCGGCGAAATCGTCGCGGGATCGAGCTTGAAGTGCAGCGCCAAGATGTCGATGCACTTGGCCGGGTTCTTTGCGGCCCACACATCGGCATCGCGCATCGCGGCGTCGAAGCGAGCTGCGAGATCGGGATGCGCCGCAACCCATGGCGCGTTGGCAAACCATGCCGTGATCACGTAGGCCGCGCCGATCGTATCCATCTCGCGGGCGAGCGGGCGAGCAACCTTGCGCGTCTCGCTGATGAACGGTTCGCCGACGAACGCGGCGTCGATGCGGCCGTTCGCAAACGCCGCCGGCATCTGCGAGAACGGCATCTCGACGAACTTCAAGGTGTTCGAATCGCCGCCGTTCGCATCGACCCAGGCGCGCACGCCGTATTCGCCCATCGTGGCAAGTCCGGGCGTTCCGACCGTTTTCCCGTTCATGTCGACGCCTTTTTGAATCGTGGTCTGATTGCCGACGAAGAGCCAGCCCGTGGCCGGCTGCGCGGCGACATACTCGGCTGCCGGTGAGACGATGATGAACGGGATATTTTTCGAATGCGCGATCGCCAGCGTCGTGATCGTCGCGACGCCGATGTCGACGGCCCCCGAGGCAACCGCGGTCGCCACCGCTGCGCCGTACGCGATCGACTGCAAGTCGACGTTGACGCCGGCCTTCTTGAAGAACCCCATGTCCTGCGCGTAGAGCACCTGCGCGCTGTACGAAAAGGGCAAATACGCGACGCGGATCGTCGGCAGATCTTGGGCGCGCGCGGGCCGCGCGAGCGCGGGCAAGAGCGCCCCCGCCGTCATGAGCTCGACGGCGGAGCGGCGCGAGAGACTAGGCGTGGGCGGGAACGCGGAGGTTGAACAGGCCCCGCGCGTTGCTGCTGAAGATTTTCTCCTGACTCGCTTTCGGAATCCCGACCTCATCGAGCAAACGCAACGTCTCGGCGGGCATCCAGCACGGGTAGTCGGTTCCGTACATCACGTGCTCGTCGCCGAAGAAGTCGATCGCGAACTTCATCCCGAGCGAGTGCGGCGAAACGGTGTCGGTGTACATGCGCTTGAGGTACACGCTGGGCGGCTCCGCGAGACGAGCCTGCTTCCCATTCTTGTCGAGCCGTCCGGCTTGATACGGCAGCGCGCCGCCGGTATGCGACATCACGACTTTGAGATTCGGATGACGTTCCATGATCCCGGAGAAGATCAACCGCATCGCCGCGACGCTGACTTCGACTACGCGTCCCAGGCTGAGGTGCAGCGCGCCGTCGTAGGCGTCGGAGAGCATCTCTTGAAAAATCGCGTCGGTCGGGTGCAGCAGCAACGGTACGCTCAGTTCCTCGACGCGCGCGTAGAACGGCTCGAGCCGTTCGGCATCGATGCGCGGATCATCGCCGACGCTGCCGGGCAGGTTCGCGCCGACCATGCCGAGTTTGAGGATCGCGTGATCCAGCACTTCGATTGCGGTCGCGGTGTCGACGAGCGGCACGGCGGCCGTGGCCCAATAGCGGCCCGGATACTTTTGCTGCGCGGCCGCGGTGAGCTCGTTATATTCGATCGCCGCTTCGCGCCCTTCGTCGACGGGCAACTCCGAGAAGTGGATCGAGAACGGGCCGATCGAGTTGATGACGTCGATCGTGCCGACGCCGAGCTTATCCAAATGCTCCATCTGCGCGTCGAGGTCGTACCATTCCGCCCACGTTTGGCTGCCGAAGCCGGGGCGGCGCCAATGATGGTAGCCGCCTTTGCCGTCGCGCTCCGCTTTGGGATAGGTCTTCCGGTCGCAGAGGGCTTCCAGCACCTCGCGCGGCCGCCAGTGGAAGTGAGAATCGAGGATGCGCATGTCGGATCTCCGCTCGAGCGACGCGCTCAGATGTGGACCGGAACGAACTTCGTCGTGATGTACTGATTCGGATCGATGGGATGATCGATGACGCCGAGGTCGGTGAACGACTTGGCCAGCAAGTTGAGTGCGGCCTGATCGAAGACCCCGTTTTTCGACATCATCGGCATGAGGTCCGTGTACGTCTTTGCCATCGTTTCGGGGCTGAAGCCCTCGGCCTGCGCGGCAAAGGCGATCGTTTCCTGACGATGGGTCTGCATGTAGGCGATCGTTTGGAACCAGCCCTCGAGGAATTTCTTCACGAGGTCGGGGTGGTTCTGGATGAAATCGGTGCGCGCGAAGATCAGGTTATTGTGGAAGTGCTGCACGACTTCGTGACCAAAATTCAGCACGATCGACCCTTGATGGTGCTCTTCCAGATCGTACCCGACGTCGACCGAACTCACGAAACCGTCGACGGCGCCGGTCTTGAGTCCGGCCAGCTCGCCTTTCGAATCTCCCAGCGGCACAATCGTGATCGACGATACCGGCCAGCCTTCCGTCACGGCGATCTGTTGCGTGAGCCATTCGGTTACGGCACCGTGCGTGGTGACGCCGATGCGCTTTCCTTTGACGTCCCGAATGCTCTTGATCGGCGAGTTCGGCCCGACGATGAGACCCATGTGGTCGGGTGCGCCCGATAGGGCGGCGATCGCGAGCGCCGGCACGCCCTTGGCCAAAAAGG
Organism: Vulcanimicrobiota bacterium; assembly: GCA_003164495.1. Classification (GTDB taxonomy): domain Bacteria; phylum Vulcanimicrobiota; class Vulcanimicrobiia; order Vulcanimicrobiales; family Vulcanimicrobiaceae; genus Lustribacter; species Lustribacter caenicola. The sequence continues at coordinate 131,807 of PLTN01000116.1, forward strand.
CCAGAGCCGGCCCGGATCCCACGCCGATGTCGATGCTGCCGGCCGTGAGCGCCTGCTGAATCTGGGCGTCGCCTTTGAGCGCCGCACCCTGGACGTTGATCCCGACTTTCTTCCAGATCCCGACGCTCTCGCCGATCTCGATTGCCATGAACGTCAAGGCCGCCGCTTCGGGTTTACCGACGCGGACGACCGGCAGTTCTTGTGCCCGCAGCGGCGTGACCGGCGCGAGTGCCAGCAGCGTGACGAGGGCAAGTATTGCCGAACGGACGATCTTCACAATCGCGCCCTTCTGCCGGGGCACGGGGTGAGCCTACGGCGCGAGCCTAAATGGGCGGCGTGAACGAGACATCCTCAGCCGTAAACGCGTTCGTTCGCGGCCTCGCCGCCTTCGCGACCGCGTTGGACGTGAAGGCGCTGCCGGAAGCGGCGCTCGAAGCGGCCCGGCTGCACGTGCTGGATTCGGTGGCGTCGATCCACGCCGGCGCGGCCGCGAGTGAAAGCGCCGTCACCAACGGCGCGCTGCGCCGCCTGACGCCGGACGGCGGCGGAGCCGCTGCGGCGGCGCGCTGGTGCGTATCGAGCCGGCTGACCGAGTGCGATGATATCGACGTCTTGTCGTGCACCACGCCCGGCTCGGTCGTCATCCCGGCGGCCTTCGCGGCCGTGGCGCTCGGCGGGGTGACGCCGCACGCGTTCACCGCGGGAATCATCGCCGGGTACCAAGTGATGACGGCGCTCGGCGCCGCTGCCGACGGGCCGTCGATCGTCTACGGCTCGCGGTGGCCGACCCACTTCGGTGCCGCGATGACCGCCGCGGCGACCACCGGCACGATCATCGGGCTCTCCGAGGAGCGCTTGCTGCACGCGCTGGCGATTGCGGCCACGATGACGACCGGCAGCGCCGGGCGCATTTCCGGCAATCCGACGTCGCGCTGGCTTACGCTCGGCTGCGCCTTACAGTCCGGAATCTCCGCGGCGCTGGGCGCGCAAGCGGGCCTGCTCGGCGATGAGAGCGTGTTTTCCGCCTGTTTGGATCTCGATGCGCAGCACGTCGCGCTGGTCGACGGCACCTCGCTTGCGATCGAGCGCACGGGATTGAAGCCGTATCACACCTCGCGTCAGGGCCTCTCCGCAACCGAGGCGTTCCTCGCGCTCATGCGTGACGAGGCGATCGATCCGCAAACGATCGAAGCGATCGTCGTTACCGTGCCGGCGCAGTACCGCGCGATGATCGATCGCGCGAAGCGGCCGCGATCGAAAACCGAGTCGCGCGGGATCCATTACCAGTTGGCCCTTGCCGCCTTTTATCCCGACGACTTATACGACATCGAGCGTGCCCAGTTGCGGACGGAAGAAGCGCGGATGGTGCGTTTGATCGACGCCGTCACGGTGACGGCTTCGGAAGCGATGAGCGCGGTGTATCCGCGCATCTGGCCCGGGGCCGTGACGGTGAAGACGGCGCACGGGACGTTCGAGCGCGAAGTGGAGCACCCGCGCGGCGATCGCGAGAACCCGCTCGGCTGGAGCGACGTCGAAGATAAGTGGGCGAAGATTTTTCGCTCCGTGCCGGCGACGGTTCCGATCGCGTCGCTCGCGGCGTCAGTGCGTCACGGGGATCTCGCCGGTCTCTTGAACGGGTTGCTCGCTCGAGGGTAGTCCGGTCTCGCGCGCGATCGTGATGAACGCCGCGATGAGCGGCGAATCTTCCGCTCGATGCCAGCAGGCCGAGATGTGCATCCGGCGCGCGCTGGGCGGATCGAGCGGCTTGAACAAGATGCCGGGCGGCGCTACCGATTGCACGTGGGCGGGCATGATGGCGATGCCGTTGCCGCACGCGACGAGGCCGAAGACGGTCGTGGTTTCGGCGACTTCTTCGACGGCGCCCGGAACGAAGTGCTGTTCGGTGCACAGGGCGTCAACTTCAGCGGCGATGCTCGCGCTCGAGGTGCGCGCGTAGGCGATCAGCCGTTCGCCGCTGAGCGCGCGCAGATTCACCGCTTTGTGGCCGGCGGCCGGGTGGTCGGCCGGCAGCGCGACGACGAAGCGATGTTCCCACAACGGTTCCGAGAGCAGCCGTTCGGCGTTCGGGGGGACTTGAACGAATCCGAGCTGCACGCGGCGCGCGACCAGCGCGTCCACGAGTTCGACCGCGTGAATCATGTGCATGCGCAGCGTGACATCCGGGTACGTGGCGCGGAAGCGTCGCACGATCCGCGGAAAATAGCTCATCAACGTGGCGATCGACGTCGCGAGGGTCAACTCGCCGCGCGTGCCGCGAGCGGCTTCGAGGGCGCGCTGATTCGCGGCTTCGAGGTCGGCCAAGATGCGGCGTACCTCGGCCTCGTAGAGCTTGCCGGCGGCGGTCAGCCTGACGCTGCGTTTCGTGCGCTCGAACAAGCGCACCCCGAGGTCGGCTTCGAGGGTGCGGATCTGGAGGCTGAGCGAGGGCTGCGAGGTTTCGAGCGACTTGGCGGCGCGCCGGAAGTGGAGCTGTTCGGCCACGGCCAGGAAGTAACGCAAGTGCCGCAATTCCACGCGATAGGGCCCTCATTTGAGACACAAAAAGTCTCACTCAGATCAATAAGGACTATCGGATATATCAGAAGATTTCCTCCGATTGTGCCTAAACCGGGAGCACATGACGACCACGACCATACCGGCGAACGCCGGCCGGACGACTGCCGTGACGGTCGATCGCGCGGAGCTCGACCGCCGCCACGCCGCCATCCGGAAGACGATGGTGGAAGACGGCATCGATCTGCTCGTGCTGTACTCCTCGCCCCTGCGCAACTACGACGTGCACTTCGCCGCGCACTACGATCTGATCGGCTGCGGAGCGCTCGTGGCGCTGCCGCTCGACGGCGAACCGACGCTGTACGTCGGCGAGGAGTGGGATCTCGAACGCGCGCGCCGCGTGTCGCCGCTGCGCGATGTGCGGTACGAGCCGAATCTGGCGGCATTGTGCGGCAAGCTGCTGCGAACCAAGAACAGCGCGATGACCGCGTTCGAATGGTCCGACAGCACGTTTGCCGAGGAAGTTCGCAGCGCTGCCGGCGGCAGCGTCCGCGACGCATCGCCGACGCTCGACCGGGCGGCGCGAACCAAGACGCCGGTGGAACAGGCGCTGATTCGCGAAGCGGCCGCGCTGGCCGACTCGTCGTTCTTGTACTCGTTCGACAAGCTTGCCGAAGGGATGCCCGAGTACCAACTGCAGGCCGAGATGGAATACGCGATGCGAAAAGGCGGAGCGGTCGACAATTTCGGATTTTTCACGTCAGGCAAACACAACCGCGCGATCGGCCTCGTCACCGATAAGCCGATCGAGAACGGCGATCTCTTGATCTTCGAGATCACTCCCGCGCGCCTCAACCGCAATTACTCGGCGCAACTGTGCCGCACGATGAGCATGGGTGCCGCGTCTTCCGCGGTCAAGGAAAAATTCAAGATCATCACCGAGGCGCTCGAGGCCGGCCTCGAGATCGTGAAGCCCGGCACCCTGGTGTGCGACCTGGTGAGCGCGCAGGACAGCGTCATCTCGCGTTACGGCTTCGGCGACTACTGCAAGCCGCCGTACATGCGTGCCCGCGGCCACGGGTTCGGGATCGGGCGCACGGATCTGGCGCCGAAGAACAAGCGTCAGCTCGAGGCGGGCATGGCGATGATCGTGCATCCCAATCAGTACTTTCCCGACGTCGGCTACCTCGCGCTCGGTGAGATGATCATCGTCACCGACACCGGGTACGAGCGGCTCTGCGGTTTGGATCGAAAGGTGTACGAAAAAGTATGAGCAGCCTCGTTCGTGTGCCGATCTTGCGCCACGGAATGACCAAGTGGGACCGGGAGCTGCTGCCGCAGAGCGAGGTCGATGCTCGGATCGCGCGCCTGCGCGCGGCGATGCAAGCCGAGAAGCTGGATGCGTTGCTGGTGTACGGCGATATGTGGCACAGCGGCGGCCTCGCGTACGTGACGAATTTTCATCCCTTCGATGCACGCATGCCGGGTTTTGCCGTGCTCACGCCGACGCTGCTCGAAGCCGTCCTCAAGGTGTCGAGCCGCGATCTCACCTTCATCTCGCCGTTCATTTGGGCTCCGGCCCAGCCGAGCGATTTCCTCGCCAACGATCTTGCCGGTCAAGTCGAAGACATCATCATGCGCGAGGGCCTGCAAACCAAACGCGTCGGATTTGCCGGCGCGGCGCTGATGCCGCCGGCGTTGGCCGCTGCGATCAAGCCGATTTTTCCCAACGGCACGATTCCGGCGGACGCGCTGCTGAACGCGCTGCGCGCGCAGAAGACCAGCGCCGAGCGCGCGATTCTGCGCCTCGCCGCGACGAAAGGCGAAGCGGCCATCGCGGAGATCGCGGCCCACGTAGCGCCCGGCGTGAACGAGACGGAGCTAGCGGCCTTTGCCGATTACGCGGCGCGCAAAGCGGGCGCTCAGGACGTCGAGTTTCTGATGCACACGCAAGGCGATCGGATGCCGGCTACGGGGAACACGTCGAGTTTCCCGTTCCGCCCGCACACCGAGCGCGCGCTCGAGCGGGGCGAACACGTCGGGGTGTACTTGACCTTGCAGTTCCACGGCTACTGGACCGAGCTCTCGCAGTCGGTCTACGCGGGCACGCCGAGCGCGCAGCAACGCGCGGTCTACGACTCGTGCGTTGCGGCGTTCGATCAGCAGCTCGAAGGGACAACGCCGGCCGGCGCCGTTGCGGTGTGGACGCACGGCATCGGGCTCGATCGCGAAGAGGGCGATGCGAGCGTGACCGCGGCGCTGCACGTTGCGGCCGAACGCAACGGCGAGCGGGCCTTCTACGGCCGCACGATTGCACGCGAGCCGGCCGGCAATACGATTCTCACCGCATCTCTCGCGAAATCGGCGTAGGGGCCCACCAGATGGCATGGCACGTTGCCCTCGATATCGGGGGTACGTTTACCGATCTCGTCGCCTTTGAGGACGTCACCTCCGAGCTACGGCATGCGAAGAGCTCGACGACACCGCACGACCTGACCGAAGGCATCGGCCGCTGCCTGACCAAGGCGAAGATGCCGCTCGAGTCCTGCGAGACGTTCGTCCACGGCGCGACGATCGCGATCAACACGCTGATCGAAAAGACGGGCGCGCGTACCGTGTTGCTGGCGACCGCCGGCGCGCGCGACGCGTATCTGATCGGCCGCGGTAACCGTCCCGAAGCGTACAACATGTTCTTTCAGCGGCCGGAGCCGCTCGTGCCGCGGAACATGATCCTCGAAGTCGACGAACGCCTTTCCGCCTCGGGCGAGCCGGTCGTTCCCTTGACGGCCGATGCGATCGCGCGCATTTGCGATGAGATCGCGGCGTTCAAGCCCGAAGCGATCGCGGTGTGCCTGTTGCACTCCTACGTCAATCCGGCCCACGAGATTGCACTGGGCGCCGCGCTGCGCAAGGCGTTCCCGTCCGCGTATATCTCGCTTTCGAACGAGATTCTGCGGCAGTACCGCGAGTACGAGCGAACCTCGACGACCGTCGTCAACAGCTACATCGGGCCACGCGTCAGCAGCTACCTCAACAAACTCGCCGAAGAGCTGAAGTCGCAGGCGTTCGGCGGCACGCTCTTGATCATGCAGTCGAACGGCGGCGTGACCTCGGTCGCCTCGGCCGGACGCGTTCCGGTGGCGCTGATGGAATCGGGGCCGGTCGGAGGGATCAATGCGTCGGCCGAATTCGGCAAGCGGCTCGGCTTCGCGCAAGTCATCGCCTTCGACATGGGCGGGACGACGGCGAAGGCCAGCCTGATCCGCGACGGTCAACCCGCAATCGCCGAAGGCTACTATGTCGGCGGGTATTCGAGCGGGCATCCGGTGATGTTGCCGGTTGTCGATGTCGTCGAAGTGGGTGCCGGCGGCGGCAGCATCGGGTGGATCGATGAAGTGGGCGGGCTCAAGGTCGGCCCGCAGAGCGCCGGTGCCAGTCCCGGGCCCGTCTGTTACGGGGCCGGCGGCTCGGAACCCACGCTCACCGACGCAAACCTGATCTTGGGCCGCATCGATCCGCAGAACTTCCTCGGCGGTGAGATGATCCTCGATCTTCCCGCGGCGCGCGCGGCGATGAAAGCCAAGGTCGCGGACCCGCTCGGGCTGACGGTCGAGGAAGCGGCGCTCGGGATGCTCCGCATCAGCATCGCGCACATGACCCTGGCGGTGCGCGGCGTGTCGATCGAACGCGGTTACGATCCACGCGACTTCGTCATGGTCGCCTCCGGCGGCAACGGCGGCTTGCACGCGCCGTTGATCGCGGGCGAACTGTCGATCCCGAAGGTGATCATGCCGGTGCTCCCCGCGCATTTCTCTGCTGTTGGGATGTTGATGACCGACATCCGCCACGACTACGTGCGCACCCACTCGCATGCGCTGGACGAGCTGGACTTTGCCGATCTGGCGGCGATCTTCGATGAGTTCGCCGCCGAAGGGCATGCCTTACTCAGCGGCGAGGGCGTGCCGGCCGCCCGCCAAGAGATGCGTCTTTCGCTCGACATGCGCTACATCGGTCAGGAATATTACCTCAACGTGCCGATCAAGCGAACGGATCTGCTTCCGGCGAACCGGAGCGCGTTCAAAGACTGGTTCGATCAAGCGCACCAGCGCAACTACGGCCAGAGCGGCGGAGCGGAACCGGTCGAGATCGTCAACGCGCGCGTCAGCGCGCACGGCCTGCGCGACCGGCTGCCCGTGCGGGCGGCGGCCGCCGCTGACGTTGGTACCGCCGGGGCAAAGCGGCGCAACGTCTACCTCGAATCGGCGCAAACGCCGGTCGATTGTGCGATTTACAACCGCGCGGAATTGAAACCGCATGCGGCCGTCGAAGGCCCGGCCATCATCGAAGAGGATGCATCGACGGTGCTCGTTCCGGCCGGTGCCCGCGCGAGGATGCTTGAAAGCGGCGAAATCTTGATCGACTTGGGAGGCTGATTCCGGTGGCGATCGATCCTATCACCGTTGAGGTCCTGCGCAGCGCGCTGCCGGCGATTACGAACGAGATGTCGCACGTGTTGCGCCGCACGTCGTACAACATGATGATCTACGAAGTCGGCGACTACTGCTGCTCGATTCTCGATACCGAAGGCAATCTGATCTCGCAGAACGCGGGCGGTGTCTCCCACTTCGTGTCCGATCTCGGCGTCGTGATTCGCGATGGGGTCGAGCGGATCAAGGATTTTGCGCCGGGCGACGTGGTGATCACGAACCACCAGCGCGTCTGCGGTCAGCACCTCAACAACATCTGCGTGTACACGCCCTTTTTCTTCGAAGGCAAGTTGCGCGGCTTCGCCGTCATCCGCGCGCACTGGATCGACGTCGGCGGATTCAGCACCGGTTTCGGCGGTGCTGCCGCGACCGACCCGTGGCTCGAAGGCTTGCAGCTCAATCAGTTGCGGATCTACCGCGCCGGTGTGCCCGATGAGGGGTTGCTGCAAGTCATCTCCGACAACATCCGCCAGCCCGAGTCGTCGATGGGCGACCTGCGCGCGCAGATCGCGTCGTGCAACCTCGGCGTGAAGCGGCTCGAAGAACTCTGCACGAAGTACGGTTTAGCGACGGTGTTCGAATCGATCGCGCAGATCTTCACCGAGACCGAGGCACGCTGCCGTAAGGTGATCGCAGAATTTCAGGACGGCAGGTTCGAGTACGAATCGTTCTTCGACGACAGCGCATCGAAAGTCGACGGCCCGATCCGGATCAAGGCCACGGTCACGGTTGCCGGCGATCAGATGACGATCGATCTGTCCGAATGTTCGAAGCAGCGCAACAGCGTGATCAACGGGCGCACGCTGGCCGGCCCCTACATCGCCTACAAGGCGTTGACGCGCCCGCTCGATCCGGTCAACGAAGGCTCGTTCAAGGCGCTCGACGTGATCTTGCCCGAGGGCACGTTCATGATGGCGCAGTATCCCGCGCCGATGGCGAGTTGGAGCGTCGCGCTGCCGACCGTCGTCGACGTGATCTTGGCGGCGCTCGCACCCGCGCAGCCGGCGCGCACGCCGGCCGCACACAAAGGCGTGATGGGCGACTCGATCACGTTTTTCGGCGACGATCCGAAAACCGGCCGGCGTTTCGTCGTGCAGAGCATCGAAGGCGGCGGCTGGGGCGGTCGCTCCTACGAAGACGGACCGTCGGCGACGGTTACCGTGTGTCAAGGCGACGTGCGCAACTCGCCGATCGAGGCGCTCGAGCAGCGTTTTCCGATCGTCATCGAGCAGCGCGCGTTCCGGCCGGATTCGGGCGGCGCGGGCGAGTATCGCGGGGGACTCGGGCTCGACATTCGCGTGCGCAACCTCGTGCCGGGCCGTTGGAACATCGCACAAACGGGCCGCAAGCGCTTCCCCGCGTGGGGCTTGTGGGGCGGCCGGCAAGGCGGCGGTTCCGATCGGCTGCTCAAACTGCCGCACGAAACGGAATGGACCGCCGTCGACACCAACTGGCACCAAGTCCCGCCCGGCACGCGCGTGGCGATTCAATCCGGCGGCGGCGGCGGTTGGGGCGATCCGATGAAGCGTGAGCTCGAATCCGTTCGGCAAGACGTGCTCAAGGGAATGGTCTCGGCGCAAGCGGCCGAACGCGATTACGGCGTGGTGGTGAAGGTGCAGCAATCCCACGGCGTTACGATCGATGCGCAAGTGGACTTCGCCGCGACCAAGGAAGTGCGGCAAAACCGCCAGGCCGCCGCTGCGGCCGCACAACCTGCTTGAACGCGCAGACCGCCGCCGCGATCGAGGCGCAGGGCGTCTCGCACGCGTTTTCGCAAGCGACCGCACCCCTCGCCGTTCTGAGCGACGTTTCGTTGACGATCCGGGCGGGCGAGATGGTTTCGCTGCTCGGTCCCAGCGGTTGCGGGAAGAGCACGTTGCTGAACATCATCGGCGGCCTGTTGCCGCCGAACGCCGGCAGCGTGCGTCTCGACGGTCAGGCGCTGAGCGGCATCATGCCGCACAAGATGTCGTTCGTGTTTCAAGAGAACGCGCTCTTCCCGTGGAACACGGTGCTCGAAAATTTGCTGGTGGCGCTCGAGTTCCAAGGCGTGCCGCCCGCGCAACGTGCACCGCGCGCGGCCGCCGCACTCGCCGCCGTGCACATGTCCGAATTCAGCGGGTTCTATCCGGCGCAGCTTTCGGGCGGCATGAAGCAGCGCGTTGCGCTCGCGCGCGGATTGAGCCTGCAAACCGACATCTTGTTGATGGACGAGCCGTTTGCCGCGCTCGACGAGCAGACGCGCATGGTGTTCGGTGAAGACCTCTCCGTGATGCTCGCCGAAACCGGCAAGACGATCGTCATGGTCACGCACAGCCTGAGCGAAGCGGTGTTCTTGTCCGATCGCATCTTCGTGATGACGTCGCGGCCCGGCAAGATCAAAGCGGTGGTCGAGGTGAAAAAAGAGCATCCGCGGACACCCGATTTCGTGGTCTCGGAGCAGTTCGCCGCGATTCGCAGCGAACTCTACGAGCTGCTGCACGATGAAATCCGGCGCAGCGTCGAGTCGGCGCAGCAGATCCCCAAGCGCGACGATGGCTAAGAGCGACCGGCTCGCGACGCGACTCGTTCAGGCGGGGTTCTTCATCACGCTTCTGGCGGCGTGGACGATCGAGTCGGCGTTGCACCTGATCAACCCGATCCTGTTTCCGCGGATCGGCGACGTGGCTACCAACTTCCTCACCGTAATCACGACGGCGGCCACGTTGACCGACATCTGGACGACGATGTCGACGTTCGGCACCGCCTACATCATCGCGATCGTCCTCGGAATCACCGTCGGCTACATCGTGAGCACATCGCGGCTCTTCACCAAGACCTACGAACCGATGTTGGCGGCCTTTTACACGGTGCCGCTGCTCATTTTCTTTCCGACGTTCATTCTGTTCTTCGGAACGGGGGTGAAGTCGAAGATGGCGCTCGGGTGCCTGGCGGCATTTTTCCCGATCGCGCTCAATACGATTGCCGGATTCAACAGCGTCGATCTCAATTTGCGAACGGCGGCGATGTCGTTCGGTGCCTCGCGCTTGCAGATGCTGCGCCGCGTGCTGCTGCCCGGAGCGTTTCCAATTATCTTGACCGGCTTGCGCGTGGCGTTCATCCCGTGCTTCGCCTCCGTCCTCGCGGGTGAGATCATCGCCTCGGATTCCGGGCTCGGCCATCAAATCTCGCAAAACGCCCAAATGATGGAGACGGCGCGGATGTTCGCCTACGTCATCCTCGTGATCATCATCGCCGCGGCGTTCAACCTGCTGCTTTCGACGTGGGAGACACGTCGCGGCCGGGCGACGGCATGAGCGCGGCCTTTCGCGGCAAGTACGGTCCGTTACGGCTGCGCATCCTGAGTATCGCGGTCCTGTTAGCGGTATGGGAGATTGCGGCACGCTGGTTCATCGATCCGGCGTTCGCCAGTCCCCCGTCGGCCGTTGTGGCGGGCTTTGGGCATCTCTTTGCCGATCCGAAAGTCGCCGGTGCCGTCGGCTCGTTCTTCATGGAACTTGCCGTAGCGTTTGCGATTGCCGTGATAGCGGGATTGGTGGTTGGTCTCGCGGTTGGCGCGACCCCGTTCAACTACCGCAGCGTGTTTCCGATCGTGCTGCTGCTGTACGCAATTCCGCAGGTCACCGTCCTGCCGATGTTCATCCTGTTCTTCGGCCTCGGCGCCGCCTCGAAGATCGCGTTCGGAGCAAGTCACGGAATTTTCCCGATCATCCTCAACGTCGTTGCCGGGATGAAGAGCGTGCGCCCGATTCACGTCATTAGCGCGCGCACCATGGGCGCATCCAAGATGCAGATTCTCCGGCGGGTAGTCTTACCGCAACTGGTGCCGAGCTTGTTCGTCGGGATGCGATTGGCGATGGCCGTGACGCTGCTCGGGGTGGTCCTCGCGGAGTTGTACGTCTCGACGACCGGGATCGGCTACTTCACCCAGCTCTTTTCGGAGAAATTCGACCCGACCGATCTCTTCTGCCTCATCACCGTTCTGGCCGCGATCGCCATCGGCTTGAACGAACTGACCCGGCGCCTCGAACTGCACTTCAGCCGCTGGCGCTCCGATTGAGGAAACCTATGATGAACGTTCGTCGCGTCTCACTGATCGCGGTCGTCGCCGCGTTCGTTCTCAGCCTCGGACCGCCGGTCAGCGGGAATGCCGCAGATCTTCCGGTCGTGCGGGTGGGCAAATCGCAAGCCATCGGCGTTCCGTTCATGCCGCTGATGATCGGCGACGTGGCCGGCATCTGGGAGCAGGTGGGGATCAAGCTCGACGTATCGGCGCTGCGCGGGGACGGCCAGGGTTGGGATCCGACCGCGATCACCACCGTTTCGCTGGGTGACTCAAAGACGCAGCAGGCGGCGCTGGCTACCGGCGAGATCGACGGTGTGGTATCGGGTTCCGAATTCGGTTACGACCTCGAGGAGCATAATCAAGGTCGCATGCTCGTTACCTTCGGGCCGATCGTCCCGCAATTCCTGACGCAAGTCATCTACGCGCGCAACGACTTCGTCGCGCAGCATCCCGAACTCGTGCAGAAGTTCTTGCTGGGCTGGTACCGCTCCGTGATCTATATGAAGACGCATCGGGCGCAAACGCTTGCGCTCGCGGTGAAGGCCGAAGGACTCGGCGAGAACGCGATGGCGCGGACGTACGACACGACCATCAAGGTCATGTCGACCGACGGCGCGTTCAAACCCGAAGCCGTCGAGCGGCTCGGCAAGTCGTTCGTCGATCTCGGCATCCTGCCCCAAGTGCCCGACATGAACAAGCTGATCACACGGCGATTCGTTCCGGTCAAGACGTAAGGAGAAGAAGATGATGAACGTTCGTCGCCTCGCATCGATCGCGGTTGTCGCCGCGTTCTTCCTCAGCCTCGATCCGGCCACGCGCGGGAGCGCTGCCGATCTGCCCGTCGTGCGGGTCGCAAAAGCGCAGGCGATCGGTATTCCGTTCATGCCGATCGAGATCGGTGAGCAAGCCGGCATATGGCAGCAAGTCGGGATCAAAGTCGAGGTGTCCGCGCTCCGTGGTGATGGGCAAGTGCAACAGGCCTTGACCGCCGGCGACGTCGATATCGGTCTCGGTTCGGGACCCGGACTCGGCTTCGTTGCAAAAGGCGTCCCGGCAGTTGCGGTCGGCGCGTTGACCGGCGCACCGAACGGCTTCGCCCTCGTGATGGGAACGAAGTCGACCGCCAAGAGCGTGGCCGATCTCAAGGGCAAACGCATCGGTATCTCGACCGCCGGCTCGTTGACCGATTGGCTCGTGCGGCAGATGGCGATCAGGCAAGGTTGGGACCCGACCGCCATTACCGAAGTACCGTTGGGCGATACGAAGACGACCGCCGCAGCGATGGCGACGGGTGAAGTCGACGGCGCGGTTTCGGGCTCGGAGTTCGGCTTCGACCTCGCCGATCACAATCAGGGGCACGTGCTCGTGACGTTCGGGTCGGTCGTGCCGCAATTTCTCACCCAGGTGATCTTTGCGCGCAACGATTTCGTGGCGCAGCATCCCGAGCTCGTGCAGAAGTTTTTGCTCGGCTGGTACCGGTCGGTGCTCTACATGAAGAGCCATCGCGCGCAAACGCTCGCGCTTGCGACGACCGTCGAGGAACTCGGCGAGCATGCGTTGGGCGAGACGTACGATGCGACGATGTCGGTGATGTCGACCGACGGCGCGTTCAAGCCGGAGGCGGTCGCACGGCTCGGGAAGTCGTTCGTGGAACTCGGCATCCTGCCGCAGGTGCCCGATATGGATAAGCTCATCACGCGCAGATTCGTGCCGGTCAAGACGTAAGGGGAAGTCATGCTCGCTCGCCGGCTTTCGGTGCTCACGCTCATCGCGGCATTCGTCCTCAGCCTCACCCCGGCGAGCAGCAGCGCTGCGGCCGACTTGCCGATCGTCCGGGTGGCGAAGTCACAAGCGGTCGGCATCAACTTCATGCCGCTCGAACTCGGCGACGCCGCCGGTATCTGGCAACAGGTCGGCATCAAGCTCGAGATCTCGGTGCTGCGCGGCGATGCGCAAGTGCAGCAAGCGATGACGTCGGGCGATATCGATATCGGGCTCGGATCGGGCCCCGGATTGGGCTTCATCTCGAAGGGCGTGCCGGCCATTGGTATCGGCGTGTTGACCGGAGCACCGAACGGCATGGGACTCGCGATGGGGACGAAGTCCACCGTCAAGACCGCCGCCGATCTCAAGGGCCTGCGCATCGGCATAACGAGTGCCGGGTCGTTGACGGACTGGCTCGTTCGGCAGCTTGCCATCCAACAGGGCTGGGATCCGTCGGCCATCACGACCGTGTCGCTCGGCGACAGCAAGACCCAATACGCCGCGCTGGCCACGGGACAAGTCGACGGGATCTGCACGGGATCGGAATTCGTCTACGATCTCGCTGACCATAACCAAGCGAAGGCGCTGCTCACGTTCGGCCCGGTCGTCCCCCAATTCCTCACCAACGTCATTACCGCGCGCGACGATTTCATGACGCAGCATCCGGACCTCGTGCAAAAATTTCTCCTCGGCTGGTATCGTGCGGTAGCCTACGAGAAGACGCACAAAGCGCAAACGCTGGCGCTCGCCGTGAAGGCCGAGGGGCTCGGCGAGCATGCGCTCTCGGAAACGTACGATGCGACGATGCCGATCATGTCCAGCGACGGTGCGTTTGCGCCCGCCGCCGTTGAACGGCTCGGCAAGGCGTTCGTCGAGTTGGGCATCTTGCCGCAAGTCCCGGACATGACCAAGCTGATCACCCGAAGGTTCGTTCCCGTCAAAACATAGAAGGACGCATCACATGCTGACACCCGAAGAAAACGAGCTCCTTTGCCGCGTCGGGCCCGCCGCTCCGATGGGCAAGATGATGCGCCGCTACTGGATTCCGGCGCTGCTGAGTTCCGATTTGGAAGCGGGCGGCGACCCCAAGCGCGTGCGCTTGCTCGGCGAAGATCTGGTCGCGTTCCGCGCCCACGACGGCCGCGTCGGTCTGCTCGATGAGTTGTGTCCGCATCGCCGGGCCTCGCTCGCGCTCGGACGCAATGAAAACGGCGCGCTCGAGTGCCTCTATCACGGCTGGCGCATCGACTGCTCGGGCCGCATTTCGGACACCCCGGTCGAGCCGGAAGAGTCGACGTTCAAAGACCGCATCCGCGCGACGGCCTACTCCGTCTATGAGTCCGGCGGCGTGGTGTGGGCGTACATGGGCGAGCCCGGTGCGGAGCCGCCGCCGCTCGACCTCCCGTTCACGCACGTTCCGCAAGAAAACGTGTTAACGGTTCGCGTCAACATCAACGCCAATTGGGCTCAGGGGCTCGAAGGCGTGATCGACTCATCGCACACGAACCTGCTGCACCGTCACGGCGTTCGGCCGAGCGCCGACGTCACGACGACGACGCTCGAAACCGGAATCGTTGCCAAGCGCCCGTCCAACGATACGCGGCCGCGGATGGAAGTGCAAGACACGCCATACGGCTTTCGTTACGCCGCCATTCGCAAACCGCTGGCCAATGCGGAATCGCAGAAATACGTCCGCGTTTCACTCTTCATCGCACCGATCTTCGCGATGTTCCCCCCGCCCAAGGGCTGGATTTTTCTGCAAGCGTTCACACCGATCGACGACGAGCATACGATGTTCTTCTTTTGGCAAGTCTGCGAGACGGCGCTCGATGAGAAGCGCCGCGCAGAACTGCTCGAATCAGCCTGCCTGCGCCCCGGAATCGATCTCGACGACGAGTTTCGCCTGAAGGGAAATCGGTCGAACAACTGGCTCCAAGATCGCGGCGCGATGCGGCGCGGCGAAAGCCACACGGGTATGGGTGGGGTGAGCCCGGAGGACATCGCGGTTCAAGAAAGCATGGGCCCGATCTTGGATCGCAGCAAGGAGCATCTCGGCGTGAGCGACACCGCGGTGATCCGCTTCCGCCGCATGATGCTGGATTCGGTGAAGCGCTTCGTGGAAGAAGATGCGACGCCGGTCGGTTTGGGCCAATCCATCCCGTATGCCGATCTTCGGGCGGAAGAACGCATGCTTCCGATCGATGCATCCTGGTATGCGGTCGGCGCTGCCGGCGCGGAACCGGTGCCGGCCTAAGTCGCGAGCAACTCCTCGACGCCGACCGCGCGGCTGATCGCGCCGAATTTGAGCCCCGCCGCAAGCGCTAGCCGAATCGCCTGCGGTTGGGCATCGGTCGCATAGAACGAACGGTGCATTTTTTCCGCGCGTGAGAGGTTGAGGTGCGTCGCGGCGGCTAGGGCGGCGGCGGTTTCCGTAGGGTGATCGTTGGCCCAGCGCGCGACCTTATACACCGCGCCCGGCAAGTGTTGTGTCACGCCCGGGTTCTGCTGGAGCCAAGGCTCAGTTGCAAACCAGGCGCTGGTAGCGTAATTCGCTTGGTAGGGGTTTGCGAAGATGCGCACGCTCGGCGGCAGCTCCGAGATGTAGGGTTCGCCCATGGTCGCGGCAGCGATGGTGCCGCGTTCGAGCGCCGGCGCCATCGTCGCATAGGGCATCTCCACGAAGTGAATGGTCGAGAGATCCGCGCCGTTGGCGGCGAGCCACGCCTTCGTCATAACAAACGAAATCGATGACACGATGGTGACGACGCCGAGCGAAGCGCCGTTGAGGTCTTTCGCGCTTTTGATCGGCGAGGATTGCGCCACGCAGACGTAAGAGCTCGCGGTCGCCGGCGTGTAGACTGCGCCGGTCGCCAAGATGCGAAACGGGATGCCGTGGATGACGCCGTTGGCGATCGCCAGCGGATCGGCAACGCCGATATCGAGTGCGCCGGCCGCCACCGCAGCGGCCGTTGCGGTGCTGCTCGAGAACAAACTTACGTCGAGCGTCACACCCGTCCGAAGTGTGGGCTCCGCCGGCGCGAAGAAGAGCGGCTCGGCATACGATCCCGAGGGTGACGTTCCGACGCGCAGGCTCGCGGTCTGTGCGCGCAGCGGCGACGCGGCCGCGGCGAGCGGATACACGGCGGCGGCAGCGATGATGTCACGGCGCGTGATCATGCCGGTGGCGTGCCTTCGTCCGGAGAGCTGTCGCGGAGGGCGAGAAACGCCATCGCGACCGCCAGGCCGCCGGCAATTGCCAGCGTCGTAACGATCGGATTGCGCAGCGGCTTGTGGGTCCCCAGTACGGCGTCCATCGAGACGTTGCCGAAATCCGTTGCGACGAATGACATCGCCGCCGCAGCGTAGAGCAGCGGCACTTCCATCGAACCGGTCTGGGCGAAGAAGCCGTACTTCAAACGGACGCAGCCCTGGGTGACGATCATGAACGAGATGAGCATCGAGGAGCCGATTGGACCGCCGAGACCGAGTGCGATCAGGGAGCCGGTGGCGATTTCCGTCCAGGCCGCAATGGCGGCGTACGTTTCACCCGGGCGTAAGCCGAACCCGTGCATGATCTGCGCGGCGCCGTCGGGGCCTGGGCCGGCGAACCAGCCGAACGCCTTCTGAGCGCCGTGTGCGGCAATGCCGCCACCCACCGCTAATCGAGCACCCAGGAGGGTCAGGTCGCGTATCATTTCGCTGAGATCACTTTCCGGGCTGGTAGTAGTCGAAGTCTTTGGTGGCGGGGTTCCAGCGGACGACGGTCTCCTGCGACCCGTCGCAGCCGTGTTGATCGCCGGAGCGAAAATCGTACATGCCGCACAGCGCGGGAAAGTCGTGCAGCTTCTCGATATAGTCGTGCAGTTGCGCGGGTGTTGCGTCGGGCGGGAGCGCGCGGAGCGCCGCGACGACGACACGTGCCGCATCCCACGCATACATGTGGGTTGGACTCGGTTCGAACCCGGCGTCTTTGATGCCGGTGAGGTATTCCGTGGCCACCCCTTGCAACGGCTTGATCAACGCGTGTCCTTGATAGGGAAGTCCGATCGTCACGACCGTCTTCGGCATGAACGTCGTGAATTGCGTGAGCAGCGTCGGGTTTGCGTTGACCGGGCTCATCATCATGTGGATGTCGCCCATTCCCGCGTTCGTCAGGTCGCGCAGCGTCGTGCCGAACGGCGTGCCGTTGGCCCAGTTGAGGACGAGATCGGGGTTGGCCGCCTTCAGGCGCGAGACTTCCGCGGCAACGGTTTGGTCGGCGGGGTTGAACACCTCATCGGCAACGAGTTCCATCGCGCGATGACGTGGCGAGGCGAAATACGATTTCGTGACTTGCTCGTTCAGCACGCCGATCGCGTCGGTGCCGGTGATCGACGCCGCGCGTTTGAAGCCCATGTCGCGCAAGTGGTCGTAGAGCGATTGCATGCTCGATGCGAGCGTTGTCGCGGAGGCGAAAACGTACGATCCGGCCGGTGGGCTGATGCCCGGTGAGAGGCAGTAGTACACCGGTCCCTTGAGCATCAAGGGCGCGACCGCTTCGCACGATGCCGTGTTGAGGGCGCCGATGATGACGGCCGGATGGGTGGTGAGAATCTGGTTGACGATTTGCACGTCGTTGATCGGGTTCGTCGCGTCGTCGTGAATCTCGAAGTGCAAGGGCCGACCGTGGATGCCGCCGCTCTTGTTGACGATGCCCTCGTACACGCCGAGCGCCTGCGTCGCCAGTTTGCCCGCAAAGGCGCCGATGCCGGTGAGGCCGACCACGACGTCGATCGTATACGGCTGGGGATCGGCGGCCATCGCCGGCTGCACCGAGAGAAGCACCAGGGCAGCGAGCAAGAGTCGAATCATCAGCGGTCTGCTCCTCGTCGACGTCAAATGGCTGACTCACCTCCGCTGCGGCACTTGGCGGGACCTTCGTTTGCAAATCAGCCCGAGTTAGGAGACTACGACGTCAACCATCAAGTGAGCGCCGCGACGGTACCGCCTCCCGGCGCGCCGGTCAAGACGCCCAAACAGGCTACGGTGGATTTCTTCGCCACTCGTCTGGCCGGGATGCCCGACCTCAAAGTCACGGTCGAAGCGGAAGTCATCACCGCGGACAAAGTCGCGGGCAGCTTCGTCTATTCGGACACACACGGCGGCACGTACCTCGGCATCGCACCGACCGGACGGCCGCTGCGCTTCACATCCTGTCGTGAGAACAGTACCGACGGAACGGCGTTTTGGGTTTGCTCGCAATATCCCGAATGCGCGGGCCGACGCCCCGTGAAGACGAAGTAATGAGGACCGACCAGGTGATGGAAGGCGCCAGGGCGATCGACTTATAGCTCTAGGAGCATTCACGGCTTGATGCGGAAAGCCATCTCGAGGCGCTGGGAGGCGCGGCCGGCGCCCGCGCCTCCCGACTCGATCGTCATCACCGGCAATCTTCGGCCACTAGCAGCCGAGCGCGGTCGCAGTATTGTGCTCGACCTCGAGCTGCGCTAAGGTCGTCTGCTTTCTAGGGATTCTCTGATGAAGATGG
>PLTN01000221.1 GCA_003164495.1 Vulcanimicrobiota bacterium
CGCTCTTGGAAGATGTACGGCTTCATCTTGGGGTTCCACCGGCGCGTTTGGTGGCCGAAGTGGACGCCTGCCTCGAGCAGGGCGCGCATGGAAACAACGGACATGATTGGACCTTTCTGATGCCCCCGTCTGGCCGTCCTTGGCGCTGGCGGATCCGGGCTCATACTCACCTGCCGTCCTGGCGGGCGAATTTTGGGTGCGGCCTCCGGGTCGCGGAGGTCAACCCGGCTATTTTACCACGCCGGGAGCCTCCGTACCAGCCGACACCCCTCCGACGATGAACAGATCGCCCAGGACCAGCGGCAGCCGCAGCGCCACGGCGTCCAGCTGATGCGCTCCCGGGGCCAGCCGGGGGGAGATCGTGTGGAACGACCACTCCGAACCCGACCGCACCTCCAGCTCGAAGCGCTCCGCGATGCCGCTGACGGCGACTTCCAGCACCCCGTCCCCCATCGCCCACAGGAAGACTTGCGTTCCCTCGAAGCGCAGGCGAAAGGCGCTCTGCACGACCAGCGGCTCGGCGGCCTCCTCGTCGTAAGCATCGCAATTGCGGGTGTCGTGGTTGGGCGGCCGCCCGGTGGCCCATGGACCGGCCTTCGTTAGAGCCGCGACCGGCACGCGGGCCGTGCGCGCCAGGCTGAGGTCCCGCACCGGCCGCGGCGCGGCGGGGGCGGGAGACCCGTGCGAGGCCTCGAGCAGCTCGGCGAAGGCCGCGGCGAACGGTATGCCGATCAGGTCGGCGGCCTCATCGCTGTGGTGGACGCCGTCCCGGGTCAGCGCCGGCAGCTCGCCGGCGGTCCAGCCGGCGACCCCCGCCGACACGAGGGCTTCGCTCAGCGTGGCCAGATCGAACGACGGAAAGCCGTAGTAGCGGGCCGCCGCCTCGTGCGCCCGCATGGCGGGGGTGGGACCGGCCACCGCCGCCCCGGGCGCGGCCAGGTACACGAACGCAAACTCGCAGGCCGGAAAGGCGGCCCGGACCTGCGCGATGATCCCATCGAGCGCCGGCCCGATCGTGGCAAGCGCGTCCGCTTCCGCATCGTTGTGCGCGAACTCGAGCAGCACCAAGTCGGGCGCCTCGGGCAGAACGGCATCGGCGACCCGGAACGCGCCCGCGAACGTGAAGAACCCGCGGAACCCGCGGTTGACCAGCCGGATCCGCGCGTTCCCGCTTCTCCCGTCGAGCACGGCGGGCAACCGCGCCAGGTAGCCGCCGAACCGCGTCATGCTCGTGCCGTAGGCAACGATCGTGGCCGGCTTCCCGTCGCGCACGAGGCGTGCAAAGCGCGGGATGCCGTCGCGGACGTACAGCAGACCGGTCACGCCGACGAGAGCCTGCCGGTGATGCCGACATCACCGAGCAACAGCCCGGCATTGAGCGCGATGACGTCGACCTTGTACTCCGCCGCCGGCTGGGTTTCCATCAGCGAACACAGGCTCCATTTGCCGACGGCCTCGACGCCGACCCGATAACGCTCACCGATTGGCTCGATACGTACGCCGAGAACGCCGCTCCCCGAAACCCAGCAGTACGCATTGGTACCGTGAAAGGCGAGCTGAATGGTCGCGCCCGGCTGCACGGCCTCCGCCAGCCCTTCCCCATCGATGCCGGCGCCGCGCTCCTCGCTCGGTTGCAGCGGACGTACGGCCCAGACGCCGTTAAGCAGGCAATCGGCGGCCCGCACGCGCGCAACCGCCGTCATCGCACCCTGGCGGGTGCCGGGCGGCGGCGCGGAGTCGTGGTTCGACTCCGCCAGCAGGGTCAGGAACGCCTCGGCGAAGGGCTCGCCCAACAGCCGGGCCGCCGCCGGACCGTGATGCACGCCGTCGACCGTAAGGGCCCGCTCCGGCGGCCCTTGCCAGTCGGCCTCGCCGCCGGCGACCAGCATTTCGGACAACGTCGCCAGGTCGATCGACGGAATGCCCTGATCGTGAGCGATCGCCTCGTACGCCGTCATCGCGAGGCTCGGGCCGTTCGCGGCCATGCCCGGCAAAGCGAGATACACGAAGACGAACTCGCAGTGCGGCAAGACCGCGCGAATCTGCGCGATAATCCCTTCGAGTGCCGACGGAATGAAGTCGACCAGGATCGGTGTGACGTCGTTGTGCGCAAACTCGATGATCACGAGATCGGGCGCGTACGGAAGCACGTCGGCGTCGACGCGAAAGGCCGCACCCAACGTCATGTAGCCGTTGCGTCCGCGATTCGTCAGCGTCCAGCGCGCGTTGGGGTACGACGCCTTCAAAGCTGCGGGAAGGCGATCGAGGTAAGCTCCGCCGAGCGTCAAGCTGGTCCCAAAAGCCACGATGCTCACGGGCTGACCGGCGCGCAGGCGCCGCGCGGAACGCGGGATGCCCTCGCGCGCCCGCAGCAGGGAGTTCACGCCCGGTTCGCCTCATCTCGAAAGTAGTCGCCGTACAGCCAACGGCGACGCGTCTTCAACGTCAGGTTCGGAGAATTGCCGGCAACGATCGAATTCGCCGGGATCGTTTCGTTGATCACGACGGCATTGAGTGAGACCAGCGAGCGCGCACCGATGCGCGTGCCGCCGACGACCTTCGCGCCCGCGAAGAGAATCGTTCCTTCGCCGAATGCGGGCCGCGCGCCGCGATCGGTTCCGACCGTCACGTTCTGGTAGGCGACGAAGCGTTCACCGTACTCGGCCTTTCCCAACATCGTGCCGACCGTGTGGATCCACAAAAACACGGCCGGCAGGGGCGTATCCCACATGCACACGATGCCGTTGAGGCCCTTGTTCAGCAAAAAGAGATCGGCCGCCAGCTCGAGGTCTCCCGCCTTCCAGGCCTCGTTACTGCAGAACCAGACGAACATCGCATACTGATCGCTCTGGGCCGGATCGAACCGTGTCACGTCATCCGGCGTGCGATAGCCGGGCAGCGCGCTGCATGCGAAGGACGTTTCCGCCCGGGTCAGCGCCGGCTCGACGACCGGAGCGACATCGCCCCGCCCCGCACGCGGCGCAAACGCATCGAGGTGGCGGGTGAGGCGCCATATCAAGCGATCTACCCCGCCCGTTACATGCACGTTCGGCGCGTTCGTCGGCGATGCGGGGCGTTCCACCCGGCGACCGTCACTCTCAGGAAAGGCAGCCGGAGAACCGAACACCAGAATGGGCCCGGAGGAGCCCGCCTCCCATGCCAAACGTCACGGAACGCCCGCCGTCCGCGCCCGTACTCGACCAATCGGAGAAGATCCCGGTCTTCGTCCCGGCGATCGGCGTCGACACGCTCAAGCACCTGACCGACGCCCTCGACGTCGGCTGGCTCGGCATGGGCGCGACGGTGAAAGAGTTCGAAGAGCGCATCGCCGCCTATATCGGCGGCGACCGTTACGCGGTCTGCACGAACACCGGTACCGCCGCCCTGCACATCGCGTGCCTCGCGGCCGGGCTCGAACCGGGCGACGAAGTCATCACGCCGTCGTTCAACTACGTCGCCGATCACCAAGCCGTTCGCGCCACCGGCGCGAGCGTCGTGATGTGCGACATCAACGACGACGATCTGGCCGTCGACATCGCTTCCGCCGAAGCCCTG
>PLTN01000165.1:0-14948 GCA_003164495.1 Vulcanimicrobiota bacterium
GACCAACGGCCCCGTCCCAGCCGCGGCCGCGGCGGCGGCCGGCGCGTCCGGTGCCGGCACGCCCGCTGCCGCCGGTGTGCCGGTGCCCGCAGATGCCGCCGGGTTCGTCGTCCTCGACGAGACGGGCAAGACGATCTCGGCGAATGCGCCCGACGTCCCACGCGCGCCCGCATCGACGCTCAAGGTGCTCACCGCGGTAACGGCGCTCACGCAGTTGGGCTCGGGCTTTCGCTTCACGACCAAACTGGTCGCACAGGGCACCATCGCGGGCGGCGTCCTCGATGGAACGCTGGCGCTCGTCG
Organism: Vulcanimicrobiota bacterium; assembly: GCA_003164495.1. Lineage (GTDB taxonomy): Bacteria > Vulcanimicrobiota > Vulcanimicrobiia > Vulcanimicrobiales > Vulcanimicrobiaceae > Lustribacter > Lustribacter caenicola. The sequence goes on from PLTN01000165.1 coordinate 303, forward strand.
GCGGCGGCGATCCGGTGTTGCGCGCGACAGATTTGGACGAGGGCGTGGCCGCGCTCGCGCGCCGGGGCGTGCAGCGGATCAGCGGCGATTTGGTGATTGACGCGACAGCCTTCACCGGGCCGGAATATAACGCCCACTGGTCTGCTGCGGATCGCGATGAGCCCTATGCGGCCGGCACGAGCGCGCTCTCGCTCGACGAGGGCGTTCACCGGGGCGTGGCCGTCCTCGACCAAGCGGGGTTCGTGGGCGTGTTCTTGCGCCACCGGTTGGTCGCGCATCACATCGCGATCGACGGCTCGACGCAGTTTCGCCACGCGGGCGCCCCTGCGGTGAGTACCGTCGTTTGGGCGCACGCATCACCGCCGCTCTCGGTGTTGGTTACTACGATGATCGCCCAATCGGACAATCACGTGGCCGAACAGCTGGTGCGTGCGATCGGCCGGTCGACGAACGGCATCGGCAGCGAGCAGGCCGGGCTCGACCGCATGCGCCTCGAACTTTCAGAGCGCGGCGTCGCGACGGATGGCGTCGCGCTCTACGACGGCAGCGGTCTCTCGCGCGACGACCGCCTGACGCCGAGAGCGTTGGCCCAGTTACTCTGGAGCATCGGTCGCACGCCGGCCGGGGAAACGATTTACCGCGCGCTCCCGCACGTCGGAACGCAGGGTGATATCGTGGCGAAGACCGGGCGCGTGGGTGACGCCGAAGGGTTGGCCGGCTATCTCAACCGCCCGCCTGCAGGGTCGCTCTCGTTCGCGTTTCTCGGCAGCGGCGCCGCGGGCACGCTCCAGGCCGGCCAAGAGCGGCAACTCCGCCGTCTAGCGCTCGTCGCCGACGGTGCGGCGACTACACCGTTGCGTTAAGCACCCTCACCGGCGGCGATCTGCCGGTCGGAGCCTCAGCGCCCGGCGGCTACTCCGGCCGGTTCCGCTTCGGGGACCAGCATGAAGGCCTTGAAGAACGCCGCGAGTTCGTCGAAAGCGTCCAGCGGCAGCACGCTGGCGACGAACTGATCCGGGCGCACGACGACGACGCACCCCGCGGTGCGGTCGATGCCGCGCATCTCGAAGATGTTCTCGCCGCGCGGGTCAGCGCAGAACACCTTCTCGTAGTCTAGCAGACCGTAGCGGCCCTTCGCCGGCACGAGGAACGGAGGGATCGTGCCGGCGTCGACCTCCCGATGCGGCTGCTGGAGAATAGCACGCACGTCGATCACGGCGTCGACGTCGGCGCCGTGCGGGGTATGGCTGCGAACCGGCGACGCGGGCGACGCGTCGAGGAAGTCACACAGCGCGCGCACGGGCGACCCGGGCACAACGCCATCGGGTGTGGCGAAGGCGAACAAGCGCCAGCGCCCGTCGGCCTTCACGGTGTGTCCGAGATGAACGCGCTTCGCGTCCCAGAATCGGATGACCGGCGCCGAATGAAAGCGCATCCCCTGCACGAAGCCGGTCGCGAGGTGCTGGTGCGTCGGCTCGGCGACGACGAGGTTCGGCCGATAGTGCGTCGTCGTCCCCGCCGTGTGCCGCAGTTTTTGGATGAAATACCGCTGGAACTCTTCGGGATCCACGCCGCCGGCGTCCGGATTCGCCGGGTCCTTCGGCGGCGCGCTGAACATCCGGGAAAACTCGTGATCGTGGTCGATCAGATCCTGCGCGCCGGTGCGGCGCTCGAACGTGTAGGTGTGCAAGAGATGCCATGAGGCCGCACCACGCAGCACCGCCGCGAGCTTCCAGCCGAGATTGAACGCATCGGCGACCGACGTGTTCATCCCTTGGCCGGCCTTAGGACTATGCGTGTGGCACGCATCGCCGGCGATGAAGACGCGCGGCCGGCGCCGATCGGCCTCCGCCTCGGGAACGTCGTCGAAACCGTCCGTGATCCGTTGACCGATCTCGTAGACGGACCACCACGCGACTTCCTTGACGTCGAGCGTGTACGGCTTGAGAAGTCGCTGTGCCGCTGCGACGAGCCGGTCGCTCGTGATCTTCCGATCGCCGACGCGTTCGCTGTCACTGAGCTTGTCCAGTTCGACGTAGAGGCGAAACAGATAGCCGCCCTCGCGCGGGATGAGGAGGGCGTTCCCTTCGTTCGCCGTGAGGATCGTCGATTTGAAGCGGACGTCGGGGAAATCCGTGACGGCGAGGACGTCCATCACGCCCCAGGCCTGATTCGCGAAGTCGCCGTGCAGCGTGCGCCCGATCGCTTGGCGGACCGCGCTGCGCGCGCCGTCGCACCCCACCGCGTACCGTGCGCGGATCGTCTCGATCTCCCCCTCGTGGCCCGGATCGGTGCGCTCGATTCGAGCGACGACCGGATGCATCGTCGACGACGCCGCGCCCTCGTACGCAGCAGAAGCGTCGACGGTGAGGCCGGCGAGGCGGCGCGAGTACGTCGGCTCGAGGCGCGACGGCGAGTTGCGCATCACCTCGAGCAGAAAGTCGTGAACGCGCGCCTGGTTGAGGATGACGTGCGGAAACTCGGAGAGGCCGTCCTCGACGTCTTGGATCCGTCCGCTGCGCACGATATGATCGCGTTGCGCGTCGTCGGGGCGCCAGAACGTCGTCTCGTTGACCCAGTAGGCTTCCTTGAGGATCTTCTCGCTGAAGCCGAGGGCTTCGTACATCTCCATACTGCGGCACGAGATGCCGTCGGCCTTACCGAGAACGAGCGGCTCTGCGGTCTGCTCGAGTACCGCGACGGAGATCTCGGGAAAGGCCGACAGCTGCGCCGCCAAGGTCAGACCCGTCGGGCCGCCGCCGACAATGAGGACGTCGACCTCGCGCTCGGATGCGTCGGCCGGCGCCGTGTGACCGTCGCGCGGAGGACTGACGAACGGATCGCGGGCCTGGAAACCGTTAAGATAAAACTGCACGAGGTCTCCCTTTTGGCTGCCAATCGCGCGCGCGGTTGCCCGTGACGGGTCGACCCAACCATTGCGTATACGAGAGACGTGAACGGCGTAAGGATTCTGCGTGAACACCGGAATTCATCGCACATAAACCGGTGCTTTACGAACCCATTGCTGTGCGATGGCGACAAGGGCATGGACCCCGCCCCGCCCAACGCCAAACCGATCCGTGAAAGATGCTTTGCTGGCGGCCCTAGACCGCAACGAATTCGTCCTGTACTTCCAACCGCACGTTAGCCTTGTTAACGGCAAGGTCGATGGTGCGGAAGCGCTGATTCGCTGGCAGCACCCCGACCAGGGTCTACTCGGACCTGGTACCTTCATTCCGTTTGCCGAGGAAATCGGTCTCGTAACGGAGATCGGCGCATGGGTCATGCAAGAAACCGCGCGCCTTTCGCGGCCTTGGCGCACCGCCAATCCGGACTTTCACATCTGGTTCAATTTGTCGGGGGCCGAGTTCAAAGACCCAGCGCTCCTTTCGCGCTTACATGCACTCGGCGACGATCTCTGGGGCATTGGCGTCGAGATCAACGAGAGCGTGGCGATGGAAAACGTCGACGAAACGTTGAACATCATGAACGCGTTGCACAAAGCCGGTCTCTTCATCGCGCTCGACGACTTCGGTACTGGCTACACATCGCTTCAGCATCTCAAGCGCTTGCCGATCGACGTGCTCAAGATCGACCGCGTGTTCGTTAGTGGCCTACCGCACGACAAGCAAGACAGCTCCCTCGTCGAAGTTCTCCTGTCCATCGCGCGCGCCTTCTCCTTCGCGACGCTGGCCGAAGGCATCGAGACGGAAGAGCAGGCTGCGGCGCTGCGCGATCTCGGCTGCGAACTCGGTCAGGGGTACTTCTACGCGCGGCCGATGCCTGCCGATGATTTCTCGCTGCTTATTAAGCGGTCCGCGACGGCGTCACGCTAGAGGTTAATGCGATGGCGTCGGCGCCGGCCGGAATGCACATCGGCGACGATGGATCATTTGCCGCAAGCCACACGGCTTCGGCCTCATCGTATATGATGAAATGATCGAGCGGCCTCGGCCCGCTCTCTACATGCAACCGAACTGGTACGGAGTATGCGAAAAGAATAGCTCCCAGGCCGCCAGCGCGGCTGCGAAAGCGGGAGCGCTCACAGCGGCTGCCGCGAGAAAGTCCAGCTGCACCAGCGATGATATCTTTCCGAGTTGCGATGGTGCGATTTTGAAATTGGGTCGCTTTCATTGGTCGCTCGGCTTTGCAGCATCCGCGGTCAGCGCGTTCCAGGCAGCGAGAGAGTCCATGTAGTCTCTCCAGTGCGCGATCTTGCGTTGTTCAATCGTGATGATCGAGCAGAAGCGATTGTCATACTTCACGCCGGTTTCGAGGATCGTCCCATGAACCTCGTACTCGATGACGACGACACGACCGTCGTCCGTCTTGTGGACGATCAACTCATCAGCGGACTGAAGCGCGATGTTGTCCACATAAGCTCTGAACGCGGACATTAAGGCGGTCCGACCTTTGATGACGCGAGGCCAACCGGGGACCTCATAGAGGACCTCGTAGACGACATCGCCGGCGACAACATCGAAGAAGTGCTCGCCCTCGACGTGGTTTCCCAGCGCGCCTCGCACGAGATCGAAGTACGGTCCGGCGGGCTCGTAAGCAACGTACGTTTTGTTCGGCATTGGCTATCTCCAAGCGGTAACTGTGTTGGTGGCGAAGTCCGCGAAATGCACCGGCAGCGCTGGAGATCAGCCCGATCCAGCAGCCACATCTGCTGCTGCGAGAACGACAACGGAGCGGGAAGCTCGCCGTCGGCGCTCTGCGGTATGATTGACGTTCGGCCGGCCAACAACGCACGCTTGGCCGGGGATATTGAAGGGTAGGGTGCCGTTCGCTTCGCCGCTATGACCCACGATCCCGACGCTGGTAGTCAAAAGTCCCCGATCGAAGGGCGCACCGGCCCATACGGCAACGCAGGGCGATGGTCTCGCGTCAGGAACGCGTCATGCGCTGTGTCTGCGCAGATACGAAACGACGTTCCGGTGAGCGTCGTCATCACGGCCTACAACAGCGAACGCTTTGTTGCCGACGCGATTCGTACCGTCCGTGCACAGTCGGTGCAGCCATACGAAATTATCGTCGTTGATGACGGTTCCCGCGATCGAACGGCGCAGATCGCAACCTCGCTCGGCGTGACCGTTCTCACGAAGCCGAACGGCGGCTCGTCGACGGCCCGCAATGCGGGGACGCGTGCCGCTTGCGCGCCGTGGATCGCCTATCTCGACGTCGACGATCTCTGGGCGCCCGACAAACTCGAATTGCAGTGGACGGCATTACGGCAGGCTCCCGCCGCGGACTTCTCGTTTTGCGAGTTTGCCAGCTTCAACGAAGCGGGGATCATCGTTCCGGCGCACTTGGCGAGCAGTCTCGAGTACGCGGGCGTGGCGCGGCGAGCCGTCGGACCTCACGCGGTCTTTGCCGGCCGCGAAAGTGTTGCCCGGCAACTCTTCCTCGCAGACTTCATCTTGCAGTCATCACTGCTCGTGCGGCGCGATATCGTCCTTGCGCTCGGCGGCTTTGATGAATCGATCCGGCGCGCAGAGGACTACGAGTTCATGCTGCGCCTGCTCGCCGTCGCAGACGCCGCCGCCGTCGAACGCCGGGCCGTGTTCTATCGTATCCACGACGCCAACAAGAGCTCGCACTGGCACGAAGATCTGCTAGCGAGAAACAAGATCGCCGACCGGATTGCGAACAGCCCGCACCGGTATCCCACTGGTGCCGATGCCCACTTTTCCGCGCGGCGGCGATCAAACGTCGAGGCCGCCGCGAAGAGCCTCCTGCGCCGTCAGCTGTATCGCGACGCGCGTGAAATCGCCCTCGCCAGCGTTCGCGTCGCGCCGGCGTGGCCCACGATCTCCACGATCGCGCTCAGTCACGTGCTCGGCTTTCCACCTCTATCGGCTCTTCATTCCACGCTGCGCTCCGTCAAGAACCGGCTGGCGGCGCCGACCGCTCCGACCCCGGAACGGACAGCCGCCGCGCTCGAGCTTTCTCTGGTCCTTCCGGGTCACGAACGCTGGCTCATGGCCGTGAGCGGGCGCTGAACGACACCCGTTTCGGATCGCCGAGCCGGCAAGAGAATCGCTTCAGTAGGCCGACTTCGTGACGCGGCCACCGGGATCGACGAACCAACGTTCGCTCACCATCGGCTTGCCGGCAAACATGTCGAGCATCCAATCGGCGGATAGGATTCCGGGCACGGGTCCAAGCGCCACCGACGGAACCCCGCCGAGCGAATGTCGCGAGTCAGCGTAGACGACGAGCCGGCGCGGCGCGGTCATCGCATGATACATGCGCTCGGCGTTGACTTCCGGGCTCAGTTCGTCGGCTTCGCCCGCCATCGTCAGGAACGGCACCTTGATCTTCTGATACGAGCCGTCGAGTGTCAGCGTTTTTGCGAACTCGTCAAACCGCGCTTCGTCGGTGTAGCCCGACATGAACATGAAGCGCTTCTTGAAGGTCGGCGAGGCTTCGCCAAAGATTGTTTTTCCACCGGGTTCGTAAATGGTACTTTGGTTCGCCACCGCCATATAGCGCGGCTCGTGCCCGGCCATTACCGTTGTGAAAAACGTTCCGAAACTCACGCCGGTCAGGGCGATCTTTGAGGGATCGACTTCCGGCCGTGCGGCGAGCCATTCGTAAATAACGGGCGCCGCAGCAATGGTGTTGTCCATGCTGACGAATGAATTGAGCAGGGGCGCTTCCCACTCACCCGGTGCTTCCAGCGCCAAGACGGCGACGCCCCGATTCATCCAGCGATCGCCGTACAGCGCGACGCTGCGTTCCTTGTAGCCGTCCATGCCGGTGATGGAAACGATCGCCGGAATCTTCGTCCCGGCCTTGTAGCTCGACGGCAGGTGGAAGACGGCCGGAATTGCTTTGCCGGATTTCGTCTGAAGAGCAACGTATTCGACGTGATGTTCGGCGAGCTGTGCGTACTTACCGAACATTTCGCGCTTCTTCGCATTCAGTTGCATGTTGTGGTCGTTCTTCTCGTAGATCGTCCACTGCGCGTGTCCGTAATAGTTCGCTGCCATGAAGTAATTGTCGCGGGCGCTGACAAGGTGCCCGGCGGCTTCATCGTCGTGGGCCAGCGCTTCGCGGCGTCGCCCGACGCTTTCGAAAGCGGGCACGAAGTCCGCCAATTTCTTGATCCGGAGCCGAAGGGAGTTGACGTCGTTCGTCGATTCCGGGCCCAACGCGGCGATCATCGCACCGCTACGTCCTTGATCCCAGTCCATGCCTACCGAGCCGATAATATCGTCCAGGGCCCATTTTTCTTCGTCGAAGCGCTTCATCTGCGGCTCGTCAGCGAGGGCCGGCGTCGCGATGGCAAGAGCAGCCGTAGCCGCGGCGGATGAGAAGAACGCGGTTCGCTTCATGGACGATGCTTAGGGCGTGCTTTGTGCCATCCTGCCCGCACGCGCGACTCTCTGCGAACGCAGATGCCTAGGTGGCGGGAACGTGGTCTGCCTAGAGCGGCTTACCACCCGCCTTGCTCCCGGGGACGAAGTTCGCATGCGCGGTATCCCAGCGAACCATGATCAGCGACTCCGGCCCTACCCCGCGCTGCGGGATCGCTCGGAAGTCGTAGGCTCCGTTGACCCCGGTCCAACCCTTCATGTTGACGAAGTAGTCGCGAATCTTAGCGGCCGACGCGTCGACGCCGTTCTTGCGCAGCGCGTCGGCGACGAGCATCGCGGGATCCCAGGCACTCACGGCCAGCTGGTCCGGTGTCGCTCCGGCTGCGCGATAGGCGCTCGAGAACGCGTTCATGGCGTTGCGCGTTCCGGGCGGGATGCCCACGGTGCCACCATAGTACGCGGTGATCGGCAAGTACATCTTGTCGCTCAGCAGGCTGCTATATTGCTTGACAAACGCGGCCGTCATGTTCCCGGGCGAGAGCATGATCGGGACGTCGATGCCGGCGTCGTGTATGCCGTGCAGCACGGTCCCGACGGCCGTGCCGGTCACCCAGGCGACGATCGCATCGGGCTGAGCGGCTTTCAGCTTTGCGACCTGCGCGGCGACGGAGAGGTCGGTGGGAGCGAAGTGCTCGCGGTCGACGAGCTCGACGCCTTTGCTTTGCTGCAGCGTGACGGCACCGACGATCCCCGCTTCCGCATCTTGGCCGCTGGCGTCCGTTGTCACGATATAGGCGATCTTCTTCCAGCCGCGCTCGCGAAAGTATCCGAGCGCCATGTCGATCATGTCGGGCGTCGAGCTGAGCGTCGAGAAGACGTAGCCGCCGGCCGCGGGCTTTACGCCCGCCGTCAGGCAGTACAACACCGGGCCATCGTTCTGCACCAGCGGCATCAACGCGTTGCACGAGCCGGCCAGAGACGGTCCGAGCACCACGGCAGCTTTCGTCGCGATGAGGCCCTGCATGAGCTGGATCGCGACCTGCGGGTTCGTTTGGTCGTCCTTGATGATGAATTTCACCGGCCGTCCGCCGATCCCGCCGGCACGGTTGATCGCTTCTTCGGCGATTTGCAATGCCTGCTGCTGACCGGTCCCGACGAACGTCCCCTGCCCGGTGAGCGAGAGGATGGCGTTGATCTCCAATGGGTCGGCCGCGCCTGCGCGCAGCGCCGTCGCCGCGAGCAGTACCACAACGGCGAGTAGGATCCGTCGAATCATCTGCGTTTTTCCTCGGTGTTCGGTGGGCGCTCGGCGCGCAGGAGCTGTTGGATGAGGCGCCGGCCCTTGAGCGCCGCTTCGTCGGCCGCGCAACTGAATTCCAGCGGCCGGTCGCTGCATCCGGCGAGCGCGGCCTCGGTGGCCTCGAGCGCGACGATGTCTTGGCGAATGACGCCGTTGATGTTCTCGCGCAGGTACGCCGTCATCTCGTCGCTCGTGTTGTACGTGCGCGTGAGAGCCCAAAAATCGTGCAGTGTCGTCTCGGTCTCGGGCGTGATCGCGTGGAGGATCTTGTGCTCGCCGAGGACGGCCGGTGCGGGCCCGACGCCGGTTCCTTCCTTCGCTGCGATGACGTGGACGACGTGAAACGTCGGCGCGACGAAGCTCGTGACGTGCCGGCGATCGATCCGTCCGATTGGGATCCCGAGCCGCCGCGCGTAAAACGGGGACATCTGCTCGCTTCGCGTGCAGCGTTCGACCCGCACGGTGCGGTCCACGACGTCGACGGTCATCTGCGATTCCAGCAGGTCCGGCGTGCCGATCGAGTCGGCGTGCAAGAAGCTCAGATGGGTGAGGTCGAGCAGATTTTCGTTGAAGAGCTGGTAGCGCGCGCGAACATGAAAGTCGTCGCCACGCACGGCGAGCCAGGGGTCCCCGCCAAGCCCGAGTTCTTGCGTGTCGGGAAGGAGCGAGTAATCCGGGAACGCCGGATCGCCCATCCAGATCCACACCCAATCCCAGCGCTCGGCAACGGGATACTGACGCACCGCAATCCCAGGGGGGACGCGCTCCTGCGACGGGATGCGTCGACAGCGGCCGTCGAGACCGAATACGAAGCCGTGGTAGCCACAGGCGATCTCGTCGCCGTTGACCGTGCCCATTGCGAGCGGCAGACCGCGGTGCGTGCAGCGGTTCGACAGCGCGACCGGCTCGCCGGTCGAGACGCGAAAGAGGGCGACGCTCTGACCGAGGATCGTGCGCGCGATCGGCTTTTCGGTGATTTCATCTGACCAGCCGGCAACATACCAGGCTCGTGTCACGAACGAGGTGGCGCCTTCGAAGGGATACACGTCAGGTGACGGCCGTCGGCTCGCGTCGTTGCTCTTCGGCGATCAGGCGGCGCATGGTCGAACGAATCCGCATGGCGGGCTGATCGATCGCTACGAGGACGGGGTGCAAACTCGCGAAGTCTTCGGTGCCCATCATCGATTGCACGGCTTCCAGCATCGGTTTGTCCTGCTCCTCGAAGACGGTGTGCTGCCATTGCAGCGATGTCTCGTCTGCCTTCGGATCGTCGAGCAGATAGTTGCGGACGGCGGCATAGAAATAGTGCGTCGTCGTCGCGGTCTCGGGCGTCAGCAGGTGGAGACCTGAGCGGCGAATGCCCTCATCGCGGCTCTTGCCGGACGGCGTCACACCGTTGTCGAGCCGGAAGATTCCCGGCGGATCCCACTGCGCGCGTGTGAACCAATCGACGCGCGCATTTCGGTCGCTCAGATAGGGCGCATATGCGGCGGGCGCCTCGACATCGCGGATCACGCGCTCGCTCGAGATCGTTGAACCCTCTTGCCGTACCTCGTGCGGTGCTTCGAAGAAGCCCTCGCGCTTGAGCACCGTGCCGTGTAAGAACTGGCCATGGCTCGGATCGATGAGGTTGTCGGCGAGGAGCTCGTAGGACGCTTTGACGTGCGTCGAGCCGGTAACGAAGGCGAACTTCGGATTGGCAAGACGATCGCTCACGTCGGGGATGCGCGAAGCGTCAGCGGGGCCCTCGCCGGTCCAGATCCAGACGATCTGGTCGCGTTCCACGACCGAATACGCGGGTACTCGCATGTTGGTGGCGGCGCGACCGTCTTCGCCCGGGATCAGCACGCACGTCCCCGAGCGGTCGAACCGGACGCCATGGTAACCGCACTCGATGACGCCGTCGACGAGCCGGCCTCGGTCGAGCGGGGCAAAGCGGTGAGGACAACGATTGCCGATCGCCCGGGCCGATCCAGCAGCGTCGCGATACAGGAGGATCGGGAGATCGACGATCGTCCGCCCGATCAACTGACTCTCGCGAAGATCGGTCGACCACGCGGCCGCGTACCAGGTATTCCGTAGAAAAGCCGTCATGCCGGCCGTTACTCCACAAAAGCGAAGATGCTTAGACTTCTAATATGACGCATTGGCACGGCTAAAGAAATCTCCTGTGTTGACGGCGACGCCAGGTGCGCACTTATGGCCGGATCGCCCATCCGCAATGTGGCGATGTTCCCTTCTGGTTCAAAAAAAACCCGAACTCGCATTGCCAATCGAGCCTGAATTCGCTGGCAGCTGACGGCAGAAGCACAAACTTTGGATAGCGCACATGCCGCTCGAAGTCTTCGCCCTGGAGCCGGATCGTCTCCGTCCAAAAAGCCGGCATGACGGCGGTGATATCCGGGTGCGGCCACACGCAGGCTCCGAGAAAATCTCGAATGATCTGGGGCCCGATTCCCTGGCCGATCAATGCAAACTCGCCTATTGCCAGGTCCATGCCCGCGGCTCCGTTCCATCGATCCGCGGAGCGTATTTGTTCGCGACTGAGGTAAGGTCTAGCGCAACGCTATGCCGTAGCTCTCCAGCTATCGGAGTTTCACTCGTTCCTCGACGCGGGCGCCAAATACAAGCTGATACCGCGAACCGACGCGGCAACTCTGGTATGGGATGGTTCGTAAGGTGCATGAGAACTTGCAGGCCGCCGGCAGCCGGATCGATGTTACGGCGCTGACGCCTCGTATCGGCGGGTTAGTTTCGGGGTTTGATCCTGCCGTGATTACGGATGCAGATCGGGCGGCGTTACGCGCGGCTTGGCATCGATATCATGTGCTGGTTTTGCGCGATGTACCGTTGAGCGAAGACGCTCAGGTGGATTTTGCGTCGTCGTTCGGGCCGGTGCTGATTTCGAAAGCGATGCGGTCGCCGCTCGGGGTACGGCCGGAGATCATGATCATCTCGAATATTCGGGATGATGACGGGGTCGCGCTGGGCAGTTTGCCGGACGGGGAGATGGATTGGCACTACGACGGGTTGCATCAGCCCACGCCGTATACGGGCGGGATCTTGCATGCGATCGAAGTGCCCGCGACCGGCGGCCAGACGCGGTTTGCGAATATGTGCAGCGTGTTTGCTTCGTTGCCGGAAGCGCTGAAGAAAAAGCTGATGGGGCTGACGGCGCTAAACGTCTACGACTATACGGCGACGGATCGGAGTATGAAGGTTCGGGACGACAAGGCGCCGCGGGCGGTGCAACCGGTGGTGCGGCCGCATGAAGTTACCGGCGAGAATGCATTGTTCGTTTGCCGGTTGATGACGGAGCGTATCCTCGAGTTGCCGGAAGCTGAGAGCGAAGCGATCCTCGAGGAGCTATTTGCGTTTATCGAGCGATGCGCGGATGTGTACGTGCACGCGTGGCGTCCGGGGGATACGGTCGTTTGGGATAACCGGTGTGTAACGCATGCCCGGAACGACTTCGATCCCGGGCAGCGACGGCTATTGAAGCGAGTTTCCGTTACGACGTAACTGTGCGCGTTTTGCCACCTACCTGACGCTTCCCCTGAACCGGGGGCCGTCGGGGTGCGTATTGAAGACGCCGCGATGGACGAATTTGTGCGTGTCTTTTCACTCGACGAGGTGGCACCGGGGACGGCGCGCTTGGCGACAGTCGGCAGCTATGATGTCGGTGTTTTCAATGTTGACGGGACGATCTATGCGATCGACAATGTCTGCCCGCATGTCGATGGGCCGCTGCACGGTGGCAAAGTGAACAAAGCGGCTTGCACGGTCTCGTGTCCGCTGCACGGCCGGGATTTCAGCCTCATCGACGGCACCGAAGGGTACGGCCGGCAATCCGTGGCGACGTTCGACGTCTCCGTTCGCGACGGCGAGATTTACGTCGCATCGACGCCGCGTCCGCTCGTGTCGGGGGCAACGCAAACGTCAAATCGCTGACGAGCCTCAAAAGCCAAGCTTGACATCACTTCCGCGAGATGCGTTCCAGCATGTCGAGATCGGTCTGCGCGTCATGCTGCACCGGAGCGGGAGCATCATCACTCCGAATAATCGTCTCGTCAATCTCGCGCGAGAGACGGAAATCGCGTTCGGCTACCGCGTACAGATGCGGAAACGGTAGAACCACGGAGCCTTGTAACGCCATGTTAGCCGCGATCATGAGATAGAACGCCTTGTATTCTTGGTAGCGCCACGAGCGTATCGCATCCGTTCTTTTGGCATCAGCCGAACAGGTGCCGGACGCTTTCGCCGCCTGTTCGCACGAGTGAACGGCGGCGAGCCAGCTCTTCGCATTGCTGGTCGTCCGGCAAAGACGTAGATCGTGCAGCAGCACTTGCTCGTCGCAGGCCATGGAGATGTTTGGAGCCGCGACAAGAGCCAACACGCAAATGACGCCGGCGATGGAACGCCACATGGAGCGTCTGTCCACCCTTCGTATCACTTACGGTTCGCTAAGCACACACCCGCGGTGCATCGGCCGGCTCGAAATGGCGAATGATCACGATGCGCTCATTTGACGCCGGGACCGGTCAACTCCACAGAGTCGACCAGCCATGATCCATTCGATTGACGTGCGACGTCGATGGCTTGTGCCGGCGGCTGTATGACGCCGCCACCAGTAAGATAGTAGTAGAATTTCACCGTGAAGCGGTATCGCGTGGTTGATAACGCACGACCACTGCTCACCTCGAACGCAGCGTTGCCGGGCGAAGAAACGCCGGTCAGCCACCCTCGGACGTTGGAAACCCCAAGACGCTTCTGCTCGGCGGGAGAGACGCGCGCGAGCCCTGCCGTTGCATTACGCGTGCGCCAAGCTTCCAGGAACTCATCGAGAGCTGCAAGGGCATCGACGTACAGCAGATTGAGGTCAGCAGCGCGTGCCGGGCCTGGTTGCAGCGCGCCGGCCGCTGCGAGCCCGAATGCGCTCGTCAGAAACAACGTACGTCCAATCGATTGTCGCATATTCTCTGCTCCTAGCCGATGCTGAGCGCGCAAACACGGAATCCGACTCCGGGGTAGAGTAGATGATCCCTTGTGAAACGGGGAATCATCTGCTTCTTGGTCGCGCTCGCTTTCCTTGTGGAACTCAACGGGCGCGCGATAGCCGCTGTCCTCACGACGCGAAGTCAGACGTTCATCGGTGCTACGGGGTCGGTGAAATTTCCGGGCGGCGTGCCACAGTGCGATACCCCAACGAAGGGCGTCGACGTGCTGACGCTCCCCGACTCGACGCTTGCGCCCACATCGGCGGACACGCAGTTGGCATGGACGCCGTCAGGCAGTCAATCGAGCGCGTACCAGATTGCGGTGGTCGATCCGGGCGGCACAACCTTGGCGACTTGGACGATCAGCGCAAATTCAACGGCGCAAGTGCCGTATTTCAAATCCGGCGAGCCGGGTGGAGCGTGGTCGTTGCGTGAGACCGGGCTCTCGTCCAGTGTTTGCTCCGGTGGCACGCTCATGGGTAGCCCGGGCACCGCTAGCGGCACGGCTGCGTGGTACGAGTAGAAAGAGCTTAGCGGCGTCTCAATTCGGGCGCGGATACCAACGAATGAGACCGCAATCGGCCGGAAAGCGCGCTTCGGCGTGGTAGGCAACGACGCGCGGCGTGTAGTCCCCGGTCGGCCGCGGCCCATCGATTTCAGCCGTGTAACCGAATGTGCCATGAGTAACCTCATCACCGCGCTGCATCGCGATACGCTCGATCGGCCCGTGCTGCCAGGCATCGGCGAACAACTCGACCGCTACCGCTTCGGGCGGAATCGCGCCCACCGTGACGAGGACGCGAAACGCGTGTCCTGCGGTAGTCGGCTCGACGTGCAGTGGACTAAAGCTGACTTCGCTCCAATGAGCATCGAGGAGCTCGTGCCACTCCGTCACCGCAGTGCCGATGCGACAGCCGTCGGCAAGCCTGCGGCGATAGGTCTCGGCCGCCGGTCGATACCACTCCTCGACGTACTCGCGGGCCATTCGATCGGACGAGAATTGCGGCGTCAGCGTCGCCATACT
>PLTN01000165.1:14984-111459 GCA_003164495.1 Vulcanimicrobiota bacterium
GCTTCGGCCCACCACCCGTCGAGCTCCGAAAGATTGAGCCCGCCGTTGACCAAGACTTTCATCCCGCTCGTCCCGCTCGCTTCCCACGGCCGTCGGGGCGTATTGATCCACACGTCGACGCCGCCGACCAGCTGTTCGGCGAGGAGAAGATCGTAGTCGGCCAGCAACGCGACCCGCGTGCGCAGCTCGGGTCGTTGCGCGAACTCATACCATTGGCGGAGCAACTGCTTCCCCTGCACGTCGTGCGGATGGGCTTTGCCGGCAACGACGATCTGCGCGGGACGCTCGGGATTGGTAAGGATTCGGGCCAGCCGGTCGGGATCGCGCAACAGCAACGCGGTGCGCTTGTACTCCGTAAAGCGTCGCGCGAACCCGAGGGTCAGCACATCGGGGTCGAAGACGCGGCGCGCTTCGTCGATCCGTTCGACGGCAGCGCCCGACATCTCGAGCTGGCGGCTCAGCTTCCCGCGCGTCCAGTCGACGAAGTGCGCGCGATTGCGCCGGCGCATCGTCCATAGCTCGACGGCCGGCAGTTGCTCGATTCGCTCGCTTACCGGCATGGGAACACCGCGCCAGCGGTCGCGCAAATTTAACGTAGTCCAGAGCTCGTCGGCGGCTTCGCTGTCCCACGACGGAACGTGAATCCCGTTGGTGACGTGCCCGACGGGAATCTCGGCGAGCGGAACCTCCGGAAAGAGCGGAGCGAACAAACCGCGGCTCACCTCACCGTGCAGCTCGCTGACGCCGTTCATGCGCGACGCACCGCGAATCGCGAGGTAGGTCATGTTGAATGCTTCGCCGGCGTCGTTCGGGTGCTCGCGGCCGAGCGCGAGCAGCTGGTCGATTCCCACGTTCAGCTCCGCGGCGTACGGCGCGAGATACTTCACGGGAAAACTCGGATCGAAGCGATCGAACGCGGCGGCGACCGGCGTGTGCGTCGTGAACACGGTCCCCGCCCGCGCGACCGTCAACGCAACGTCGAATGGGACGCCGTGATCGTGGGCGATCCAGCGAGCGCGCTCGAGCACCGCGAACGCCGCGTGGCCTTCATTGAGATGACACACGTCGGGATCGAGGCCGAGTTCGTGTAGCAGACGCCACCCGCCGAACCCCAGTGCGACTTCTTGCTGCCAGCGCACTTCCGGATCGGCGTCGTAAAGTTGCGCGGTGATCCCGCGGTCGGACGGCGTATTCGCCGGATCGTTGCTATCCAAGAGGTAGAGCCAAAGGGCGCCGACGTTCACGGCCCACGCGCGCAGATAGACGACGCGCCCGGGGAACGAAAGCGGGATACGGATCCACGCCCCGTCTTCACCGCGGACCCGTCGAATCGGCGCGTCGCTGGGATCGGTGAACGGGTAGAGCTCGCGCTGGTTCCCCTGCGCATCGAAGGCCTGCCGAAAGTAGCCCTGTTGGTAGAGCAGTCCGATGCCGACGACGGGCACGCCGAGATCGGTCGCCGACTTCATCAGGTCGGCGGCGAGGACTCCCAGACCGCCGGCGTAAATCGGCAACGCTTCACTGAGCCCGAACTCCATGCTGAAGTATGCCGTCAGTCCCAAGCTGCGCGCCGCCGCCGATTGCGGGAACCAGAGCGGTGCCCTGCTGCGTCGCTCGCGGTCGTCGAGCAGCGCCCGCACTTGCGTGCAGAACGTCTCGTCGGCAGCCAACGCCTGAAGCTCGCGCGAGCCGACCGAGGTGAGGACGGCCCACGCATTGCGCGAGGCCGCCCACAGCTCCGGGTTGAGCCGCATCCACACCTTGTCGGCGCGATGCGACGAGATCAGCCGCATGTCCAGTGCCAAATCTTCAAGCCCCCGCAGCGGCGTCGGGAGCTCGATCTCGGCGCGAAGATCAGCCACGATTAATCGTCGTCATGGGCTGCAACCGTCGGACGACTTGGATCGAACGCGCCGAACGCCGGCTCCGGCGTGTGACCACGCACCGCGTGCCACAGAATATCGTTGAGAACGGCATCCGGAACGCGGTCTTCGTGCGAGAAATCGAGCGCGTTGGAGTCAGCAGCGCGATATGCGGTCACACCGTTCTTCGCATCCAGGTCCGTGCCGGGCGACAATACGTCGAATGGCAGCAGATCCGGCTTCGTGGTAAAGGCAGCGAACAGGGGGCGCGCGCCGGCATCGTAGGGTGTCATCGGCGGCAGCCCCAGCAACAACTCTATCGTGCGCAGCACGCTCGAGGTCGTGTAGCGCTCGTGCAGAACGCCGCCGGCGGTATACGGGCTCACGACATAGAGCGTCGAGCGCTGCTCATCAACGTGATCCGGTCCGTTCTGCGCGTCGTCTTCGAGAATGAAGATCGCGGTGCTCGCCCAGTCCGCGCTGTGCGAGATGGCATCGACGAGCATCCCGACGGCCTGATCGTTGTCGGCGACCATCGCCGCGGGCGTGTTCGCGCCGGTTCTGGTTCCGGCGGTATGATCGCGCCCAAAGCGCACGATTTCGAGCTGCGGCAGGGTGCGACTGCGCTCGAAGGCGTCGAATTCGCGCTTCCACTCGCGGAAGCGCGCGACGTCCGGGATGTTGAGGTCGAACGCCGCGAAGTCCGGGTCGACGCGTCCGACGAGTCCGCTCTCCATCGTCGATACCGGCATACGCGTCGCGGCGTCGCCGTCATCGTTCGCGCCCGCAGTAACGAACTCACCGTAGTCGCGCAACGCGACGTGATGGTGCGCCGCGTCATCCCAGACGTAACCGGCGTGCGGCACCGAGGCGTCCGCGCCGTCCTCGAAGTCGTAGAAGGCGCGCCGGCCGTCGTATTGCGGCGGCCACATCTTTTCAAGATAGTCGTTGGCAAAGGCAGCATTCGACCAGTTATGGCCATCGGCGCTCACGTGGGCGTCACAGAAAAAGCGGTCGAACGTACCAAAACGCGCGGCCAACGCATGCTCGTTGGGCGTGACGGCGCGACCGAACAAGACCAGTGCCAGATCGCCGTCGGCACCGCTCACGTCGCCGAGGACCTGATCGTACGTCCGGTTCTCTTTGATGATGTAGATGACGTGGCGGATCGGACCGTTTGCCCGCACGATCGGATCCGGGGGCGGCGTCGATCGCGCGAACGGCGCACCGAGTGATTCGACGGCGCCGAGGCCTGCCGCCAGCTCCGCGTCGGTCGGAATCGGAATGCGCCGCAGCGCGCCGACGAGGTTGTCGGCAACGTAGTCCGGGCTCGATGCCGATTCCGGACGGTAGGCGGGGTTGGCGTGTCCGCTCTCGCCTTTTCCGTCTGCGATCAGCAGCGCATTCGAGGCCGCTTCCACGGCCACTGCAGTCGGATACCAACCGGTCGGGATCGCGCCCAGCGCACGGAGTCCGCCGGCGGTTGTGCGGAACACCGCGACCGCGTTTGCCGCACCGCACGAAACATAGAGCCGGTGGCCGGCGAGCGCCAGCGCGTTCGGCGAATCGCCGACAAGGCCGCGAAGCGCGAACGGCAGCCGTGCGCGCTGGACGACGCGTTCGCGCGAAAGATCGATAACCGCAATGTCGTCGTCATCGCTATCAGCGACATAGAGCCGGGAACCGTCGCGCAGCAGCGCCGCCGGGTGCAGCCCGACGCGAATTCGCGCGCGCACGCGACCGCCAGCGACATCGACGGCGTCGACAAACGATTCGGCGCGATCGGCGACGTATAGCGTTCTTCCGTCGTTGGCGAAGGCCAGGGCTGCGGGATGACGGCCGACCGCGATCACGCGCCGCAACATCCCGTCGTTCGCATCCACGAGCGCCACCGCATTGGCCAGATCACCGGCGACCGCGAGTTGCTTGCCGTTCGGCTCGCGCGCGATCGCCACCGGAAAGAACGGAACGGGGAGACTGATCGCCCGGTCGACACGTCCGTGGATCGGATCGACGTGCGCAATCTGCTCGCCAAAGGTCGCGGTATTGGGGATCCACATGCCGTCACTATCGACGTCGCGCAACGGCGCGCCGAACGCATTGCCCAGTACGATCGTCGATTGCACGGCAAGTGTGCGCGCATCGAGCATTCGCAACACCGGCTTGCGGTGCCCGGTCTCGAGCTCGAATGCGTGTTTGCCGTCGCGCGAAAGCACGATTCCGCTCGGTAACGTACCAACCGTTTGCAGCGACGCCGGCGGCGCGGCGATATGCCAGCCGTTGGGCAACTCGATCGACGGGCCGAGCTGCGCCAACGCCCACGAGGAGCACGCGACGATGGCGATGACAAGCGCTAAAACGGCACGTCGCATGAAGTGTGCGTTCGGTGAAACGACGGTGCGCTCCCCGCAATTCGCTGAAGAATAGGGGGATAACACAGCCTTAAGTCGCGCTGCCTATGATGGTCTGCACACCCATGTTGCTCGTCAACAGCTTCCTCGCATTTCTCTTGCGCGGCGGCCCGGCTATGATCGCCCTGCTCTTTTGCTCGTTGTTGGCGATGGCGGTGATCATCGAGCGACTGCTGTTCTTCGCGCAGCAACACGTTGACGCGGAAACGTTGGTACGACAACTCGGCGCACGCATCGCGCTGAACGACATCAACGGTGCCATCGCGATCTGCGAGCAAAACCACGGGTTACTCCCACGCATCCTCGAGCAATGATGCGTACCTCGCGGGACCGGCACAACAGTTGCAGGCAGCCCCGCGGGCGAGGACACGAGCCATTTCCACGAAGCGACCCGCGATCGGGCGTTCTACGAATCGACGCAAACGTACGGTCTACCCGTCGTTTATCCCGGCACATCGAAGACGTAGCCATCGTCGCTCCGGAAGCCGGCCGCCTTCTCACCGCAGCCTTTCCTGAGTTGTCGCTCGCCTGTGCCGACCGATTGCTCACCGAGAAGGCTTTGATGCAATCGTATGCCGCCGGGATACCGCACAGCATGCCTTGCATCCAAAACGTATCCCGCAGCGCCTGCGACACTGTTGATCCCGGCCGGTTGGCCCCGTAGAACGGCGCGCTCAGATCCTTGAAGAGCTGCGAGCGCTCGGCGTGCACGCCGGCCCGGAAGTTATCGAACACATCGATCGGGGTACCGCCCGGGTTCGCGTCCGACTTCACCATGATCGGCGGCACCGAGCCGATGAGGACCGCTTTGGCGACGCGGCTCGATCCGTGGCGGCGCATATAGCGCACTACTTCGCCACCGCCCGTGGAGTGGCCGACGTGAATGGAGTCTTTCAGCTCCAATTTCTGCACGAGCGTCGCGAGATCGTCCGCGTACGTGTCACAATGCTCTGGCCGGCGTCTCGGCAAGATTTGCCCTCCGAAGCGGGACATCGCACGCAGCCGTCCTCAAGGAGTGGGCGGTGAACATGCTGCCCGGCTTCGTCGCGGTGCCGAGCGGTGCTCAGGCCATTCAGATCGCCCAAGAACGCGGGTATGCGCTCTATCCAGTCACGGACTAGGCGATGCAGCCCACGATGACAGGTTGAGGGCGGGGGCCGTCGGGTTCACCGGGGCGGTGTACCCATGCCGGAACTGGTGTAAGCCAAGCGGCCGACGCGGAATTTGTGGCCGACATCGCTAAGGTTTGCCGGGCCATGTCAACGACGACGATCACCGATGCCAGCCGCGCGGCGCGCACCTTCCTTGCCGGCGAGGAAGCGCGCATCGACGGCGATATCAAAGTCCGCGGAGAGGCGATCTATACCGCCGACTGTTCCCGCGAAGGGATGCTCTGGGGGGCGTTCGCCGAGTCGCCGTATCCGCGTGCCAAGATCGTCTCGATCGATGCGACGGCGGCGCTGGCGGTTCCGGGAGTGGTCGCAGTGCTCACGGGTCAAGACGTGGGCGAGCGCCGCTTCGGCAACCTGATCAGTGATTGGCCGGTACTCGCGTACGGCGAGGTCACGTTCGTCGGCGAATTCGTAGCCGCGGTTGCGGCCGAGACCCGTGAAGCGGCCGCCGAAGCGGTAGCGCAACTGGACATCACCTACGAGGAACTGCCGGCACAACTGGATGCGCTGGCGGCCATCAAGCCCGATGCGCCGCTCACGCACCCGAATGTGGCGTCGTTCAAGTACGCCGGGCCGCCGCGCTCGCCGATGCCGCACCCGAACATGCAGGGTCATGAGATCCACGTGAAGGGCGATCCGGACGCGGCCTTCGCCAAGGCCGATCGCGTCTTCGAGCGCACCTTCACGACGCCGCGGTATCATGCCGGTTATCTCGAGCCCCGCGCGACGCTGGTGTGGTTCGACGGCGGCGGCGTGCTCCACGTTGTTTCGAGTCACAAAGGACCGTTCAAGCTGCGCGATATCATGGCGCAGCTGCTCGAGGTCGACAAAGACCACGTCATCGTCGAGCCGAGTTACATCGGCGGCGAGTTCGGCGCCAAGGGGTTGGCGATCGAAGTTCCCCCGCTGGCGTTTCTTGCGCGTGCGACCGGACGGCCGATCAAGCACGTTCGTACGTATCTCGAAGACGTGCGCTCGAGCCACGTGCGCCACGCGTCAACGACCCGCGTTCGGATCGCAGCGAGCAACGATGGAACGATGCAGGCGCTCGACTTCACGACGATCTTCGACGGCGGCGCGTACGGCGCGCAAAAGCCGGCGCCGGGCGTGCTGCCCGGACGGCCGCCGAAGCTGCCCTATCAACTCGCCAACATGCGGATGGAACGCGCCGCCGTGTACACCAACACGGTGCCGGCGGCATTCCTGCGCGCGCCCGGCGATCTGCAGATCA
This sequence comes from Vulcanimicrobiota bacterium, assembly GCA_003164495.1. GTDB lineage: Bacteria > Vulcanimicrobiota > Vulcanimicrobiia > Vulcanimicrobiales > Vulcanimicrobiaceae > Lustribacter > Lustribacter caenicola. The sequence goes on from PLTN01000165.1 coordinate 21,661, forward strand.
TCTTTGCGCTCGAATCGATGATCGACATCGTCGCGCACGAACTGCGGATCGATCCGCTCGAATTCCGGCTGAAGAACGCGATTGCCGACGGTGATACCGATATCGAAGGGAACCCGCTGACCGAGTCGCGCTCGCGCGAAGTCCTGGGCGCCTTACGCGAGGCGATGCACTGGGACGAGCCGCTCCCTGCCGGTCGCGGTCGCGGACTCGCGCTGAGCGCGCGGCACATCGCCGGCGGCGCGACGAGCTTCCTCGTCACCGTGCAACCCGACGGCGGGCTCGCAGTCCACACCGGCGCGGTCGAACCGGGCGTCGGCCAACACACGGTGATCCAGCGTGTGCTCGCCGCCGAGCTCGGCATCGATCCCGAACGCATCACGGTGACGCGCGGCAACACGCGCGACGTTCCGCTCGACCCGGGGATCGGCGGCAGCAAAGGCACGAACATCCTCAGTCACACCGCCGTCGATGCCGCGCAAAAAATTCGCGCGCTCTTTACCGAGGCGGGCGTCGACCATCTCGCATGGAACGACGCGGTTCGGGCGGTGACGAAAGACGGGCCGGTAGTCCTCACCGCCGCGGGCTCGCAGGTGCACGCGCCGGGCCATGCGATGCATCTGAATTTCGGCGCGTACGGAGCGGATGTTTCGATCGACGCCGAGACCGGGACGATCAAGGTGAACGAGATCGTGTTCGTCGCCGACGTCGGACAGATCATCAATCCGATCGCGCACAAGGGGCAGATCGACGGTGGATTCCTCATGGGTCTCGGCAGCGCATTGACCGAGGAGATCGTTCTCGAAGACGGGCGCATCGTGAACGCCGCGCTCTCGGACTACAAACTCCCGACCCAGCGCGACATGCCGCCGTTCCGGGTGATCCAGCTACCACCGACCGGCGGTCCGGGCGCCTACGGTGCGAAAGCTGCCGGCGAGTTCAACACCTCAGGCGTCGCGCCCGCGATCGCAAACGCGATCGAAGCCGCCTGCGGTGTACGGCTCACGGCGCTTGGGATCACGTCGGAACGAATCTACGACGCGCTCCACCAACTGCCGCAGACCGCGCGCTCGTAGCCATCAACTCCTGCGCGGGAAACGCGGCAAACCCGTTGTCCTTCGCTGAGGCATCGATCAACGGTTGCATCAGCGCGGGCGTCATCTGCTCCGCATAATGACCGCGCACCATCTTCGCGATGACGGCTGGATCCATTTTCGTAAATTTCACGAAGATCGCTGCGCTCTGATCCGGATGACGATTCGCCCATAACGCCGTTTCGTGCATTGCCTGCGAGAAGCGCGCGACGGCGTCCGGGTTCGCTTGGATCCACGACGTATTGGCGAACCACGCCGCGACGAGGAAGTGTCGCGCAATGCTATCGAAGCCGTACGCCAGTGCACGGCCGCTCTTGAGCGCATCATCGAGAAACGGTTCGGTGATGAAGGCTGCATCGACGCGACCGCTCGCGAGAGCTGCCGCCATCGATGGAAACGCCACCTCGATGAACCGCATCGTTGACGAGTCGCCGCCGTTTGTATCGATCCACGCGCACGTCGCCGTCATCGTCAAACCGTGCAGGCCGGCGACGGCGGCGATCTTCCCGTTGAGATCCCGCGCGACCCTCACGGGAGAAGCGGCCGGAACGAACAAACCGGCACCGCGCTGCATTTGCGGCGAGACGTACTCGCCACTCGGCGCGATGACGCGTAGCGGAATACCCTTGCTATGGCTTGCGGCGAGCGTGTCGACCCCGCCATGCCCGATGTCGACGGCTCCCGAGGCCACCGCTGCCGCAATCGCGGGATTGTTCTGCATCGTCTGAATGTCGACCGCGAGCCCGGCCTTGGCCAGAAAGCCCATCTCGTCGGCAAAGTGAATCGCCGCCGCATCTTCGCTCGGCGGCACCGCCACGCGCAGTGTTCTGCTCGCCTGCGCCCGGGCTCGAACAGGTACCAGTTCGACGGCAGCAGCGGCCCCCAGCACTGCCATAGCCCGAGCACGCGAGACTTTAGAACGAGCGCCTTGGACGTGACGGTTCACGTTACGCTTCTGCGGCTACGAGAATTCGGAGACCTCGTGCAACTCCGACGTACCGTCACCCGCGATCTCGAGGAAGCGGCGCGTCAAGGCAACGGCTTCGTCCCTCGAGTTCACCTTGAAAATGGCGAAGCCGCCGACGAGCTGCCCCATTGCCGCCATATGCTTCTCATCGGGCTCAGCGGCCCAAACCGCGGGATCGGGTTTCCAAATCGGACCCCAGCCCGGCCCGTTCGGGTATGATAGTGTTTAGTCGAATGAAGGTCTTGATGTTAGCAGCCCTCATGGTTGCGATGGTCAGCGTGACGCATGCCGCGTCGGCCGCCGGCACGGTGCCGTTGCCGTTGCCCGCACCTCCGCCGCCGGGAGCACCCGTTGCGTCGACGCTCCGCGATGCGATGCTCGCAATCGAACGGGCGGCAGCCACCAACCCGACGGCTGCGCAAAACGCCGCCTTCTCGTATAACGCTGCGATCGAGGAATATAACGCTCACCAGTACGATCGGGCGCGCGCAAGCGCGTTGACCGCGATCAGCCAGTCAGCCGCACCGGCCCCGCCCGTTGCGCCGGTGGCACACGCTCCAAACGTCGCGCCTGCGTTTCCGGGGCCGCGCTATTACATTATTCCCGACGAGTTGCCCGCGACGCCGGCCAATGCTCAACGATACGTCGCCCTCGCTCATAACGCGATGGCGAATTGCATTGCCCTGAAGGCCGCCGCTGCAGAGTATCGCGGAGCCCTCTCCGCGCTCAGCGCAAAACAGTACCGCGTCGCGATGGCGGATTCACGAAACATCGTTGACGACTGCACCGGCCATTAAAGAACGCCGAATCGGTAGACGGTGCTCGAGGTGAACGTTTCACCGGGGTGCAGCGTGGTGCTCGGAAAATTCGGATGGTTCGGCGCGTCGGCGAAGTGCTGCGTCTCGAGCGCGATCGCGCCGGGCTTCCCGGTGAAGAGTTGCACGCCGGGCTGCGTCGTCTCGAGCACGATCGTTCGGCCGGAGGCCGGGTCGCTCAACATTCCGGCATAACGCAGGGAACCGTCCCAGCCGTCGACCACGAAGTTGTAGTCGTAGCGTTCCGTTCCGACGGCGCGCTCGGTGCGAAAATCGCGCGTCGCATCGACCGGAACGATCTCGCCGGTCGGGATCGACGCATCGTCGACCGGCGTATACGCCGAGGCGGCGAGTTGCAGCCGATACGCCGAGATCGCTCGGCTCGAATCGCCGCTGAGGTTGAAGTAGACGTGATTGGTGAAATTCACGACCGTCGCTTTGCTGGTGGTTGCCGTGTAATCGAGCCGTAGCGCGTTGTCATCCGACCATGAATAACGAACCCGGCACTCCAACGCCCCGGGGAAGCCTTGATCGCCGTCGGGACTGTGCAGCACGAACGTTACGGTCGCGCCGGATTGTTCGGCGATGTCCCACGTCCGTTTGGAGAATCCGTCGGGGCCTCCGTGAAGCGTGTTCGGGCCTTCGTTTGTCGCGAGCGTATACGTCGTGCCGTCGAGCACAAACGATCCGCCGGCAATCCGGTTCGCATAGCGGCCGATAATTTTCCCAGCGCTGCCGCCGGCGTCGGCGCAAACATTCACGCCGTTGCCGTCGCGGCCGGGAACGACAATTGCCGTCATCGCGGCCCCAACCGGTGTAAGGGAAACACGATTGCCGGAGTGGTTCGTGAGCGTTAGTTCATCCACGACTACGCTGCCCGAAGCATTGCCTTCCGTATCGTCGGAGCGTCCAGTTTCGTGACGCGCTCTCGGAGTAGGCCGGCCTGACGGCCGTAGGCGGCGATCGTCTCGCGGCGATGCCCAGTCTCGCACTCGATGCGACGCAGGCTCTTGCCTTCGCGTAACAGGGCCAGAACGCGCGCCCGCTGGGCATCAGTCAACGTGTTCATGAGAGGCTTCTTCGCCCGAGTGCGGCGCCGGTGCCTGCGCCCAGTGGCCGCTTTTGAGTCGCGCCCGGATGTCTTTCGCACAGCGCCGCGTTATACTGCCCGCATGCTCGTGCCCATCGTCGTCGAGCAAACCGCGCGCGGTGAACGCTCCTACGACATCTACTCCCGCCTGTTGCAAGACCGCATCGTGTTCGTCACTGGTATCGTAGATGACGACATGGCGAATCTCGTCATTGCACAGTTGCTTTTCCTTGAACGCGAAGACCCCGACCGCGAGATCGACCTCTACATCAACAGCCCGGGAGGGAGCGTCAGCGCCGCCCTCGCCATATACGATACGATGCAGTTGATCAGGCCATCCGTCGCAACGATCTGCGCCGGCTTCGCGGCGTCAGCGGCTTCAGTGCTCCTAACCGGCGGCGCTCCCGGCAAGCGGATGGCGCTGCCTTACAGCAAGATCATGATCCACCAACCTTCGATCGGCCAGACCGGCGGCCAGGCGACCGACATAGAGATTACGGCGCGCGAGCTCGTCCGTACGCGGCGCATCATCGCCGAGATTTACGAGCGCACGACGCACAAACCGATCGACGATGTCTTACGCGATCTCGAACGCGACTTCTATTTGACGGCCGGCGAGGCGCGCGACTACGGGATCGTCGACCGGATCCTCGACGGCACGAATCGTACCGACGACCAGTAATGTTTCGCAGGACGAGATGGCGCGATAGACACACACCCGGCTCCCAGGAAGCCGCGGTAAGCTAATAACCGAGGCTAGCGGTTTGCGATCACTCGGCGCTGGATATATAGCACCAAGCAGACGCTGGGACGCGGAGGAACTGACCCGTGATCGAGCCGGCCGAATCCGACTTTCAGGCACCGTTCGGCCTCAGGTTGGCGACCCATAGCGATCTGCGGTCGATCGCTCGTCTTTTCGCCGAGGCCTTCACCGCCCATAAGGTTTCGTCGCTTTCGGCCGAATTACAGCAGAAGTTCATTGCGCTGCACGCACACCTGTGCGTTACATTGGTCGCCGCCGACCTCGAGACCGGGCGCGTGCTCGGATTCGCAATCGGCGGCCGGCACGAGCAGCTCGATCGTGCCCGGCAAGCGTTCATTTATGGCAATGTTGTTCCGCTCGCATTACACGCCCTGACGCGGAGGGAGACGTATCGCGACGCCTATCGTCACCTGCCGAAGCGCACGTCGCGTCGTCAGCGCGCATCGCCGTGCGCGCGTCACGAACTTCGCTACCTCGCGGTCGCCGCCGATGAGCGAGGCTGCGGTATCGGCTCGGCGCTGCTGCAGGCAATGGAGCGCGAGATGCTCATCGACCAACCCTACTTTGTTTGGGCGCTGTCGGAGCGGGCTTCAACAATTCAGTTTTACCTTCGCCACGGTTTCCGTGAAGAATACCGGATCGACGGCCACGTGCGGTTGATCAAGGGCGAATAGCGTACGGCTGCAAAGGAGAAGCAGCGTAGGAGCTATTTTACTTATGAACCGTATGCGCCCCATTGCTTGGCCGGTGATCATTGCGTTCGCATTCTTGTCACTGCTCGCCGGTTCGGCCGATGGGCAGACGACTCCGAGGATCGGGCTCGCGCTTACGCACGCGCTCAACAATGACGGAACGGGTTGCTCACCCGGTGAGCTGAACGCGATCGTGCAAAAAGCCGACATTACAACGCTCGGAACCATTGGCAATTCGCAGGTCATTCTAGCCGGCGTGTCCGGTTCGTGCATTTGCGGTAACGTGAATTGTCCGTATGTCGTTCTGCGACTCGATGGTGCACGTAGTAGCGTTTTATTAGACACCTACGGGTACGCCGTCGCTCCGTTCGGCAAGGAGCGGCCGCTTCCGAACCTGCGTGAAGTTGCCCACGACAGTGCACTCGTCTCCGTCACGACGATCGACGCTTACCGGAACGGGAAATACGTAGCGATCGATACGCAGCGCGTTCGGGGCGACACGGGCGAAAGCAAGCCCGACACGATCCCGATTCAGTTTGCTCCGGGGACCACGTCCGCGACGCTGCATGGCCGCGTATCTGAGGGCTGGTACGACCAGTACACCTTCGCCGCGGCCGCGGGGCAGCGAATCACCGTCACTGGGCCGGCCGCACTCAGCTACTCGCTCTCGGCGGAATCATCAGACAAATCCATCGAGCTACGGCCCGGCTTGGCGGTCACACTTCCCAAGAGCGGACGGTATCGTTTGCTCGTCGACGGCGGCGGCGACACGGCGCAAGCATATCGCGCCACAATAACGATTCACTAGGACCGCAAGGCCCCGAGTTCGCTATAGAGAAGTCGTGCGCGGTTGTTGCATCTTACAACCATCGGAACGAAGCTTTGAGCACGCACCACTTCCACGACGATCACAGCGGACCGTTAGCGAACGGCAACCTCATTCGCTTTGATGAGCTCGCCGTGCAACTCGGCATGGATGCCGAGGGCCGTCACGTGCTCGTCGACGGCACCGAAGGCTCGATCATCGACGAGGTCACGCGCATCGTCGATCACCAATGGTCGTCCGACGTCCGCTACGGTCTCGTCAAAGGCTTCTTTTTGAGCGGTCCCCCGGGAGTTGGTAAGACGACGCTCGCCAAGCGGTTGGCGTACGAACTCGGGAAGACGCGTCAGACCGGTGGGCGCTCATCGGTGTTACTGGCGTTGGTCGATGGCGGCGAGATCGCGCGCTCGCGCTACGGCGAGAGCGAGGCGCGCATTCGCGACATCTTCTCACACGCGCGCACCGGCTTCGCATCCGCCGATGAACGCACCGTGTTGTTGTTTGATGACGTCGAGTCGATCCTCATGACGCGCGGCAGCACGACCGCCAAGGAATGGCACTTTTCGCAGGATAGCGTGTTCTTCCACGCGGTCGACGAACTCGATACGCGGCGGACGATCGTGGTGCTCACGACGAATCGGGCCGATTTAGTCGACGACGCTATACGCGATCGCTTTCTCGAGTACCACATCGATTATCCGGCTGAAGCGACGTTGCTTGCGATTGCCGCAAACCTCGCCCAACAGCAGGCGTTCTCACCCGCCCATACCGAGCAGTTACTGGCCACCGTCCGCGCCGGCCACAAGGCCGGCACGGTGCGCAGTATCCGCGACGTACAAGGCGCGGTCGTGCAGTTCTTCGTTCGCGTGGTAACGCGCCGAGGCTAAACCTCAGCGTTCGCGGTGGCGCTCGATTGCGCCGTGCTCGATCGGTTTTCCGGTCTTGTCGTAGATGCGCTGGCTCGTGAACCCCTCGGGCCACACTTCGGTGAACCAGCTGCGGATGCCGAATGCGATGCGCAGCTGCTTGATCGGATTCGGATTGTCGTTGGTGTGTTCGTGCTCCCACATCGCAGGGGGCACGTAGAGCACGTCGCCGGCTTCCCAGTGCACGACGCGTCCCTGCATCTCCGTATAGCCTTCGCCTTCAACGGCGTAGACCACGGCTTCGAGATGTTTGTGACGGCCGCTATGATGATAGGCCGGCTCGATCCACAGATGGGTGATCGCTACGCTGGTCGTCCGAAAGCCATTCTTCGGCAGGGCTAGGTACTGCATGAAGTCGTGCTGGTTTTGCACCGCAGCAATATTCCCCTGAGCCGAATAGGACGGGTCGTTGACCGGGGCATCCTCAATGTGGATGATCGCCCGGCTGCCATCGGGATAGTAGTGCGATTGTTCTGCCGGCGCCGGTTCCAGTTCCCCATTTGGTCCATGCGTTTCGAGCTGTTCGAGCCGGGCGACCCGCACGTAGCGCTCGAGATCGAAGACCATGCCGGAGATGTAGAGCACGGGGACCTTGCCCGTGTTGAAGTGCTGATGTTCGGCGTAAAACGGGATCTGCAGCGTGCTGTGCTTGTGCCAATCGAAACGCTGCCCGTTGACGATGCTATACCCCTCACCCTCCAAAATGTGGAGCGACTCTTCGCCATGCCGATGCTTTCCGGTGTGCCAGCCGACCGGGATCTCGCCTTTGAGAACGTTGCTCCCCATCGTAGCGAAGCCGAGCTCGTTGGCAACCATAAGTTTGCACTTGACATCCTGCGGCGTTTCCACCCACGGAATGTCGCGGTCACGAGCGACCAGCGGCGTGCAGTCGAGGGTCGTGTCGACCTGTTCGCGCGCCCTGAGCCAATCGTCGTAGAACGTCTTCACTTGCCGCCTCCGGTATTCGCGATCAATTCGTGCGCGTCGAACGGCTTGTCGATAACGCCGTACTTTGCAGCCAGATTCACGACCGGTTGCAGGTCGGCTGCGTCCAGGCGATCGCCGATTTCCGCGCGCGGCATGTGACTGAGTACGTTGGGATCGATCCCCCAGAAGGGCGCCGTCAGCGGGACGGTCTCGGCGTGGTGCGTGTTCGTGTAACGTGCGGCTTCGCTCATCACTTCCGCAAACTTGCGAATGATATCGGGATGAGCCGCGATATACGCCGTCGATGCGAACCAGGCGGTCAGGAGATAGTGTTTACCGATGGCATCGTCGGGGCGCCCGACGATGTTGGCGCTGTTCGAAGCGAGCACGGTGGCGAGGCCCGGGTTGCTCATATTCGCGGCAACGATACGTCCGTCTTGAAGCGCAGCCAGGATCGCGGACTGGGGCACCTCGATCACTTTCAGCGCCGACGAGTCCCCGCCCATACTGTCGACCCAATCGCGCAGTGCGAACTCGGAGAAGTCACGCAGCGCTTGGACCGCGACGACCTTGCCGGCCAAGTCTTTAGCCGAAGTGATACCGGCGCTTTTGCTCACGACGAGCGCGGAGATCGGCGAATTTTGGAGCCAGAGTTCACCCGGTGCGACCGCTGCAATCGGCAGCTTGCGGAAGTGCGCGCTCACGAGCGGCAGGATGCTCGATTTTCCGATATCGATCGACCCGCCGATCACCGCAGCGGTAACCGCGGAGCCACTGTTCATAGGGGCGATTTCGACGTCCAAGCCGGCTTTTTCAAACATGTGCGCGTGCTGCGCGTAGAGCAGCGGTGTGACGTCGTCGTTCACATTCGACGCGACATGCACGACGGTCAAGGCCGGTTGGCCGAGCGACGGCTGCCCGATGCCAAGCACGACGGCCACGGCAAGCAAACATGAAAGTGGGCGGATCAGGGATTTCACGCGGTTACTCCAACGGTAGGCGATTTTTGTAGAAACAGCGCGCGATGCACGCGCTGCGGGGAGATCGGAAGCTCCGTAATGCGCACGCCGACCGCATCATCGACGGCGTTGGCTACGGCTGCGGCGATCGGCAGAAGACCGCCCTCGGCAAAGCCCTTGGCGCCGAACGGTCCCGGACCGCGGCCCTGCTCCTGAAGAATCGAAACAAACGACACGGGAACGTCCTCGGCGAGCGGCACGCGATAGACGAGCGGATCGCCGTTCATCAAGATGCCGTCGTCAAAGACCATCTGCTCGAAGAGCGCTTGGGCAACACCCATCATTGCGGCGCCTTCGTCCTGTCCGCGGCACACCAACGGGTTGATCGCTTTTCCCGCGTCGCCGCTGACGACGAGTTTCTCGATCGTCACCTTGCCGGTGCCCGGATCGACCGCAACGGCGACGGCCGCCCAGCCGATTTCCCAAAATACGCACGGGGAATCGAGCGGGGCACGTTCGTCGAGCGGCGCTTTCTGAAAACCGTCGGCGGCAAACTGGAAGCCGATATTGCCGAACTCCCGCAGCACGAGCTCGGCGATCGAATGACTCTCTTCTCCACGCACCGCGTGCCAGTTCTCGAGCCGCAGTTCGCTAGGATCGCAGCTCAATGCGGTTGCCGTGAAACGCAGCACCTCGTCGCGAACCCGCTCCGCCGCGGCGAGCACCGCTCGGCCCATCACAACGGTGGCGGAGCTCGCATTCGTGCCATGGTCGTAGGGCGACTGATCGGTGTCGATCGGCGAAATGATGACGCGGTCAACCGGCGTGCTCAGCACTTCGGCGGCAATTTGGCACAGCGAGGAACGCGCGCCCTGACCGGCTTCCACCGTGGCGCAATCGATCGTCACCTCGCCGCCGGTCGTGATCTTCACCCGCGCTTGCGCAGCTTTGTTGATGCCGCCGCCGTCCTTGAGGCCGATTGCAAACCCGACGCCGCGGTTGGGAGTGCGCTCGATCGCGCCGAGCTCGTCGATCACCAAGTCGAGACCGACGTGCAAATCGCTGTCGATGGCGGTTTCGCCCGGGACGAAGGGGTCGCCGAAGTGCAGCAAGTTCAGCGCGCGCATCGCGTACGGCGTGATCCCCAATCGCCGCGCGATCATGTCGATCTGGCTTTCACTTGCCCACGTCGCCTGTGCGCCGCCGAAGCCTCTAAAGGCGCCGGCTGGCGTCGTGTTCGTCATGACGCACGAACACCGGGTGTCGATAAAATCGTACCGGTACGGGCCGGGAATACGATAGCCGCATTTTTCCGCAACCAGCGGGCTCGCGCCCGAATAGGCACCGGCGTCGAGAAAGATCTCGCTCTGCCGCGCCACGAGGCGGCCGTCCCGCATGACGCCGGTCCGCAGCCGCAGCAGCGCGGCGTGCTGGGAATTCGTGAAGAAGCTTTCTTCGAACGTCATGCACCAGCGCACCGGACGCCCCGTCATCTGCGAAAGCACGATCGCTACCGGCTCGGTTTTACAGTTGCTCTTCGCACCGAAACTGCCGCCGACCAGCGGCACGTTGACGCGCACCCGGTTCTCGGGCAATCGGAACATGCGCGCGAGTTCGCGCCGCAACGGAAACGGGTTTTGGGTGCTGGTCCATACCTCGATCTGCTTGCGCGTTGCCGACGCAATGCCGACGTACGGCTCGAGATGGAAATGTTGCATCCGCGAGAAGCGGAACTCGTCCTCGAAGACGTGATCGCAGCGGTCGAACGCCGCCGGATCGCCGGTTTGATATGCGAACTCGTACGAGACATTGGAGCGGGGACGAAGTGCGCCGCGTGCACCCGCGCCGTAACGCGGCACGGCGCCCGGCGGCGCCTCCGGGAAGAGCTCCGGCGCACCGTCGGCCAGCGCGGCATCAATCGTCGTAACGGCGGGAAGCACGCGGTAGACGACGTGAATGCGCTCGAGTGCCTCGGCCGCAGCGGCTTCGCTGTCGGCGGCGACGGCCGCCACGACGTCGCCGGCAAAGCGCACCGTATCGATCGCAACGATCGGCTGATCTTTGATGATGTAGCCGTAGTACGGCGTGATGCCGGACGGCAGGTCAGCTGCCGTCAGCACCGCGCGTACGCCGGGCACGGCCGCGGCTGCCGCGGTGTCGATCGAAACGATGGCCGCGTGGGGATGTGGGCTCCGCAGCACCTTCGCATGCAGCATCCCCGCCACCGCGAGGTCGGCACCATACGTCGCGCCGCCGGTGGTTTTCGCTTCCGCGTCGCGCCGCCGGACGCGTTCGTCGAACGCGCTAGCCATCGGCACCCCGCTCTGCCGCCGCCAGCACCGCCTCGATGATCATCGCGTAGCCAGTGCAGCGGCAAACGTTCGAACTCAGCCATTCGATGACCGTCTGTCTCGTCGGATGGGGCTCACGGTCGAGCAATGCTTTCGCGATAACGATCATGCCCGAGGTGCAATAACCGCACTGGAACGCGCTGCGCGCAGCAAACGCTTCGCACAGCGGATGCGCGGCCGCGGCAATCCCCTCGATCGTGTCGACGTGGCGCCCATCGATACTGAACGCGAACGTCGAGCAACTTGCCTGCGGCACGCCGTCGATCAGCACCGAACAGCTACCGCATACGCCGCGCGAGCAGGCGAGTTTCGTTCCCTGCAAAGTGAGACGATCGTGCAGAAGTTCCCAGAGCGACATCCGGGCCGGTACGGTTTCCGTGTGTTCGACGCCGTTGAGAACAAAACGCAGCGCGGGCGTTTCGTCGCCGTCGAGACGGTCATCGATCAGATCAGAGACCGCCACGTGCAAGCCTCGTCAATTGCCGGCCGAGCAACGTTCGCCCGACGTCACGGAGATAGGCGTTGGACGTAAGGTGATCGCACACGCCGGACGGCAATCCTTCGAACAACCGCGCCGCCAGCGCCTCGATGTCACCCGTGAGGTCGTCGCAGGTTCCCTCGAGCACGTAGGGTGCCATCGCCTCGGTGCCCAGGGCGACCCGCAACTGCAACCCTTTACCGCTGCGCCTCACCGCGAGTGCCTGCGTTATGATCGGCCGCATGCCGCGCTCGTAATCGAATGCGCAAAGGTCGGCGAGCGGAATCTCCACGTGCGTCAATAGTTCGCGCGGCGCACCCTCTCGTTGGAGGTAAGACTGTACGTTCCACAACCGTGACGCGTTGCCGTCGCGAACGCGAATCTGCGCGCCGAGTGCGGCTAGCAGCACCGGCATCTCGTAGCGCGTCCGGCGCGCCATCACGTTGCCCCCGATCGTTGCCGTGAAGCGCACGCGGACGTTCGCGATGCGCGCCCACGCCGAAGCGAAGCTCGGCACGGCACGGCGAACCGTGTCGCTTTGCGACCCTCGCGCATGTGTAACGAGTGCGCCGATGCGCAGTACCTCGCCGTCGTCCTCGATAGCACTCAGTTCGCCGACGTCCGCGAGCGCCAGCACACGGCGCGGATTGAAGCCTTCATTGAAGCGCGCAACCATGTCGGTCCCGCCCGCCAGGATTGCCGGTGGGACCTGGTGCTGCATCAACGCCGCGACCGCGTCGTCAAGCGAGCGTGGCCGGATGACGGCGACGTCGCCGATGGTACGAAACGATGTAGAGATCAGACCGCCGTCGGTGCGTTTCATCGGCGATCGGTACTACATTTTCGGGAACGGCAGGCGATCGCGATACTTCGCTACCATGTCGTCGCGCGTCGAACGGGCGATGCGGTTGACCGGCGGGAACTTGTCGCGCCACTGCCATGGACGCACCGCGTAGAAGATCGCGCGCGAGTTCGTGTGCGGACCATTCGCTTGCATGTCCGGCGGCATGCGCGGATCGAGCGGCGTCGCCCAGGCATTCGGCACGAGATGGATGTCACCGACCGGATCGACACGCGTCGTCATCGCCCATATGACCTCGGACATGTTCGACGGATCGATGTCGTCGTCGACGATAACGACGAACCGGCCGTTGCGCGCAACAGCGTTGCAGCCGAGCGTGGCCATGCCTACTTGCTGGGCGTGACCGGCGTAGCGCTGTTCGATAGCGACGACCACGAAGAATGAGTTGTGCACGAACACGCCCTTGATGCCCGGAACGCCCGCACCTTCGAGCTGCTCCCAAAGCACCCCGCCGTCGAAACGCACGGAATGATGCGGCGCGCCGGGCCATTGCGGCGCCATGTTGAGCAGAATCGGATCGTTGCGATGGTAGAGCGCTTTGACGCGAATCACCGGCTGTTCGTTACCGGTGCTGTCTTCGTCGACCGCGTAGTAGCCCGGCCACTCGCCGAACGGTCCCTCGGTGTGCGTTTGCTCGCTCGGCGGCGGGATCTCTCCCTCGATCGCGACTTCGGCGTGCGCCGCAATGGGCAGTCCGGTCACCGGACCGGTGATGACGTCGAGCGGATGGCCAAGCATGCCGCCGACGCGATCGAGCTCCGACACGCCGAATGCGAATTTCGTGTAAGCGAACGTGAAGACGAGCGGATCTCCACCGAAGGTCGCGACGACCGGGCAGGCTTTGCCGGCTTTCCAATACCGTTCAGCGATCAAGCGGCCTTGTTGGCCCGGGCTCATCCAAAGACCGAGCAGATCGGGCCCGTGCACTTGGATGCGATACGTGCCCATGTTGATAAAACCGCTTTCCGGATCGCGATTGATCACGGTGTCGCCGGTTCCGATATAACGGCCGCCGTCGAGCGCATGCGCGCGCAACACCGGAAGTTTTAGTACGTCGATTTGCGAGCCGGTGAAAACGTTTTCCATCACCGGACCGCTCTCGACGACGCGCGGCGGAATCGGCGGGCTCGTCTTCATGCGGTTGGCGGCGATACGGACCATGTCCATCTTAGGAGTGTCGGGCGGAAAGCCCAGCGAAAGCGCCATACGGACACGCGAACCGGTTGGCAAACTGAGAACGCGATAGCCGCTCGGGTATCCGGGAATGTCATCGAACAAGAGCCCCGGCGGCTCCGGAATCAGCTCCGAAACGCTCTCCGTGAGCGCGCCGATCTCGAGATCCCAGTGCGCGTTCCGGATCGTTGTGATCTCGCCCGCGGCTTCACACTTCCGGAGAAACGAACGTAGTCCGTCGTAGGCAATTCCGTCCTGGCCGGACGCGGACGCCGTTTCATGCAGTACGTTCGTCAACGGAAACCCTCACGGTGGCGTATTCTGTGGTAGTTGCGTTTGACAACTAATCAGCTTATCCTATGTAGCATGGCTATCACGATCGGTAAGGCTCTCCGGCGTATGTTCGCCGCACTCGTCCTCTTGGCACCTCTGACATCGGGCGGTGCCGCGTACGCGCAATCATCACCGAGCCCGATTCACATCGGTACGGCTGCCAGCGATCTGGGGGCGCAAGTCTTCTACGCCGCCGACTTGGGCTACTTTCGCAATGCCGGCTTGCAACCGACGATTTCGCCGATATCGGGTGGACCGACGATCATGGCGGCGGTTGCTTCCGGCGATCTCGACGTCGGCTGGGGCAACGCGATCGATGTAACGGTGGCGCACCAGCGCGGCATTCCCATCACGATCATCGCAACGGCCACAGTTGAAGATCAAAGCGATCCGGGCACGGGTATCTTAGCGGTGACCAATGCGTCGGGCCTCAAGACCGCGAAGGACCTCACCGGAAAGACCATTGCACTCCTATCGCTGCGCAATTTCACCGAACTTGCGACCCGGAACTGGATAGACAAGAACGGCGGAGACGCGAAGACCGTGCACTTCGTCGAATTGCCGTATAGTGAAATGCCGGCGGCGCTGCAGGCCGGTCGCATCGACGCCGCAGTGCTCGACAACACCGCCGATCCGACGCTCGGAAAGCCGGGCGATCCGCTGCACGTGCTTTCAGCAGTGTTCTTCACCGTAGCGCCGCGTTTGGAAGGCGCAGTCTGGTACTCGACAACGACCTGGGTCGCGTCGCACCGGCAAGAAGCCAAGGCATTCGTGGCGGTTATGAAACAGACCGCGCTTTGGGCCAACGGCCATCATGACGACTCGGCGACGATTCTGGCGTCGCACATCTCGCGTACGGTCGATCAGATCAAGGGGTCGAAGCGTGTTATCTACGGCACCGATATTTCGCCGGCACTGGTTCAGCCTGAGCTCGATCTCGCATTCAAGTACGGCCTGCTGGCGCAACCGGTACAGGCACGCGACGTGATCACCAACCCATAGCATGGCGCATGCGCGTCGGCACGTCGTTGAGCTCCTCGGCGCCGTCCGCGGTGACGAGCACGACGCCGCCGATGTTCACGCGCTGCATGCCGATGCATGCGTTCGGTTCAAGCTCGAGCGTCATCCCGGGCAAAAGGACGAGGTCGCCGCGGCGGATACCCGCGGTGATCTTCCCTTCCGTGCGTTCTTCACGCGTGCCCGCGAGTTGCTCGCGGTTGACCGGCGTGAAGCCCGTCGCTCCGAACGTCAACGTGTGCAGGAGCGGTGTCTTGCTCCAAGCCCCGGCGCCGCGTAACGGCTCCTCCATCGCGTGCACGACCGACGCGAAGGTCACCCCCGGGCGCACCGCAGCAACGCCGGCTTCGTAGGCGCGGCGCGCGACTTCCGCGCATGTCGAGAGCACGTGGTCAATCGGATCGAGCGCGACCGACATCTGCACCTGAGATTCCTGACCGCCGTACATCGTGTGAATTTCGGCTTGTACGACGTCCCCCGTCTGCAGTGTTCGCGGCGGCTCCGCGCGCAGTGCCCAGCGGGGCGCACCCCAGCCAATGTTGTCGGGACCTGATTGCAAGCTCATGTTGGGATACCGGGTCTCGCAACCCCAGCGATAGATTTCGCTCATGATCGCAGCGTACACTGTCGCCTCGTTTGCGCCGGGAACGCAGGCTTCGAGCATCGCCAGCGATGCCTGCTCGCTCACGCGCGCGGAAAATTTCAGCAACGCCAGCTCTTCGTCGCTCTTGACGAGCATGAAATCGGTGAAGGCTTGGGTGAAGTCGACCAGCTCGACGTTGCCGAGCGCTTCGGTGAGATGCCGGTGAAAGCCGTACGGGAGAAGACCCTCCATCTCGCCCGGTGCGGTCGGACCGAGGCCGACGATGCCGACGCGTCCGCCCGTCGGGGTGACTTCGGCGATTGCCGCCGCCGTCGCCGCGCCGCCGGCGACGAGGCGGTAGTCGTGAGCCCAGAGGGGTATGCCGCGCCGCTCGCTTTCGAATGCACGCGATAGTCGCGACGCCGAAAACGTCAGCACGATCGCGTCGCGCTCGAGCGGCAGCAACACTACCGAGTCGAGAAAGTCGTCGATCAGGTACGATTCCAGACGCTCGCGTCCGTTGAAGCTGCCGGCGACGATCGTATCGATCGCGCGGTCGCGCATGAGCGCACGCAAGCCGTTCCAGCGCCGGTCACGCTCCGCCAGCGTGAGGACGGGACCCGGCTCGGGCAGCGTTCGCGTCGTCATTGCCGCCGATGCAGGGCGTTGAGTTGCTCTTCGATCTCGACAAAGGGGCGCACGTCGACGACCGGCGCGGGGGTCGCGTTCGGAATGTCCGATCGCTCGAGTCCGCCGTCGCTCAAGGTCCACGCCCGCGGAATCAGGTCGGCGCTGCGCGTCCAGTGCGTCAGCGGTTCGTTCCGTTGGAGAGCGATCAGTTCGCGATGCCACGCCTTGCGAATGGCGACCACACCGGCGTCACCGCGACCGAGGCGCTCGTCGCGACGATCGACGACCTCCCCTTGACCGACTTGCGCGAGATCGTCCTGCAAGCGAACCAGGTCGACCCGATCGCGATCGACTTCCGCCAGGGTCGTCCGTCCGTCGAGAATCGCATCACAGACGTCCTGATGACGTTGATCGACGGTCTTGCGCCGCGCTTGGCGGCGCGCGTGAATGCGCTCGGCGGCTTCACCGACGGCGGGAACGCGATGAATGCTGAATTGCATGTGCCGCCGGTCGTCGATCGGCGTCCACCAGAACACCGACTCCTGCCATCCGATCTCCGGATCGGTCGGCAGCGCCGTCATGTAAAAGATGTTGGGCATGCCGAATTGCTGCACGCGCTTGGCGCCATCCGAACGCTCGTAGGAATACGAAACACCCCAGGTCGACGGGTTTGCCTCGAGCCGTATTCCCTCACCGATGCCGGCGAACGACGCACGGTTGTCGGCGTGCACGAAGGCGACGTGGCTCATGTCGAGCGCGTTCTCGAGATTCTGAAAGTAGTTGCAATCGCGTGAGTAAGAGTCGACCTCGGTGAAGCCCTCGGACCACTCGAATTCGGGAATCAGCGGAAAGGCCGGCGGTTCACCCTCGCCGAGGTAGGCGAAGATGAGTCCGAGATACTCGCGAACCGGATACGACCGGACCGCGACCTTGTCGGCGAAAGCGTTGCTTTCCGCGGGTTGCTCGATACACGCGCCGTCTCCACCGAACTTCCAGCCGTGGTAGAAGCAGCGGATGGCATCGCCTTCGACGCGACCGATCGAGAGTTGCGCCATGCGGTGGGGGCAACGCGGATCGAGCAAGGAAACCGCTCCGCTCGCACCGCGGTAGATCACGAATGACTGCGACATGATCTGCAGCGGGCGCGGAACGCCCGGAATGAGATCAACGCTATGATAGATCGGTTGCCAGAAGCATCGCAGGTAGCGTCCCGCCAACGTCCCAGGTGCCGTTTGGACGTACACCTGGTCTCGCAGCGTGAAGGGCTCGTCGACCGTCAGCATGAGTTTCTCACCCACAGGTAGTTGTTTTTGACAACAACTCTGTTTGGCGGTAGGACGCGGCCAATCCTTGCCCCAAGTTTACGCGGATGGCCGTCCAAGCGTCGGAGATTTCCCTCGAGCGCAATCTCTCGTACAAACTTTCCCTTCTCACGTTCTTCATGGGCAGGGCATCGTACGACATCTACACGTCGCGTGGCTTAACGAACGGTCAGTGGAAGGTGCTGAGCGTGCTGGCTGCTTTCGGTCCGATGGCGGCAGTCGAAATCGGGAAGCACGTCACGCTCGACAAGGCGGCGATTTCACGCGCCGTGCGCCAGCTCCGGGAGCTCGGATTGACCGACAATCGCGATCGGGCGGACGACGGCCGTAGCGTTGAAGTGCTCGTGACCGCCAAGGGACGGCGCACGTACGCTGCGATGAACGAAGAGATGGTCGAACTGCAGCGCCGTGTGTTCGCGGGCGTCAGCCGCGAACACGAGCAGGCGTTCTTTGGCGCTACAGAAACGCTGCTCGCCAATTTGCGTGAACTCACGGGCTGACTTTCCTAATGAAGCTGATCGCCTTTGAAAGCGGAAAGAGCGTGCGCAGCCCTAAGAACGGCACGACGTAGAGCGCAGCCGGCTTCGTGAAATGGCCGACGTCGGCCGCGCGTTGGAGTCGTTGCAGGTCGGGAATAGCGATCGGCCGAG
Source organism: Vulcanimicrobiota bacterium (assembly GCA_003164495.1). Taxonomy (GTDB): domain Bacteria; phylum Vulcanimicrobiota; class Vulcanimicrobiia; order Vulcanimicrobiales; family Vulcanimicrobiaceae; genus Lustribacter; species Lustribacter caenicola. The sequence continues at coordinate 40,113 of PLTN01000165.1, forward strand.
CAGCGGCACGCCCTGATCGCGCGTCATCTGCCGAACGTTGACTGCCGGCTCGTACGTTGTCGCGAGACCCGTATAAAGCCGCGCAGCGAAGGAATCGCCCCACACAAAGATGCTCCGCTCGCCCGAACGGCGCGGACGATAGCATTCCGCCGCGTAGGCGCTCGCGGGGACCAGTTCCGGCAGTGAACACGTCAGCGCGCGCGTTTCCGCTTTGTAGTCCTCGTTCACGACGACATAGCGGCGCAGCGGTTGCGGGATCCGCGCCGGAAAGCCGACAGCCCGGTTGTCGATCGACCCGACCGCCGCGACGGCGAGTAGTGCCGCCGCGAGACGGGGTACCCAGCGTTCGGGATGCGCCCCGAAACGAATCGGCCGTTCCACGAAAACGTACGTGACCTGGGCGAGCGCGAGCGCCGCTGCCACCGCAGCGATCCGTGCCGCAACGGAACTCTCGCCGAACGTCCCGATCGCGAGAAACGACAGCAACGGCCAGTGCCAAAGGTAGAGTGGGTAGCTGATCTTGCCGAGCCAAACCATCGGCTTCACGCCAAGCAAAGCCCGGGCAGGCCACGTCCCGGCGGCCGTTGCCATGAGGCCCGCTGTCGCGAGCGTCGGCAGCAGATTCCACCACGGCGGGCTCGAGCCGTCGGGCTGCAAGGCGATGGGGACCGCGACAGAAGCGACGATGATGACGAGACATCCGGCGGCGAGGGTCGAGGCCGTTCGCCCCGTGCGTCGCGTCGCACGCGTTCCGAGCGCGCACACCGCAGCGCCGAGCATCAGCTCCCAAAAGCGCGTGAACGGCAGATAGAACGCGGCGTTCGGTGAGTAGAAATCGACGATCACGACGTCGGCGGCAAACGATGCGACGGCAATGCCCAGGATGATCGGCACCATGCGCGCTCGCACCGCTGCCGCCCACATCATCACGAATGGCCAGACAAGGTAGAACTGTTCCTCGACGCTGAGCGACCATAAGTGGAGCAGGGGCTTCGTCTGCGCAAACCGATCGAAGTAGACTGACTGCAGTACGAACTGGACGTTGGCGAAGAATAGCGCGCCGCCGGTTATGTTGGCACCAAGGAGCCGGTACTCGAGCGGCAACAGCATGAACCAGCCGGCGACGAACGATGCCGTAAGGACCAGCAGCAGCGCGGGTACGATCCGCCGGATGCGGCGCGCATAGAACGCCGTAACGCGAAATATCCCCGCAGCAATCGCGTCCTGGATCAAGCCGGTAATCAGGTAGCCGGAGATGACGAAGAATATGTCGACGCCAAGAAAGCCGCCGGGCAGCAGGTTCGGAAACGCGTGAAACACGACGACCGCCGTAACGGCGATTGCGCGGAGCCCATCGATGTCGGCCCGATAAGGTCGCGCCGGGGCATCGCTCAGGGTACGATCAGCTATTGTGCTATGACCCGGTAGAAAGCATGTCGCGCGCCGAGAACGTCTTGGGGATGATCTTGTACTTCGCGGCAACGTCGATCACCGGCTGAATCTGCGAGGGGTCAAACGACAGCGCCGTTGATGTTTTGTGCATGATCGCGGCTGCATGCGCATCCATGCCGGAAAATGCGACCATCAAGGGTAGCGTTTCGGGAATGTGGGTGTTTGCGTATGCCGACGCTTGCGTCATTACTTTGGCGAAACGAGTCATTGCATCGCGATTCTTTGCGACGTAGTCGCGAGTTGCAAAAAATGCCGATTCGAGGATCGGTTTGGGCCCGTAGCCGTTGAGCATGTCGGTCAGCATCCGAAACTTGCCCGTTCCGAGGTCCTTCGACATATAGGGCTCGTTCGTCACGCCGGCATCGACGCGGCCTTGTTCGAGCGTCGACCCGAGCGTCGTCGTCGGAAGCTCGATGAAGCGCACCGTCGACGAGTCGCCGCCCAGCTCGTCGATCATCGCGCGAAGGCCGAGATATCCGATGTCACCGATAGCGGTGCATGCGACGACTTTGCCCTGCAGGTCCAGTGCCGATTTGAACGGCGAATTGGCCAAGACCATCACGCCGTCGTTCGCGTCGTCCTTTTGATGGATCGCCGACGGCGCGATCATCACGAACGGAACCCCGCGCGCGTAGGCAGCGATGAGTGACACGAGGCTCGACTTCCCGACATCCATCGCGCCGGCGATGACCGACTGAGCGACGACGGCGCCGCTGGTCGCTCGGGTAATCTCGACGTCCAGCCCGGCCTTTTTAAAGAGACCGGCGCTCTGCGCGTAGAGAACGGGTCGCAGATCGTCTGAGGGGGACGAGATGAAACGAATCGTCGTAACGTCGGCCGGCGTCTGCGCCGGCGAGTTCCCGATCGCTGCTAGGAGCAGTACGGCTAGGGTCGCTGATGTGCGCAGTGCTTGAATCATTCTCACAGATTCGCTCCCAACTTGTCATCGCCGACCGGCGGCTAATCGGAGGTACTGTGTCCAGGACTTCGCCCCTTTTCACCTGCGGGGAGCGATCCGGTCTCTTTCGAAAGCATCGTATACCGTGGACATTCGCCTCCTGAATGAGGATGACGGCGCAGGCCTGGTGGCGCTTACGCCTAGAGTCTCTCGAGCAAGATCCACTTGCTTTCGGCAAGGCGCTTGAAGAGCATCAAGCGACCACGATGAAGCGGCACACCCCGCGCTAGCGTGCGACGATTATGACGCCCTCCTTGTGAAACTGGCCGAACACAAAATCGCCGTTCTACCGGATCCGCTTCCGTTCGAAGGCTGGCCGCACTGCTACATATCCGATCCATTCGGCAATCGGATCGAGATTATTGGTTAATGCTTCCAGACGAGTTCGGCGACGGTCATCGGGCGGCTGATGAACTTGTACTTGTACGCGTCGTCGAGGATCGGTTGCATCGGCGCGTAGTCGAAGGTCGGGGCGTAGAACGTTTTGCCGAGATCGACGGGGCGTCCGAGGTTCTTCGTGACGATCGCCGTGGCTTGCGCGCGATTGCTCACGTCGTTTGCCCAGCGCGCAGTGGCCCCCATGACGTCGGCGTAGGCTTTTGCGGCGGCCTGATTCTGGGCAATCCAATCGGTCGTCGCAAACCAGCCGGTCGAGATGATGCGCGGGCCGATCGCTTCCACCGGGTTGGCCAGCAGGCGCACTTGGGACGCCCAGAGCGTCAAGAACGGATCGACCATCAACGTCGCTGCGACGGTTCCGCGCTGCAATGCCGCGAGCATCTCGGGCGGCGTAACCTCGACCAGTTGGACGCGCTTCGAATCGGCGCCGTTCTTGTCGAGCCAGACCTTGACGCTCATCGCGAGGATGCCTTGGATGCTCAGCACCCCCACGGTCTTGCCTTCAAGATCCTTTGCACTGTGGATCGGGCTGTCGCTCGCGACCGTCAGTCCCGTATTTGCCGCGCTGGCCACGGACACGATCGACGGCGCGACGAGCGTTACCGGAACGCCGTGGTCGCGCGCCTGTGCGACGGTGACGACGTTGCCGCACGCGAAATCGAGCGAATGCCCGATCAGCGCCGCGGCCGCTGCCGAGCCGTTCGGAAAGAGCTGCGCATTAACGTCGAGGCCCGCCTTCGCAAACAGTCCGATCTCTTGGGCAAACCAGGCTTCGTAGCCATCGTCGCTGCTAACGCCGGCATGGAGCGCCATAGCGGCTCCTCCGCGTGCAGACAACGCGGCCAGCAGCGCCGTGCCGCCGAAACCCGCAACAAACGAACGACGTGAGAAAGCGCTCATGGGCACCTCGCTTTTGCGCCGGGATGGATTAGAGGGGTTCCACTTCCGACGAGGCGAGTTACCGACCTGTAGGAGGCGATCAAAATGCACGACCAGCTGACGCCAGAAACCGGATTGAAAGGGCGCGTTGCCGTTGTCACGGGTGCCGTCAGCGGCATGGGCCGCGTCATTGCCCTCGAGCTCGCACGGCGCGGGGCCAAACTCGCGGCGGTCGACGTCGACGCGGCGCGGCTCGAACGCCTCAAAGAAGAAATCGGCGCGAATGAGGCTACGTTTCTTGCTCTCCCGACCGACATTTCGCACGCCGATGATTGCCGCCGCGCGGTCGAACGTACGGTCGCGGCCTTTGGTGGTCTCGCGATCCTCGTCAACTGCGCCGGTGTCTCCATGGATCCGGCGATCCCCGCCGGAAAACAACATCCGGTGAAGTTTTGGGAAACCGACCCCGCCGGCTGGGAACGGATTCAGGCGATCAACAGCGCGGGTCCGTACTACATGACGCGGTTCGCCGTCGAACACATGTTGGCCAACGGCTGGGGACGGATCATCAACGTCACCACGAGCTTCGATACGATGCTCGCGCGCGGTATGAGCGCATACGGCGCGTCTAAGGCTGCACTGGAAGCCGGAAGCGCCGTCTGGGCCAAGGAACTCGACGGGAGCGGTGTTTCCGTCAACGTCGTCGTCCCGGGTGGAATGACCAACACGCCATTTCTGCCGGAAGAATTCCGCAGCCCATCGATCCTCCAGCCTGAGATCATGGCGCCCGTCGTCGCGTGGCTCGCTTCACCGGAGTCGAATGGGGTCAACGGCCGTCGCTTCATTGCGAAGTTTTGGGACGCATCAATCAACTCGACCGAGGCCGCAGCGAAATGCAGCGCACCGATCGCGTGGGAGGGCGAAGCCGTGATCGCGGGCCGATCGAAGTAAGCGTTTAGCTCTTGCCTGACTCGTATTGTTCGTCCGTGACCTTTTCGAGCCAGTCGACGTTCCGTCCATCGAGGCTTTCCTGGATCGCGATGTGCGTCATCGCGGTGGTCGGAGCTGCGCCGTGCCAATGTTTCTCGGCCGGTGCGATCATCACGATATCGCCGGGGCGGATTTCTTCGATCGGTCCGCCCCAGCGCTGGACTCGCCCGCAACCGAACGTCACGATGAGCGTTTGGCCCAGCGGATGCGTATGCCAATCCGATCGAGCACAGGGCTCGAAGGTGACGATGCCGGCAGACGTGCGTGCCGGATCGGCCATCTGAAATTGGGGATCGATGCGCACGGTTCCGGTAAAGTGCTCTGCCGGTGCTTTAGCGGAGGATTGTGAACCAGCTCGTTTGATTTCCATGACTGAAGCTAGTGCATCACCGAGCCGCCGTCGACGAGCAGCGTTTGGCCGGTAACGAAATCGCTTTCGGCGGAGAGAAAGAACGTGAGGGCGCCGATGAGGTCTTCGGGTTCTTCTTCGCGTTTGATCGCGCGCGTGGCTTTGTTGGCGGCGATGTCTTCGCTTGTGTAGGTTTCTCGCACGGCGGCACTCACGGTCAGTCCCGGCGCAATGCAGTTGACCAGGATGTTGTCGGCGCCCAGTTCACGGGCGATGACGCGCGTCATCGCCACGACCGCGCCTTTGGAAGCCACATAGTGCAGTAACAACGGCGTGCCCTTGAAGAGCGTGCCCGACGCGATGTTGACGATCTTGCCGTACTTCTGTTTGCGCATCGCCGGCACGACCGCTTTGACGCACTCGAACACACCGCGCGTGTTGACCGCCATGACCTTGTCCCATTCCGCCGAATCGATCTCCATGAACGGCTTGAGCGTCAGCGAACCGAACATCGCGGCGTTGTTCACGAGGCCGTGCACGGTGCCGTAGGCATCGACGGTCGCTTTGACCATCGCCGCCACCGCGCTCGGCGACGTGACGTCGGTGACCATGCTGATCGCCGTGCCGCCCGCGGCGCGAATCTCATCGGCCACGCTGCGCGGTTCCGTCAGATCGCAGATGCTCAGGCTCGCGCCTTCGGCCGCCAGCGCCTTGGCATAGACGGCACCGATCCCCTGAGCTGCACCCGTCACGATAATCGACCGGTCGTTCAATCGCCCCATATTAGGCGGAAATGTACCCGAAGTAACTCCGTAAAGCCTCGCCCGCGGTCTTTTCGATGTGCGCGATGCGCTCGAGAGCCAAATCGATGTCGGCCAGCACGACCGCGTCGATTGCCGCGCCGGTGATCAAGCGGCGTTCGTTATTGGTTGAACGGGTACGCGACCGCCCGCCGCGAAGGGCGCCGTGTGACGACGTTCGAGGCCGGTCAACTTCAGGATCTTCGTCAGCGTTTGGCTGACGCGTGCTGCGTACTGGGCGTGCTCGGTCTTGCGAGCGGGAACACGGGGCATCTCAGCGTGCGGGTCCCCGATTCCGACAACCTGCTGATCCGCGCGCGCGGCCCGGCCGAGGCCGGGGTGCGCTATACGACCGTCGACGAAATTCTCGAGGTGACGCCCGACGGCGAGATCGCGAGCGGCGCGAAAGAGGGCCTGTATCCGCCCCAGGAAGTGTTTATCCACACCGAGGTGTACCGCGCCCGCAACGACGTCGTTTCCGTGGTGCACGTGCATCCGCCGACGGTCGTGCTGTTCACGGTCACCGGCGTTCCGCTGCTCCCGATCTTCGGCGCCTACGATCCCTCGGCGCTCAAGCTGATGCTCGAAGGCATCCCGACCTACGAGCGCAGCGTGCTCATCTCGAACCCGCAGCTCGGCCACGATCTCGCCGCGACGCTCGGCGCGAAGCACGTGTGCATGATGCGCGGCCACGGCATCACCGCGACCGGGACGACGATCGAAGAAGCCGCCCTGCGTGCCATCTCGCTCAACGAATTGGCCGAGATGAACTATCGCGCACGGCTCCTCGGCGATCCGCAGCCGATCTCCGACGAGGACATCGCGACCTTCAATCGCGCCCTCGGCGAACCCGGAAAGCCGATCAGCGCCAACCGCACCGAAGCGATGTGGCGCTACTACCTGCGTTCCACGGGGATCGCCGGCGGCTAGATTGATACGGGTCGCCTGCCGCCGGCACGACTGGAGTAACGCGCTCTTCGACGGCCGCGTCATCGTGCCGGACGTCGAATTCGTCCCCGACGCCCACCTCGGGCTCGAAGCGCTGCTCGACGAGCCGGCGGCCGTCGACTTCATGGAATGCGGGCTGGTCAATTATTACTGGGCGCGCAGTCAGGGTGCGCCGGTGATCGCGCTGCCGGTGTTTCTGCGCGCCGCGTTTCGTCATTCGTATATCTTCGTCAACGACGCCGTACGCGTCGATCATCCGCGCGATCTCGAAGGCAAGCGGGTGGGAACGCGTTACGGCATGACCGCCAACGTGTGGGCGCGGGCGCTGCTCCAGCATCAGTACGGCGTGCAGCTCGAAAAAATCCGCTGGCTGAACAAAGAAACGCGGACCCCGGCGCCCTACGCGTTACCGCCGGGGATGGTGTTGGAAGCCGCCGGCACGGACGCCGACTTGCCCGCGCTGCTGGCCGCCGGAGCGATCGATGCGCTCGTGCATCCCGACGTAGTCCCCACGCGGCTCTTCGCTCACGGCAACATCAAGCGGCTCTTCTCGAACGCACCGGCCGAAGAACGCGCTTACTATCGCGCGACCGGAATCGTTCCGGTGATGAACGTGATCGTGCTTCGCGAACGCGATCTGCGCGAGCGGCTCGATGTCGTGCGCGCGGTCTTCGAGGCGTTTTGCCGCGCGAAGAGCATCGGGCTCGCGGCCATGGAAGACGTGCGCGACTCGGGCCTATTGTGGTACTACGAATCGCTCGAAGCGCAGCTCGCGCTGATCGGCCCCGATCCCGCCCCGTACGCGCTGGACAAGATGACGCCGGCGCTCACCGCATTCGTGAGCTACGGGCTCGAACAGGGCGTCTTCACGAAGCCCCTTGCGCTCGATGAGCTGTTCTGGGAAGAGCGCGCGTGATGCACGGAGATGCACCGCACGTCGCGATCGTCGGCGGCGGACCGGTCGGCTTGGCGACGGCGATCGAACTCGGGTTACGCGGAATCAGCTGCGTCGTGCTCGAGCAGGGCGACGGGCAAGTCGGCAATGCGAAGTTCGTCGACATCAACATGCGCACGATGGAGTTCTGCCGGCGCTGGGGCATTGCCGATGAAGTGCGCGATCGCGGCTTCAATCCCGACTACGCGCAAGACCTGATCTACGTCACCACGCTCACCGGCTATCTGCTCGGCCGCCAGCCGTTTCCCGCGTTTTCGCAGTTCCGCACGCCGCCGACGACGCCCGAACGCATCGCACGTTGTCCGCAAACGATCTTCGATCCGATCCTGCGCCGCACGGCCGAAGCGTTGCCGGCGGTGCGCTTGCGCTACCAAACGCGCTGCGAGCGCGTGAGCCAAGACGGCGACGGCGTGACGCTGACGCTCGTCGATACGGCGACCGGCAAACGCGAAGAACTGCGGGCCGGCTACGTGGCGTGCTGCGAGGGCGCGAATTCGAGCATTCGCGAGACGCTGGGCATCGGACTCGATGGCGCCGGCACGCTCTCGCTCAACGCGAACGTGGTGTTCTTCAGCGAAGAGTTCTTGCGCGTGCACGATAAGGGACCCGGGTTCTATACGGCAATCGGGCCCGAAGGGCGCTGGGCGAGCGTGCTAGCGATCGACGGCGGTACGCTGTGGCGATTGCAGCTGACCAAGCCGTTCGAAACGACGGTCTTCCCGAAAGCCGATGCGGAGGCGTGGGTGCGGCGCTTCATGGGACGCGACTTCGCCTTCGAGGTGCGCTCGGCGATCGTGTGGTCGCGGCGCGAAGTCGTTGCCGCCAGCTACCGGTCCGGGCGCGTGTTCTTGCTCGGCGACGCGGCGCATCAGCTCTCACCGACCGGCGGCTTCGGTCTCAACACCGGCATCGGCGACGTGACGAATCTCGCCTGGAAGCTCGCCGCGGTGATCGACGGCTGGGGCGGCCCGGAACTCTTGCCGTCGTATGAAGCGGAGCGCAAGCCGATCGGAACGCAGAACGTTGCGGCCGCGACCGGGCGCTGGCAGCACAATGAAGCTGTCGGCGGCACGCCGGGTCCGGCAATCTTGGAGAGCGGCGCCGAGGGCGACCGCGTGCGCGCGGACGTCAGCGCGGCGCTGCAGCGCATCCTCGATCGCGCCAACTGCGGCTACGACTACGGACCGCGCTACGAGGACGCGGGCATGCAGCTCGGCTACTCCTACGAGAACTCACCCGTGATCGTGCCCGACGGAACCCCGCCGCCGCTGAACGATCACCGCACGTACTACCCGATCGCGCGGCCCGGCATCCGGGCCCCGCACTTTTGGCTCGACGAGCGCACGTCGATCCTCGACCTCTTCGGCACGGGTTTCGTGCTGCTGCGCTTGAGCCGCCACGCGCCCGCAGCCGATGTCTTTGTTGCCGCAGCGGCGAAGCGCGGTGTACCATTGACGGTGCACTCGTTCGACATCCCGCAGCTCTTCCACATCTATAACCGGCAACTCGTGCTGGTGCGGCCCGACGGACATGTGGCCTGGCGCTCGGACGAGCTGCCCACCGATGCGCAACACGTGCTCGACGTCGTTCGCGGAAGCGCCGCATAAGGAAAAGCTCATGGATTTCACGATCAGACGTGCCGGACACGTGGTGCTTCGCGTCACCGACCTGCCGCGCGCGAAACAATTTCTCGAAGACGTGGTCGGTTTCCAGACCTACGGCCAAGAGGGTTCGTTCTATTTCCTCACCGCGAACCCGGTGAGCAACCACCACATGATCGCGGTGCGCAGCGGAAAGAGCGGCGAACGCCTGCCCGATCCGCGCCAAATCGGCATGGTCAGCATCTCCTACGAAGTGAACACCTTCGACGAACTGCGGCGCATCTATCAGCGCATCAAAGAACAAGGGCCGGCCTTCGGTGCAACGCTGCTGCGCAGCGAAGACTTCGGCTCGATCACCAACTTCGTTGCCGCCGATCACGACGGTAACCAGCTCGAATTCTACTGCCGCCGCCGCGCTGACGATCAAACCGACCTCGACGCGCCTGTGGCCGCCGAGGATCCGAAGCGCTTACCGAACCTGCGCTCCGGCATCCGTCGCACCAGCCACCTGACCTTGCGGTGCACGGATCTCGCCGCGTCGCAAGCGTTCTATCGCGAGATGCTGCACCTGGTTCCGATTGCCGAAGCGAACGGCCGCGTATATCTCGCGAGCGCGCCGGATGCCCAGCCCGTCCTCGCGCTCGAACAATCGTCCGACGCCGATGCGCCCTTGCCGACCCCAAAGAAGATGTACGGCATGGAGCACTTCTCCATGGAACTCGCGTCGTTTGCGGACCTGCAAAATGCGTACCGTCATCTGAAGGGCAACGGCGTCGACGTGCACCACACGATGGATCACGGCGTGACCAACAGCGTCTACCTCATCGACCCCGACGGCAACCTCATCGAGATCTATCACGACGTGCCGCGCGCCGAGTATGCGAATCCCGATAACCCGTTCGGCTCGTTCGGGTCGCTCGACGATCGTCTCGACGGCGCGCCTGCGCTTTAGGCCAGGCGGGCGATGAAATCGCGCGCTTCAAAGCGCGCTTCGATGACCTTGTATTTCGCGGCGACATCGATCAACGGCTGAATCAGTCCGGGATCGAGCGAGGTCGCGAACTCCGTGCGCGACATGGCGGCGATGGTGACCGGATCCATCTTGGTGAACGATGCCAGCAGCTCGACGGTTTGTGCCTGATGCGTGTTGCAGTAGGCCGACGCCGCTTGCATCACTTGCGCGAACGAGCGCACTACGGCCGCGTTCTTCCCGAGATAATCGGCGGTCGAAAACCACGCCGACTGCATCAAGCGGGTTCCGATCGACGAGAGATGGTAGCCGAGCACGCGCACGGTGCCGCCCTTGAGGGCTTGCGCCAGATAGGGATTTTGCAGCGTTCCGGCTACAACGTGCCCGCTGGCAAGTTCGGCGACGACGGCCGATCCCGGCATCTCGATGTACTGCACGAGTTTCGAATTGGCGCCGTTGGCGTCGATCCAGTTGCGCAAGCTGAGGTTGTCGAGGTCGCCGAGCGCGGGGCACGAGATGGTCTTGCCTTCGAGATCCTTCGCCGTGCGCAGCGGTGACTTCGCCGGCACGACCAGCGCTGAATCCGGAGCGCTGCCGAGATAGAGTCCCGACGGCGCGACCAGCATGAAACCGATCCCTTTTCCGCGGGCCGCGATCAGGGGCAACATGCTCGAGCGCCCGATGTCGACGGCACCCCCGGCAACCGCCGAGCTGATCGCCGACCCGCTGTTCAACGTGCTGAGCGTTACGTCGAGGCCGGCTTTGCGAAAGGCGTCTTGCTGGATCGCGTAGAGCGCGGCCGTCACATCGTCGTTGGCCGTCGACGCGAGCCGGACCGGCGTGAGCGCCGGCGTGGTTTGCGCCAGGCCTCGTCCCGCCGTCGCGGCGACGAAGGCCCCAGTCAGCAATGCCTGCTTGCGGTTCATGCGGCGAAGAGCTTGCGCGCGTTTCCGCTTTGGATCGCGATCACGTCGTGCTCCGGGAGACCGGCCATTTCCAGGTAGTGCACCGCTTGAGCATACGAATCGTCCGTCCAGTACGGGTAGTCCGAACCGAACATGATACGGTCGATACCGAACGCATCGACGGCATGGGCCAGCGAACGCGGTTCGCCGTTGGCGGTGTCGTACCAGAACTTTCGCATCTGCACGCTCGGCAGTTCTTCGCCCGCTACGCTGCGGATGCCGCCCCGGTCGAGACGATAGCGCAGGAACGGCAGCATGCCGCCGAGATGCGGCAAGATGATCTTCAGTTGCGGATAGCGGCGCGGAAATCCGGCCTGCATCAACTGCATCGCGCACACGGCGTCTTCCACCGGTGCACCCAGCGGCCAGGTGAGCCGGCTCTCGGCAATCAGCGGCGACTCGCACGCGAAGCCCGGCGGATGGATGAACACCACCGCGGCACGCCGGTTCAGCTCGACGAAGACCGGCTCGAACGCAGGGTCGGCGAGCGAGCGCGCGTTGACGCTGGTCGTAAACGTCACGCCGTCGGCGTGCAGTTCGTCGACCGCGCGCCGCAGCTCCGTCAGCGCGGCGTCGACGTGCGGCATCGGCAGCGCGGCGAAGAAGCCGAAGCGCGCGGGATATTTGCGGCGCAGCTCCGCGTGTTCATCGTTGATGAACTGGGCCGCGCGGACCGCATCGCGTTCGTTCTCGAGGTAGGGCGTCGCCGCCGACATCGAGAGCATCTGGCGCGCAACGTTGCTGTCGTCCATGACGGCCAGCCGCTCGGCCACGCCGGCGTCCGCCGCCGGCGAGACGACCCGCCGCGCATCGAAAAGAATCCGCCTATCGCAGCCGAGCTGCTCCAGCAGATCGATGTACGTGCCGCTGAAGTGATGCACGTGCACATCGATGAGACCGTGACCGTTGCTGATGGTGCGCCTTTTTTTCTAGGTGAAGATCTTGGTGCGAAGATCGACGGGTGTCGTGAGGAGGCCGGTTTGCGTCATGAGCGCAGTTAGGCGCGGCAAGTCGCTCGGCACGACGTCGGCATGGGCCGGGATCGGCTTCATCTGCGCGACGAGCTCGGGTGTAATACCGCTGAAGCCGGCGACGAGTTTGATGAAGGGCTCCTTGCCGGCGTTGGCGTTGCACCACGCGGCGCCGCGCTTGTATGCACGCACGAACGCGCGTATATCGTTGCCGCGTCGCGCTGCGAGTTCCGGCGTAATGGCGAAGAATCCGACCGGCCCGTTCGGGTAGACGCGGCTCAAGGCCCAGTCGAGCAACTCGATCGCGGGATCGGCTAAGCCCACCGTCATGAACGGATCGAGCACCAGCGCCGCGTCGACGCGCTTCGCCTTGAGCGCATCGACCATCGACGGCAGCGGAACCTCGATGATTTGCACCTTGTCGGGATCGCCGCCGGTCGCTTTGACCCACGCCGTCACGAACATCCACTGCACGTCGCGCAGCGCGTTCACGCCGACGACCTTGCCCTCGAGATCCTTGCCCGTCTTCAGCGGCTCGCCTTTGCGCTTGAGCAGCGCGCCGGGATCCGGCGGATGCGCGCCGATCGGGGCACCCTCGAGGATAATCCGCAGATCGATGCCCTTCGTAATCGCCTGAACGATGCTCGTTCCGTTGGCGTAGATCATATCGTAGGAGCCGCCGACGACCGCCGGAATACCGGCCGCGCCGCCGCGCACGATGAACGGGCTGCACGCCAGGTTTTCCGCCGTGAAGTAACCCTGCTGGTCGGCAGCATAGTACGGCGCAACATCCCAGATCGGAACCAGGGCAACGCGCAGCGGAATCGCGTCGGCGCGTGCGGCGCGCGGCAACGCACTGCCGGCGAGCGCGGCCGCCATGGTAGCGAGACTTCCGCGGCGCGAAATGCGTGAGGTCATGTTGGCTCCTTCACGGTATCGATAGCTTTGAGTAGATCCACAGTGGTCGTTGCGACCGCGCCCGCATAGCCGGTGCGCCGGAGGGCGAGGCGTTTGGCGCGCGCGCACAGTTCGCGCAGTTGCGCGCCCGAAAAGCCTTCGGTGAGCGGCACCAGTTCGTCGATGGACGCGTCGACGTTCGCACCGGCGAGAAACAGCTTCAGGATCGCGCGGCGTCCGGCCGCATCGGGGAGCGGCACGTGCACGTGCGTTCCGAACCGTCCCGGACGCAAGATGGCCGGATCGACGAGGTCGATGCGGTTGGTTGCGGCCAGCACGACGATGCCCGAGAGCGGTTCGATGCCGTCGAGTTCCGCGAGCAATTGGTTGACGACACGTTCGGTCGTCATCGAACCGCTATGATCGCCCCGAATCGGCGTGATCGAATCGAGCTGGTCGAAGAAGATCACGGCCGGCGCAACTTGGCGCGCGATCCGGAAGATGTGCCGCACGGCTTCTTCCGATTCGCCGAGCCACTTGGTGAACAGCTCCGGCCCGTTGACGGCGATGAAGTTCACGCCGCATTCGTTGGCGACGGCTTGCGCGAGCAGAGTCTTTCCGGTGCCCGGTGCGCCGTAGAGCAGCACGCCGGAATGTGCGGCAAGCCCCATCTCGGCCAGCACGTCCGGTTTGTGCAGCGGCATCTCGACGAGTTCGCGCAGCTCTTCGCGCAGCGCATCCATTCCCCCGACGTCGGCCCACGTGACGTCGGGACGCGAGATCAGCGTTTCACGCAAGGCCGACGGCCGCACGTGCGCGAGCGCGTGCTCGAAGTCGGAGCGCGAGACCGTGATCTGCTCGGATTGCAGACGAAACGCCGCGCGGTGATCGGCCAGCATCGAGGTGTTGCGGCGCAGCGCGGAGAGGCCCGCCTCGCGGCAGAGCTCCATCAAGTCGGCGCCGACGAAGCCGTGCGTGCGGTACGCGACATCGTCGAGCGCGGCCAGCGCGTCGGGCGCCAGCGGCATCTCGCGCGTGTGGATATCCAGCACTTCACGCCGTCCGGCGATATCGGGCGGCCCGATGAAAATCTCGCGATCGAAGCGGCCCGGCCGGCGAAACGCGGGATCGACGCTGTCGAGCCGGTTCGTCGTCGCTACGACGACCACGGCATCGACGCGCGTCAAGCCGTCCATCAACGAGAGCAATTGCGTGACGACACGGATATCGGCGTGCGCGCCCGTTTCGCCGCGCTTGGGTGCGATCGCATCGAGCTCGTCGATGAAGATGATCGACGGTGCGTGGTGTCCGGCCTCGCCGAAGATCCGCCGCAGGTTGCCTTCGGTCTCGCCGGCGTAGGTGCCGATGATGTCGGGGCCGTTGATGTAGTAGAACCGCGCCTCGACCTCGTTCGCGATCGCGCGCGCCATGCGCGTCTTGCCGGCGCCCGGCGGACCGTAGAGGATGATGCCGCGCGGCGCGGTGATGCCGAGCTGCTGGTAGACGTGCGGAAACTTGAGCGGCAACTGCACCAGCTCGCGCACCGCGCGGATCTGCGTGCCCAGTCCGCCCACGTCTTCGAACGTGACGTCCATCGCGCCGTCGGGCACGTGCGCATCGGCGTACTGCAGCACGATCTGCGTGTCGGGCGTGACGTAGCCGGGGCCGTCGTCGACCGTCACGACTTGATAGGTCGTCCCCGAGGTCGTGCCAGGGAAAGGCAGATACAGCACCGCATCGCGGCTCACGGCCGTGCGGTCGGCGCTCAGCAGTGCGGTCAGGTGCGGAACGAGATCGTGCGCGGTCGAGACGTCGGCCGCCGGCAGCAGCTCCACGCGCTTCGCCGGCCGGAGCTCGATCGGCTCGATCTCCACCGATTCGTTGAGCCGCGCCTTGAGTGCTTGGCGCAGAAAGCGATCCATGCGCGCGGTATCGCCCGCTCCGTCGGCGGCGGCCGGATCGAGCCGCGCGACCGCGCTGCGCCCGCGCTCGGTCGCAACGCGTACCGTGTCGCCGGCCGACAAGCCGAGCTGTTGCATCAGCGCCGCATCGAGCTGGATGCGTTGCCGTGCGCCCGCCGTTGCCGCGCCCGCGAGGTTGTCGACGGTGGCGTGCACGTGCGGGATGCCGGAGTGCGTGTGCGCGTGCGTCAAACGCTCAACCCTGTTTCGCGCGGTCGTATTCGGGCGCGTTTTCGAGCTGTTCGAAACCGGTGCCGCGATCGACGCTCGCGCATTGGAGAAAGTTCGGTTCGACGGCGATGAGTTTCGCCGTGATCTCGGGATCCGTGTTGAAGTGCTGCACGGTGATGCCGGGCTTGCGCAACGGCAGGTTCAGCGCGTCGCCGGCCTTCCATGGATGCTTCACGCCGTCGA
Source organism: Vulcanimicrobiota bacterium (assembly GCA_003164495.1). Lineage (GTDB taxonomy): Bacteria > Vulcanimicrobiota > Vulcanimicrobiia > Vulcanimicrobiales > Vulcanimicrobiaceae > Lustribacter > Lustribacter caenicola. Next base: position 55,622 of record PLTN01000165.1, read on the forward strand.
GCACGGTGTAGCCTTGCCCGGCGACGACATAGATCACCTGATCGCCGCCGAACAGCAGCCGTCCCGAACGGCTCCCCGGCGGAATCTCTTGCGAGTACACGAGGTAGCACGAGAGGATCGTGTCTTTGATGCCCGGATGCATGTACCAGCGCATCAAGCCCTGGCGGTTCAACTCGAGCGGCAGCTGCGACTCCTTGATGACCTGAATGCCGTTCTTGCGCGCTTCGCGCTGTTCGTCGCGAAGCTCGAAGATCTGATCCCAAAAGTTCTGCTCGGCCAGCCGTTGCGTGCGATCACTCACGATAGTCTACCGCCGTTTCGAGTTGTGTCATCTCCGAGGCGACGTAATCGCGCAACGGAAAGTGGATGAACGCGATCCAGAGCGCCGGGTGCGCCGGATCGCTGTTGAAGTGCTGATGCTCGACCCCGCCTTTTTCCAACGGCAGCAAGACCAGATCGCCCTTTTCCCAATCGACGCGCTCGCCGTTGATCACGGAATAGCCCTTGCCGTCGATCACGTAGATCACGAGGCCGCCTTGGTGGCGGTGCTTGCCCGACTTCGTGTGGATCTCGTGCGTGAAAACGGCCCAATGCTGCAGCGGGGTGTCGGGAATCAGGAACGGATCGAGGTACGGACGCAACAGCCCCTGACGCGTCTGCTCTTGCGGACAGTCCTCCAGCCGCAGAACGACGCGACCGACGGTTTGCCGCTCGGTGCGCTCCTTATCATAGGTGACGGCCACCTCGTAAGCGCTTTGGGTCGGGCGTTCGCGTTCTCGCGAGCGCGTGCGTTCGGATTCAGCCATGACGTCTTTCCGCGTTACTTAGGTACCTTAGAGTTCTCCTTTGCCGCGCCCCCACGTCGCGAGCGCGCCGCCGTCCACGCGCAAATCTTCGCCGGTGATGAACGAGGCATCGTCGGACACCAAGAACGCGATCGCGTTGGCGAGGTCTTGCGGTTCACCCAAACGTCCGAGCGGAATTTCATCCCACGTGGAATGCTTGGGCCCGGTGCGCGTCGGCGTGGCCGAGTTGACACGGATGTTGTAGGGCGCGAGATCTTGTGCCATCGCGCGCGCCATGTTGAGCGCGCCGCCTTTGGCCGTGCAGTAGGCGAACGCATCGGGACGCCCGCGGTGCCCCGAGGTCGACGCGACGAGCACGATCGATCCGGGGCGCTTCAACTCGATCAGCCGTTCGGCGACCGCCTTCGCGCACAAGAACGAACCGGTCAGCACGACGTTGAGGATCCGTTGGAATTCTTCCAGGCTCGTTTTGAGGATGCCGTTCTTTCCCGGCGTCGTTGGGTTGGTGACCAGGATATCGATCGGGCCGAACGCGTCTTCGGCGATTTTCAAGAAACCGCGCACGGCCTCGGGATCGGTAACGTTGCCGGGAGCAGCAACTGCGCGACCGCCCTCGCGCTGCACCGCGTCCACGACTTCCAATGCGACGCTCTCAACCAAGTTGTTGCACACGACCGCCGCGCCTTTGGCGGCCAGCGTTCGCGCAATCGCTTGTCCGATGTTCGGTCCCGCGCCGGTAACGAGCGCGACCCGACCTGAAAGTTGGCCCATACGGTCGGCATTTGTTGATGCTATCTGCGCACCTTCTCGATCTGAAGGGGACGGCGCCACCGTACTGAAGGCGTCGTCATGCCGCTTCATGTCAGCCGGCGAAACGCGCTGCTCGGCGCAAGCGCAACGCTCGCCGCGTTGTCGGTTCCCGCGCCGGTACTGGCCGAGCCGGCGCTGCTGCACGTTTCGACGGTCGCGATCTTCGACGTCGCGAAATATTACGCGGCCGACGCGCAAGGCTACTTCGCCGCCGAAAACCTGGCGGTGACGACCGAACCCGTGCAGAGCGGCGCGGCGGGGGTTCCGGCGCTCATGAACGGCCAGTTCGACGTGCTCTACAACAACGTTGCATCGACGATTTCCGCAATCGATCGCGGCTTCGACTTGCGCGTCGTCATGGGCGGCAGCCCGAACGGCTCGAAGCCGCCCGGTCAGTCGGCCCTGATGAAGCGGCGCGGCGACGCCATTCGCAGCGGCAAGGATCTCGAAGGCAAAACCGTCGGCGTCAACGGCGTTCGCGGCATCAATTGGGTGCTCACGCGCTCGTGGGTCAAGCTAACCGGCGGCGATCCCGAGAAAGTCAGCTTTCTCGAACTCCCTAACTCCGTGCTGATCGATTCGATCAAAGCCAAGCGTATCGATGCCGCATACGTGGTCGATCCGTACATGACCGTCGGCCGCACCGATCCCGACATCGAAGGCTTCGGCTGGCCGCAGAGTTCCGTCTATCGCGGGGGCGTCAACGGGCTGTGGGTCGTGACGCGGGCGAGCACCGATCAGCGGCCCGACGTGATCCGTGCGTTCGTGCGCGCGTTGATCCGCGGCGCGGGCTGGGTCAACGCCAACCTCGGCAACGACAGCTACTTCAAACTGGTTTCCGGCTTCACCAAGATCGACCCGGCGATCGCAGCGAAGATGGTGCTCGAACCGGCCAGCACGTCGATCTCGGCAACGCAAATTCAGCCGATGGTAAAATTGATGCGCGACAACGGTCTGATCGCCGGAGATATCGATCTTCGCACGAAGATGTTCGTCTGATGTTCGCACCCCTGTGGGATGGAACCGCACGCAAGGAACTGCTCCTGCAGCGTTGCAGCGCATGCGGGGCGTTCCGCCATCCGCCCAGTCCGATCTGCCGGAGCTGCTTGAGCGATCAGCATGAATGGGTCGCGGCGAGCGGCCGCGGTACGGTGTACACCTACGCCGTCGTGCGTCAGGCACTCGGGCGGGGCTGGGAAGAGAAGGTACCCTACGTCGTCGCCGTGATCGAGCTCGACGAAGGGCCGCGTTTTCTCACCAACGTCGTCAACGTCGACCCGGACGCAGTGCAGATCGGCATGCCGGTCGAGGTCGTCTATCTCGAACGCGCCGACGCGGCAACGTTGCCGCTCTTCCAACCGCGGAGCGCTTAAGCGCGCCAGATCAGCGACGCGGCCGAGGTTTTATCGAGGCCGATGTACTTGCTCGAGAAGTCCAGCACGGGCTGAATCATTGCCGGTTGGATCGGCTTTTCGCCGTAGACGGCGCGAGGCGAGCTCTGGATCGCGTCGGCCGTCATGCCGACGTACTTCGCGAGAATCGCCGCGGACTCGGGATGGTGCGCATTGGCCCACTTCGCCGTCTGCAGCATTACGTCGACGAAACGCCGCGCCGTATCGCGGTTGGCGTTCAGCCAATCGGCCTTGGCGTACCAGCCGGTCACCATGTAGCCGCGCCCGATCGCCGCCTGCGGATCGCCGAGAATCTTGATCTGACCCTGAGCGCGCGCCGCCGACGTGAACGGTTCGACCAGCATCGCGGCATCGATGCGCCCTTGCGCCAGCGCCGCGCCGACGCCGGAGAACGGCACTTCGATCAGCTTTACCGATTTCGAATCGCCGCCGTTGGCATCGATCCACGCGGCGATCGCCACTTGGGTGAGATCGCCGAGGCCGTTCACCGCAACCGTTTTGCCGTTCAAGTCGGCGCCGTTTTTGATGGTCGAGTTCGGCGCAACTACGATCGCCGCTTGCGACGGCGGACCGTCGTAAACGTTGCCTTCGGCGATCACGCGCATGTCGATGCCCTTGTTGTGCGCCAGCGCGATCGAGACGACCGTGCTCGTCATGATGTCGAGCGAACCGCCGACGATCGCCGCGATCAGCGACGCCGAGGTCCGCATCGGCGAGATCTCGGCACTGAGTCCCGCCGCGGTGAACATGCCGAGATCTTGCGCGTAGAGATGCTGTGCGGTCGCGTCGGTCGGCGCGGCACCGATGCGGATCGTCGCCAAATCGGCGCCGCGGACGATCGCCGGCGCGGCCGCGAGCGCGGCGATACCGGTGAGTGCGGCGGCGCGTGAGTACGAGGCCATCAGTTTGTCCTTTCAGCTCCGAACGCGTTCCGGCTACGCAACGACGCGATTTCCGCCGCGTCCAAGCCCAGCCAGTCGCGCAGTACCTCCTCGGTGTGTTCGCCTAACGCACACGGCGCGGTGAACGCTTCCACCGTGCTCTTGCTGAACGTGAACGGCACCGAGGGCGCGACGAGCGGCTTCTTCCGCTCGCCGGGCACAGGCCGGTACGCGCCGCCCGAATCCGGCGACTCGACGACGTCGTCGACGCGACGCATCCGTTCGGCCGGAATGCCGGCAACCTGCAGTTGCCGCTCGACGTCGGTGTTGAGGCGGCCGCGCGTCCACGCCTCGATCGCGGCATCGAGTTCGTCGTGATGCCGCATCCGGCCGACCACGCTTGCGAAGCGTTCATCGGCAGCGAGGTCGGGGCGGCCGATGGCCTTCGCAAGCGCGAGCCACTGTTCGTCCGTTTCGGCGACGATCACGCACCACTCGTCGTTGCCGCCGCACGGATAGGCCCCTTGCGGCGCTGCGCTGCTCGAACGGTTGCCCCAGCGCTTCGGCGGGCGGCCCGAGACCGCCGACGCCATCAAGAGCGCGCCGACCGTCGCGACGCTGCACTCGAATTGACTCAAGTCGATGTTGCGGCCGCGGCCGGTTTCTTCGCGCTCCGTTAGCGCGCCCAGCACCGCGATGATGCCGTGCAAACCGCCGATGTAGTCGTTCCAGGAGTTGGAGATCGCGGTCGGCGGATCGCCCTCGGCTCCGGTCGTGAGCATGAGACCCGTGTACGCTTGCAGGTTCATGTTCATGCTGGTCCACGACTTGCGCGGACCCGTATGGCCGTACCCCGAGAGGCTGATGTAGATCAGGCGCGGGTTGTCTCGGCTGAGCGTTTCGTAGTCGAGTTTCAGGCGGCGCATCACGCCGGCGCTGAAGTTCTCGACGATCACGTCGGCACCCATCGCCAGCCGCGTTGCAACGGCGTGCCCGGCTTCACTCTTGAGGTCGAGCGCGATCGAGCGTTTGTTGCGATGCGCGTAGGTCGCGCGATGGCGGTCGCCCGGATCGCGCGAGGGGCTCTCCACGTGCACTACGTCGGCGCCGAGATCGGCCAGCGTGCGCGTGCAAAACGGGCCCGCGAAAACGTGGGTGAAGTCGAAGACTTTCAGCCCGGCAATCGGGCTGACACCGGACGCCTCACGCGCCCGTTCGTGCGCGATCACGCCGGGACGGGCAACAGGTTCTTGTAGTGATAGATCTTCGAGACCGGTCCGAGCGAACTCGCGATCTGCGTCCAGTGCTCGGCCGCATCGTCGGTTTCGTAGACCTCACCATCGGTATTGCCGACGAAGAGCGAGAAACCGCCCGGATAGATCGCCAGGCTCATCGCTTCGATGTTCGCCCGCCGGTCTTCGGCGAGGCCCGCGCTCGAATCGACCCACGTGTGTCCGCGGTCGCGCGATTTCATCACGGTCGGGTCGGCGCGGTTCACTTTTTTCCAGTGTCCGGGATACATCATCGCCCCCGAGACGAACATCATCTCCGGATCGAGCGGTGAAACGAACGTGTGGTCGGGATAACCGACGCGGAACGACGTGTCGGTGATCTGTTCCCATTTCTCACCGCTGTCGAGACTGTGGTAGGTGCCCATGCCGGTGGTGAGCCACACCTCGTTCGTGTTCACCGGGTGCATGGTGAGCTGGTGCACGTCGCGGTAGTTGTGATCTTCGGGCTTCGAGTAATCTTTTTGTTCGATCCACGTCGCGCCGCCGTCGGTCGTGCGCATGAGTGCGCCCTGTTCGACCAGCGCCCAGACCATGTTCGGATCGGCGAGGCTCACCGTGATCGACTTCACGTGCGGGATGTGCGGCTTGCCCGGAAAGACCCACTTGTCGCAATCGGGCGCTTCTTTCACGCCGGTTTGCTCGACCCACGTCAGGCCGTAATCATCGCTGCGGAAGATCGACGCCGGCTCGGTACCCGCATACAGCACGACCCGGTCGCCGTGGTGCGCATACGCGACGGAGAACACGTGATCGATCGTGAGCCCGTTCATGCGGCGTTCCCACGTCTCGCCGTTGTCGCCGCTGTAGTAGAGGCCGCCGTTCTCGTGAAAACCGGCGAAGATGCCGCCGCGCTTCGGCTCGATCATGATCGAGCTGCAGTGCTTGCCCTCGAGCTTGTGTCCACGGTTCTGCCATGCTGCACCGGGCCGCTCGCGCTCGAGTACGCTGATGCCCTCGACCGTTGCGACCAGCAACTTCGTCACGGCATCGTTGCCGCGCGTCGTGTTTTGTCCGTTTGGAGAAAGACAGGCGATCATGCGAAGGCTCCCATGTTAGGCTTGGTGGTTTCCGAGGATGAGACACGCGTTGACGCCGGTCACCGCGCACTGTCCGCTGACGATGGCGGTTTCCGCGTCCGCGACCTGACGCGCACCGGCGCTGCCGCGCATCTGCGTGGCCGCTTCGGTGATGTGAAAGAACCCGCTGGCGTTGACTTGCGAGAGCAACCCGCCGCTCGTATTCACCGGCAATTCGCCGCCGAGTTCGATGCGGCCGTTCTCGACGAACGGTCCGCCTTCGCCCTTTTCGCAAAAGCCGTAGTCTTCGAGCGTCACGAGCACGACCGACGTGAAGCAATCGTAGAGCTCCGCCACGTCGATATCCTTGGGCCCGAGGCCCGACATCGCGTAGGCTTGGCGCGACGCGCCCTTGGCGGCCGTGGTCGTCATCGACGCCGCGTACTGGATGTCGGCATGCGAGGCGTGCTGGCCGAGGCCGAGCACGTAGACCGGCCGCTGCGCCAGGTCGCGCGCGCGTTCGGCCGACGTCACGATCACGGCGCCCGCGCCGTCGGTCGTGCCGCAGCAATCGAGGCGGTGGAACGGATCGACGATCATGCGCGACTCTTGGTGCTCGGCCAGCGTGATCGGCGTGCGCCAGACGGCGTTGGGCGTCAGGGCGCCGTGCTTGCGGCACGCCACCGCGATCGCACCGAACTGTTCGCTCGTGGTTCCGAATTCGTACATGTGACGGCGCGCCGGCAACGCGTACTGGATCGGCGCACCGACCAAGCCGTACGGACGCTCGAGATCGTCGACCCAGTTCCGGTGCGCGGCGTGCATCTCTTTGGCCGAACCGCGCGAACTCGACGAATCGCCGTTCACGCACAGGACCGTCGTGCAGTAGCCGGCTTCGAGCGCAGCCACCGCGGCCAGGATCATCGACACCGACGACGCGCCGCTGAGGCCGACGTCGGTGATGTACGACGGCTGCAGACCGAGCTGGTAGGCCAGGACCGCGGAGTAGTTGTCCATGTTCGCGCTGTGCGCGGGCCGCGCGATCACGCTATCGATCGCCGCCTTCGGTAAACCCGCGTCGGCAATCGCGCGCGTGGCCGCCTCGAGGTGCAGTTCCATACCGGAGCGGCCCGTGCGCTGTCCGACGTCGGACTCGCCGACGCCCACGATCGCGTACTTGCCGCTCAGGCTAGTCATGGCGTAACGGCGTCCCAAACGTGGCGGCTGACCGGCCAGTCGACGCACGGCAACAGGATCGTGCACGTACCGCGCAAGATCTGCTCGCCCTTTTGATTGCGGCCGTCGAACTCGCACACGATCCAGGGCGATTCCGGATCGCTCGATTTCTCGATCACCTTGGCCGAGAAGATGTGCATGTCGCCTTCGTAGGTCGACGTGCGGTGACGGCAATCCATCTTGCGCAGAAAGCCGCGCGGGCCGGCCCAGTCCATCAACGCGCGCGTGAGCAAGCTCTGGCGCTGCTGGCCGCTCACGACGATCGACGGCGCGCCGCGAAATTCGCGCACGTAGTCGCGATCGAGGTGCAACAGTCCGGCGTTTTCTTGCACGGCCGCCCAGAACACGGCGCTCAGCAGCGTGTGCGGCCCGAATTCGCGCGGCGGGATCTCGGTACCGACCGCGACGTCCTCGAAATACCGCTGCTCGACCTCAACCGGATCGGGATGCCTCATATCACGCTCCGTTCGAACATTAGCACGCATTCTTCTTCCGTATAACCGAGTTCGCGCAAGATCTCGGCGTTGGCCGAACCCAGCCGCGGCGCGGTCGCCATCTCGCGATCCCAGATCGTGGCCAGCGCGCCGCGCGGGAAGAGCATGTGCCCGTGCGCCGGGTGATCGATCTCGACCAGAAACCGCCGGTCGATCAGCTGGGCATCTTCGGCGAGATCGAGCGAGGTCGCGATCGGCGCCGCCGGGATGTGGCGGCTCTGCGCCTCGCTCACCACCTCGAGTTTGGTGGATCCGCTCGCCCACGTTCCGATGCGGTCGAGCAACTCGTCGCGCCGGGCCAGCCGCGCTTCGTACTTGCCGAGCGTCTCATCGTTGGTCAGCACGGGATCGTCCATCCATTCGAGCAGCATCCGCCACTGTTCGCGCGAGTCCATCAAGCTCAGCATCCAGAAGCCGTCGCTGCTCGGCAGCGCGCCGGCGAGCGCCGTCACCGAACCGCGCGCGCCGCTGCGCTCGACGCGGCGTCCGCGCGCCATGTAGTTCTCGATACCGTGATCGAGAAACGATTCGAAGCATTGCTGGATGTCGACCGTTACGGTTTGACCTTCGCCCGTCATCCGATGCACGAGCAGCGCCGACGCCGCCGCAATCATCACCCAGAGCCCGGTTGCGGCGTACATGATGTGCCCGCCCATCAACACCGGTGCGCGATCCGGATGACCGGTGATCGAGAGCAAGCCCGAACGCGCGTACGCGCACAACTCCGGCCGTTCGTCTTCCGTGATCAGCACCAGCACGAGGCCGGGGTTGAGCGCGCGCAGTTCGGCTTCTGGAATCGGCAGCGGCAAACTCGCCACGATCGTATCGGCTGTTTGCGCGAGCCGCACGAACGCTTCACGCCCGGCCGCCGTCGTGACGTCGAGCGCAACGCTGCGTTTGCCGGTGTTGAAGAACTGATGGTACGCGCCGTCTTCGATATCGGGTACACCGCCGAGGAATGGGCCTTGGCGGCGCACCGCATCGCCGCCGGGCGGCTCGAGACGGATCACGTCATGGCCCTGCTCGGCCAACAGCCGGGTTGCATAGACGCCGGCTTGACGCGAGAGATCGAGCACCCGTCCCAATGTCAGCTCGCTTTAAACGACGTCAGCTCGAGCTTTGCGTCGTGATTGAGTTGACGGAGGACGAGTTCGCCGTGTTGATTGCGGATTTCGAATTCCGAAACGATCAGGATCATCGGCCGGCCGTCGCGCGTGCGGCGCGCCAGCAGATCGACCAGTTTCGTCGTGACCGTAAGCCGGTCACCGACATAGACCGGACGCAGCCACTCGTAGACTTGGCCCGCGTTGCGCGTGTTCTTGAACGACGGCGGCAACTGGAGCGGACCCCAATCCAGACCCGGCCGTTGGCCGACCGGTACCTGAATGCGGCGAAAGAGAATGACGACGAAGATCGGCGGCACGACGACGCCGTTGTAACCCATGCTGCGCGCGTAGGCCGCGTCGCGATAGATCGGGTTCGTCTCGCCGATGACGGAGACGAAGTGCCGCACATCGGACGCGCTGATCTCCTCGGGGATCTCGAGCGGCTGCGTCGTGAATCCGATGCACGCACGCATCTCGTCGGTGATGAGCGATTCGATATCGTCAACCACGATGCGCTACTTGCCGGGTAACGGGTCGCCGCCGGCTTTGCTCACCGCGGTAAAGGAACCGTCTTTTTGTTCGTACTTCACCATGACGATGTTCTTCGAACCGAGTCCACGTTGCGGTTCGGCTTTGAAATCGTACGGCCCGTTCACGCCGGTGAAGCCTTGCAGGTTGCTGACATACGCTTTGAGTTTCGCCGCCGAGGCATCGGGTCCGAGCTTGCGCAGCGCGTCGACCATGATCAAGCCCGGATCCCAGGCCGAGATCTCGATCATGTCGGGCTTCGCATTGAGCGGCGCGAGCGCGTTCGTCAAGGTTTCGACCGCGGCTTTCGTGGCCGGATTCATCGACGCTTCACCGGCGTAATACGGCACCGATGCGAACAGCAGATTGGTTGGCAGCTTCGGTCCATATTGTTTGAAGAAGCCGGCGTTGAGGTTGCCCGGTGAAGTGGCCGTGGGCAAGTCGATGTTCAAATCTTGCGCGCTGCGGAAGAGCGTGCCGGCCGCCGTACCCGTGGCCCAAATGACCAGCACGTCGGGTTTCGCGGTTTTGATCCGCTCCATTTGCGCGGCGGCGCTGAGGTCGCCGGGCGTGAAGTACTCGTGCGCGACGATTTGGATCGACTTGTTTTCCGGTAACCCGGCCGCGTAGAGCAGCGCCTTCTCCGCGTCCTGACCGCCGGCATCGGAGGCCACCACGTAGGCGAGCTTCTTCAAGCCGCGTTCGCGGAAGTAGCGCAGCGTTACGACGAACTGCGGTTCGTATGGAAAGAGCGTAAGGAAGTTGTAGCTCCCGGGCGTCGGATGCCCGGCGTTCGCCAAGCAGTAGAGGAACGGTCCGTTTTGTTCGATGAGCGGAGCGATCGCGGCGCAGGCATCGGGGCTCGAGGGACCCATGATGAGCGGTACGTTCTTGGCGATCAGGCCCTGCGCGAGCTGCAGCGCAACTTTCGGATCGGACTGATCGTCGGCGAAGACGAACGAGAGCTGCCGCCCGCGGATGCCGCCGGTCTTGTTGGTGTATGTCTCCAGTGCTTTGAGCGCTTGCTGGTCGGTCTGCGCGACGAACGCGAGCCGGCCGGTCAGTGGCAAGATCACGTTGATCTCGTACGGGTCGGCAGCGCCTACCGGCGAGCCCAACGCGGCGAGTGACGCAGCGGTGATGACCAGTGCAATTAATTTGCGAAAATACCCAGGAGCCATAGCAACGAGGTTACAAGCAGGTCTGACTAAAGTCAAGTCGAGCCGGCGGAGTTTGCATGCAGCAAGCACTTGAGATCATTGTGGGAGGACTGCTGCAAGGCGGCGCGTTTGCGCTCGTAGCTCTGGGCTTCGCGCTGATCTATCGCGTCACCGGAATGCTCAATCTCGCGCAGGGTGCCTTCGTCATCGTCGGCGCGCTCTTGCTCTACACGTTTCACCAAGTGCTGGCGTGGCCGCTGGCGCTGGCGTTTCTCGCATCGCTGTTCATTTCGGTGATCATCGGAACCGTGCTGGCGCAGTTCGTCTTGGAACCGGCACTGCGAAAATTGCCGCCGGGCGGTTCGATCATGATCACGGCCGGACTGCTGACGCTCTTCGAAGGCGCGATTCTGTTGACGTGGGGCAGTCAGCCCTATCAGCTCGATCCGTTCACCGGTTCGCGCTCGTACGAAGTTTTCGGCATCCTCTTCCCGACGCAAGCACCGTGGGACGCAGGCGGCACGGTGCTCATCGTCGCCGCGATGTGGTACGTGCTGCAGAAAACGCGCTTCGGCATGGCGTTGCGCGCCTGTTCGGAAAATCACGCCGCGGCCGCGCTGATGGGGATCGACGTGCGAAGGATGACGATCGCATCGTTCGCCGCCGCAGCCGGGATCGGCGCGATTGCCGGCATGCTGATCGGGCCGATCATCTCGCTTGAATTCAGCGGCGGCGGCATCTTCTCGACATCGGGCTTCATCGCGCTCTCGATCGGCGGCGCCGCATCGTTCTTCGGCCCGATCGTCGGCGGACTCAGCCTCGGTTTGATCGAGCAAGGCGCGGCCGGCTACATCTCGTCGATGTTCTCGACGACGATCGCGCTCATACTCTTGCTCGTCATGCTCGTCGTGCGCCCGACCGGACTCATCGCGGGCCGCATTCACCGCCGCGAAGACGTGCGCGACGTTCCGAAAAATCAGAGCAGCGTTTCGACGCGCCTCAACGGCACCCAAAAGCGCGCCCTGGGCGCCGTGGCGCTGCTGGCGATCGTTTTCGCGCCGTTCCTCGTGAGCGCGCAACTGCTGAGCTCGCTCGTGATCGCCGGCATCATCTACATCGCGCTGCTCGGACTCGACGTGCTGATGGGCTATTGCGGTTTGGTCAGCCTCGGCAACGCGGCGTTCATGGCGACCGGCGGTTACACCGCCGCGATCTGCTGCATCGACTTCCACCTCGCACCGCTGCTGGGCATGCTTGCCGGGCTCGTGGTTTCGCTCGTCTGCGCGAGCATTCTGTCGTTCGTGACGGTGAAGCTGCGCGGGCTCTACATGGCGCTCGCAACGCTGTCGTTCGGCCTCTTGATCGATTCGCTCGCGCTCGGCATGCGCGATTGGACGGGTGGTCCGTCCGGACTGCCCGGCATTCCGAGTTTCTCGATCGGCAGTTTGGTGTTTGCCAGTCCGACGGCCAACTACTATCTGGTGTGGGGCATCGTCGTCGTGAGCTTGGTGGCGCTGGCGAACGCGATGCGTTCGGACTTCGGCCGCGCGCTGCGCGCCATCCACACGGACCAAACAGCGGCGCTCTCACTCGGCGTCGACGTGCCGCGCTACAAACTCTACGCCTTCCTGATCGGCGCGGCGTTCGCGTCGATCTCCGGCAGCCTGCTCGCGTTCGACTTCCACTTCATCTCACCGACGATGGTGAGCACGGATCAGTCGTTTCTGCTGGTGACGATGTTGATCATCGGCGGTGAAGCGACGCTCGTGGGCCCGGTGATCGGCGTCATCCTGTTGACGCTCTTGCCGACGCTCTTCCAGTTCTTGGATACGTATAAAACGATGGCGTCGGGGCTCTTGCTCGTTGCCGCGCTGCTGTATTTCCCAAGCGGCCTCTACGGCGGGTTCACCTCGCTCGTCCGCCGCCTCTCCGGCACTCCCCGCACCCCGAGCCCAACCGTCCTCACGGCAGATTGACTATCGAACGTATGTTCGATATAATCGGCGCCCCATGCCGATTGTCTGCGTCTGGATCCCGGCGTTCCGGCTCGCCGTTGCCCGGCTGAACGGGTCCGTCGACCTGAACGACCCCGTGATCGTGGCCGACAAGCTCGAACGCGGCCGGGTCGTCGACTGCTCCTTGCCGGCGGCGGTCCTCGGGGTTCGGCCGGGGATGACGCTCGTGCAAGCGCAGGCCGTGGCCAACGAGGCCCGGACGGTGGTCGACGATCGCGAGCGGGACGCGGCGGTCTGGGCCGACGTGCTCGAGGCGCTCGATGCCGCCTCGCCGCTGGTCGAAGACGCGGGCTGGGGCCGGGCCTTCCTTGAGATGCACGGCATCGAGGGCAGTGCCTACGGCTGGATCGGGGCGGTCCGCAACGCGCTGGCCGGGTTCGATCTGCCGCTGCGGGTGGGTCTGGGGCCGAACCCGTTCGTCGCGCGCGCGGCGGCGATGCTCGGCGACGGGGCGATCTGCGACGGCGACCCGGCGGCCTTCCTCACCGCTCTGCCGCTGGAATTGCTCGATTGCGGCGACGACGTCTGCGACCGGCTGCGCTTGCTCGGGGTCGCCACGCTCGGCGATCTGGCCGCGCTGCCGCACGGGCCGTTCGTGCGCCGCTTCGGCCCGGCGTCGGGACGCTGGCACGAGTGGGCGCGCGGAATCGACCGCCGGTGCTTGCGTCCGCGGCCGCGCGCCTTGCGGATCGACCGCAGCAGCTACGGCGAGGGCGAGGCCACTTCCGAAGAAGCCGTGCTCTTTGCGCTGCGCTCGCTGGTCAACCGCGTCGTCGACGATCTGGGCGCGGCGGGGAAACGCGCGGGGCGGCTCGTGCTCGCGCTCGAGTGCGAGAACGGCGACGTCCGCGAACTGACGACGCGCGTCGCGCAACCCACCGCGGTACCGGCAACGCTGTTCAACCTGCTGCGGGCACGCCTCGAGGGCGTCGTCCTCGACGCGCCCGTCACCGGTTTGCGTCTCGTCGCCGAGGGACTCGAAGACGGCGGCGTGCCGCTCGCGCTCTTCGCCGCCGGCGATCCGGATCCGGATGCGCTCGGCGTCGTCCTCGCGCGACTCGATGCCGCATTCGGCGACGGCGGCGCATTGCGCACGCGCATCGTGAACGGCCCGCGCGTCGAGCGGCGCTTCGCGCACGACCCGTTCACGCTCGAACCGTTGGTGACGAAAAGCTGGACCGCCGCCGCGCCGGCACCGTTACCGCAAACGGCAACACTGCAATTCCATCCCATTGCACCGCAAACCGTCGCCGTGCGCGTGATCGGCGGCGCACCACGATTCGTCGGCACGCCCGCGCAAACGGTACTCGATGCGGCCGGCCCGTGGCGCGTTGAAGAAGCGTGGTGGGCAAGCGCAGTCGGAGCCGGCGAGCCGCTGGTGCGCGATGAATACGACGTGCTGCTCGACGACGGCTCGCTCGTCCGCATCGCGCACGAATCGAGTACCTGGAGCATCCGCGGGGTCTACGATTAAGGTCCGCTTGCGACTTCGCGCGTTGACGTACGCAACCAGACGTGCGACAATGACATGTCACCAGCGCGATCGTTCGTTCTCTTTTGCCGATCAATTGCGCATTTTTGAAAGACGAACGATCATTTCACCCTTCGATAGCCTTGGGCTGCGACCGCAGCTTCTGCGTGCCGTGGCGGAGCTTGGGTTCACCGAGCCTACCCCCGTCCAAACCGCCTCGATTCCGCCCGCGTTGAGCGGACGCGATCTGCTTGCCAGCGCCGCCACCGGCAGCGGCAAATCGGCCGCCTTCGGGTTGCCGCTCGTGCAAATGCTGATGGATCTGCCGCGCGGTACGACGCGCGCACTGATTCTCGCACCGACGCGCGAACTCGCCGCCCAAATCACCGCGCACCTCACCGCGTTCGCCAAGCATACGACCGTCAAAGTTGCGGCCGTGTACGGCGGCGTCGGTTTCGGTCAGCAAGCCTCCGCATTCAAACGCGGCACCGACATCATCGTCGCGACGCCCGGACGTTTGCTCGATCATCTTGCGCAGAAAACCGCCTCGCTCGACAACATCTCGTTTCTCGTCATCGACGAAGCGGATCGCATGCTCGACATGGGCTTTCTGCCCACCGTGCGCCGCATTCTGCGCGTGCTTCCGACCAAACGTCAGACCCTGTTCTTCTCGGCCACGATCCCGCCGGAAATTGCAGCGCTCAGCAAAGACATGCTGCAGAACCCGCACCGCGTCGACCTCGCGCCCGCGAAAGGTCCGGCCGTCGGCATCACGCAGACGGTGTACACCGTCGGTCAGATGCAGAAGAACGATATGCTCCTCGAGCTGCTCAAAGACAACAATATCTTCAGCGCGATCGTGTTCACGCGCACCAAAGCGCGTGCCAATCGCCTCGCGGCGCATCTTCTCAAGCACGACGTTGAAGCCGACCGCATTCACGGCGACCGTTCGCAAGCCCAGCGCACGCGCGCGCTGCAAGACTTCAAGCGCGGGAAATTCCGCGTGCTGGTCGCGACCGATATCGCGGCGCGCGGCATCGACATCGCCGAGCTCGGACACGTGATCAACTTCGACGTGCCGATGGTGCCCGAAGATTACGTCCATCGCGTCGGCCGCACCGCGCGCGCATCGGCAACCGGCGATGCGATCACGTTCGTCGCCGCCGACGAAGAGAAGTACTTCGCGCAGATCGAGAAAGTGCTCGGCAAGCGCCTCGACCGCGCGAAAACGCCGGACCTCCCGCCGGTCGCGCAGAATCCCGTGCGTTACACGGACGACGTTCCGGGCGCCCAGCGTCCGCGCTCGCCGCGTCCGCCGCGGAACGCACACGCACCGGCCGCCGCTGCGAGCTCCTCGCCGCGCCGCGAATTCCGTTCGCTGCCGCCGAGCAAGAGCGGCCGGCCCCGCTAAAGCGCGAGCAGTTGTTCGGCGAAGATCTTCTCGACCGAGGGGATCTTCACGGCCAGCTCTTGTTCGCCGAGATACGTGCGAATCGTATCGAGTACGGCACGCGAGGCGGTAACGCCGTACGGATAGATATCCGATCCGAGCGCATCGCGCGCCGCGGGTTCGATTAGCCCGAGCCGCGCATAGGGCTCCGCTTCGACGATGTGCCGGGCGAGAGTGCGCCGCTTCGCCTCGAGGAACGTATCGTAGATTTCGCGCGCGAGCCACGGATGCGCTTCGTGCAGTTCGCGGCGAACGATGAAGCAGTGATTGATCGGGAAGAGCCCGGTCTTCGCGTAGTAGCGCCGCGCCTCGGCGATCGGGTCGGGGAACAAGCGCCGCAGTTCGGGTTGCGCGTTCAAATCGACGCCGCTGCGATCGACGGCACCCAAGGCACTGATGTAGTGCAGCGTTCCGTGCAGCTCGCCCGCCAGCAGCATCTGCGCGATGCTGCTGTTCTCGGGAATGTAGGTGAGCTGCACGCCGGGCGGCGGCTGGAAGTTGGTCGCCGACGCGTGGCTCTTCTCGCCGCCGCGTTCCATGAAGTAGTGCATCTCGCGCATGCCCACGCCGAACTCGTGCTGCAAGATCCCGCGTTCCCAAAGGGCGGCCGTTTGCTGGAATTCGGGTACGCCTAAACGCTTGCCGCGCAGATCGGCCGGCGTCGTGATGCCCGAATCGACGCGCACCATCATCTCGGTGTGAAAGAAGCGCCGCGCGGTGAAAATCGGCAGCGCCACCCACTCGCGATGACCGAGCGACGCGCTGATGAACAGCGACGAGAGCGACATCTCGGAGATATCGAACTGCGCGAACTTCAACTGACGCCAGAAGATCTCGCCCGGTTCGAGCACGGAGATCTCCGGCTCGACGCGTTCCCACGGCACCGTGCCGTCGATCACCGGCCGCGTACGTTCGTTGTTCGTCACGGCCATGCTCAGTTTGAGTTTCACGAGAGGCCGCTTATCCCGGCGCGAGCGGGGTGAGGATCTGGTCCATCTGCTGGAAGATGGCCGGATCGATCTGAAGGTCGGCGGCGGCCACGTTGTCGTCGACCTGCTCCGGCCGCGTCGCACCGACGATCACCGCCGACACGATCGTATCGCGTAAGCACCACGCGAGCGCGAGTTGGGCCATCGTGCAGCCGGCGCGTTCGGCCAGCGGTTTGATGCGCTGCACCGCATCGAGCACCGGCTGCGTGAAGTAGTCAGCCATCATGCCGGCCGCGTTCGACGCCGCGCGCGTGCCCGGCGGTACGGCCCGCGCCGAGGTGTACTTGCCGCTGAGAATGCCTTGCGCGAGCGGCGACCACACAACGTTTCCCAGCCCGAATTCACGGCAGGCCGGAAAGACGTCGCGCTGCACGTTGCGCCAGAGCGCGCTGTACTGCGGCTGATTGCTGATCGGAATCGCCCAGCCGCGCTCGGCCGCCAGCGTACAGGCGGCGGTGATCTGATCGGCGTTCCATTCCGAGACGCCCCAGTAGAGAATCTTGCCGGCGCGCACGAGATCGTTCATCGCGCCGCACGTTTCATCGAGCGGCGTATCTTGGTCGTAACGATGGCATTGGTAGAGGTCGACGTATTCGACGTCGAGTCGCCGCAAGCTCGCATCGATCTGCATGCGGATGTGCTTGCGCGAGAGCCCCGCGTCGTTCGGTCCGTCGCCCATCGGGAAGTAGACCTTGGTCGCCAGCACGATCGAATCGCGCGCGAAATCCTTGATCGCCCGGCCGACGACTTCTTCCGCCCCGCCGCGCGCATAGACGTTGGCCGTATCGAAGAACGTCACGCCCAGCTCGTACGCCCGCCGCATACACGCCCGCGCCGTCGCTTCTTCCACGCTGCCGCCATAGGTCAACCACGACCCAAGCCCCACCGTGGAAACCTGCATCCCCCAACGCCCGATCGGTCGATACTGCATACGTGCCTGTTCCTACGACGTACCCCCATTGTCATCCCGAGCGGAGCGCCGCAGGGCGCGTAGTCGAGGGACAGCGAGCATCTTTCCATTCGCCAGTGCAATGCCGGCGCACGTTGTTGTTACACCACTCGTCCGCCCTACGGCGTCCGAGCTCGGCGACGACGGTTAGGGCGGTCCCTCGACAAGCTCGGGATGGCATGGGGGCAACGCTACATTGTCCATTCCCCGAACGCCGCGCAGCGCCGAACGGCTACATTTATGTAGCTTTACTCGGCGCCGCCGTGGGCCATTGCGGGAGCGGCTCCGGCTGTCTTGTTCGGCTTCATGAAGAACACGAAGACCAGGGCGAACAAGAATACGAAGGCGCAAATTCGGAAGAGGTAGTCGTAGGCGATCACCGTTGCCGACTGCAGGATCAGGCCGTTGATCTGGCCCATCGAGGCTCCGTGGCTCTGCGTTACGCCGCCGGCGAGGGCCATCCAGGCGATGGTCGTTTCGCTGGCGAGTAGCGTCGTCAACACCGCGATGCCGACGCTCGCGCCGAGCTGGCGCACCAGCATGGAGATGCCGGTCGCGCTCGCGAGTTCGTTCTTCGGCAGCGGCGAGAGCATCGCGGTCGTTACCGGCACGAACATCAAGCCCATACCGAGGCCCTGAATCATACGCGGCCAGAAGATATCGCCGACGCCGGCGTATTGGTTGAGATCGCCGAGCGCCCAACACGACCAGGCGGAGAGCACGAGACCGAGTGCGGTGAGGATGCGCACGTCGATGAATTGCATCAACCGGCCGACGACGATCATCGACGCCGCCGTCGCAAGGGCGCCGGGCAGCAACGCTAGGCCCGTGTCGTACGCGGTCATGCCCATCGACGTTTGAAAGAAGAGCGGCATGATCAGCGAGGTGCCGTAGAGCCCGAAGCCGACGACGACGAGCAGCAAGTTCCCGAAAACGAATGTCGGAAACCGGAACGATCGCAAATCGACCAGCGGATGCTTGTCGTGCAGCGACTTGTAGATGAACCACGCGCTCGCCGCGACCGAGACGGCCGTGAGGATGACGATGGTGGGCGAATCGTACCAGTCGTCGTGCTGGCCACGCTCGAGCACGTACTGAATCGCGCCGATACCGGTTGAGAGCAAGGCGAGCCCGAGCCAATCGATGCCGCCCTTGGGCTTCTCGAGATAACTCGGATCGGGGATGAACGCGATCGTCATGAAGAACGCCGCGATGCCGATCGGAATGTTCACCAAGAATAAGAGCGGCCAGGTGGCGTTGTCGATGATGTAGCCGCCGATCAGCGGTCCGAGCGCCGGACCCACCATCGCACCGATGCCGAAGATCGCCGTGGCCATGCCGCGTTTACCGGGCGGAAACGTTTCGAAGATGATCGCTTGCGCCGTCGGCTGCAGCGCGCCGCCGCCGAAGCCTTGCAGAATGCGGTAGAACGTCAGTTGCCACACGGTCGTGGCCGTGCCGCACAGGAACGACGCGATCGTGAAGATCGCAACGCAGCCGGCGTAGAAACGCTTGCGGCCGAATTTCGCGGTGAGCCAGCCGTTGAGCGGCATCGTGATGACGCTCGCGAGCAGATAGCCGGTGACGACCCAGGCGGCATCGTCGAGCGACGCGCCGAGCGTTCCGGCGATCGTGTTCAGGCCGACGTTGACGACCGTGCCGTCGACGATCGCCATGATCATGCCGAGCATGACCGTGAGCGAAATCAGATACGGCGAGGTGGCCCGACGTGCCGGAGCAGGCGCGACCGCCAGCGTCGCGCTCATCTATTCGTGCGTCAGCAATGCGTAGAGATCGCGGCGCGTACGTTCGAGAATCGCCAACGCCTGCGTGTACATTTCAACGTTGCGCGTTCGGCCGATTTCTTTGAGCACCATCTTGATGCCGACCATCGTCTGCACGCTGCGCGCGATCAGCGATACGGCACCTTTGGTCTCGGGCGACGCGTCATCCGAGGGAGTCGTCTCGCGGTGCTTGGCCAGCAGCTCGCTGCCTTTGTCCGTGATCGTGTAGACGCGCTTGCCGTCGATGTCTTGGCCGGTGAGGAAGTCGCCCTCTTCGAGCATTTGCAGCGCCGGGTAAATCGAGCCCGGGCTCGGGCGGAAGCCGCGCTTCTCTTCGATCGTGAGCATGATGTCGTAGCCGTGCCGCGGACCGTCCCACAGGATCTCGAGGATGTCGTACTTGATGCTGCCGCGTTCGGACTCACCGAACGGGCGGCGCCCGCGGTGATGATGCTGCATGGAGTGTCCCTCCGGTTTGTCGATATATCGAATCATGTTGATAAAACCGACATTATCCGATATGTCGAAACATGTCAAGAACAACCGGAATCCTTCTTGTTATCGAACGTATGTTCGATTACGATAGCGGCCCATGGCAGCCGCCGCGCGCTACGCCGAACTCCACGCCTGGTCGAACTTCACGTTTCTCGAGGGCTCCTCGCACCCGGAAGAACTCGTCGGCGCGGCCGTCGCGGCGGGCTTGGCCGGGATCGCGCTGACCGACCGTGACGGGCTCTACGGCGCCGTGCGGTTCGCGAAAGCCGCCAAAGAGCACAAACTGCCCGCCATCTGCGGCGCCGAGCTAACGCTCGAGACGGCCGACCCGGAACCGATCCGGCCCAGCCGCCCCGCGCGTGCGGCAAGCGAGGTGCCGACGCATACGCCGCGGATCGTCCTACTCGCCGAGAACGCGCGCGGTTACGCGAACTTGTGCGAATTGCTTTCGCTCGCGCAGTTGCGTGGACGCAAGCGCGATGCGCGCGCGCGGCTCGACGATTTCAGCGGCCGCACCGACGGCATCATCGCGCTCTCCGGCGGCGCGAACGGCCTGGTGGAGAAAGCGCTGCTCGCACGCGACGACGACGGCGCGCTCGCGATCGGCGCGCGCTTACGCGATCTTTTCCCGGGCCGCTTCTATCTCGAACTGCAGCATCACTTACGGCCCGAGGACGGCGCCCTCGTGCAAGCGCTCACGGCGCTCGCGGGACGGCTCGACGTGCCGTACGTCGCGACCAACGGCGTCGCCTACGTCGACCACGAGGACGCGCAGTTATGCGACGTGCTCACGTGCGTGAAATACAAAGCCACGCTCGCCGGCGCCGGCACGCTCTTACGCCCGAATGCGGAATACGCGCTCAAGACGCCCGAGCAGATGACGCGACTCTTTCACGCCTATCCGCGCGCGATCGCGAACACGCTGGCGATCGCGGAGCGCTGCACGTTCCGGCTCGAAAAGCTCGCCGGGCAGTTTCCGTACTTTCCGGTTCCCGAAGGCGAAGCGAGCCATCACTCCTATCTGCGCACGCTGGTCTACGAGGGCGCGCGTAAACGCTACGGCTGGCCGTTTTCATCGAAGGTCGAGCGCCAGCTCGAGTACGAGCTCGGCATCATCGCGCGCATGGATCTCTCGGGCTACTTCCTCGTGGTGTGGGACATCTCGCGCGAAGCCCGCGCGCTCGGCGTCCTCGGACAAGGCCGCGGTTCGGCGGCCAACTCGGCGGTGTGTTACGCGCTCGGGATCACGGCGGTCGATCCGATCGACGGCGACTTGCTCTTCGAGCGCTTCTTGAGCGAAGAACGCAACGAGATCCCCGACATCGACATCGATTTCGCGCATCAGGATCGGGAGCAGGTGCTGCAGTACGTCTACAACCGCTACGGACGCCATCACGCCGCGATGGTCGCCGAGGTCATCACGTACCGCACGCGCTCGGCGATTCGCGACGTCGGCAAGGCCCTGGGGCTCTCGCTCGGTCAAGTCGATCAGATCGTGCGCGAATACGACGCCACGGAGTCCTTGGCCGAAACGGTCGGCGTCGCACCGCCGGCGGCGGGGAAAGCACTGCCGGCATCGGTCGAACGGCGGCGCGACTTCGATGCGGGCAGCAACATCGTGCCCTCGCGCGGCACGCCCGTTGCTCCCGGCTTCGACGCGGTCGACGACACCCGGTCCAGCACCTACGTTCCTGTCATCCCGAGCGGAGCGCCCTCAACTCGAAGTCGAGGGACGATCGGCGGGGAAACCGGTGCGCTGCTGTTGCGGCTATGCCGGCGCGTCAACGGCTTTCCGCGCCACATGGGCATCCACTCCGGCGGGATGATCATCACGCGCGATCCGCTGATGAGCGTCGCACCGATCGAGTGGGCATCGATGCGCGACCGCACGATCGTGCAGTGGGACAAGGACGATCTGAGCGACCTCGGGCTGATCAAGATCGACCTGCTGGGCCTGGGCATGCTCTCGCTCCTGCGCGACGCGTTCGCGCTGCACGCACGCTGTTATCCCGAGCGCCCCCCGCTCTCGCTCGAAACGATTCCGATCGACGACAAACCCACCTACGAGATGCTCTGCCGCGCCGATTCGATCGGCGTCTTCCAAGTCGAGTCGCGCGCGCAGCAATCGATGCTGCCGCGCTTGAAGCCGAAGTGTTTCTACGACATCGTCATGCAGGTCGCGATCATTCGCCCGGGCCCGATTCAGGGCGACATGATCCATCCGTTCCTGCGCCGGCGCAACGGCATGGAACCGGTGACCTATCCGCATCCGTCGCTCAAACCGATTCTCGAACGCACGCTCGGCGTGCCGTTGTTTCAAGAGCAAGGGATGCGGATGGCGATGGAAACCGCCGGTTTCTCGGGCGGCGAAGCCGATGAGTTGCGCCGCGCGATGGGTCACAAACGCTCGCGCGACCGGATGGCCCACATCTATCCGCGCTTGGTGAACGGCATGGTGAGCAACGGCATCGAACGCGAGGTCGCCGAGCGGCTCTTCCACATGCTCGAAGGCTTCGCCGACTACGGCTTTCCCGAATCGCACGCCGCGAGTTTCGCGCTGCTCGCCTATGCGTCGGCGTACGTGAAGTGCCACGAGCCGGCGATCTTTTGCGCCGCGATCCTCAACGTGCAGCCGATGGGCTTCTACTCGACCGAAGTGCTGGTGAACGATGCGCGCCGGCATGGGGTTGTCGTGCGGCCGGTCGAGGTAAACGCCAGCGAGTGGTGGAGCTTCGTCGAACCCGACGGCGCACTGCGCTTGGGCTTTCACCTCGTGCGCGGCATGGGCGAGGTGCAACGCGAGCACGTCGAGCGCGCGCTCCTCGAACGCCGGCCGTTCGAGGATCTGCTCGATTTCACGCGCCGCACGAAGCTGGCTCGCGAACCGCTCGAGAACCTCGCCGCGGGCGGGGCCTTCGCGCCATGGTACCCGGCACGACGTGATGCGATCTGGGCGTTGCGCGCGCTGAACGAACGCGAAGCGCGCGGAGAACTGGGACGCGCGATGGAGATCGACGACGAACCGCCGCCGCAGTTGCTCGCGCTGAGCGCGATCGAACGTACCGCGCTCGACATCGCCGCCACCGGCGTCGCCGACGTTCAGCCGATCGCGCACTTTCGCGCCGAACTCGATGCGCGCCGCGTGCTCGCCGCCGAGCGATTGCCGGCGATGCCCCAGAACCTCGTGTGCAAGGTCGGCGGCCTCGTGATCACGCGCCAGCGTCCCGGCACCGCGAAGGGTTTCGTGTTCCTCACCATCGAGGACGAGACGGGGCTGGTCAACGTGATCGTGCGCCCCGACATCTATGAGAAGTACCGCCGCACGATCCGCGCCTCCCAATGCCTGATCATCGAGGGCGTGTTGCAAAAAGAGTCGGGCGCGATCGATGTGATCATGAAACGCTGCTGGCATTTCGATACCTCGGGTACGACCGACAAGGTCCGGGCGCGCAATTTTCATTAATACTGCCGGTGTGGATGAACACGTGGGCGTCGTCGCCCCATCGAAACGCATTTGGACGCTGATCGCAACGAGCACGGTCACGGTGCTCTCAATGATGGATCAGACGATCGCCAACACCGCGCTGCCGACGATCGCGCACGATATCAACGCCAGTGCCGCAGCATCGATTTGGGTGATCAACGGCTACCAGCTCGCGCTCACCGTCGGGATCGTGCCCATGGCCGCGGCCGGCGACATCCTCGGCTACTGGCGCGTGTACCGCCTCGGTCTGATCGTCTTCATGCTGGCATCGCTCGGCTGCGTGCTCTCGCACGAACTGGTCATGCTCACCGCGTCGCGCTTCGTGCAAGGCTTGGCCGGTGCGGCCCTCACCGTCACGTCGTCGCCGATCAACCGGCTCGTGTATCCGCCGAAGATGCTCGGACGCGCAACCGGCGTCAGCGCGATGGCGGTGTCACTCGGCGCGGCCGCGGGTCCCGTCGTCGGCGGCGCGATACTCGCGCTCGGACCGTGGCAGTGGCTCTTCGCGTTGAACATCCCCATCGGCATTGCGGTATACGTGATGGCGATCGTGGCCATCCCGAAAACGCCGGGCCATCGGCGGCCGTACGATGCGTTGAGTGCGGTGATGAGCGTCGCGATGTTCGGGCTCGCGGTGATCGGCTTCGATTCGTTCGGGCACCACGGTTCGGTGCCGCTCACGGTTACGGAAATCGTCGCGGCGGCGATTGTCGGCTGGCTGTTCATCCGCCGGCAATTGGCGACGCCGCTGCCGATGTTCGCCGTCGATCTGTTCGCGCAGCTGCGTTTCACGCTCGCCGTGCTCGCGTGTTACGCGTCGTTCATCTCGCAAACGATCGCGTGGGTGGCGTTGCCGTTCGCCCTGCAAACCGTGATGGGTTATAAGCCGTTGGAAATCGGCATGCTGCTGCTCCCGTGGCTACTCGCCTCCGCAGCGGTGGCGCCGTTCTCGGGCCGGCTCGCCGACCGCTACAACTCCTCGCGCCTGGCGGTGATCGGCCTCGGCACCTTCAGCGTCGGGCTGCTGTGCACGGCGTTGATGGGCCCCTCACCGTCGCCGTTCGATATCGCTTGGCGCATGGCCGTATGCGGCATCGGCTACGGTCTCTTCCAATCGCCCAACAACCGCTCGATGCAGGGCAGTGCGCCGCGCGAACGCAGCGGCGCGCCGCAAGCCGTTCAGGGCGTGGCGCGCGTGTTCGGACAGACGACCGGCGCCGTCATCGTGGCGACTGTCTTCGCGCTGGAGGGGCATCCGACGGCCAACGGCAGCGGGATCACGGACAGCGCGCTCGTGGTCACGATGGCGGCTGCGACCGCGTGCGCGGTAGTAGCCACCCTAGCTAGCCTGTGGCGCGGGGTGATCGCCGGCTCGATCGTGCTCGCCCGGGCGTCCTGACGGCGCAGGTTGGTTGACGATCGTCAACTAATTCGCCGGGCCATGACCAGCATGCTCGATCGCCGGGTCGATGAGGTCCGGCGCTTCAACCGGCTCTACACCAAGCGCCTCGGGGTCCTGGCGGAGAACTTTCTGCGCTCGCCGTTCACGCTGGCCGAGGGGCGGGTGCTCCACGAGCTCGCCAACCGGGAAGCGCCTTCTGCCAGCGACGTCGCCGCCGCGCTCGAGCTCGACCCCGGCTACTTGAGCCGGATCCTGCGCCGCTTCGAAAGCCAAGGGCTCGTGACGCGGACGCCCTCGCCGGCGGACGGCCGCCGCGACGTCCTCGGGCTGACCGCCGCCGGCCGTGCCGCCTACGCGCCGCTGAACGAACGCTCGCATGACGAAATCGCCGCGCTGTTGGCACCGCTGCCGGACGAGCGTCAGGAGCTCGTGCTCGACGCGATGGCGACGATCGCGGAGGCGCTCGCGCCGAACGATTCGGCGGGCGATATCGTCCTGCGCGATCCGCGCGTCGGTGACTACGGCTGGGTGCTCGAACGCCACGGCGTGCTCTACGGCACCGAGTACGGTTTCGACGCGCACATGGAAGGCTACGTTTCCGAAGTGATCGCAGCGTACGTAGCCAACTACGACGCTGCCCGCGATCGCATGTGGATCGCGGAATGCAACGGCGCGCGCGTCGGCTGCATCTTCGCCGTGCACGACTACGACGACCCGGCGGTTGCGCGACTGCGGCTGCTGCTCACCGAACCATCGGCGCGCGGCTGCGGTCTGGGTCGCCGCCTGGTCCGCGAATGCATCGCCTTCGCACGCGCCGCAGGCTACCGCAAAATGGTGCTCTGGACGCACTCGATCCTCACGGCCGCGCGTGCGATCTACGCGAGCGAAGGCTTCGTCACGACCGCCACCGAGTCCAACGACCTGTGGGGCCCGCATCTCACCAGCGAAACGTGGGAACTCAACCTCTAGCGCATCCACGCATCCCTTTGCGCACCTGATGCGTCATAACAAGGGCCATGTCCATTCCGTTGAGTGTCCTCGACCAATCGCCGATCGTAAGCGGGGCGTCGCCGCGGGAAGCGATCGAGGCGACGATTGCGCTCGCGCGGCGCGCGGATGAACTCGGCTATGCGCGGTACTGGTGTGCGGAGCACCACGGCTTGCCGAGCGTGGCGGATCCCGCGCCGGAAGTTTTGCTGGCGCGGTTGAGCGGCGAGACGTCGCGCATCCGGTTGGGCAGCGGCGGGATCATGCTGCCGCATTACAGCGCGTTCAAAGTTGCGGAAGCATTTCGCATGCTCGAAGCCCTGGCGCCGGGCCGCATCGATCTCGGCGTGGGACGCGCGCCCGGCGGAACGCGGGCCGTGTCGGTGGCGCTGCAAAGCGGTGACTCGCTGCAATTTCCGCAGCAGATCCAGGACATCCTCAAATACTTCGCGGGGGACGTGCCCGACCCGCGTTTGCGTGGGTTGATCGCGCAGCCGGCCGGCGATACGTCGCCTGAGATGTGGATTCTCGGCTCGTCCGATTACGGCGCGCAGTTGGCGGCGCAACTCGGTTTGCCGTATTCGTTCGCGCAGTTCATCGGCGGCGACTATCCGCAAGTCACGCATTTATATCGCCGGCTCTTCGTGCCGTCGGAATATCTCGCACAGCCGCACGTGATGGTGACGGTAGCGGCCATCGTCGCGCCGACCGACGAAGAAGCCGCTGAGATCGCGCTGCCGACGCTGCTCGCGTTCTTGCGGCGCGCGCGCGGTCTATCATCGGTGCTGCCCTCGCTCGCGGAAGCGAAAGCGTATCCGTGGACCGAACGCGAGCTCGCCGAAGCGCGTGCGACGCGCAACCTGATCACCGGCTCGCCGGCCACGATTCGCGCGCGTATCGAAGCGGTGGTCGAAAACTACGGCGCCGATGAAATCATGGTCGTGACGATCGCACCCGACTACGCGCTGCGGCAGCGTTCCTACGAACTGCTAGCCGGCGCGTTCGCGGCGGTACCCGCCTAACGCAGGCGGCCTGCGGCGTCCCTCCAAAGGTGGGGGTGATGCACGAACGCCACCTCGGCCGCCGCGCGGCGCTTGCCCTCATCGCTGCGGCGCCGGCCCTCGCCGCCCGGCCCGCACGTGCGGCGACGCCCGTCACGGTGCGCATCGGCGTTCAACCGGTCGAATCGGCCGGACAAACGTTCTACGGCAAAGACTTGGGCTGGTTCGATCAAGCCGGCATCGACGTGGAGATCACGACGCTCTCCAACGGCGGCGCGCTCGTCGCCGCGGTGATCTCGGGTGCGCTGGACGTCGGCTTGTCGGCCGTCGGTCCGGTCGCCCAGGGGTTCGTCAAAGGGCTAGGCGTGAAAATCATCGCGCCGGCCGGGATGTCGCTCAGCACCGCTCCCACCGACATCACGATGGTCGCGCTCGATTCGCCGATCAAGACCGCAGCCGACCTCAACGGCAAGACGATCGCGGTGAACGGTCTCGGCAACGTGCTGATGTACGCAACGCAAGCCTGGATCGACAAGAACGGTGGCAACAGCAAGAGCGTGAAGTGGCTCGAGCTGCCGTTTCCCGCGATGGCCGACGCGCTGGCAGCGCATCGCGTCGATGCGGCGACGCTCGCCGAACCGTACGTCTCGGCCGCGAAACCGGTCGCACGCATCCTGGCGAGCCCGATGGACGCGATCGCACCCATCATCCCGGCGACGACGTGGTTTGCCAACGGAACGTGGCTGCAAACGCAGCCCGCGGTGGCGGCCAAAGTCGTCGACGTGTTGCGCCGCGCCGCGATCTGGGCCAACGGTCATCCGAAAGAAAGCGGCGCGATCCTGTTGCGCTACACGCCGATCAAACCGGAATCGCTCGCCGCGATGACGCGTTCCACGTTCGGCGTCGACATCGTGCCGAGTCAAATCCAAGCGCTGATCGACACCGGCGTGAAATACAACGATGTCGACCACGCCCTCAACGCCAGCGACCTCATCTGGAAAGCACCGAAAGCCTGACATCATGCTCGAGACGCAAACGACCGGCGCGCACGCCTTTCTCGCCACGCTCAAAGCCAACAACGTCGAAGTGCTGTTCGGCTTGCCCGGTTCGACCGAGGCGCCGCTGCTCGAAGCGATGCGCACCGATCCGGCCGTTCGCTACGTCCTGACGCTGCAAGAAACGATCACGGTCGCGATGGCCGACGGCTACGCGCGCGCGGGCAAGCGTATCGGCGTGGCCGGCTTGCACACGACGGTCGGCACGATGAACGGCCTCAGCCAGATCTACAACGCCGCGCGCGACAACTCGGCCATCGTCGTCACTGCCGGTCACAAAGACACCGGCGTGCTCGCGAACGACGGCTTCTGCGCGCTGCCCGACCTGCCGTCGCTCGCGCGCAGCTTCGTCAAACATTCGTGGCAGAGCCTGACCGCCGGCGCCGTCGGAAGCGACCTGCGGCGCGCGATCAACGTCGCGGCGGCGAACCCGCCCGGGCCGACCTATCTGGCGATCCCCGAAGACGTGCAAGCCGGTGCGGTCACAGCGGCCGATGCCGGTGACGCGCACGCCTTTGCCGCCTCGCCGAACGCGCACCTCGAGCGCCGGCCCGACGCGCAAGCGGTGACGGCCGCCGTGCGCTTGTTGCTCGACGCGCGCCGGCCGATGCTCGTACTCGGATCGTCGACGGCGGCGTACGCGACCGCTGCTCGCGATCTCGCCGAAGCGTTGGAACTGCCGGTGTTCGCCATCGAGCGCACGCAGCTCAATGAATTGCCGTATCCGGTCGGCGACCCGCGCTACCTCGGTCAGTACGGCGAGCAGCGCTCGCTGATCGCCGACGCGGATTGCGTTGCGGTGATCGGTGCCCGCGCCTTCTTTCCGTTCTCCACCGAAAGCGCCGCGAAATTGCCCGACGGCGCGAAGCTCATCCACGCGTCCGCCGACGCCGCGCAGATCGGTTGGACGTTCGTGCCCGACGTCGGGCTCGCGGGCGACGCACAGGCGGTGCTCGCCGATCTGCTGGCGGCAACGGTGAGCGCCGGCGGGCTGCCCGCGCAGCGCCGTGCCGAACGCATCGCGCGGCTCGAAGATCTGCGCACGCAGTATCGTGCGGCCAACGCGGCCGATCGCAAACGCCACGACGAACTCGCCGAAGAAGCGGGCGCGATTTCGCTCGCCACGCTCACCGACGCGCTCGGCGCGACGCTGCCGGCCGGCACGCTGCTCTTCGACGAAGCCGTGTCGTCATCGCGTCCGCTGCTGCGCCACACCGCGTTTCCCGCCGATTCGCGCGTCTTCCGCACCAACGGCGGATCCCTCGGCTGGGCGCTGCCCGCAGCCGTCGGCGCGAAGATCGCGTGCCCCGACCGCGCCGTCGTCACCGTCGTCGGCGACGGCTCGTTCAACTTCACGCCGCAGGCGTTATGGACCGCGGCGCGCGAGAACGCGCCGATCCTGTGCATCGTCGTCGACAACAGCGGCTACCTCGCCGTGAAGCTCGCGATCGAACGTCACCTCGGCGTCGACAAAGCACCCGAGCAGCATCCGGGCACCGAGCTTGCGGCGCTCGATCACGTGACCGTCGCGCGCGGTTACGGTGCCGACGCGATGCGCATCGAGGATCCGGCCAAACTCGAACCGGCCATCGCCGCGGCGTTACGTTCGAAGCGCTCGACCGTGATCGTCATCCCGGTCGCGAACGCCCGCCGCTAGCGTCTTTCCTCGTGGGCGCCCCGTATGGTCCCGAGCAACTAGGACCATAAGGCCTCGTCCTCAGGACCTCCGGCTCAAAGATAACCACCACTGCAATCGAAATTTTTGCAGATGGAACGCTCGGATAATCAGTCCGGAGCCGCGCACGCACTCGTCGAGATCCAGAATCTCGCCGCCAAACGCCGGGCCGATGCCGAAGCGTCGCTGGAGGAGGCGCGTTCGGTCGAAAGATTTGCGGCTGAAGCCGCTACTGCTCATCTCGCCCAGCGCGATGCCGCCGAGCAGGTTCGAACCGCGCGCGAACATCTCGAGGCGATTGTAGCGCAGCGCGAAACCGAGATTGGGCGCTACGCGGAACTCCGCGACGCCGAAGATGCGGCCAGGACGGAACTCGAGCGCGCCCAAGAATCGCTTCGTTTTGCAAAACAAACGTTGCAAGACGCAACGCGCGCGCGGCTCGCGCACCCCGTCCCTGCGACCGAGCCGGGGCCGCACGAGGCGGAGGCTTGCGCCGGCTACGAAGAGGCGGTCCGGTCGTTCGAGCAATGCCGCGATGCGCGCACGCGCGCGGATGCAAAGCTTGCAGAGCTGCAAGTGCGGCTGGAACCCTCCTCAGGAACGAGCGGCCTCAATGCTGACGCCGCAAAACGCGTGCTCGAACGCCGTATTACTGATACGTTGCGCAACGGGACCACGGCAGGCCCGGCATGACCGAAACGGGCTTTTGCACGAATGCAAAGTGCCCGCGTGCCGAACGCCGTGAACCGGTTGAACGCTACCCGGGGCCCGGCCGGTATTGTCCGGATTGCGGGGAGCTCCTCACACCTGCGTCACGAGAACCGGTGATCGCCCCGGTCCAGGCGCTGAACATGAAGGGATTGACGGCCGCGGCGATTGCAACGGTCGCAATAATCATCGTGATCGGCCTCATTGCGGTGCCGCGAGTCCCCGCGCTCGGCGTGCGTGTGTGCGACTCGTCGATGACCGATCGGCTCGTCAACGACGTGGTGCAGACGTATTCCCGGCAGCACAGCGTCTGGCCGTACCACTATACCGTCACGTCGCCGGGCGACGACGCATGCGACGTGCGCTTTGCCGTTGCACTCAAGGGCTCCGACGATGCGGTGATTGCGCGTGACGCGGTTGTTGCGGTGGTGAATCCGGAAAACCCCGTCGCTCGTCTCGACTTAGATCAGCTGCGCGGGATTCTCACGGGGCAAATTACCGACTGGTCACAGCTCGGCGGTCCGCGCGGAGCGATCGTGGCGGTCGCTCCCGCGGACGGTTCGGACGAAGCCGCCGTAGTTGCCGCGAAGGTGATGCAGGGACAGCCCTACGGCGCGCACGTTGTTCGCATGCCCGCGGGCGCAGAGATCACGCGTTTGATCTCGAGTCCGAGCGGCGGCCGCGCAATCGGCATCGTGCCGTTCAGCCTTGCCGCCCCGGCGAAGGTTCTCGCACTTGGCCGGGCACCGCCGCCGAGTCCACTATCGATCGCGAACGATCGCTACCCGCTGGCAGTGCGCTTGCTGGCTGAGTCGGACTTCCGGTCACCGCGCGCTCAGGCGAGTGCTCTACTCGCCTTGGCGCACTCGGCCGATGCGAACGAGCTGCTCGGACGCACGGCGCTCATCACCAAGAGTGGTCCTTGACAACCGTCACCGGAGGGTTCATGAAACGTTGGTCGTTCTTGCTTTCGCGCGCGCTCGTGCCGTGTCTGATCGCCATCCTGTCCGGCGCGGCGCCGGGGGCGGTCGCTGCGCCCGCCGGTCAAAGTGAAAAGACGATCGTTTTCGCCGCCGTGGTTTCACTGACGGGATCGACCTCTCACGAAGGCGCTCTGACAAAAGAAGGCTACGATTTTTGGATGACCTACGTGAACGGTCGGGGCGGCCTGAGAGTCGGTAATCAAAGGTATCGCATCGACATCCGCTATGCCGATGACGGCTCCGACCCGGCGGCGACGGCCGCGCGGCTCGAAAGCCTCATCACCCAGCAGCACATCGACTTCGTTTTGGGTCCGTATGGTTCGGGACCAACCTTCAGCGCAGCCGCCGTAGCCGAGCGCAACGCCATTCCGATGGTCGACAGCGGCGGCGCCGCCGAAAATATTTTCAACCAGGGATATAACTTCACGGTAAACGTCATGTCGCCCGCGCGAAAATATCTCGTGGGCATCATCGAGTATGCCGTCAAACGCAAACCGCAACCGAAAACTATTGCGATCAGCGCCGCGAGTGACGCCTTCTCACTCGAGGTTCAGCAAGGAGCGGTGCAGTCGGCGAACGACCACGGTCTTCGGGTGGTGTACGACGACCGGTATACGGCCGACCCGGCGTCGGTTACGGCGGCCGCCGCGGCAATCAAGGCTGCGAGCCCCGACATCGTCTTGAATGCCGGCCACTTGCAGGACGCCCTCTTGATGCAGCATGCACTCAAGGAGCAGCACGTCCAAGCCCTGATCTACGGCTATACGAATGGTCCCGACGTTCCGGAGTTCCGCTCGGCGCTTGGCGGCGACGCCGAAGGCGTTCTGGGCAGCGCGCAGTGGTCGCCGTCCGTCACCTACGTGGGCGCGCCCGGTTTCTACCACACGGCTCACGATTACGCCGCTGCCTTCACCGCGCGTGTGGGTCACGCGCCTGATTACCATAATGCCGAAGCAACGGCGGCCGGGCTCGCCTTCCAATACGCCATCGAGCAGGCAGGGACCATCGATCGGATGGCCGTGCGGAACGCGCTCGCGCATCTCGACGTGGTGACGTTCTTCGGTCTGTTGAAGTTCGACTCGCGCGGCGTGAACATGTTCAAACCGATGGTCGTCAATCAAATCCAACACGGGAAGCTCGTCACCATCTATCCGTACCGGCTGGCAAACGCGACGCCCGTTTATCCGTCGCCGGCGTGGGTCTATTGATGGTCTTGCGGGAGCCGATCCGCACGCTGCGTCAAGAACGCGAGCGCAACCGTAACGAGCATGAAGCCCGCGCCGACGTAGTAGATGTCGCGCGGTGCGCCGTGATCGACCAGCACGCCGTAGAGCAGCGGTCCGAGCGTGCCGCCGATGTTGAAGCCCGTCGTAACGATGCCGAACGTGCGGCCCATCGCGCCGGGCGGTGCGGCGCGGCGCACGAGCATATCGCGCGACGGTTGGATCAAGCCCGAGCAGAATCCGGCCAGAAATAGCAGTACGGCCACCAGGTAGCCGACGTTGAACGTGCCGATGGCGATCGTCACAACCGCGCAGGCCAGGAAACCGGCCATCGCCACTTCGGCGTGGCGTGCGGTCTTGTCGGCGATCCAGCCGCCGCCGAGCACGCCGACCGCGCTGCCGATGAGAAACGCCGTCAACGCGACGCTCGCGAACCCGAGCGGAATCTGATAGATCGCGTTCAGCGCGACGATCGAGAAGCTCTGGATACCGCTGGTCGAGAGGCTGAGCAGCGTGAAGAACAGCGTCAGGCTGAGGATCGACGGCGTGAGCAGCTCGCGGACGCCGACCTTCGCCGGCGCCGCTGCTTCCAGGTGCGCGACGGCCGGACGGCGATCGAGCTGCGTCGCGAACATCAACGGAATCGCCGCGATGAGGCCGAGCGCGCCGGCCACGAAAAACGCCGCGCTCAAGCCGAATGCCGTCGCGACGTAGATCATCAGCAACGGCGCGATGCCGAAGCCGAGGTAACCCGAGAACGTGTGATACGAAAACGCGCGGCCGACGCGACTGTGCGCGACGGCGGCGTTGAGCAGATCGTAGTCGGCCGGATGGTAGACGGCGTTGGCCAGCCCGACGACCGCCATCACGACGAGCAGCCACACGTACGTCGGCATCAGGGCGAGCGAGGCGAACGCGGCCGCCCCGAGCAAGAGCGCGCCGATCAGGAGCTTGCGCGAACCGAGCTTGTCGGTGAGAAATCCGACCGGCGCCTGCGCCGCCACCGAGACCAGGTTGAAGATCGTCAGCGCGAGGCCGAGTTGGACGAAACTGACCCCGAGCCGCGCCTTGAGCAGCGGAAAGAGCGGCACGACGGCCAGCATGTAAAAGTGCGAGACCAGGTGGGCGCTCGAGATGAACCAGACCGCCCGGCGCTCGATCCCGAGCGCGTCGTCGTTCTCGATTCCGGGGCCGTGCGCCATAACCGTGGTAGCCATTGCGACGGCTTCCCAGGAAGGCGGCCGGGAGCCTCCGGATGGGCCGGGAGGCCGGCACCCACCCGCGCCAAAGAGAGGTTCGTAATCGCTCTTCGAGGGGATGCTTAGTTTATGAAATTGATTTCCGGTTTGGCACTGGCCGCTTTGCTGCTATCGAGCGCGCCGGCCTTCGCGCAAGCGCCGCCCGGGGGCGTGCCCGTCGGTGCGGGCCTCCAGCGCGGCGTCATGGAGCTCAACAACTCGGGTCAAACCGGGTTCGTCACGCTGTTCAAGGGCGGCAGCACGACCCGGCTCGTCACCTCGCTCGAGGGCACCAAGCCCGGCCGAGTGCAGACCGTGGCGGTGCAGCGCGGCAAGACCTGCGATGCGATCTCGCCGGGCATCGTCGCCCGCAGCGCCGATCTGGCGCACGGCATCTCGCGCGGCGTCGTGAACATGACGGAAGACCGGCTGCTCTCCGGCAACTATGTGGTCGTGGTATATAGCAACAACACGCCGGGCGGAAAGTCCGTCGCCTGCGGACAGCTCTACCGCTAAGGGCGGATTACTGGAACGTCACCATCGCGCTGCGGGTGAGGGTGACGTTCTGTCCGACCGTCGGTCCGGTTGCCATTTGCGTCGCCGTGTAGGCTTCCGCGTACGGTGAATTTCCGGACATGCCGTCGACCGGCAGGATGACCTTGTATCCGCGCATCGCGGCGTCGCTGCCCGTATAGAGCACGGCGCCGTTGGCCGCTGCGCCGACCACGATCACGGTCTTGATCCCCTTGTCCTTGAGGATCTGATCGAGATTGGTGTTGATGAACTTGTCGGCGACCGCGACGACGTTCGGTTCCCCGCCCAGCGGCGTAACCTGCGCGAGGACCGATGTCATCGGAACCGGCGGAAATTCTGAATAAACGACAAGCGCTTTTGCCGCGCGCGCCGCATCGAGCAGCGGACGCACTTTCAAGAGCGACGCGATGCAGCGCGGCGAGGCGCCGCAATTCGGCGGTAAGAAGTCGAGCATCAAGAGGGCGGTGGTCTTTGCATCGAGCGCAACCGGCTTGAGCGCCGGCGCCGCGGCCGGCGGCTTGATGGTGTTCCACTCGTCGATGATGTCGGCGCGTGCCGTTCCGAACTGACCGAGTACCACCGCAACAACGGCAGCGATGACGGCGCCGGCACGCAGGAAAGAGACGCTGTTCGTGATACGCATCCGAGGACGTTTGGTGCTGATTGCCACAACTCCCCTGATCCCGTGAATAGGAGCTTCTCCATGACGACGATCGACCGCAGCAAGTTTATGGGCGGATCCGTTGCGGCAATCGCTGCCGCTCAGGCCGTCCCCGCCAGCGCGCAGTCAACGGATTTCGGGCATACCCATCCACCGATCGTTCCGGAGAACGATCCGGCGATCACGACGCGGCACCTGACCCTGACGAGTCCCGACGCAACGATCAGCGCGTACGTCGCCATGCCGAAGAACATCAAGCCGACGACGCCCGGCATCGTGATGACGGCCCACATCTGGGGCGTCGACGCGCAGTATCGCGACCTCGCGCGCCGCTTCGCGAAACTCGGGTACATCGCGATCGCACCCGGGATCTTCGACCGCTCGAACCCGCCCAATGGTGATGGGGTATCCGACACCGCCGTGATGGCCGGCGCCGTCACCGCACTCTATGCCGGGAACAAGATGAATGGCGACTTGCAGGCTGGTAAAGCGTGGATCCGCACGCAGTCGCCGCGCGGGAAGGTCGGCCTCTACGGCAACTGCATGGGCGGCGGGATCGCACTCCAAGCGCTGGTGGGAAATACCGATTACGATGCGGCGGCGGTGCTCTACGGCTACGTGCGCGCTGATCGCAAGACGACCGAACCGCCGCCGGACGGCGCATTCGACTGGGCGCCGAAGGTGAGCGCCGCCGTGATCGGCTTCTATGCCGGGCTCGATGCCAGCATTGCGATTCCCGACGTGCAAGCCGCGTACGCGAAGATCGCGGGCCCGCACGACGTGGTCGTGTACCCCGACGGCAAGCACGGTTTTCTCGACGATACGCGCCCGAGCTACAACGGTCCCGATGCCGTCGACGCTTTTGGCAAGATGACCGCCTGGTATGGGAAGTATCTGACCACTACCTAACGCGAAGAAGTCCGCGATGGCGACGACGATCGTTCACGCCGCGGACGTGCATCTCGAAACAGTTTTCCCGGACGTGCGCGGCGGCGGTGCCCGGCGTGCCGCCCTCGCCGATGCGTTCGAACGAATCGTCGACCTCGCGCTCGAACGCAACGCCGACGTCCTGACCATCGGCGGCGACCTCTACGAAAGCGAACGCGCGGGCCCGGCAACCGCGCGTTTTCTGTTCGCCGCCTTCGCGCGCTTCGGCAAACCGGTGTTCGTCGCACCGGGAAATCACGATCCGTTCGCCGCGCGCTCGCTCTACGCGCGCGACGATCTCCCGCCGAACGTGCGCGTGTTCGCCGACGCCTCGTGGACCGCCGTGCCGCTCGGGCCCAACGTGACGCTCTACGGTTACGGCCACACGCCGGCCGAACCCGGACGCCCGTTCGCCGGCGCGTCATTCGACCGCAGCGGCGTGCGCATCGCGCTCGTGCACGGCAGCGATGAAGAGCGCTGCCCGCCCGGGAAACGCGCGACGGCACCGTTCACTGCGGCGGAAATCCGCGCCGCCGGCGCGACGCTCACGTTAACGGGTCATTATCACGGCGGTTCAATCGTGAGCGACGATGCGGGTCCGGTCTTCGCATACCCCGGATCGCCGGAGCCCGTGAAGTTCGGCGAACGCGGCGAACACGGTGCGCTGGTCGTTACGGTGCACGACGATGCGTCGATCGGGATCGAAAGCGTTCCGATCGCGCGTACGCGCTTGCTCGACATCTCGATTCCCATCGACGACGCGGGTGATGAAGGCGCGGTCATCGCGGCCTGCGAGCGCGCACTCGAACCGTTCGGCAAGGGCGATTACGTGCGCGCGACCCTGCGCGGCATGGTGCAGCAAGGCACGCGCGTCGATCGCGCGCTGCTCGCCGAACGGGCCGGCGCGCACCTCGGCGCGCTCGACCTCATCGACCGCAGCGTCATCGCCGACTATGCCGCCATCGCGCACGAGTCGAACGTGCGCGGCCGGGCGGTCGCGGAGCTGCTCGCGGCGGCCGACGGCGGCGATGACGACGCGCGACGCGCGCTGGCGCTGGTAGTAGCGGCCTTCGACGGTATCGAGATCGCACCGTGAAGCTGCGCCGGTTGACGGTGGCGGGCTTCGGACGGCTGGCCGGACGGACGTTCGCGTTCACCGATGGGCTCAACGTGGTCTACGGCCCGAACGAAGCCGGCAAGTCGACGGTCGCCGCCGCGATCGTCGCGTCGCTCTACGGAAGCGGACGGCGCAAAGAAGCGTGGCGGCCCTGGGACGGCGGCACGTACGCGACGACGCTGTTCTACGAACTCGCCGACGGCCGCTCGTTCGAGGTGCAACGCGATTACGCGCGCGACGCGAAGGGCGTGCACGTCTACGATCGCGACGGCAACGACATCGCCGGCGAGGTCGCGCTGGGCCGCACGATCTCACCGGGCGACGTGCACTTGAAGATTCCCTACGATGCGTTCATCAACGCATCGTGCGTGCTGCAGCAAAGCGTCGGGATCGAAGCCGAACGCAACGCCCCGATCGCGACCGCCCTCGCGCGCGCGCTCGACGGCGGGCCGAAGGAAGACGCTGCCCTCGGCGCCGTGAAGCGGCTCGAAGATGCGCGCAAAGCGCACGTCGGCACGCCGCGTTCGACTGTGAACAACCCGCTCAAGACGTTGCGCGAAGCGCTGGCGAAGCGCACGTCCGAAGCGGAGGGCGCGCGCAATCGCCGCGACGCGCTGGCGCAACTGCGCGAGCGGCGCGCAGCCAACGTGGCCGAACGCGATCGCCTGGCCGAACGGCGGGCGGGTGCGGAACGCGAGCTCAAAGCCTTGCAGGCGGCGGAGCTGCGTTCGCGCCTCGAACAATTGCGCGTCTATCGCGACGACCTCGCCGCGCTCCAAGCCGAGCGCGCGCAGTACGACGACGTCGCGGAATTTCCGGCCGACCGGATCGGCGAGCTCGATGCGGCGTTCTACGCCTGGCGTTCGGCCGAGAGCGCCGCGTCGTCGGCCGAGAGCGAAGCCGAGCTGCGGCAGCTGACCCTCGTCGAACGCAGCGAACTCGCGGCTCGCCGCGCCGACGCCGGCACGATCGACGATGTCGAATTCCAGGCACTGCACGATGCCGCGGATGCAGCTACGGCGGCGCGCACGGCCGCGGCAACGGCAGCAAATGAAGCGGCCGCGGCACGGCGCGAAGGCAGCGGCGGGCGCACGCTGGCCGGCGTCGCGCTCACGGTCGGCGCGGTGTTCGGCGTGCTCGCACTCGGCATGGCCATCGCCCACTGGTGGTCGTTCACCGAAGTTTTTGCCGCGATTGCCGCGGTGGCGTTCGCGGTCGTCGCCTGGCGCAGTCGCGAACGCATTCGGAATGCGCGCGCCGCCGCGCAGAAGCAACGCATCGCCGACGAATCGCTGACCGCCGAGCGCAACGCCAGTGCCACCGTGGCGGCCGTGCTCGACCGGCTCGGGGTCGCGAGCATCGAGGATCTCGCTCACCGGCGCGAGCGGCTGGCGGAATTACTCCGCATGCGCGCCAGCGCCGACCGCGCGAACGAACGCGCCGCCGAACTGCGCGCCGAAGAACGGCGCACGGCAGCGATCTTCGACGATGTAGCGGAGGCCCTGATTCCCGGCGCGCCCGGAACACGCGCCGAACGCGACGCGATCGCCAACGAGCGCGCGCAGCGGCGGCGTAAGCGCGACGGGGCCGATAGCGGCATGGCGATGCTGGCCCTGCAACGCAGCGAGATCCTGCGCGGCGACGACGAGTTCGCGCTGGTCAGCGAACGCGACGCGCTGGCCGCCGCCGGCATCGTCCCGGCCGAAACCTACGGTCGCGCGCTGCGCGACGAGGTGCACGCCCGGATCTCCGAACTCGATCGTCTGATGCGCGACGCCGAACTCGCCACCGCCTCGCTGACGGTGGAGCTCAAGCTCGGTGAGAACGCGATCCCCGATCTCGCGCCGATCGAAGAGGACGTCGACCGTTTGCGTGCCGAGCTCGACCAGCTCGACGCGTTCGATCGTGCGCTCGCCCTGGCCGGCTCGACCGTCTCGCGGCTGACGCACGAAGCGCACCAAGCCTTTGCGCGGCGCTTGGAAACCTACGCCGCGGACGCGCTGCACAACGTTACCGGCGGCCGCTATAGTGAAATCCGCGTCGACCCGACGAGCTTCGTCGTAAAGGCGCGCGTGCCGGAAACGGGCCAGATCGTCGACCTCGAGTCGCTCTCGGCGGGCACCCGCGATCAGGTCTACCTGATCATTCGCATCGCGATGGCGCGCATGTTTGCCGAGGGCCTTGAACTGCCGCCGCTCTTACTCGACGATCCGTTCGCCTATTGGGACGACACGCGCATCGAGCGCTGCATCCCCATCATCGCGCGCAACGCCTTCGACGCGCAGACGATTCTTTTCACGGCCAGCCCCGAGCTCGCCGCGGTCGCCGAACGGATCGGCGCCACCCGCATCGACCTCGTTACGGCTTGAGCGCGCGCAGCGCGGCCAGCGTGTTCGCGACGTGCTTGTCGGGATCGAGGCTCGTATAGGCGTAAGCGATCTTGCCGTCGGGCGCGATCACGTACGAGGTGCGGTTGGCATAGAGCCCGAGGACCTTCGAATCGTACGACGATGCGATCTTCAGTCCCGGATCCGCCGCAACCAGAAACTTCGACCGGCACTCTTGCGTCGAGAACTTCACTTGCGTCGCGATCGAGTCGCCCGACACGCCGACGACGATCGCGCCCAGCTTTTGGTAGTCGCCGATGTGATCGGCGAAATCGTGCGCTTCCGCCGTGCAGCCGTTCGTAAACGCTTTCGGGAAGAAGTACAGCACGACCGGACCGTGCGCGAGCGCCGCCTTCAGCGAAAAGGTCGTGACCGTGCCGCCTTGCGCGACCTGCGCCGTAAAGTCGGGTGCCGCACTCGCGGCCGGCAACTGCGCCGAAGCCGGAGCCGCGCTCGCGATTCCGAACGCCGCGATGAGCGCAACCAAGAGCTGTTTCATGCTGATACCCGCTGGATTTGGGCGAGCCGCGGCACGAGCGCAACGGCGTTGTCGTGTTCGACCTGCGCTTTGAGCGCCGGCGAGGGATGGTAGGATTCGAAGCTTTCGACGGCCTGTTCGACCATGACGTTGGTCGGCGGCGGACCGGCTAGCGGATAATCGCTACCGAGCAGTAGTTGCGTGGACGGCACCACGTTCAGCAGCGCCGGGATCGTCGTCTTGGCGCTCGTGCCGGCGGTGTCGTAGTGGAGTTTGCGCAGCTCGGCGGCGACGCCGGCCGGGACTTTGCCGCGGAAAGCCGGCGTATCGCCGAGATCGATCACGCGCGAATACACGCCGAACAGCGCGCCGCCGCCGTGCGAGAAGATGAAGCGGATGTCGGGGAAGCGCGTCGTCGTTCCGCTGGTGATGAGGCTGATGATCGTGCGTGCGGTGTCGAACGGAAACTCCATCGTCGGCGCGATCACACCGGGCACCATGTTGTTGGTGCAGCACGGCGCGAACGTCGGATGGACGTAGACGAGCGCCTTGCGCCGGTTGAGTTCTTCCATCACCGGCGTGAACGCCGGATCGCCGAGCCACTTGCCGGCGAAATTCGAGAGCAGGTTGATGCCGTCGGCGTGCAGCGTGCCGTACGCGTAGTCGATCTCGGCCAGCGAACCATCGGTGTCGGGCAACGGCACGGGGGCGAAGAAACCGAACCGCGTGGGATGATCGCGCACCGTTTGCGCCGCCGCTTCGTTCCACTGTCGCGCGAGTTTTCGGCCCAGCGCAACGTCGCCGTACCACACGCCCGGCGTGCTGATCGACGCGATGGCGAAGTCGACGCCGGCCCGGTCGCAGGCGTCGATGGCGGCCTCCGGCGTCCATTGCGATTCGGCCGAATTGCCGTGTTCCTCGCCGAACCGTTTGGACTCGTCGACCATGTACTGGTGCGGCAAGAAGTGGTGGTGCATGTCGATGCGGCGCAGCGGCGTCGCCGCGGCCGCGAGCGGCGCGGCGCCGAGCACCGCGCCCGCCGCGGCGACTCCGGCCAGAAACGTACGACGATCGTGCATGTTGCCTACAATCCCATCAAGCGCGCGATCACGAGCCGCTGGACTTCGTTCGTCCCCTCGCCGATCTCGTTGATCTTCTGATCACGATACATCCGCGACACCGGATATTCATCCATGAAGCCGTAGCCGCCGTGAATTTGCACGGCTTCGTTCACGACGCGCCGCGAGACCTCGCCCGCGTACAGTTTGGCCAGGCTTGCGTTCAGGGCGAAATCGCGCCCTTCGTCTTTCTCCCACGCCGCCTTGAGGATCATCAGTTGCGCGTGCTCGATCTCCATCTTCATGTCGGCCAACTTGAACTGGATGGCCTGGAACTTGGAGATCGCCTGACCGAACTGCCGCCGCTCTTGCGCGTAGCGGAAGGCTTCATCGAACGCGCCCATGGCGAGGCCGATCGAAAGCGCGGCGACCGAGATCCG
Source organism: Vulcanimicrobiota bacterium (assembly GCA_003164495.1). Classification (GTDB taxonomy): domain Bacteria; phylum Vulcanimicrobiota; class Vulcanimicrobiia; order Vulcanimicrobiales; family Vulcanimicrobiaceae; genus Lustribacter; species Lustribacter caenicola. The sequence goes on from PLTN01000165.1 coordinate 96,874, forward strand.
CCCGCCGTCGAGGATCGTGAGGAACTGCTTGAGTCCCGCGCCCCGCTTGCCCAGCAGGTTCTCTTCGGGGACGGCGGCATCGGCGAAGGAAAGCTCGCGCGTATCCGATGCGCGCCAGCCCATCTTCCGGTACGTCTTGGAGCGGGTGAAGCCGGGTGTGTCCTGGGGCACGATCAGGTTGGAGATCTCGCTGCGCCCGCGCTCGTCGGTGCCCGTGACCGCCGTGATCGTGGTCCCGCCGGTGATGTCGGTACCGGAGTTGGTGATGAACGCCTTGGTCCCGTTAATGATCCAGCGGCCGTCGCGCAGCTCGGCCCGCGTCTGCGTGGCGCCGGCGTCGGAGCCCGCGTTGGGTTCGGTCAAGCCGAACGCCCAGAGCTTCTCGCCGCGTGCGAGCGGGACGAGATACTGCTGCTTCTGCGCCTCGGTCCCGAAGAGATAGAACGGCGATGCACCCAGCGAGACGTGCGCCGCGAGCGTGATCGCGACCGACGCGTCGGCGCGTGCCAGCTCCATCACAGCTAAGGCGTAACTGATCGTGTCCGCGCCGGCTCCGCCGTACTTTTCAGGAAACGGCAGCCCGAAAAGGCCGAGTTCGGCCATCTTGGTCACGATGTCGTAGGGGAAGCGGGCCTCGCGATCGAGCTCTTCGGCGGCGGGCGCGACGACCTCACGCGCGAAGTCACGGCACAGCGCTTGTATCGCCTTTTGCTCGTCGCTCAGGTCGAAATTCATTCTTCGCAGGTATGTAGGAATGACGTTCGGAAAAACTCCTCTTCTAGGTGCGAGGTGGATAGCACGTGATCGAACTTCGCGGTGTAACGCTGACCTATCCAAACGGTACGCGCGCACTGGACGACATCGATCTGGAGATCGGGAAGGCGGATTTCGTCTTCCTCGTCGGTCATTCGGGGACGGGTAAATCCAGTCTCCTGAAATTACTGTACCGCGAGGCGATCCCGGATTCGGGCGAGGTCATCGTCGACGGCATTCGCGTCGACAAACTGCGGCGCGGCAAAGTCGCGGCATTGCGGCGGAACATCGGCGTCGTCTTCCAAGACTTCAAACTGCTCACGCACAAGACGGTCTGGGAAAACGTGGCCTTCGCGCTGCAAGTGACGGGCGCCCGATCGAAGGACGTCATGCGGCAGGTGCCGCGCGTGCTCGATCTCGTCGGCCTCTCGCACAAGAGCCGGATGTTGCCGAGCGAACTCTCAGGCGGCGAACAGCAGCGGGCCGCAATCGCCCGCGCCCTGGTCAACAACCCCAAGATCTTGCTCTGCGACGAACCGACCGGGAATCTCGATCCGTCCAACACCACCGAAATCATCGAATTGCTCCAGCGCATCAACCTCAAGGGCACGACCGTACTGGTCGCGACCCACAATCAAGCGGTCGTCGACCGGATGCGGCGTCGCGTCGTCCGGCTCGAAAACGGGCGCATCCTGCACGACGACGAGCGAGGCTATTACTTTCGTGGATTGGGGCAGAGTCCAGTTCTTTCTGGGTGAGGTTTTCGCGAACTTCACCCGCAACGCGGCGATGCAGCTCACGGCAATCGGCACCGTGGCCGTGACGATCGTAATGCTCGGCAGCTTCCTCTACGTTCGCGACACGCTCGCGACGTTCGGGCAGGGCATCCTCAAACAAATCGAGATCGCCGTCTATCTGGACGACAACGCGACCGACGATCAAGCCAAGGCGCTGGCCGCGACGCTGGCGGCCGACGAACGCATCTCCTCCGCCCGCTACGTTCCGCGCGATCAAGGCTTGCGAGAGATGCGCGAACGCCTGGGCCGCGACTTCGACACCTCGCTGTTGACGGCAAATCCGCTGCCGAACGCCTTTCGCGTGGCGGTGCGCAACGCCGACGACGTACCCGCGGTCGCCGCCACGATCACGAAGCTGCCGCACGTCGCGAAGGTCGACTACGCCGCCGACACCGTGACGAAATTGCTCAAGGCCGCCGACGTGATCGGCCGGATCGGCCTCGCCATGATCGCGCTCCTCGTATTGACCGCCGCGATCATCATCGCGAACACGATCCGCCTCACCGTGTTCGCGCGCCGGCGCGAGATCGCCATCATGCAGCTCGTCGGCGCCACGAACATGTACATCCGCATGCCGTTCATCGCCGAAGGCGTCATTGCGGGCGTTATCGGAGCCGTCATCGCAATCGCCGTGCTGGCGCTGGCGCAAATGCAGATCGTCCCGAAGATCGAGGCGACGCTGCAATTCGTGCCGTTCCACGTCGACGAGCTGCGGCTCGCCGGTGAATTGCTGCTCGTCGGCGCCGTGGTGGGGCTGATCTCGTCCTGGTTCTCGGTCGGCCGATACTTGCGTGCATGACCCAAGCGTTCGCGTCTGAGGCCCATCGGCCAACCGTGCTGGTGGTCGACGACGACAAGATCCTGCGTGAGATCATCAGCACGAACCTCGAACTCGGCGGCTTCGACGTGATCAGCGCACCCGACGGCCCATCGGCGCTCGCGCTGTTGGACGACCGCGTTCCCGACGTCGTCGTGCTCGACGTCGTGATGCCGCTGATGGACGGGTACGCGACGCTCGGCCGCATTCGCCGCCACGCGACCGCGTCGCACATTCCGGTGATCGTGCTGACCAGCGGCGGCACCGACACCACGGAGCCGGTGAAGAGCCTCGAAGCCGGCGCCGATGATTTCATCGCCAAGCCGTTTTCGCCGCAAGAGATGCTCGCGCGCGTACGCGCCAAAGTGCGCCGCGCCAACGTCGACTCATCGCTCCAGCCGCTGACGCGCTTGCCCGGCAACATCGCGATCGAACACGAAGTGCGCCGGCGCTTCGAAGCCCGCGAACCGTGGGCGGTGATCTACGCCGACCTCGACAACTTCAAAGCGTTCAACGACCACTACGGTTTCGTGCGCGGCGACGATGCGATCCGTCTCGTCTCCACCACGATGAGCGACACGATCAAACGCATCGGCGTCGAGAGCGACTTTCTCGGCCACATCGGCGGCGACGACTTCATCATCGTCACGAGCCCGCAACGCGCCGAGAACCTGGCGCGCACCGTTGCCGACACGTTCGACCGCGACGTACCGGCGCTCTACACCCCGGCCGATCGCGCCAAGGGCTGGATCGCCGCCAAGGACCGCCGCGGCAACAACGTGCGCTTTCCGCTGATGTCGCTCTCGCTCGCGATCGTCACGCAGTCGCCGCGCATCACGAGTTATCAGAGCATCGGCGAAGTCGCGGCCGAACTGAAATCGTTCGCCAAACGGCAGACCGGGTCGTTCGTCGCGATGGACAAGCGCAAGCGGTGAACGTCCGCAGCGCGGCACTGATCTTCGCCCTCGCGGCGATCGCTCTCGCCCCCGGATTCGCCGGCGCGAAAACGAACGCGCTGGATGCCAAGATCCAAGCCCAGCAAGCTAAACTGCACGACGTGCATCTGCAGCTCAACGCGAAGAAGAGCGACCTCGACGCGGCGGCGGCGAAGGTCGGCACGATCGCCGAACAACTCGCGATCGCGAACCGGAACATTTCATCGGTGCAGGGACAGATCGCGTTCCTCGACGCGAAGATGCACACGACCGAAGCGAGCCTGGCGTGGAACCACGTGCAGCTCGACGCCGCCCAAAAGACACTGGCGCGCCACAACGATGCCCTCAAGCGACGCCTGATCCAAGCATACGAATACGGCGACCTGGGCTACCTCGCGGTCTTGCTCGAAGCGAAGTCCTTCGGCGACTTTCTCGAGCGCTGGAACGACGTCGCCTTCGTCGTAAAGGCCAACGAAACGACGATCCGCGCCCGCCGCGCCGACGCCGAACACGTAGAGGCGATTCAAACCGGGCTCATGGGCGACGAAACGACGCTGCGCAACGCGCAAGCCGCGGCCCAGCAGCAGCAAGTCGCGCTCTCCGCGCTCGCGCAGCAGCGTCAGAATCTGCTCGCCGTCGCGCAGAGCGAAAAGCAAAACGTTGCGGTCGAAGTCGGCGAGCTGGAAGACACCTCGGCCGCGGCCGAAGCGGCGCTCGAGGCGCTGGTCCGCGAAAAGCAGCAAGAAGAAGACGCGCGCCGAGCGGCCGAGCGCCGGGCCGCGCAGTTGGCCGGGGTTTCGCTGCCGCCCGAACCGGGCGCGCCCGGACAGTTGATGTGGCCAGTTTCCGGCCCGATCACCTCACCATTCGGCATGCGCATGCACCCGGTGTACGGCCGCCCGATCCTCCACGCCGGGATCGATATCGCCGCGGCGCAAGGAACCACGATCGCTGCGGCCGCCGACGGCCGCGTGATCGTGGCGGGCTACCAGGGCGACTGCGGCAAGATGGTCGCGCTCGACCATCATGGCGGCCTCTCGACCATCTACTGCCACATGTCACAGATCTTCGTGGGGGTCGGCCAGGACGTCCAGCGCGGACAAGCCATCGGCGCGGTTGGGATGACCGGCGACGCAACAGGTCCGCACGTCCACTTCCAGGTGATGCAGGACGGCCACCCCGTCGACCCCATGTCGTTCCTGCGTTAAGCGAACGGTATATGAAGCGGGCGTTATTTCGTCCATCAATCTGACGACGGCTTAAGGTTTTGGCGGTAAACTTATCTCCCAGGTGCTTCCGGCGGGAACGCTTCGGGTAGAATTCCGGTTACTGAGTAGACCACTCTAAAAACAGGGACTTGATGCCAGCCCGTATCCGCCTCTTACTCGCTGTGGCAATCGTCGCGCTCTCCGCCCTAGGCGGAGCGGCGTACGTCGGCCGTGCCGCCGCCGATACCTCGGTCGTTACCGACCGCCCGGTTGCCGACCTCGACCTCAACGGGTTGCTCGGCTCCGGCGATCCCGATAAGCGCGTGATCGAAACCGCCTACGAGCAGGTCGAACACAGCTTCTACGAACCCGTGAATCCGCAGCTGATGGTCGACGGTGAGACCAAGGCCCTCAACTGCTTGATCACCGATTGCGTCAAGCGCCCGGCGACCGCCGGCAAGGGTCCGCTCACGCCCGGCCATGCGACCGGTTCGTCGCTGCACGATCTCGCGCTGATAGAAGGCGCCGTCGACAATGTCAACGCGCACTATCCGGGCGTCGGCAGCAAGTCCCAAGTCACCGATGCCGCGCTGAGCGGCATTCTCGGCGGCCTCGGCGATCCGTACACGACCTATCTGAACGCCGATGCCATTCGCGCGCTCGATGAAGAACTCAAGGGCGGCAACTTCGGCGGCATCGGCGTGTACATCGGCAAGGATCCCAAGACCGGCGCGATCCTCGTCGATCCGATCGAGGGGAATCCCGCGATTCGCGCCGGCGTGCGCACCGGTGATGCGATCGTCGCGGTCAACAATCAGAGCACCACCGGCTTGCCGCTCGACGATGTCGAGCGCCTCATCCGCGGTCCGCGCGGCAGCGTTGTTGCGCTGCGCGTGAAACATCACTCCGACAACTCGATCGCCACCATTCGCGTAACGCGCGATGTCGTTCACGTTCCGTCGGTGCGCGCCAAGATCGAAAACGGCTTCAGCTACGTGCGGCTGAGCGATTTCGGCCAGACCTCAGCCGACGAAGTGCGCGACGCGTTCGAGGCCGCGAAGAAGCAGGGCGTCAAAGGCTACATCCTCGACCTGCGTAACAACGGCGGCGGCTTGCTCGATGCAGCCGTCGACATCTCGAGCCTCGTGATCCATCAAGGTACGATCGTCGCGACGATCGACCGCGCCGGACATCGCGAGATCCGCTCGGCGACCGGGCGCGCCATCGACCCGCTGCCGCTGGTGATCTTGGTGAACAAATATACCGCCAGCGCATCCGAGATCACCGCCGGCGCCCTGCAAGACGACCATCTCGCCACACTTGTCGGCACCAAAACGTTCGGCAAGGGCGTGGTACAAAGTCTGTACTCGCTTCCGGTGGGCGCGCTCAAGATTACGACCGCTCGCTACGTTACCCCGGCCGGCCGTGATATCCAGCACAAAGGCATCGTTCCGGACGTCGTCCTGGATCAACGGGTCGATCTGCCGATAATCGATACACCGGCCGATAAACAGCTCGCTGAAGCCAAAGCCATCCTTCGCCAGAAAGACCAGCAATGAAGCGCTACTTCGCAGCCGCCCTCGCCCTCGGGCTTGCCGCCATGCTCGTACATGTCCCCTCTGCGTCCGCGGCCGCCGCCGTCTCGCAGCAGCAAGCCGACGAGTTGACGGCGTCCTACATGTACTTGACGCAAGACTTCTACCAGAAAGTCGATTCGCAGAACGTGCTCAACGGCGAGCACACCGGTATCGTCGCGCTGCTGAAGACCGAAGGCATCAAGGACCCGAAGATCAGCGAGCCGCACGCATCGGCGGACGACGTCAACAACGTGCGCGAATTGCAGCACGAAGTCGGCGAAGCGGTGGCGCAATACGGCAGCAAGATTTCGACGACGAAGATCGCCTACGCGGCGATTTCGGGCGTGATCGGTTCGGTCAAGGATCGCTACACGGTCTTTCTCGATCCCAAGTCATTCGCCGAATTGAACGAAGGCCTCGACGGCACGTCATTCGGCGGCGTGGGCCTGACGTATTCGATCGACGACACGACGAAGAACATCCGCGTCGAGAACGTGATCATCGACGGTCCCTCCGACAGGGGCGGCTTGCGTCCCGATGACGAGATCAGCGCGATCGACGACAAAGCGGTGAAAGATATCATCTCCGGCGCGCCGCTCGACCTGCAGCAATCGCGCATTCAGAAGCTGCTGCGCGGCGATCCGGGAACGAAGGTCAAACTCGCGATCATCCGCGCGGACGCGCCGATCGATCCGGTAACGATCACCCGCGATACGATCAAACCGCCGAGCGTATTTGCCAAACTGCTGCCCGGCGATATCGGTTACGCGCAGCTCTCGGTGTTCGGTCAGAACACCGGCAGCGAACTCAACGCCGCGCTCAACCGCCTGCAGGCGCAAGGCGCAAAAGCCTACGTCCTCGACCTGCGCTACAACGGCGGCGGCTATCTCAACTCGGCCATCGACGTGAGCTCGAAGTTCATTCCGACCGGACCGATCGTGACCGTGAAGTCGCGCGCCGGCCAGAGCACCGAGTACGACGCCGAGAACATCGCCGTCGCGCCGCGGCCGCTTGCCGTGCTCGTCAACGCCTACACGGCATCAGCTTCCGAGATCACCGCCGGGGCGATCGAAGACAGCGGCGTCGGCACGCTGATCGGCACGAAGACGTTCGGTAAGGGAGTGGTGCAGACGATCTTCCCGCTGCGCGACGGCTCCGCGGTGAAGATCACGACCGCGCGCTACTACACGCCCAACGGCCACGACATCAACACGATCGGCATTCAGCCGCAGATCGAAGCGGAGATCCCGAAGGGCACGAAGATCCGCCCGGGGTACCCCGATGACGATCCGCAGCTCAGCAAAGCGATCTCGTTCCTCCAGGGTAAGATGGCGAGCCTCGCCGGCAGCAACACGACCGCCGCGGCCGCGATGGCGCCGCAGGTTCACTAGGATTGGGCTGCGGCCCAATCCGTTGCGTTTGGGCTTCGCCCAAGCCGCCCACTTACGCTGAAAATAGTCTCATCTGGATCTGGCTGAACGATTCGAACGACTCGCATACAACGCCGCGCGCTTGACAATAGGCTTCGAGCGCGCGGCCTTTTTTTGCGAAACGTTCATCGGCGTCGAGTGCTGCGGCGAAGTCGCTGATACCATCGCCGACGTAGACCGTGCGGTCGCCGCGCGCCTTGGCTGCGCGCACGTTGGCGGCCTTGTCGTGGCCGTTGTCGGAGGGATCGACGAACGACATCGTCCAGCCCGTGGGTGCGAAGTCGACGTCGTTGGCGATAACTTCGACCTCGACGCTCGCCCGCGCCAGCGCGTCGTGAATCACCGTCGCGATGCCGCTCGATACGACCCGGATCTCGCCGCCGTGCGCGCGTACCGTCGCAACGAATGCGGCGAACGTGGGATCGACCTGCGCGTGCACGAGCATGAACTCGAGCGTTTCGGCGCGCGAGAGACGGATCGCCGCGGCTTGGCGCGCGAGCGCCTCACGCAGCGTGATCTCCCCGGCGAGCAACGGCTCGTCGATCGCGTTCCACGCCGCGTCGCCGGCGACGGCACGGACCAACGCGTCGAACGTATCGACATCGGTGATCGTGCCGTCGAAATCGACGAACACCTGGAGCATGTGGGCTAGGTCTTTTTGCGGACCGTCTTCTTCGCGCTCGCAGCCTTGCGCGCAGGTGTCTTCTTCGCGGCAGCCGTGCTCTTCACAGCGGTGCTTTTCTTCGCAACGCTCTTCTTTGCAACGCTCTTCTTTGCAACGGCCTTCGGGGCAACGGCCTTCGGGGCAGCGGCCTTCGGGGCGGCGGTTTTCTTCGCCGCCGTGCTGCGCGTGCTGGTTTTCTTCGCAGCGCCCGCGGTAGCGGAGGCCTTCTTGCGCGTCGCCGGTGCCGGCAGTGCTTTCATCTCCACCGATTCGATCGGCGCGACGCGGCCGGCAGCCGGACGCGCGGGAGCGCGGCGGCGTGACGGAGCGGTAACGCGGACCTCTTCGCGCGGAACCTTGAGGCTCGGCGGCGGTGCTTCGACCGCGATCTCGCCCTTTTTCGGACGATTCCACGGCGCGAGTGCGCGGCTGGGGGGCGGCGGCGAGTTTTCACCGGTCGGCTGCGCTCCGCCCTCACCATCGACGCGGATGATGTGGCGGTCGGGCAACGTCCCGGGTTGGCCGAGCACCCCGTTCGCGGCAGCGGCTCCGCTGCCGCCACGACGGCGGCGGCGACGGCGCCGGCGCTTGCGCCCGTCGTGCTCGACGACCGTTTCGGGAACGCCCGCCGACGGCGCCGAGGCCGAGGCAATCGGCTCGTCCGATTCATCTTCATCTTCCGGAGCGAGATAGTCGCCCGTGGCCGCCGGAGCTGCGCCGGGGATACCGGCGGCGGCACCATTGCCACCCCGACCGCGACGGCGGCGGCGACGGCGTTTGCGATCGGGCTGATCGCCCGCCTCGGCCGCATCGCCGTCTTCGGTATCGGGCACGGCGTACGCCGGGGCTGCTGCCGCGGCCGGCTGCGCGGGCGCCGAATGGCGTTCGCGCGGGGCTTGGGGCGGCGGGGCGAGGAGTTCGTTCACGCGATCGCCGGAGAGCGTTTCGCCCGGCAGCTTCCCGACGAGGGCGCCCGAGAGCGACTCACCGGGCAGCGGCGCGAGGCCGCTCGGGGCGGCGGATGCGGCCGGACGGAATGCGGTCGGCGCCGGTTGACGTGCCGCGGGCGGGCCCGAGGGTGCCGGACCGTTGCCACGGCCACCGCGGCCGCCACGGCCGCGCGGCGGATGCGCGCTCGGTGCGTCGAGTGCATCGGCGAGCAGGTCTTCGACGTCGGACGAGGCGGCCGGCGTGACGTTCTTGGGCGAGCCCTCGTTGCGCGCAACGTGCTCTTCGGCGACGGCTTCTTCGGTCGTCGAGATGCCGATGACCGGGACCGGGCGTGCGCCCAGCCCCTTGGCGGCTTCCTCGGCCAACTCGCGCAGTTCTTCTTGCTGCTCGGCTGCCGTGAGGGGTTTGCGTCCGCGGCCACCGCGACGGCGGCGTTTCTTGCCGTCGCCGGCGATCGCCGACGGGGCGGAGCCAACCGGGAAACGCGGCTCGGCGAGAATGTCGGCACCGTCGACGTCGATGATGCGAATCTTGATCGCATTACCGGCGGCGTTGGCGGCGTTCTCGACCTCAATCAGGCGGCCGTTGACGACCGCTGCAGCCGACGTCACGGTCGGCAGGCGCGTGGCGAGCAACTCGACTTCAAATTCGTCGCCGACGCGAACCGGCGGGAGTTCGGGCAAGCCGCCGCCCCAAACGACGAGCGGCGATTCGGGATGCACGACCGGATCGACGCGCACGTCGATCGGCGTCTTGACGCGTTCGCTCAGAACGCGGAGCTCTTCTTCGTACCAGAACTCGATCTGCGCGGCGACTTGCGGCGACGCGGAGACGTGCACGTGCTCGGCGTGGCCGTTCTGATGGTGCGCGATCTGACGGAACGTCGAGATCGTCACCGATTCCGGCGACATCACGCTGCCCAGACCCGTGCACATCGGACACGTCGAACGCAGTTGTCCGGCGAGATCCTTGCCGACGCGCTTGCGCGTGAATTCGAGTAAGCCCAGCGGCGAGAACGACTGGATCGTCGAGCGCGTGCGGTCTTTCTTCAAACCGTCTTCGAGGCTCTTGATGACCTTGTTGCGATCGCTCTCCGACGACATGTCGATGAAGTCGCACACGATGATGCCGCCGATGTCACGCAGGCGCACTTGGCGCGCGATCTCAGCCGCTGCTTCGATATTCGTCTTGACGATCGTGTCGTCGAGGTTCTTGCCGCCGGTGAATTTCCCGGAGTTCACGTCGATGACCGTCAGCGCTTCGGTCGTCTCGATGACGATCGATCCGCCCGAGGGCAGCTTCGCCGTCGGCTTCATCAACTTCGCTACTTCTTCGTCGATTTTGAAGTCGGCAAAGAGCTGCGCGCCCTTCGGATACGGCTTGATGCGCTCGACGTACTGCGGTCCGAGCAGACGCATGAAATCGCGTACGCGTTCGGCTTCTTCGGGATCGTCGATCCAAACATTCGCTACTTCGGGCGTGATGAAATCGCGCGCCGCTTTATAGACGAGGTTCATGTCTTTGTGCAGCAGCGACGGCGTCGGTGCGGACTTGTAGTTCTCGAGGATGCCGTGCCACATGCGAATCAGCACGCCCAGATCGGCGATCAGCTCGGCATTGGAAACGCCGCCCGCGGCCGTGCGTACGACCGTCGCCATGCCTTCGGGCCGAATGGCTTTCATCACGGTTTTGAGACGGTTGCGTTCATCGGCCGACTCGATCTTGCGCGAGACGCCGGAGTACTTCCCGGTGGGCATCAGGATCAGGTAGCGTCCGGGCAGCGAGATGTTGGTCGAGACGCGCGCCCCCTTGAGGCCGCGCGGCTCCTTGACGATCTGCACCAGGACGTCGTCGCCCTTGCTGACCTTTTCGTTGATGGTCCAGCCGCTGCGGCCGCCGGTGATCTCAACGTCGCCGATGTTCAGCGGCGTTTTGTTGATGTCGTCGACGTAGAGGAACGCGTTGCGCCCCAGCCCGATATCGACGAAGCTCGCCCCCATGCCGGGCAAGACGTTTTGAACCTTGCCCTTGTAGATCGAGCCGATGACGCGTTCGTCACGTTCGATGTAGTACTCTGAGAGTTTCCCATCCTCGAGGATGGCGACGCGGTTCTCCCACGGATCGCTCGAAATGAGAAGGTCGGTCGACAAGTTGTGTGTCTCCCGGGTGCGACCGTCCTACGACACGCATCGCGACGACGTACTGAATTTTGCGTCATCGAGCGGGTATCGCCGGCTGCGGCTGCGACCCAAATTGGGTAAGAAACTGTTCCGAAACGCCCTACCGATCCAGCGTCCACCCTTCGGGGACACGATCACGAGGCGAGCTGATTTCGCTGGTGGTACGTTCGAGAGGGGGAAGAGGTGCTCCTCGCTCCCTCTACAGGCGGGAGTGCGGGCCCGACGAATCCGGCCACCGTGACCCTCGCGCTACGTTTGATCGCGGTCGGTATTGTCGTGCTCGCGTCCCTGCTTTATGCCGGGTCGGTCCAGATCGGTATCCGTTCCGGGGAAATCAGGTCGTTAAAGGCGAGCCGCGGGTCCGTGCGCCTGGTGGAGCGGCTCGACGACGTATCGACCGCCCTCGACGCTTACCAGCCGAGCGACGGACCCGCGGCGAGCCGCGCGCAAATCGCCGCCTTCCGCGCCGCCCTGGCCCAGGCCGACGCGGACACGCGGGCCATGGCCGGCCGTACGAGCCTGCCGCACAACCAAATCGCGCCCTTGCTCCGTGCCTGGAACGCCCTCGGCACGCTCCCGCCGAGCCCGGCGCTCCTACGGGCGACCCACGAAGCGGTGCGTGAGGCCTATATCCGGATCGGCTCCAATTCCGAGATGCGCGGCACGACCGCCAACGCCGACCGGTTCCTGGCCGAAGAATCGCTCCTGTTCCTGCCGGGCGCGAACGCGCAATTCGAGCGCCTTGCGAGCATGCTCTCCGCCGCCGCNNATGCCCGCTCGGCGACCAATGTTGCGCTCGACACGTCGTCGCTGACCGACTTGCCGCCGCAAGCACGCGCGGAATTCGGCGCGGCCCGGTCGTCGGCGAGCCTCTTCTTCGACTTGCTCGGCATCCACATCGCGCGCGGCGACGCGCCGGAGCAGCGGGCGATCCTCCTGTTCCCCGCAGCCGACGCCTCGGCCAAACTCCAGCAGCTCGAGTCCACCCTTTTGCCGTTGCTCGACGCGCGACTCGTGCAGGCCGAGAACCGCGCGCAGCGCGACATCGCGGTGATCGTCGGTCTGATCGGAGCAACGATCCTCGTGTTCGTGCTCCTCTCCTTCCTGATGGTGCGCTCGCAGATACGCGCGCGCAAGACGCGCACCGCGTTCCAGCACCAAGCGCTTCACGACGCGCTAACCGGGTTGCCGAACCGGCGCGCGTTCACGCAAGCTGCCGCGAAAGCGGCGGCGGAGTGGACGCCCGTCACCGACCGCATGCGCTGGGTGCTCTCGATCGACTTCGATTACTTCAAGGAAGTCAACGACCGCTACGGCCATCAGGCCGGCGACGAGTTTCTGGTCGCGGCAGCGAAGCGGTTACGCGACGCCGTCCCGCCGGACGATCTGCTCGCCCGCGTCGGCGGCGATGAGTTCGCGGTGCTCGTGCACCAGTTCGATCCCGATTCATCGCATGCAATCGAGGTCGGTGAAGCGATCTGCTCGGCGTTCATCGATCCGATCCACGTCGAGGGCCTCGAACACCGGCTCGCCGCAAGCGTCGGCGTCGTAGCGCTCGACGCGCTCCACGAAACGGTCGACAGCGTCTTGCGCGACGCGGACATCGCGATGTACCGCGCCAAGGAAGACGGCGGCGATCGCGTGGTGGAGTTCGACGATGCACTGCGCGCGAAGATCGTCGACCGGGCCGAACTGGCCGCCGACTTGCGCATCGCGCTTGCGCGTGACAGCGGACCGCGCGTCGTGTTTCAGCCGATCCTCTCGCTAGACGATCGCACCTGCCACGGCTTCGAAGCGCTGGTGCGCTGGGAGCATCCGGTTCGCGGTGAGATCGACGCAGCGCTGCTCGTCGACGTCGCGCAGGAAGCCCGGCTGATCGTGCCGCTAGGACGGCGCGTCGTGCACGAAGTCTGCCGCCATCTCGCGGCCTGGCGCGCCGACGGGCTCGCGCTCGACACGCTCTCGGTGCACTTCAACATCTCGCCGATGGAAGCCGCGCACGTCGGAACGTACGCGTCGATCGCCGATGCAATGGAAAAGTGGGACATTCCGTCGCAAACGCTCGTCATCGAAATGACCGAGACGGCCGCGATCGATTCGATCGACACCGCCGGCCGGTTTCTGGCCGATCTGCACGCGCTCGGCGTGCGCGTGTGCCTCGACGATTTCGGCACCGGCTATTCATCGCTGCGGCACCTCAACGATTTTCAAGTCGACGCGATCAAGATCGACCGCTCGTTCGTCATCTCGGCGGCCAACGATCCGGCCAAAGTACCGATCGTCGCCGGCATCATCGCGCTCGCACGCGGCCTCAACGCCGAAGTGATTGCCGAAGGTATCGAAACCATCGAACAGCGCGAGATGATCGCCGATCTCGGCTGCAGCCTGGTCCAGGGCTATCTGTTCGGCCGGCCAATGGCCGCCGACGACGCGTTCCGCTTCGTCCAACGCACCCTCGGCGGGACCGTGACCGCGCCCTAGGCGCGCGTCACGATCGCGAAAGCGATGTTCTTCGTAGGGTAACCTGCCGCCAGTCCCCGAACATGATCGCTGTATCCCTTTCGCCAACGTGAAACCGTGACGAAAGTATCGCTCCCCGCGGTTATAAGCGGGTTACTGCCGCGGCGCTACGCTGCTTCCACGCGGGCTCGGGCGTCGCCGAAGACGAGCCGGTCTTTTTGCAGGGCAACGTTGATCAGGATGCCGACGGCGAGGAAGTTCGTGATCAGGGCGCTGCCGCCGTACGACATGAACGGCAGCGGGATGCCTGTCACGGGCATGATGCCGATCGTCATGCCGATGTTCACGATCATGTGGAACGCGAGCATCGTCACGAGACCGACGCTGAGCAAGAGCCCGAACCGGTCTTGCGCCGAGAAGACCGCGCGCATCGCGCTGCCGACGAGCAGCACCGCCAGCACGATCAGCGCCAGCGAGCCGAGGAAGCCCGTCTCCTCACCGACCGCGGTGAAGATGAAATCGCGCGAGTTCTCCGGCACGAAATTCAATTGCGTCTGGGTGCCGTGATAGAGGCCCTTGCCGAAGAGCTCGCCGCTGCCGACGGCGATCTTCGACTGGTTGAGGTTGTAGCCGACGCCCTGCGGGTCGAGCTTCGGGTTGAGAAACACCAACAGGCGCGCGCGCTGGAACGGTTTGAGAATCTTGTCGCTCGAGAGCACGTACGCCGCGCCGGCGACGATGCTGCCGAAGTAGATCAAAAAGTCGACGACGTTCGGAAGGCCGAAAGCGAGTTCGGCCGTGAGGATCGCGCCGA
>PLTN01000008.1 GCA_003164495.1 Vulcanimicrobiota bacterium
CAGAGACGCGAGGAATCGCCGGGCTACCTTCCGCTTTTCAGGGCGGTCGGACTGATTAACTCAGAGGCTGGAAACGAATGGTCGATCAGTCCATATTTGGCAGCCACGTCGATGAGAGGCTGAAGGTCTCGGACATCTACCGTTTCTGCAGTGATAATTCGGACGCTCTGCGCGACCTCTTCCGGTGTCGCTCCGGTGTAAGACGAGAGGATATCGACGGTCTGCGCCGGGTGAGCGTTAACGTAGATGACAGACTGGCGCAACGCTGCGGCGAAACGCTGCATGAGGGCTCGGTTGCTATCGACAAACGCCGGCATCGACACAAATGCTGTCTGCTCGAAGCGTTTTGCAAGAGCATCATAATGGTGGGCAAGAACTCGCGTGTCACCCGCTTTTAGCATTTGTGCGAGTCCCGGTTCGATAACGGCCGCCGCGTCGATCCGGCGTTCTTCGAGTGCGGCCAGCATGGCCGCAGAGGTCGGCAGCTCGATAACCTTTACCGTGTGAGAGTCACCGCCGTTCTGGTCGATCCAGGCGAGCATCCCCGCTGCGTTGAGATCTTTTACGGAACCGGAAGCGAGCGTTTTCCCGTCGAGGTCTTTTGCGGTTCGTATGGGAGAGTCTTTGAGAACGGCCATTCCCGCGTTGGGCTTGTTTGAAAGATAGAGCGAACCGGCAGCCACGATCTCCAACGGGACGCCGCGCAGATGGGACTGGGACAGCGAGAGCATGTTGATGTACGCGACATCGGCCGATCCCCCGATGACTGCAGCCGCAGCTACCACGCCGCTGTTCGCAGGCGTCAACTCGACGTTGAGACCGGCCTTTTGAAAAAGCCCGGAACGGATGCCGTAGTAAATGGGTGTCAAACCATCATTCGGCGGTCCGGTTACCCGTATCGTCGGCAGGTCCGTCACTTGTGCGGACCCGATTGCGAACGGCTCTCCACCCAAGAGAAGTGCAAAAAGCGTCAATACCGATACGATGAACGTACGCGGTCCCTTCATGTTAGTCTCCTTATGGACGTGCTCCGGCGTAACGACGCGGAACCCGCAGCGGTGTCGGCGAGAAATGACGCCGCGAGCGTTACGAGTGCTCTACGAGATGGCGATGTCCGGGCACCAATTGATGCCAGTCTTGGTTTGCCGGCAGGTCACCATCGAAGGCGCTCAAGCCTTTGAAGTCGGTTGATAGGCCGCGGGGCTCCTTACCCTCGGCGACGGCTTTTGCGGCTTCCAGTAAGAGCCGGCGCGCCCGAATGATGGCCTTATCGCCGGGAACCAAGTGCTCCCCGCTGCGATCGGCAATCGCACCCATCGAGCCGATCACGGCCGCGTCTTCGATGTAGATGCCACCGCTGAAGCCGGTCCAACTCGTATCCATGACCGACCGATTCTGTCCCCAACGGTTCCCTGCGGTCGCTTTATACGTGTAGTCATCGGTGGACCAGAAGCGCTCGTCACTCAGCCCAAGCTGGAAAAGGGCGCCTTCGCGATCGATTTTTTTGTCACCGTACAGCACCATGTAGGCTGCCGTGTTTTCGTCATCCATTGGCGTTTCGAGGATGAAGAAGTCGATTACGCCCTGGGTGCCGCCGCCGATCGAGCGACGCCGGCGCCCGGGGATAATTCTCGAACTCGGCAGGATGAACGGCATGATCCGCACGTTTTCAATGTCCTTGCCGTCTTCGGTCGTCACCCTTCGGAACGCCGCATAGTGATAACCAAACTCCGTGTCCTCGACTTCTAGACGCGGCGCGGAGTCATCCATAGCATTATTTACTGTCGAAGTATTCCACCCGGGGCGAAAAAAATCCGAGTGCAAGTTGCTCGAGTGCGAAGAATCGAGGCCGCCTTCGAGATTTTGGAGGTAGTTTGTGTGGAGATTGACGCGAATAACGAAGCGCTGTTCGTCGGGAAGTTCGAGGAAGGGAAAATTCGGAAACGGCAGCTGCTTGTCCGTTGGACCGATATACGCCCAGACAATGCCGCCTGCTTCACGTACCGGATAGGCTCGGGCACGCTGCCGCTGCATGTATCCGGGATCCGGATGATTCGGGACGTCCATCAAGCTGCCGTCGACAGCGTACTTCCAGCCGTGGTAGATGCACCTGATGCCACAGTGCTCGACCCGCCCGAGGGCTAGCGACGTACCGCGATGCATGCATCCCTCGTCGAGCAGTCCCAGTTGTCCTTCGGTGTTACGAAACGCGACGAAATTCTGTCCTAGGAGCTTCAGCGCGAGAGGGTCGCAATCGTTGTGCGGCAGCTGCTCCGCCAGACACACGGGGTGCCAATAGCGCCGAAAGACGTTGCCCATCGGCGTGCCCGGGCCGATCCGGCAGATGAGATCATTATCTTCTTTTGTTAGCACTACGCAGCTCCTAAGGACGACACGTGCGCACCGAGAGCTGACGAAAGCGCCTGCGCCGTAGCCAAGACCTCAGCGACGAAACGATCGCGTCTCTCGTTGGTCAAACGCACATCCGGCACGGAAACGACGACGGCGGCGACGACGCGCCCTCCGGTACCAAATACGGGAGCAGCGACCGAACTTGCGCCTTCAACTAACTCCCCTTGAGCGAGATGAAATGACTTCTGCCTGATCGCTGTTAGCGTTTTGCGAATCCGGTTGCGAACGATTGTATTCGGTGCGGACTGCAGAATCGCGTCGATCTCCGCTTTTGGAAGGAACGCCAACATGGTCTTGCCCGTCGTACCACTGTATAGCGGACCCGTGTAGCCAAGCTCTGGGCCGCACGAAAGCAGCGATTTCGCTTGGAACTGCAAGACGCAAACTCGCTTATCACCGTCACGCATAACATAGAGCGAAGTCGTTTCGTTCGTTTTTCGAAACAGTTCACGCAAGTACGAGACGCCGATGCGAGCGGGATCGACAAGTGAGAGCCATGAATTTGCAAGCTCGATGACGAGCGGCGTCAGCTCATACTCACGCGGCTGCCCCATTGAGCGAAGGAGCCCCTTATTCTCGAGGGTCTTCAGCAGCCGATAGAGTGTCGGACGACTGATATTCAGCTTCGCCTTCAATTGAGACGCGTCCGCGCATGGCGTCTCGATAAACGTCAAGAGCAGATCGATCGCTTGCTCGACCGAGCGGGCATTTGTTGCCGGCATGCTTGATACGTACTCCGCAGGCAGCAGTAATGAATAAGTCGGGGGGTTATTTCATCACTATCTGGATACCTGTCAATATAGTGAGACAGCAACGTTTTTACTCAGCCTAGGTAGGCGGCGGCGTAGTTAAGGCGTAGTTAAAAGGATAAGTCGCAGAAGTCTATTGCGTTCATCCCGTTGATTTCACGGGCTTGAGCGAGACGAAGGAGCACCGAAACGAGCGGCGGCAACTCGAAGAGCTGCTTGCGCTCGATCGCGCCGGGCGTGAATGCCATGTCATGAAAATCGTTCCCCAGGCGACTTCGTAGTCGCCGTACTGCGTGATCTTGGCAAGGCGCACGTGCTGCCTGCCGTAGATCTCGTGAACGATCGGCACGTCGGTTCCCACGCCCCGCGATCAAATTGCATTGTCAGGTGCGCCAAGCGCGACACCTAACCCCCGTACAGGCTCCGTTTAGGCGCGAAAATAAGGCGAAAAGCGAA
>PLTN01000237.1 GCA_003164495.1 Vulcanimicrobiota bacterium
GCATCCAGGTCGAGGCTCTTGAACTCCCGGGCGTAGTTGAACGCCTTGCCCATGGGATTGGACAGTGGAGAGTGCTGGTGCAAGACCTTCAGGTTCAGCTGATTGGGCCACCAGTCAGCGTTCGTTGGGGCTCCGGCAACGGCTTGTGTGCGAGCGCGGTGCGGGACCGGGCACTTTGATTCGGTTGACTCAGACATGTCTTTCTCCGTCAGTTCGGCAAGCTGTCGCCGCTCTTGAGGACTTCCTTCAAGAACCAGCGCTGCTTCTGGTGGATTTGCACGAGTCGGGTATAGAGGTCCGCCGTTCCGATGTCGTTCGCGTCGGCCGCAGCGGCGGCATCGGCGTGCATCTCGCGAACTGCGTGTAATGGTTGCCGAGCGCGTCGGTGATCATCGCGTGCATCGTCAGCGTGCCGTTGGACGCGATGATACTACTCGTCGGAAGATAGGCGGCCGGATCGACCAGCGGGCTGCCGTCGACCATCAAGCTGCGTTCGGCCAACTCGTCGACCATGAGCAGCACGGCCGTGGCGTGCTCGTCGAAAAGCAAGTGCAGATCGCGGAAGTGCGGGCCGTACGTCAGCCAGTGATATTTCTTGTAGTTCTGATACATCACCATGGCGTTGGCCTGGTTGCGGTGGAGCCCGCGAACGATCGTGTCGTTGGCGGACGGGGTAAGGGTGGTGGTCATGGCGTTTCTTTCTATGAAGCGATGGGAGAGGGTGCGCGGCAATCGGTGCACACGCCGTTGAAGGTGATGGCGACACCGGTGACATCGATCCGTTCCCGGTCGGCGATTTCGCGGAGCGTGGCCGGCGGAAGGGCGAACGGCACGTCCGCGATCAGCCCGCACCGGGCGCAGCGGAAGTGGGCGTGCTCGGGGGCGACGGCTTCGTAGGCCGCGGCATCGGCGCCGGGAAGGCTGACCTCCGCGATCAAGCCCAGATCGCGTAGCCGGCCGAGCGCCCGGTAGAGGGTCGCGTAGCCAAAACGCGGCCGGCGAAGGCGCGCCAGAGCAAGCAGGTCGCTGGGCGTCAGATGCGTGCCGGCGCCGTGCTCGTGGATCAACTCCTGGACGAACCGATAGTTGTCCGGCAGCTTGCGCGGGGAGGTCATACCACCCCCAACTCAATTAATTGAGAATGAGTTTCACTTTCACTCTATCTTGACCGGCGGGCTACCTACCGGCACCGCCGATCAAAACGCGTTCGTCGCCGTTGCGTCGCGCCGTTCACACGAAATGGACAAGACCTCGCCATCCTCAGATCGTAAGAGTTGGGATGGCCCCTCTGGATGGCGGTTTCGCCGGTCGCTCATCCCCGAAAATCGGGCACGAACGGGAGCCGGTAGTAATAATTAGGCAAGCCTACGTTGGAATGCCTATATTTTGTATTAGGATGGCCTAAGTGTATCGTATTATCGGCTTTGCCATGCTTCTGGTGCTGTTCGGGACGCTGACGGCGCAACGCGCGGAGGCCATCCCCGTCTTCGCTCACCGATATGGCTTGACGTGTCAAGCATGCCACACGGAGGTCCCACACCTCACGCCGTTCGGCGAGGCGTTCCTGGCCAATGGGTACCGCTTGCCTGGGATCACGCCGAAGCCGGCGTTCCCGGTCGCCGTACGCGTTGAAACGGATTATGCCAGCGCGGGAGCCGCCGATCCCGACGACGTGAAAGGCCCTTTGCCCAAGACGATCGTCAACGAAGTCGAGTTCCTGACCGGCGGATCGGTCGGCTCCCGCGGCTCCTACTGGTTCGAGCCGTATCTTGTCGACGGCGGATTCCCCGGCGTTGTACGCGACGCTTGGTACGCCCAGCGCTTGACCCCGGACGGCTTCCGAACGCCGGTCGTCGTCCGCGTCGGGCAATTCACCCTTCCGCTGCCGCTCGACCCAGAGACGTTCCGCGAGACGACGCAGCCGTACGCGATTTGGGGTCAAACGGCGGGCCTCAATCCTTTTACGTTCTTCGAGACGAAGATGGGTACCGAACTCGAAATCGGCAACCCCGCGCGCGAACTCGCGGGGACGATCTCGTTTCTCAAAGGCGCCGACACGCAATCGGGGTTGCAACGCCTCGGCACCGACACGATGGCGACGATCGAACGCGATCTCGGCGATTTCCAGTTGACGGCCTATCGTTACGACGGCAGCCGGCCTCTCGAAGGGCTCGGCTTCAACAACACCCAGTACTTCACGAACATCGACGACCGCTTCTGGCGCAACGGTTTCGGCGCTGGCTGGGTGAACGCTCACACCGAAATCAACGCCGTCTATCAGATCGGCAACGACAGCTCGGCCGATGTGTACCGCGATGCGCTCGTTACCAGCGGAGCCTTCTTTCAGGTGCGACAAACGCTCGGCAGCCGTGCGTTCGCGCTCGCACGGTGGGATGCAACCAACGGTCCGACGTTTGCACGATCGGTGACGGCCGGTGCCGGCTATCGGCTCTCGCGCAATACGCGTTTGACGCTCTTCGAAACCGCAGAGCGCGATTACACCGGAGCCTTACTCCATGTCATCTCGTCGTCTTTCTTGTTTGCGTACTGAGGAACAAATGCGTCACGTCAACGTCACCGCAGCAGCAGTTATCCTCGCCATCAGCCTCGCGTCGTGCGGCGGAGGCGGCGCATCGGCGCCGGCACCCGCGCCGACGACGGGCGTGAGCGGCGCGGCCAATCCTCCACCGCTCGCGACGCTGCCGGAAGTCGACAGTGTCAATGGCGTCGCTACGCTGACCCTTCAAGCAAAATTCGATGCGAACAGCCGGCCGGCGTTCTTTTGGAACGGGCAGGAAGTTGCGCCGACGATTCGCGTCCACCCCGGCGACACGATCTCGCTGATGTTTCAGAACGCGCTGCCGGAATATTGCTCGCTCGGCGTCATTTCAAACTCGAACCTGCACTTCCACGGGCTCTCTTCCTCGCCTAACGCGCCCGGCGACGACGTGATCGACACCAATGCATCACCCGGCGCCGCTGTCGGCTACACCGTGGTGATCAATTCAGATCAGCCGCCGGGCCTCTACTGGTATCACGCGCACCCGCACGGTCTGTCCTCATACGAAGTGGGCAACGGCATGGCCGGCGCGATCGTGGTCGAGGGTATCGGTAATGTCGTGCCGCAAACGGCCGGACTGCGCGAGCGGATCATCGTTCTGAGCGACATCCCGACCAGTTCGTCGTTTGCAGCCGGCGAAGAGTCGGTGCTGCGGCGCTCGGCGAACGGGCGCCGCTCCGTGCAGGATGCCGACGAGTCGCCCCTTGGCGGCAACGCCTGCGCACCGGAGACCACTGCAACGCCGATGATCAACGGAGCGCCGATGGCGTCGATCGGGATCAAGCCGGGTGAAACGGAACTCTTCCGGGTGGTCAACGCGTCGGGTCATCGCCACTTCGATCTTGCGGTCGACGGTCAGCAGTTGCAACTCGTCGCCCAGGATGGCGTACCGATCAACACCTATCCTGGTGCGCCGACGTCGATCGCGGTGAGCGATATCGTGATCCCGCCAGCCGGCCGTGCGGAGTTTCTCGTTACCGGCGGGACCGCGCCGGCGGCGCTGATCTCGAAATGTTACCAGTCCGGCCCCACCGGCGACAACAACCCCGAAATCGCGCTGGGGGTC
Source organism: Vulcanimicrobiota bacterium (assembly GCA_003164495.1). GTDB lineage: Bacteria > Vulcanimicrobiota > Vulcanimicrobiia > Vulcanimicrobiales > Vulcanimicrobiaceae > Lustribacter > Lustribacter caenicola. Next base: position 3,627 of record PLTN01000237.1, read on the forward strand.
CTTGCCAACGATACGAATTGGCCCAATCCTTCGATCGCGACGACGCAGGCCAAACGCATTGCCAAGCTCGCTTCCGTGCGGTACTCGCAGTACTATCACTCGACGATGCCGGCGCCGGCCGCGCAGCGCACGATCCACTTCGAAGAAGACGCCAACGGCTTCTACATCAACAACCTTGCCTACGACCCCGCCGCTGCGCCGCAGGTCATCGCGCAATCCGGGACGACCGAAGAATGGACGCTCGAGAACGACACGCAGGAAGTCCATTCGTTCCACATCCACCAAGTCCACTTCATTGTCGAGAGCATCAACGGCGTCGCGCAACCGAACCCCCATTGGATCGACACGTTCGATCTCTCGCCCGAGGGCATCGGCGTTGCCGGACAATTGATCCCTTCGCAGACAAAGGTGCTGATCGACTTCCGCGATCCGACAATCCGGGGCACGTTTCTTTTTCATTGTCACATCCTCGATCACGAAGACGGCGGGATGATGGCGAAAATTACGGTGCTGTGATGCGGCGGCTGGTGTTCCTCGCGATCGCCATCCTACTTGCGGTTGCGCTGTTCGCGCGCATGCATCGACCGGCCGAAGCACGCGACCATATCACGGGCATCGTCTTGATGGCGCCGTCGAGCACGACGATCATCGTGCATCACGAACCGTTCGCGGGGATGCCGGCGATGACGATGACCTTCGCGGTCCCGACCGGAACGGTCGTCCATCCCGGCGACCACATCGCGGCCGAAGTCGATCGGTCGACCGACCCGTGGACGCTTTCGGCGATAGCCGTCACCGCCGCACCAGCCTCGCAGCGCCGCCCGCAGATCGCGTTCCTCGCCGTCGGCGACCGCATTCCGAATACCACGTTCATCGATCAGAACGGCCGGCGCATGACGCTCGCTGCGCTTCGCGGCCATCCGTACGCACTGACGTTCATCTACACCCGCTGCCAGGATCCACGGATGTGCCCGCTCGTTTCCGCGAAGATGCACCAGGTGCAGACGCGCACTGCCGGTACGCCGATTGCCCTCGTCGAGGTGTCGTTGGATCCGGCCTTCGATCGGCCGCCGGTGCTCGCGCGCTACGGTGCGCTCTTTGGCGCCGAGCCCGCGCGCTGGCATTTGCTCACCGGCGATCCGCGCACCGTCCTTGACTTCGCCGCGCGCTTCCGCATCCTCGAACGGTCCGCCGGCCCGCAGACGATCGTGCACAGCGAGCGGCTTGCGGTCGTCGATGCAACCGGCCGCATCACGCGATTCTTCGATGACGCCGCTTGGCGCCCGGAAGACGTTGAGCGTGCCCTTCAGCGCCGCGTCGTCGGATCGTAACCGGTGACATCTGCGAGATCTGAACCCCTTTTTGGGCCATCAGCCTTTTCTTTTTATTTTTTGGCAGGCGACGATCAGCAACAATAGGCGCGCGGATTGGCTCGTCAGCGCGTCGACCGATAGCGAATTCCACGACGATGCTCAAGCTGGCATCACATGATGCCCATGGGTTTGAGCGAAGGGAAATGCTAGGCTAAAACAAGATGGCATCCGAACCCTGATGGCGACGATCTCAGAGGCCGCCGTCAACGAACGGTCCGCGCGGCGGCGGCCGTGGTGGCTGAAGTACCTCGCCGTGGCCGGCCCCGGGCTAATCGTTGCGTTCGCGGACACCGAAGCCGGGAGCGTGACGACCGCCGCCGTGAGCGGCGCACAGTTCGGGATGAAGCTCGTCCTGCTGCAGTTGTTGCTGATCGTGCCGCTGTTCGTCGTCCAGGAGATGACCGTTCGCCTCGGGACGATCTCGGGAAAGGGGCACGCCGCCCTGATCCGCGAGCGCTACGGCCTGGGTTGGGCGTGGGTCTCGCTCTCGACGATGCTGGTGACCAACGTGGCCGCGCTGATCACCGAATTCATCGGCATCGCGGGCGTGGCGCTGATCTTCGGCCTCCCGGCGCCGGTGTTCGTCCTCGCTGCCGCGACCTTACTCATCGGCGTCGCCTTCAGCGGTCGCTACAAACGGGCCGAATACGCCGGGCTGGCCCTCTGTCTGCTCGAACTGCTCTTCATCCCCGCCGCGTTCGCCGCGCACCCGTCGTGGAGCGCGATCTACGGCCAGGGGATCATCGGTTCGCAGCCGCTCGGCGACCGCGCCTACCTGCTCCTCGTCGCCGGCAACATCGGGGCGGTGATCATGCCGTGGATGGTGTTTTTCCAGCAATCCTCGATCGTGGAAAAGAAGCTGACGACACGCGATCTGGCCCCTGCGCGCCTCGACACCGCCGTGGGCGCGGTGCTGACGCAGCTCATCATGGCGGCCGTCCTGGTCGCCGTCGCCGCCACTCTGGGCAAGGCGGGCGGCGATCGCGCGCTCGACACCGTGCAGGAAATCAGCGAGGCGATCACGCCCTTCCTGGGAAAGATCGGCGGCGACGTTCTCTTCGCTCTGGGCATGAGCGGCGCCGCGCTGGTCGCCACGATCGTGGTGACCCTGACCGCGGCGCGCACGCTCGCCGAGGTCCTCGGCGTCAATCACGGTCTCCATCACGAACCCGCCGAGGCGCCCTGGTTCTATGGCGCTTACGCCGTCGCGCTGGTCGTCGGCGCGGTCGTGGTCGGCTCGGGCGTCAATCTCGTCGCGTTGAGCGTCGGCGTCCAGGTGATGAACGCGCTGCTGTTGCCGATCGTGCTGACGTTCCTGTTCCTGCTGGCTCAGCGACTGCCCGACCCGTTCCGCCTGAAGGGGGCCTACGCCTGGATCGCCGGCGCCCTCATCGCGGTGACGACCCTGTTCGGCGTCTATGCCGGCATCGCCGGGCTTTGGGGATAGACGCGCACGCGCCCAGGGGAATCGGGTGAAGGAA
>PLTN01000055.1 GCA_003164495.1 Vulcanimicrobiota bacterium
CGAAGGTTCTCGTATGAATGGCCATAGAGATTCGAGAACGCGATGATCAACGCGCCGAGAATCGCTCCCGACACGGTGCCCGATCCGCCGAGAATCACCATCAACAGCACGTCGATGGAAACGTTGACGCCCACGGCATCGGGCACGACGAGCCCGAGGAACGAGGCGTAAAACGTGCCGGCCAAGCCGGCCAGGACACCGGCGAAGGCGAACACGCCGATCGTATAGCGGCGTACCGGGATGCCGGCGACTTCGGCCGCGAGCGGATCGTTCCGGATCGCTTCGAAGGCGCGGCCGATGCGGCTGCGCAGCAAGGCCGTCGTCGAGCCCGCCGCGATCGCAACCAAGAACCACGCATACCAATAGGCGTTTGGTCCGCTCAGCGCGACCGGGCCGAACTGCGGAAAGGGGATGTTCGAGATCCCGCTCACCCCGCCGAACGCCGGCGCATAACGTAAGAGCCCCACGACGATGGCGCCGAACGCGAGCGTTGCCATCGCCAGATACGGGCCTGCGAAGCGCAGCGAGATGATCCCGAGCGCCAGGCCCAGCACGCCCGAAACCAAAGCGCCGGCTACCGTCGCGAGCGCGAATTGCATCCCCGGAGAAACGCCCGGCGGCCAGGACGCGGACGCGGTGAGATACGCAACCGAATAGGCACCAATGGCAAAAAAGCCCGCCTGCCCGATCGAGATCAGGTTGACGTTGCCCAGCAGCAACGAGAGGCCAATGGCAACGATGGCGTAGAGCGCGCCGAAGGTCGCGGCTTGGATCATCGTCGTATCGTGCGCGCGTACGATACCAAACAGAATGACGAGCACCGCGAATGCGAGCTGCAAACGCAGGTCGACGCGCAGGCGCCGCTTCAATCGCGCGCGATCCGCTTGCTGCCGAAGATGCCTTGCGGTCGCACCAGCAGCACGATCAGGAGAATTCCGTAAACGAGCGGGTCGACGAGGTCGTGCGCGAAACGCGAACCGAGAAACGTTTCGATGAGCCCGACGAGCAAGCCGCCGACCGTGCAGCCGATCGGCGACGCCAACCCGCCGAGAATCGCCCCGACGAAGCCTTTGACCGTAATCGTGACGCCGTTCGAACCGCCGACGAGCGTAATCGGTCCGACGATCGTTCCCGCAAAGGCCGCTAGCGCGATCGAGATCGCCGTGCTGATGCTCCGCGCGCGGTTGACGTTGATGCCGCTCAACCGTGCACCGACCGGATCGTTGGCAGCCGCGCGGATCGCCTTGCCATACAGCGTGCGTTCGAAAAACACGTAGAGCGCGGCCAGCATCGCGGCCAAGAGCCCCATCACCCAAATGCTTTGGACCGCAACCGTCGCGCCGGCGATCTGCAGGGTTTGCACGGTGCTGAACGCCGGCAACGGCTGCGGTTCGTTACCCCATATCAGCGCGTGGCCGTAGAGCAGGACGTAAACCGTCCCGATCGAGGCGATCATAACCGCGCCTTCGCTCACCCGCGCGGCGGCTCGCAGGATGAAGCGTTCGTAGAGCACCCCGAGGCCGAAGCCCAAGATTGTCGAGCCGACGAGCGCCAGCCAAATACTGACGTGCAGCAGCGAAACGAACGAGAGGGCAAAGAGCCCTCCCAGCACCACGAAGTCGCCCTGGGCAAAGTTGATCGCCCGCGTCGCTCGCAGGATGATGTGGATGCCGAGCGCGACGAGGGCGTACGTGCTTCCCACGGTCAAACCAGCCACGATCAGCTGTATCAAGCGCCTTGACTGTACAGTCCCGCGACATTGCTTTCCTGCATGCGTCAAAAGCGCAACAGGGGACGGAAAACCACGCGGCGGAGAGCGCACCATGAACACGACGACTGACGCGCGAGCCGGCGTCGAGCGGCTGCTCCATCCACGGTCGATCGCGATCGTCGGCGTCTCGCCGCAGCCGACATCGCCCGCGGTGGCGATTCTCGCCAACATCGAGCGCTTCCAATATCAGGCCGAGCTGCACCTCGTTAGCCGCAATCGCACGGAGGTTATCGGACGTCCGTGCGTGCCGACGATCGACGATCTGCCGCCGGGCATCGATCTCGCGCTGCTGCTGGTTCCCCGCGTGGGCATTCTCGACGCCGTACAGGCCTGCGCGCGGCGACGCGTGGGCGCGATCATCGTGTACGCGTCCGGCTTCGCGGAGATGGACGCCGCGGGCCGTGCGCTGCAGGATGAAATCGTCGCTGTCGCCCGCGACGCCGGCATCGCGTTGCTCGGTCCGAACTGCCTCGGTTACGTGAACCACCTCGACGGGCTTCCGCTGTCGTTTTCACCCTTCTATCCCGAAGCCGATGCGCCGGCGCCCAAAGTAGCGTTCGTCAGCCAGAGCGGCGGAACGCCCACGATCGTGCGTTACGCGCTGGCCGCGAAATCGATCGGCGTTTCGTACCAGATCAGCACGGGCAATGAGGCCGTGCTCGGGGTCGAGGACTTTCTCGATCCGATGGTCGACGACGATCGCAACGTCGTCATCGCCGTCTTTTGCGAGCAGGTAAGGAAACCGCAGCGCTTCCTCGCCGCCGCGGCACGGGCGCGCGAACGCGGAACGCCGATCGTGATGGTGCAGCCCGGACGGAGCGCGGCGGCGCGCGCTTCGGCGCTATCGCACACTGGAGCGCTGGTCGGGGATCACGCGCTCGTCCGCACGATCATCGAACACGCGGGCGTACTCATCGTCGATACGATCGAAGAGCTGATCGACGTCGTCGAACTGCTGGCAACCTTTCCGGTGATCCCGGCACGTGGTCCGGCCTTGATCACGGATTCCGGCGCTTTCAAGGGCATTGAGCTCGACTTTTGCGAGGCGGTGGATCTCGCGGTACCGGCATTCAGCGAAACGACGGCCGCCGCCGTAAAGGCGGTCGTGCCGGAGTTCGTCGTCGTCGAGAACCCGCTGGACGTGACCGCGCAGGCCCTCATCGATACGCAGCTTTATGCGAAGGCAATCGCCGCGGTGGCACACGACGACGCAACCGGTGCGACCGTCATTTCTCCGATTTACGGAACCGCCGAGCGCGGCATGCAAAAGATCCAGTCCATTCTGCCGGCGTTCGAAGCGTCGCGGGCCACGCGACCGGCGGTTCTCGCCCTGCTCGGTTACGTGGATGTACCGGCGTCCGCTTACGCCGACGCCGCCGCGGCGGGCGTGGCGCTGTTCGCATCGCCGGAACGCGCTCTGCGCGCGCTCGCCGCGGTGACGCGCTACGGTGCTTTCTGCGCGCGGCCGAAAGCGGCTACGCGCGTGCTGCCCGCGCCCTTGGCGCTCAACGGGCCGGGAACGATTCCCGAATACCAGGCCAAGCAGTTGCTCGCGCAAGCCGGTATTCCGTTTCCGCGCGGCATTTTCGCGACCGACCTCGCGAGTGCGCAGAACGCCGCGGCGGAGATCGGATTTCCGGTGGTGCTCAAGCTACAAGCGGCGGCACTCGCCCACAAGACCGAGGCCGGGGCGCTGGCGCTCAACCTCGGCGATGCCGGCGCGCTCGCCGCGGCGTGGGAACGGCTGCACGCCAACGTGCGCGCATTCGCACCGGGCATCGCGATCGACGGAGCGCTCGTCGAAGCGATGGGCCGGCCCGGAACCGAACTCATCGCCGGAGCGCGCCGCGACCCGGAGTGGGGCACGACCCTCGTCGCCGGACTGGGCGGAATATGGGCTGAAGCGCTGCACGACACGGTCGTCATACCGGCAGCGTCCGGTGAAGACGAAATCGTCGCGGCTTTGCGTCGCCTGCGCGCCGCGCCGATCCTCGCCGGAGTTCGCGGGGCGCCGGCACTCGATGTGCACGGCGCCGCGCAGGTCTTAGCCATCCTCGGCGCGATCATCGACGCCACCCCGGGCATCAGCGAGATCGAACTCAATCCGCTGGTGCTCTATCCGGAGGGCGTGTTGGCGCTGGACGCGCTAATCGTTATTTAGCGTCCGTCCATTCGCCGTTCTGCGGAACGATGATGTGAACGGACTCGTTCGTTTCGCCGTTGTGATCGCTGGGCGAAAACCGGAACGTGGCCTGCGAGGCGGGGATCGCAACGCCTTTCTCGAGCCAATCAGCGAGCGTTTTGCCGTCGGTCTTCCCGCCGGTGCCCTTGAGCGCCGCCACTAAGATCGCCGTCGCATCCCAGGCTTGGGCAGCGAACGGCACGGCCGGAATATTGTACGTCTTCTCATAGAGTGCGACGAAGGCTTTTTGCTCCGGGGTCGGGTGCTGTTTGGACAGGCTGCCCGCGGCATATACATTGGCCGAAGCCGGACCGGCGATCTTCAGGAACGCATCGGAGTCGACACCGCCCGATGCCAGAACCGGCTTGGTGAAACCGAGCGTCCGCATCGCCTTCGTCACGAGGGCCGGGGTTGTCGTAGCGCCCCACAAGACGATCGCATCGGGATTCGTAGCCATGAGCTTTTGGATCTGCGGTGTGAAGTCGGTGGCATCGCTCGCGTAGGCCTCGTTCCCGAGTACGTCGATCGACGCAGCTTTGGCCACATCGGTCGCGATATCGGCCCCGCTCGTTCCGAAGAAATTTGCGTCATGAATGATCGCGATCTTCTTCACGCCCAACTTGCTCTTCCCATAGGCTAGAACGGCCTTCGCTTCGAGCTCGTCGCTCGCTTGCGCTTCGAAGATCGTCTTCGAGACGGCGCCGTTTTTGGCGCGCCAAGTCGAGATCGTGGGAGTCAGGATGATCTGCAACATGCCGGCTTGCGCGGTGATGCGCGCGACGGCGTTGGTCGTATCGACGCGCGTACCGCAGATGATCGCTGCTACGCCGCTCGCGATCTGCTGCGTCGCAAGTTGTGAGGCGACATCGGGTTTAGCTTCGTCGTCGACGATCTCAAAGTGAATCGGCCGGCCGTTGACGCCACCGTGGGCATTGACTTGGGTTTCCGCCAGCTTCAGCGCATTGACTTGCGGTAAGCCGAGCGGTGCCGACGGCCCCGAATAGGATAGGATCGCACCGATGCGAAGCGGCTCCGGAGCCGCCGATGTCCGTACCGCCGATAGCGCTAAGGCCAGCATCGGAAGCGAGACCAGCGCCGCGCGAATGTACTGTGACCGCGTCATGAAAGGATCCTCCCCGGAATCAAGGGCGGGACGTAGGAAGGTTTCCTTTTGATATCAGGGGCCTTGACTCCCTTCAGGCGATCAGAATCTCGATTGCCTCGCGCAGCGCGGAAACTTGCGTTGCGCTGAGCTTTGAGAAAAACTCGCGCTCGCTGCGGTCGGCGGCGGTATCACAGGCCGCCAGCAAACGCCGGCCGGCCGTCGTGAGCTTGATGCGCAGGATCCGGCGATTTTCCCGATCCTCGGTTCGTGAGATGAGGCGTTTCGCTTCGAGAACGTTGATGATTTCGTTCGATGCCTGCTTCGAAACCCCGCAGCGCCGCGCCGCATCAGCCGACGACATCCCGTCGACGTCGGAGAACATGCTCAGGAGCGTGTACTGCGCGAGCGTCACGTCGCGATCGGCGAGGGCGACTTCAAGCATCTCGCGGACCGCATTTTCCAGACGCTTTACGAGGTAGGACGTGCGCCGGAACTTGGTCGGCCGATACGTTTGCTGTGTCGATGCCCGCATCGACGGAAAGTGCCCTACGTAGCCTCGATTTCCTTTGCCGACAATTGTTGCACGCGCAGGCGATAATCGGCCGGCACGCCAACTCGCAGCCGCAATGACGGCTCGCACGCGTCTCTTCCAGCCCCTCACGATCCGCGACGTTACGCTACGAAACCGGATCGTGGTTTCACCGATGTGCCAGTATTCGTCAGAGAACGGCTTTGCCACCGACTGGCACCTCGTGCACCTCGGCAGCCGTGCCGTGGGCGGGGCGGGCCTCGTGTTCACCGAGGCCGCCGCCATCGAACCACGCGGCCGCATCTCGCCGCTCGATCTCGGTATTTGGCTCGACGAGCACGTGCCGATGTTAGCGCGGATCAACACGTTCATCGAGGCACAAGGCGCGATCGGTGCCACGCAGCTCGCGCACGCCGGGCGTAAGGGTTCGGTTGGGCCGCCGTGGATGGAGCCGCGCGGTTGGGTCACGCCCGATCGCGGCGGTTGGGAGCCGATCGCGCCGACGGCGGAAAAGGACATGCCGTATTACCCGTTGCCGCATGCGCTCGACGCCGATGAGATCGCGGTTCTCGTGCAGCAGTTCGCCGACGCGGCACGCCGTTCGGATGACGCCGGTTTCAAGGTCACCGAAATTCACGCCGCGCACGGCTACTTGCTGCACGAGTTTCTTTCCCCACTCAGTAACCAGCGCGATGATCGTTACGGCGGTTCGTTCGCGAATCGCATTCGATTTTTGCTCGAAGTTACCGATGCGGTGCGGGCGGTGTGGCCGGAGGGTAAGCCGCTCTTCGTGCGCATTTCTGCCACCGATTGGGACGCCGGCGGTTGGACGATCGAGGATTCCGTTGAGCTGGCGAAGATTCTCAAGACGCGCGGCGTCGACGTCATCGACGTCTCGAGCGCCGGCATCGGACGCAGTCCGCTCGAGAGCGCGGCGCAGGCTCCGCTCTATCAAGTTCCCTTTTCAGAACGCATTCGTCGCGAAGGCGGCGTGCTGACGGCCGCGGTCGGCTTGATCACCACCGGCACAGAAGCCGAGTCGGTCCTGGAATCCGGCGGTGCCGACCTCGTGGCATTAGCCCGTCGCTACCTCGGCGATCCCTACTTCCCGTACCGCGCGGCCAGCCAGATCGGCGAGCAACTCCCATGGCCGCGGCAGTACCGGCGCGCGACGCTCTAATATCGTGACCGGACTGGGCGGCTTTGTGTGAAGGGTGGCTGGATAACGCCTTCACATTCACCGCGCAGTATGGGCGCACAATGGCTAAAGAATCAGATACCCAGAACGCAAACGCATTGCGTCCAATCGACCTGCCGGCGCCGGTTCTGCAGCCCACGTTGTCGCTCTACGAAGCGGTCGCGAACCGCCGCACCATCCGCGAGATTAACGAGACGCCGCTGCCCCTGGCTCAGCTCTCGAATCTCTTGTGGGTGGCGTATGGGGTCAACCGCGCGTCCGGGCCGTTCGGTGCCCCGGGGCGGACGGCGGCCTCGGCCAGCAACTCGCAAGAGATCGACCTCTACGTTGCCCTTCACGACGGCGCGTATCTCTACGACGCTGAGCCGCACCGGCTCAACCCCGTAAGCCCGGACGACGTGCGTTCCGGCGCGATGAATCAGCGTCAGGGTGTCCCTTCGAAGGCGCCCGTTCAGCTGATCTACGTCGTCGATCTCCATCGTCTCACACACACGATCGGCTACGAGGAGCCCGGCCTGCACGATCCCGAGGTTCAGAAGTCGTATTACTTCGTCGACACCGGCCTCATTGCCGGAAACGTCTATTTGTTTGCTGCAGCGAGCGGGCTCGCGTGTTGGTTTCACAACTGCGAGAAAGCGGCGCTCGCAAAAAGCTTGGCGCTGCGTCCGGATCAGCGCGTACTGTTCGCGCAGTCAGTCGGTCAAAATAGTCCTAGCCGTATGCTGGAGGCTTAAGCTCCGTCGAACGACTTGACCGGATGAACGGCAAATTCCGTATCGCCGGAGGAGCCCTCGGCTCCCAAGACCTTGCGCGCAACCGCGCCGGCGCGGAAAGCCTCGATTTGTGCCGCATGCTCGAACCGATAGACGATCGCAGCGCCAACGGTATCGCCTGCAAATACGAGCGCACCACGGAAACCCGGGGCCGCCGTGAGCGGCTCGATCAACGTTGCGACCTGCACCGCGTCGGTTGCCGTTCGCTCGAAGGCGTACGCATCGTGCGTTGCCGGATCGATGGACGCATCGCCCGCGCTCTCTTTCACCCGATAGAGCGCCAGCGCGACGGACTCCGCCACCGCGTGGTGTTCCGCGAAGAGATGGTGCGCGTCCCAGGCTGAGGCGAGGTGCGCAAAGCCGGCGTGTCCCTCGAGCCCGACGATCGCGATGACCCGGCGGTGGTTGGCCGAGCGCAGCACAGCCGCAGCCTGGGCCTTCGCGGCGGACGTCTGCGCCTTCTCGATCAACGTTTCGTAGCTCGAGACCGCCGCCTGTTCGCGCTCGGCGGTAACGTGCACGATGTCGATCGCGCACCAGGCACCGCGAGCGAACGCTGCCGGCGGTCCTCCCGGGCGATGGTCGACGGACGTGTGGTGCGCGTTCTGCGGGTTGTAGTCCATGGGGTCTCCTCGGGTCATTCAAGATGCCGTAAAGTGAATTGCGTCCGCGGGCTGCCAATGCCTTGAGGGAGGAGTCCGTGATACGGTATGGGCCTATGATCTCGGCGATTGCTAACGCGCGGATCTTCGATGGAGAATGCGTCATCGATAGCCGCAGCATCGTGCTCGAAGGCACATGGATATCGGGCCTCGGCGGGCCAATCCCGGACGGGGCAACCGTCCTCGACGCGGCCGGCGGAACGCAAAGAAGTTACTGAGCGCGACGATGTTGCCGACGTGCGCTCGGCTGGAATGGGCCTTACGCCACCAGGCGGCCACCCGACAGAATACATGCCCGAGAGCACCGATGAACGGATGCAAGGCTTCGCCTTCCCGTTTGTTTCGACTCCGGACGAAGCCACGGCACGGGTTGCTGCGCTGGCCGGTGAGGGCGCAGACTACATCAAGATTTTCATCGAGGACGGGACCGCGCTCGGCGTCAGACTCCCGACGCTGAGCACCGAAACGCTCCTTGCCGCCGTGCACGAAGCACATCGTTGCGGCAAAATGGCCATCGCTCACGCGACGACGGCTGATGGAGCCCAGCAAGCCATTGCGGCCGGCGTCGACGGTCTAGCACACATGTATATCGACGCGCCCGCAAAGACGGACCTCATCGGCGCGATCGCCGGCTCCGGCGTCTTTGTCACACCTTGCCTTGTACTGAATTCATCCGTGATGGGAAATTCAGCAGCCCAGTTGGCGGCCGACGACCGCGTGCGATCGAAGCTCGACGACAAATGGCTCGAGTCTCTTCGCAGTAGCATTGGTACCTATCCGCAAGGTAATCTCGATGCGGTCTTTGCAGCTGTTCTGGCCCTCCACGCAGCAGGTGTAGACGTTTTGGCCGGCACCGACGTATCGGAACCGCTGCCGATGCTCGGTGGCCTCGCACATGGCGCGAGCCTGCATCACGAATTGCAACTGCTCGTCAGGGCAGGATTGACACCGGTTGAAGCGCTCCGCGCAGCCACCGCAGTACCGGCGCGTCGCTTCGGACTTACCGATCGAGGCCGCATCGCCGTTGGAGCACGCGCCGATCTTCTTTTAGTCGAAGGCGACCCAACGCGAACGATCAGCGATACGCTGTCAATCCGTGCCGTGTGGCGGCGCGGCGCTCGACTCAACTGACGCGGGTGGGCCACCAGGATAGGCAAAGGGGAATCTAAACATTCTGCCTCGGGATGACATGAAAGGGAACATTTCAGTCTATGGGGCCGCAGCCGTATTCACGTTCTTTTGGATCGACGCGAACCGGTGGGAGGGGCGGAACTACGTCATCACGGTTCGCTAGTCGCCGCTGAGCCGCTCAACTCCACTCGCTGCTCGTCTCGCTCCAATACAACGCCTAATAGAAGTACCCCGAGCCCGCAAACAATCGGCAACCACCACGAAAACAACGCCGGCGTCCCCGCTACCGCAACCCCCAGCGACGAGCCGACCACCCGAAACGCCGAGACGGTCCCAATCGCGACGCCGGTCTGCTCGCGCGGCATCCCGCTCACGGCCGCGGTCGTGATCACCGCGTTGGATAAACCGAGTCCCACGCCAAAGAACGCAAACCCCGTCAGAATCTGCGCGACGTTCGTTTCCGGCGAGATCCCGAGCAGCAACGCCGAACCAATCACGAAGGCCGCACCCGACAAGATAAACGAGAGGCCGGCACGACCATTTCCGGCCAGCCGCGCCGCGATCGGCGAGGCAATCATCATCACGATCGACGCCGGTACGAGAAAAAGCCCCGCGACCAGCGGCGAGAACCCGCGCGTCCCCTGCAAATAGAACGTCGCGACGAAGAGAAACGCGTTGAACGCGGTAAATGCGATCACGGCGTTCGCCGCCGCCGTAGCGAATGGCAGCTTCCGGAAAAAATGCAGCTCCATCAGCGGCTCACGGCGCCGTAACTCGTATGGAACGAACAGCACCACAGCGATGATCGCGACGACCAGGGCGAACACCACAACGGCGCTCCAATGCGTCTCGCGGCCCTCGATCAGCGCCCACACGAACGCACCAAGCGTAACGATCGCGAGCACTTGGCCAACCGGATCGAAGCGTCGGGCATGCGGGGCCCGCGATTCGCTGAACACCAGCGCACTGAGTGCGAGCGCTGCAATCACGATCGGGACGTTGATTGCGAATATCCAGCGCCAACCCAGCGTTTGCGTGAGCAACCCGCCGAGCAGCGGACCGGCGCTCATCGAGAGCCCGGTCATCGTGCCCCACACGCCGATCGCCTTGGCCCGTTCCTTCGGGTCGGTGAACGTATTGGCGATGATCCCCATCCCCGACGGCGTCAACAGCGATCCGCCGAGCGCCTGAACGATCCGGAACAGGATCAATGCTTGAATCGACGGCGCGATACTACAAGCGAGCGACGCGATGCCGAAGATCGCGATGCCGGTCTGGAACATGCGCTTGCGCCCGAACCGATCGGCCAGCGACCCCGCCAGCAGCAAAACACTCGCCATCACGACGTTGTAACCGTCGACCGCCCACTGCACGTCCGCGATCGTCGACTTCAGCCCCGTATGAATCGCCGGCAACGCCACATTCATGATCGTCACGTCCATCGTGACGAGAAACAAACTCAAACAACAGACGCCGAGAACGAGTCCCGGCCTCCGCACCCCCGACGGATTCATTTACGCGCGCTTCGGCTCATCTCTCGCCCTCACCCCGAGCCCGCGGAGTTGTACTGGCCAGATTGGTGGCTGTCCCTCGACAAGCTCGGGATGACACGCGGGAGACGTGGCGAAGGCGGCTGCCATGCAGCGACTGTTGATCTTCGTCTTTGCCTTTGTGTTGGCCGCCGGCAGCCCGGCGTGGGCGGCGACTAGCGACAATGTGCCGACGTTCAATGGGTCCTACTCCGGCGATCGCTATTCGACGCTGACGCAGATCGACAAAACCAACGCGGCGAACTTGCGGCCGGTTTGCGCCTACCAGGTTGGCACCGCGGGGCCGATGCAGAGCGGGCTCATCGTGCAAGACGGCACGATGTACTTCACGCAAGACGACGACACGTTCGCGCTCGATGCAAAAACGTGCGCTTTGCGCTGGCGCGTCTCATACAAGACGACCGGCAAGAAGGTCGGCATCGCCGACCGCGGCGTGGCGCTGCTCGACGGCGTGCTCTATCGCGGGACCTCCGACGCACACCTGATCGCGCTCGATGCCGCCACCGGCAAAACGATCTGGAATGTTGAGGTCGCCGACTCGAGCAACGGCACGTCGATCGGCGGCGCGCCGATGGCATACGACGGCAAGGTGTTCATCGGGCTCACCGGTGCCGAGTTCGGCGTGAAGGGCAAGGTCATGGCGTTCTCGACCGTCGACGGCAAGCTGCTGTGGACGTTCGACGTCATTCCGACCGGCAACGAACCCGGCGCGAACACGTGGGGCAGCGCCGATGCCGCGGCGACGGGCGGCGGCAGTTGGTGGACGTCGGCGACGCTCGATCCCGCCTCGAACACCGTCTACTTCCCGATCGGCAATCCCGCGCCCGACTATGCGCCGGATTATCGCAAAGGCAAGAACCTCTACACCAATTCCGAGGTCGCGCTCGACACCAACACCGGGCACCTCAAGTGGTACTTCCAGCTCGTTCCCAACGACTATCACGATTGGGACACGACGACGCCGCCGTCGATGTTCACCGCTGCGAACGGTCGCAAGCTGATGGCCTTTGCCGGCAAGGACGGACGGCTGTTCGTGATCGACGCGAACACCCACGCGGTCGTCGTGAACGTTCCCGTCACGACGATCACCAATCCCGATCTGCCGATCACGCCGGAGGGGACCTTCTTCTGCCCTAACATGGGCGTGCAATGGAACGGCCCGGCGTATAGCCCGCTCGAACACCTGACGTACGTGAACTCGATCGACTGGTGCTCGACGATCAAGCGCGGGCCGATCCAATACGTCGCCGGGAAGCCGTTTCTCGGGAGCTCGAACGGTTCGGGCGAACGCGCACCCGACCGCACCGGTTGGCTGCACGCCATCGATCCCCTTACGGGCAAAGCCGCGTGGACGTATCATGCCGCGGGTCCGATGGTCGCCGGTATCACGGTGACCGCCGGGGGCGTGCTCTTCACCGGTGAGTACACGGGACTCTTCGATGTCTTCGATGCGGCGAACGGCAACGTGCTCTACCAGTTCCAAACCGGCGCACCGATGGGTGGCGGCGTCGTCACGTATACGGTCGGGGGCAAACAGTACGTTGCGGCGAGCAGCGGCAACACGTCCGTCGCGTCGTTACGCGGGGCGGGCGCCGGGATGATCTACATCTTCGCCCTCCCGTAAGGCGGGTGGAAGTGATTCCCGGCCAAAGCGAGGAGCTGCCCTGAAATGCAGCCCACTTGGGAACCCCATACCAAACACGGGCACCTCACGACGCAAAGCGATCTGCCCGCAACCGTGTTCGCCTTCCCGCGCGAGCGTAAAGAGCCGCTGACTGACGCGCAGCACGTACGCAGCGCGATCGCGCGCTTCAACCAGGTCACCGGCGTCACGGATGAAGAGCGCGACCTTGCGTTTGCGAACATCCAGAAAGCCGCTGCCTATTACGGCGTCGAGCTATCCGAACGATCGTGGCACGACCTCGGCTAGAGTTATAATTTTTGGTACACCAGTGCCGTTGGTGTGCCGCCATGCTCGTACGTCATTCGACTGAGGCTCGATGCGCGAAGCGCGCCCGATAATAGAACGTTATCAGGAGCGCAGCTCGAGTTCGATAACTGCCATTATCGACACCGCCTCCGGAACTAGAACCGTCGAACGGGTGTTTGGAAAGATGACCATGCAAGCCACCCTCCTCGAGACCTGGATCGCGCTGGGCCGTCCGGCGGAGCCGGAGGAAATCGTCGCGGTCATCGCGTTTCTGGCAAGTGCGGAACGCTTCGGTGCTCTCCGAACCTGGTCGAGACCTATGGCCCCCAGATGACCTCCGACGCCGGAAAGGCGCGTGGGAAGACGCCGTACTTCGCGGACACATCGATTACCGGTTGCACGAGCGCCGGGCTCAGGTCGGCGCCGAGGATGCCGCGCGGCGTGCTCCTGATGACCGAGAGCGGAATCTTCGAGACCTGGGCGAGCAACGGCGCCGTCACGTCGTGGTGCGCGTTGGCGAAGGTCGCCGCCCGCTCGACGACGTGCCGGAAGGCGGCGATAACGGCGGGATGTTTGGTCGCGTAGTCGGTCGTTGTGAACCACGCCGATTGCAGATAGCGCAAGCCGATCGCGTCGAACGCTGACGCGAGCACGCGCGCTTCGCCCGAGGCCAATGCCTCATCGAGCTGCGGGCGCACGGTGAGCGACGCCGCGACGCGATGCGCGGCGAGCGCGGGACCGTCTTCGTTTTGCGGCAACTCGACGAACTTGAGGCTCTTGCCGTCGCCACCGTTCTGATCCATCCACGCCAAGATCGCGGCTTGGTCGAGACTGTTGAGCGCCGAAAGCGCGACCGTCTGTCCGTTGAGGTCCATCGCGGTCTTGTAGGTCGCGTCTTTCGCGACGATCAGCAGTCCGTAGGGTGCCTTCGTGTCGTACAATGTGGCTGGCGCTATCAGCGTGAACGGGATGTTGTGCAGGTGCGCGATGAGGATCGAGGTGAGGCTCGCCTTACCGATGTCGAACGCACCGCTCGCGACGCCGGCCGCAACCGCGGCGCCGCTGGTTGGCGAGCTCTGCAGCGCGACGTCGAGCCCAGCCTCGCGGAACCATCCCTGGCGTTGCGCGAAGAGGATCGCGACGAACGTGTCATCGGGCGTCGAGGCGACCGTGACCGGCGTGAGCGCCGCCCTTTGCTGAGCCGCTGCGTTCGTGGCAGCAAGCGCGAGTGCGGCGAACAGTGCAGCGCCGAAGCGAAGAACGCGGAACATGGCAGCGAGCATCCTTTCTTACAGGAGAATATCGCGCGGACAAAAATTTTCTTCGACCGATCGGATGCCGAGCCTTTGCTCGAGGAGAATCCCATGCTGTCTGCCGGCAGAGCGCTCGCGCGCATCCTCAAGGACGAAGGGTCGGAGTATCTCTTCTGTTTTCCGACCAGCGAGATTATCGAAGCCGCCGCGCTCGAGGGGTTGCGGGTCATCACGTGCCGCACCGAGCGCACCGTCACCAACATGGCCGACGGTTACACGCGCGTCCACAACGGCCGGCGTATCGGCGTGTGCGCCGTGCAGGGCGGCCCGGGCGTCGAGAACGCGTTCGTCGGCGTCGCGCAAGCCTACGCCGACTCTTCGCCCATCCTCATGATCGCGGGCGGCGCAGTACGGGGGCGCCGCGGTCTACCGGCGATGTTCGACGGCATTCGCAACTATGCGGGCGTGACGAAGTGGGCCGACCGCATCGACGCCCCGGAGCGGCTGCGCGAGATGGCGATGCGCGCGTTCACCAAGCTGCGCAACGGCCGGCGGCGGCCGGTCTTTCTCGAACTGCCCTCCGACGTGGCGATGGAAGGAGTCGACGAGACGGCCCCGCCCTACGCGCCCGTGCCCCGCTACGCGAGCGCGGGCGATCCGGCCGACGTGTCGGCCGCGATCACGCTGCTGCTAAGAGCGCGCCGGCCGATGCTCTATGTCGGCCAGGGCGTACTGTGGGGCGAGGCATCGGAGGAACTGCGTCGCTTTGCCGAGCTGCTCGCGCTGCCGGTAATGACGACGACGCTGGGCAAAGGCGCGTTTCCCGAGGATCACCCGCTCGCGCTGGGCATCGGCGGCACCGACATCACCGCAATGGCCGATCGCTTTCTCGACACGGCCGACGTCGTCGTGTGTCTGGGTGCGAGCCTCATGCAGACGTTGGCGGCGGCGGCGATCCCCGCCGGGCGGACGATCGTCCATTGCACCGACGACGCCGACGATCTCAACACCGAGTACCGCGCCGCGCAGGCGATCGTCGGCGACATCAAGCTCGTATTGCGTCAACTGACCGCCGAGGCCGAACGGCGCGGCGGCTCCGCCGGCGAATCGCCCGTCGCGGAAATCCGCATGCTGCGCGAGGCCTGGCTCGCGCAGTGGATGCCGCTCCTTACCTCCGACGAGATACCGATCAACCCGTACCGCATCGTTTGGGACCTCATCCGCACGATCGACCCCGCCACGTCGATCGTCACGCACGATGCGGGCTCGCCGCGCGCGCAGATCGCGCCCTTCTACCCCGCGCTCGCACCGCGCAGCTACATCGGCTGGGGCAATTCGCACCAGCTCGGCGCGTCGCTGGGACTGATCATGGGCGCCAAGCTCGCCGCGCCGGAGAAACTCGCCGTCGCCTACATGGGCGATGCCGCGTTCGGCATGTGCGGACTCGATTTGGAGACCAGCGTGCGCGAGCGCATCCCGCTGCTGTGCATCGTGAACAACAATTCCGCCATGGCAGGCTATGCGAGCCGCTTGCCACAGGCGACGGAACGCTACGGCGTGGGGACGGTGTCGGGGGACTACACGCAGATCGCGCGCGGCCTGGGGGCGTGGGCCGAACGTGTCGACCAGCCGGCCGAGATCGTACCTGCGTTGCGGCGCGCGCTCGCGGCCGTTGCTGCGGGTGAGACCGCAGTGCTCGAGTTCATGACGAAGGTCGAGGTTACGATGGTGCGGCACGGGGCAACCGTTCCTCCGGCATAGCTCGAAGATCCGGAAGCCGACCGGCGTGAGGTTACGGCGATGAAACAAACTCTTTGGCGTCGATGGCTCGTTTGACGGCGCCCTCGCGCACGGCGGCATCAAGGACGGGCTGAATTCGAGCCACGTCAAGTTTATCGGCGAAGTCGGTACGTGTCATTTGCACGAGCACGTCGCTTGGGAGAGAGACGTACTTCTGCAGCATCGCCCCGGTCTCGGCCTGGTGTGCATTAGCCCAGGTCGCCGATTTCTCGACGGCCGCGACGAAACGCCGTGCCAGCGCCGGGTTCTTCGCGAGCCATTCCTTACTGGCGTACCAGAGGTTGAGGTACCACTGCGGCGCGAGTGCGGCATATGGGCAGCCGAGCGAACGCGTTTGAGATCGGAACGCCATTAAGTTCGTGTCGGCGATGAAGGCCGCGTCGATACGGCCGGTGGTAAGCGCGGGCCCCATACTGGTGAACGGCATCTCGACGAATTTGACCTGGGCCGGGTCCACGCCATCCTTGCGCAGCCACGCCGCAGTTGCCGCTTGCGTTATGCCGCGGACCTCGACGAGACCGACCGTCTTGCCGATGAAGTCTTTCGTTGTCTGGATGGGCGACGACTTCAGCACGACCATGAACGACTGCGGTTTGGAGTCGACGAACATCGCGCTGGGGGCGATCGCATAAAACGGCAGGCCCGACTCGACGGCGTTGGCAAGTGAAATCGGATTGCCGAGGCCAACGTCGACGGAGCCGCCGGCGACAGCGGCTGCGATCGCGCCCGAGTTTCCGAGCATGACGAGTTCTACGTTGATGCCGGCCGCTTTGAAAAAGCCGCCGGCGTCGGCGTACACACCCTGCGCGAATGCGTCGGTCGTCATATAGGCAACACGGATCGTCCCCGCCGGCGGCGCGTCGGCAGCGAGAACGGCAGACGGTGTGAGCGCCGCAGTCCCTAACAGGGCAAGGGCATGACGTCGATCGATCACCGTCATCTGGCCTCCGACTGCGCGCGTCCGCAGGCAAACGTTGCATCATCCCGATCGCGTAGCGAAATACCCGCGTTGCGATAAGCTTCCTGAATCGATTGCTTGTCATCGGCGTCGGGCGGCGGCTCGACGTCGGGGCCCGGACGCAAGAGGCCGCCGTTCCCGCCGACACACCATTGGTAGTACTTCATGTGGTTCCACGGATGCGCGCCGCGCAACAAGTAAGGGCGCTGCAACGCCGCAAACCGTTCGTATGCCGGCGCGATCTGCCAGTAGCGCGCGAGAGCTTCGTCAAGACGACCGTTCGCAAGCGAGTCGACGATGTCAACGACGTTGCGTTGTTCGGGCGACTGGACGCAGTCGGTGAGCCACTGACCGGTCCAGCGGATCGGAAACGTTTGCGCGAGAACCATGAGCATCCCGAGATCGGCGGTGCCGACGAGGATGCGGTCGGAAAGGCGCCGGCAGAATGCGAACGCGGTCGCTGCGTCGAGCGTTTGGGTCAGTTTCACCGCCGCGACGTTCGGCAGATCGGCGAGGCGGTCGAATACGTCGAGCGGGATGCCGCTGGGATGCAGCGCCCGAAATGCCGCCGAACGATACGCGTAGAGCACGATGCCGAGCGGCGTCGATTCGATCAGGCGCTTATAGCCGGCGTAGAGGTCTTCAGCCGACGCCGGGCCGCTGCGAATCGTCAGCAACACGTGCGTGCAGCCGGCCCGCTCGGCGTCCGCCAAGAGTTCGCGGTTCATCTCTTCGGTCGCGGCGCCGACGACGGCACTGGTGGCGATGCGTCCGCGCGCTTCATCCGACACAATCTCTAAGAGCCGACGGTACTCGCCGCGTTCGAGACCGGGCGTGCTGCTGAAAAGCGAGAAGTACCCCTGCGCGATCCCGGCGCGTACGTCGTGCCGGATGCCCGCCTCGTCGATCGAATCGTACCCGGCGCGAAATGACGGCAAGACCAGGCCTTCAACGCCCCGGAAGGTGGCGTTCGCCCAGGCTTTCGAGGCCGCCTCACGCGTCTTTACGGTGCCGCTCACGGCTGGGTTTTCCATCCCGTTTGAGAGAGATCGACGCGCTGTCCCACCGGATCGAAGACGAAGGTTTCGGCAAAGCGCCCGTCACGTGGCAACTCGTAGTCGTTCGGCTTCGCCCCATTGGCATATGCGGCATCGACCGTTGCGGCAAGATCGTCGACTTGGAAGCCGAGATGATCGATGCCGCTGCGGTTGTCTTTCATTTCGGGGCCATGGTTCGGCAGAACCGCGAAGTTCACGTGACCGTCGGAGAGGTATACAGCGCCCCGTTCCCAGTCGCGTCGAAACACTTCATGCAAGCCGAACGTCCTGACATAGAATTCGGCCAGCGCCGGCGGATCATCGGTTGCGACCGCAACGTGACGAATGCGCGCTTTGCCGCCGCCGCCGACCTTCCAGCCGGCACTCGAGAGATCGATCCGTTGCCCGACCGGATCGGCAATAAACGCTTCGTTCTGCCGGCCGTCCTGGGGCACGGTCTTCGGTCCGGCCTTCGCACCATTGGCGAGTGCAATGCCGGCAATGCCGTCGACGTCCTCGACCTCGAAGCCGAAGTGGTCGAGCCGTTCGGCCTTCGCGTTCGCTGGGATAATCGCCAGGTTGATCGCGCCATCCGAAAGATAGATCGCGATCTTACCGCTCTCGGCGCTCCGGTGACGGAACTGCTCGGTCAACCCGAACGTATCGCAGTAAAATGCCGCGAGTTCTTCTTGCCGATTGGTGCAGATCGCGAGATGACGAATCCGTGCCATGCTTGTCTATCGTCCTTCCGGGCGGGTGAAGAGCGCCCCGGCCCAACTGCGCAGTCGACGTTCGCTATCTCGCTCAACGCCCGACCTCATCGAGCCGATCGAAGGTTTAGGCGACCGCACGCCGTGGGGCATTCCTCCATGGCTCGACTTCTTCAAGGAAAGCAGTTTTCCATGTGAAATCGAGTCAGCCTGACTCTAGCAAGGAGGGCGGAACTATGACGGCGATCGGTATTCGTTCGGGCCGCGCGTGCTGCGCCGTTCTCGCGGCGGTCACGCTCTTCGCGCTGCCTTTGCCCGGCGCAGCCATCGATCCGTATGAACTCGACGTCATCGCTCCCATGAGCGGCAACGGAGCTTTTATCGGCCGAGCGTTGCCGGCTACGTTTGCGGCCATTGAGGATGTCGTCAACAAGAGCGGCGGGATCGGCGGCCGCCCCGTTCATTTCGTCATTCTCGACGACCAATCGAATCCGCAAGTCGCGCTGCAGCTGGCCAACGACCTCGTCGCAAAGCAAGTCCCCATCATCCTCGGCCCATCGTTGTCGGCGACGTGCAACGCCATTATTCCGCTGGTCCAAAGCGGACCGGTCTTGTACTGCTACTCCCCCGCAATTCACCCCGCAGCGGGGAGTTACGTATTCTCGGCCCAGGTCGAGACACAGAGCTCAATCGCCGCATCGATTCGGTATTTTCGTTTGCGCGGTATGACCAAGATCGCGTTTCTCTCCACGACCGATGCCAGCGGCCAAGATGGCGAACGCGGTGTTGATGCGGCGCTGGCCCAACCGGAGAACAGCTCGGTACGCCTGGTCGCTCGCGAGCACTTTGCCGTTACGGACCTCAGCGTGGCCGCTCAGGTGGCCCGCATAAAAGCGGCGAACCCGCAGCTCCTCATCTTGTGGACTGCCGGCACCCCGACCGGCACCGCGCTCCGCAATATGCGCGATGCCGGCCTAGCGGTGCCGGCCCTGCTTTCAGCGGCCAATCTTACCTACGCACAGATGCAGCAGTACGCTTCGTTCATGCCTCCGGAGCTGCTCTACGCCGGCGTGCCGGCCATGGACCCGAACGGGATCGCCAACAAAGGCGTGAAAGCGCTCGTCACGGATTTTCTCCGTGCGATGGCTGCGCAGGGCGTCAAGGATGTCGACTATCCGCCGCTCGCGACGGCGGACCCGACCTTTATGGTCATTGCGGCCCTACGGAAGCTGGGAACGAACGTAACGGCCGACAAGCTGCGTGACTATCTGGCCCATCAGCGGGGCGCGCTAGGACTCTTTGGCTCCTACGACTTCCAAAAGATTCCGCAGCGCGGTCTCGACGACAGCGCCGTCCTCATGGTGCGCTGGGATCCCGCGAAAAATACGTGGATCGGGATCAGCCGTCCCGGCGGTACGCCGCTCTAGACGCCGTCGCGCGCGAGACCTACGCGGTCGATTGGCGTTCCGCTTGCGCCGCGATTCCGTGGCGCAAGAGAATCTTCGCCGTGTCTTCGATGTGCTGCGTGATGAGTCGCGTAGCAAGGTCGGCGTCGCGCCGCAGCGCGGCCTCCATCAATGCGCGGTGCTCGCCCAAGATATCGCGCACGTGCGAAGCGGCGTAATACGAGACGACGAGCTTTCGGTACCGCTCCGAGTGATGATGGAGCGTGGTGTGGAACGTCTTTGTCCAGTCGGAACCGCACGCTGAAATGAGGGCGTCGTGAAAGCGCCGATGCTGCTCTTCGTAGGCCCGACTGATGCGGCGCGAATCGGTCGCGTCGCGTGACGGAATGCCGGCCAGGCGATGGAACTCCGCCAATAGGAGCGCTTCCCACTCTCGGTCGCCGTGCGCGATCGCGTCGCGGATTGCTAGGCATTCGATCTCGATCCGAACGCGGGTCAGATCCTCCAAATCGCGTGCGGAGACAGGCGCGGCCCGAAAGCCGCGCTGGTCTTCGACGATGACCATGCCTTCGGCAGCAAGGGCGCAGAGCGCCTCGCGAATGGCACTGAGTCCCTTTCCGAACCGCTGATGCAAGCGCTTCACGCTGATACGCTGACCGGGCGGAAGCATACCGTTGAGGAGTTCGTCCCGGATGGCATCGATCACCGCGGCGCGCAGTGACGGATGATCTCCGCGCTGCAAAAGGGGAATGTCCGGCGGCGCACCCGCCGCGTTGTATGCCATCCGAATGCCTCCCAAACAAACGCCTTGACACCGGTGTCCCGAATAGATTAATTATACGAAAGTATATTTCCCGCTTCTCGATCGGTGCTGTTCATGGCATTTCAGTTGGCTCGCACAGGTATCGGGGCATGAGCGTCGACGCCCTCGGCACGATCGGTCTTGATGTGCAAGACGTCGAGCGCTGGACGCGGTTCGCAGCGGAGATCCTCGGCGCTGCCGTGGGTGAGCGCACCGGTGGGGGCTCGCAGTTGCTGCGGCTCGACGAACGCGGGCATCGCATCGCGCTGTTGCCGGGACGGCGCGACGACCTCGCGTACCTCGGTTGGGAGGTCGCCGGCGAGACCGAATTGCGCGCCGTGATGCGGCGCCTCGAGGCGGCCGGGGTAACTGTGGGCCGCGCAGACGCCGAGCTCCGGGCCGAACGCGGCGTCGCGCAGCTTGTCTTTTGCACCGATTCAAACGGCATACGTAACGAAATCTCTTACGGCGCCCAGCCGGCGTCGGCGCCGTTCTCTTCGCCGCGCGGGATTCCAGGTTTCGTGACGGGCGACCAAGGCGTCGGCCACGTGGTGCTCTCAGTCGACGACGCCTCGGCGGCGATGACCTTCTATCGCGATTTGCTGGGCCTGCGCGTCAGCGACTTCATTGACTTCGAGCGGGAGCCCGGAGTCGACGTCCATATGACGTTCCTGCACTGCAACGAGCGCCATCACAGCCTGGCGTTTGTCGAACGGCCGGGCGCGGCACGCCGGCTTTCTCACCTGATGCTTGAGATGCGCTCGATAGACGACGTCGGAGCGACCTTCTCGCTATGCGAGCGCGAGGGCGTGCCAATCGCGATGTCGCTTGGGCGCCACACCAACGACGAAATGTTTTCGTTCTACCTAGTTACGCCGTCGGGCTTCAACATCGAGATCGGTTTCGGGGGGAAATCGATCGACGACGAACGTTGGGAAGTTCGCACGTACGATGCCGCCAGCGTCTGGGGCCATCGCCGGCCCGTGCTAGCCCAACCGCCGCTTTCCACATCACAACCCGAAGGACTTTTACGATGAACACGCTTTGGTTAGAGTTACTGGGCGCCGAAGTTCGGTACCGCGGCCGCCGTTTCAAAACGCGCACGATCGAGGTCGGCGCCCAGAACCCTCAAAAACTGATCTTGATCCACGGCGTCGGTGGCCACGCGGAAGCTTACTCACGTAATCTCCAACGGCTCGGCGAGCGCTATCACGCCATTGCGATCGATCTGCTTTGGCACGGCCTTTCATCGAAGCCGCCGTTCACTCCCGAGATGGTGCCGCAGTACGCGCTGCAGTATCTCGATTTGCTCGACGATCTGGGCGTCGAGAAGGCGTCGATCGAAGGCGAATCGCTCGGCGGCTGGGTCGCGCTCTGGACCGCCATGCACTATCCGGACCGGGTCGAAAAAGTCATTCTGAATACGACGGCGGGCATTCGCTGGAATCGGGACAAAGTGAAAATCGATGACGCCGGCGGAACCAACCTGCTACGCGAGCGTTCGCTTGCGGCGATCAACGATCCAACGCGCGAAACCATCAAGAAACGTCTGGAGTGGCTGATGGCGTCGCCGGATCGGGTGACCGAAGAATTGATCGACCTTCGCTACGCGATCTATACGCGCCCCGATACGAACGCCTCATTGAAGAATGTCTTCGCGAATAGCTTTCAGCGCGGCCCGGAAGCGAAGCACTTCGTCGAAGAAGACGATCTCGCGAAGCTCACTGTGCCGGCGTTCGTCTTATGGTCCGACAAGAACCCGGGTGCCGGCGAAGACGCGGGCCAGCGCCTCGCGGGACTGATCCCCGGTTCGAGTCATTACTGCCTGCGTGATGCGGCCCACTGGCCGCAATGGGAACAGCCGGAAGATCACGATCGCGTCGTGCTCGAGTTCCTCGACGGCAAACGCGTCGCAGAGATGGCTACGCCGGCATAATGATCGACGTCGACGTCGAACGTGGTCTTATTGCCCGCCGTATTTTCTCCGACCCGGAAATCTACGCGACCGAACTCGATCGCATCTTCGGCCGCAGTTGGCTCTTCCTGGCTCACGAAACACAAATCCCGGCGGCTGGCGACTATGTAACGTGCCGCATGGGCGAAACGCCCGTGATCGTCACCCGGGACGCCTCCGATAGAATCCGCGCCCTGATCAACAGTTGCCGTCATCGCGGGAACGCGGTGACGCGGAATGATGCCGGCAACGCACGTACGTTTACGTGTCCCTATCACGGCTGGTGCTACGACCTCCAGGGCAAGCGCGTCGAGAGCGGCGCGCTGGTCGGGCTGCCGGGGCTCAAGAGCTATTACGACGACACGTTGGCACTGGAGTCGTGGGGCCTCGTTCCGGTGGCGCAGGTTGCGACCTACCACGGATTGATATTCGGGACATTCGACCCTAAGGCACCGCCGCTCGAAGAATTTCTCGGCGACTTTCGCTGGTTCATCGACATGGTTCTCGATCGGGGGGATTTCGCCGCCGTTCCCGGCGTCGCTCGGTGGCGGATGAAATGTAACTGGAAATTCGCCGCCGACAACGCGATTGGCGATAACTCGCACGCGCAGGTAGCGCATCGCTCGGCCTTCATTGCCATGGAGCGCAAACTTGGAGCGCATCGCGCGACGGTCGGCGTTCAGGAACCGGGGTTCACCATTCTCACGGACTACGGACACGGCGCGAACTGTAAGAGCGCGTACTTCGCCGAGCGTGCGGATCCGACCGCCGTTCGCAAGCCCTTTACGCGCATCGATCCGGTATTCGAGAAGTGGCGCGAGAACGACGCGGTCCTCGACGTTCTGGGACCGTTGCGCTCGCAAATTGTTCGCTACAACGGCAACGTCTTCCCGAATCTGTTCATGATCGATCAGCTTTTGATGATGCGCAATCCGCTCGGCCCCGGGGAAACCGAAATCCGTGCCGTAGCCCTGTACGACCGCAGCGCCGCGCCGGAGATACAAACCCTGCAAAAGCGGCGCGCTTTCCAAAAATTCGGTCCGTCGGGCTTGCTCGAGCAAGAAGACGGTGAGAACTGGGATCAAGCGACGGCGGGCTCGCGCATTCGCGAGTTACAAGATGCCGCGCTCAATTACGAGATGGGCATCGGGACCGGCCGAATCATCCGTGATGAGCTGACGCCGCCTCGCATCGAAACAATGATCAACGAGCACGCTCAGCTGTGGTTTTATCAAGCTTGGGCCGAAGCGCTCGAAGCCGCCGATTGGTCGACACTTCGAGAGCGCCACGCTCAACCCGCCGGAACGATGTGATATGGCCGTACGAATTATCGTTACGATTACCGCCCCGAGCGCGGAAGCCGCCGCCGCCGGCGTCGCCGAACGCGTCGAATTGTGCAAACGCACGGAGGCAAACGAGGAAGGCTGCCTGCAATATGAGGTCTTCCACAGTGCCCTGCATCCCGAACGCTTCGTGCTCATTGAGTTGTGGTCGGATCGTGCCGCCTACGATAAGCATTGGCAGTTGCAACAAGAGCGCGAGCGCGAGAATCCGAAGCCGCCGCCCCCCCCGCCCGTACCCGGTGTCCCCGCTCGCCGCTCCACGATCGAAATCTACGAACAACAGGTGTACAAAGTCGTCGACGGCATTTGGCAAGCGGCCGAGGAGTCGGCCCGTAGCCAAACCATCCGGTGGGCAGGCTGATGATCGAAAGCGCCTCGCCGGCCGCGATCGATGAACTCGTCAGGCAACACGAAATCGAGCAAGCCCTCTACGCCGAGGCGGCGCTGCTGGACGCACACGACTATACGGGCTGGCTCGAGGCGCTGACCGAGGACGTGACCTACTGGATGCCGATCCGCGAGACGCGCGCGGCAGGGGAAGCCGAGCGCGAGTTTACCCGCTTTGGCGAAGGCGCGTTCTTCGACGAAGACCGGCACATGCTGGAACTCCGCGTCGAGAAGCGTCTGAGCGGTTCGGCATGGTCCGAGGACCCACCATCACGGACGCGCCACTGCATTTCCAACGTGCGGATCGTTGAAACGTCGCCATCGGGAGACGTAACGGTATCGTGCAACCTCGTCGTGTTTCGCATTAGGCTCGACGACGACGAAGACGTCTGGGTCGGCCGCCGTGTCGACCGCTTGCGAAAAGTCGATGGGCGCTGGAAAATCGCGCGACGCGAGATCTATCTCGATCAGACGGTCTTGCTTTCAAAAAATCTCAGCACGTTTTTCTAGTCCATCGGAGAAGCTATGAGCGCAATCCCCGTCGACGGTCTGCACCACGTAACGGTCGTCGTGAACAACGCGCGAGCGACTGCCAAGAAATTTTCCACGATGTATGGCATCGATCTCTGGGAGGTTACCGCGTACGATCCCTCGCGCTTGGGCGATGCGACCACGCACGGCTTTCGGGCCGAACAGAGTTACCTTAGCGCGACCGGCACGGTGTCGACGGATTCGGGACCGCTGACGTTCGTACTCGTCGAGCCGCGGGCTGGTTGGACGACCTACCACGAATTCCTCAATACTCGTGGCGAGGGAATCCACTCAATCTGTACGGCCGTCGTAGAGCGCGATGCGATCGGGGGAATCCGCGCAGACCTCGAGGAGCGGGGCGTTCCCGTCGGACAATCGGCAACGCGGGACCGCGCCGTCGACAGCGTGCTCTTCGACACGCGTGCGAAGCTTGGTGGATTCTACATCGAGGTTCTCGCGACCGCGGCGCCGCTCCGCGAACTCGACCTGCACACCGACGAATCCTGGGATTTCCGCGCGGACCGGGCCGGCCGCGCTCCGTTGATGTTGCTCGGCGGCATCAAGCACTTCGGGGTTGTGGTGCCCGATCTCATGGCCGCCGTGAACGGCTATTCCGAACTGTTCGGGATCGCCACGTTCTCTTTCCGGAATTGGCGCACGGCGCCGGGCTCGCTCGACGAGCCGACCTATCTCGGTAAGCCTGTCGATCACGCCTATTTCACGACGATGGTGACGCCGATCGAGAGCGTTGCTTTCGAAGTGATCCAGCCGACGCTCGGCCCGAGCCATTATAAGGAGGACTACATGCAACGGATCGGGCCGGGTATCCACCACATTCACGGCGGCAACCTCGATGATGCGGCGGCCTGGCAAAATCTGCGCACGCGCATGGCCGAGCACGACGTGCCGGTCGTTATGAGCGGCGGCATTCTCGACAACTACGTCGATTTCTATTACCTCGACACGCGAGCGGCCCTCGCCGGCTACGTAACCGAATTCGTCGTGCCCGGCAAAAACCACGACCGCGGACGGCCGAGCGTCCCATTTGCCATGACCGTGGACCTGTCGGCGCCCGTGCAGCCGTATGCGGGAGCGCACCGGTGAAAATTGCTCCGGCGCTCTGCCCCGTCGCGCTCCGGGCGCTCAAACCGCCGAAGCAATAGAGCCGCCCCGTGATGCGACAGCTTGGTGCGGCCCTGCTTGCGATCGCCTTCGCCGCGATTGCCGGTTCCGCGCGCGCGGCCGAACCGTTTGAGATCGCCGCGATTCTCTCGATGACGGGGCCGGGCGCATTTATCGGCGCAGCCGAAGCGCAGACGCTCAGCGTCATCGAAGCCCGGACGAACGCCGCGGGCGGCCTGCACGGACGCGCCATCCACTTCCATGTTTGGGACGATCAATCCAGTCCGCAAATCAGCGTCCAAATCGCCAATCAGCTCATCGCGGCGCGGGTCGCGGCGTTTCTCGGGCCGACGATTCCGGCGACCTGCCTTGCGATCCAACCGTTGGTCGAAAAGAACGGACCGCTGATGTATTGCCTGAACCCGTCGATTCACCCCGCGAGCGGAAGTTATGCCTTCTCTGCGGGCGAGGATAGCGCGGATGTGGCTGCCGTCATCCTGCGCTACCTCAAAGGCCGCGGGCTGACGCGCATTGCGAGTTTGCACGCAACCGATGCCAGCGGCGCAGATCTCGCGCGCGCATTCGATGCGGCGTTCGCAATGCCGGAAATGCGGTCGCTTTCGCAAGTCGCTCAGGAACGCTTCAATCCAACGGACGTCAGCGTGTCCGCACAAATAGCGCGAATCAAGGCCGCGAACCCGCAGGCGCTGTTGACGTGGACCGCCGGAACGCCGCTCGGTACGGTTTTGCGCGGTGCGCACGATGGGAGTTTGACCATCCCGATCGTCACGTCGGGTGGCAACATGAACCTCGAGCAAGTCCGCCAGTATGCGTCGTTTCTACCCCCGGAGTTGCTGTTCAGCGCGCAGATCGCATGGACGCCGGGCAACGTCGGCCCGGGACCGATACGGGATGCCCAGCGCGACTACGCCGGCGCGATCAGGGCCGCCGGCTATCAGCCCGACGCGGGTTATACGATTGCCTGGGATCCCGCGCATGCCTATCTCGACGCCTTTCGTAAGTTGGGTCTGGGAGCGACCGCCGATCAAATGCGGACGTATATCTCTGGGCTGCGTGGCTGGATCGGGATCGACGGCGTGTACGATTTCCGCGGCGTGCCACAACGCGGCCTCGATCAAAACGCCGCGCAAGTGATGGCTTGGGAGCCAAAGACCGGCGATTTCGTAGCCGTGAGCAAACGCGGCGGCCTGCAACTGCGATGATTTCTCGTCTTCGCATCATGCAGACGGCGGCCGCTGTGGCCGTCCTCGGCGCTACCCGCGCGGACGCTCAATCGCGGCCTATCATCGAGGTCGCTTGCGGGGCCAGCGATTCGTCCGGACTCCCTCTCTATGCGAACGATCTTGGACTCTACAAAAAGTCCGGTCTCGACGTGAACCTGACGATCGTTGGGAACAGCAGCAGCATCTTGCCTAGCGTTGCCGGTGGTTCGTACGACGTGGGCGTGACGAATGTCGGCACCTTCGCCGTGGCGCGGGATCGCGGTATTCCCGTGCGCCTGTTCGCTTCGGGTGGCGTCTATTCTCCCTCGGCGCCGACCGCGCTGTTACTCGTTCCGCTTGACTCACCGGTCCGAACGGCCGCCGATCTGAACGGGAAGACGATCGCTGTCAACGGGCTCAAAGCCGATATCAGCATGTTCGAAACGCAAGCCTATCTCGATAAGAACGGTGCCGATTCCAAAACGATGAAATACGTCGAGGTTCCGTTTCCAGAGATGGGTGCCGCACTCGCACAACACCGCATCGACTGTGCGTTCGTCATCGAGCCCTTCTTGACGAAGGCGAAACCGTACGCGCGCACGTTTGCCGATCCCTCAACCGGCATCGCTCCACGCTTTCAGACGTCGGCAATTTTTGCGACCGAGGCCTGGCTGAACGCCGATCCCGACCGGGCGCGGCGCTTCGCGACCGCGATTCGTGCGACCGCGCAGTGGGCCAACGGGCATCATCGCGAGTCGGCCGCCATTTTGGGCCGTTACGCCAAGCTCGAACCGGAGGTCATCGGCACGATGCAGCGCCAAGAGTACGCACCCACACTGGACCCGGTCTATATTCAGCCGGTATTAGATACGGCATTTCGTTACGGGCTCGTGCACGCGCCGTTGTCGGCAACCGACTTGATTTGGACTGCGAATGGCCGTTGATGAATTGAGTGCCGCGGCGGTGGACGCCCTCGTCGACCCCAACCGCGGCCGGCTCCACATGCGGATCTATACCGACCCGGATGTGTTTCGTGCCGAGATTCGGCGCATCTTCAACACTACATGGCTGTTCGTCGCGCACGAAAGCCAAGTTGCTCATGCCGGCGACTATCTGACGTCGTACATGGGGCTCGTCCCAGTCGTCGTGACACGCGACGAGGACGGCGGTCTGCACGTCCTCGTCAATCGCTGCATGCACCGCGGAGCAACGATCTGCCAGCGTGAATCGGGCAACGCTTCGTTTTTTCGGTGCGAATATCACGCCTGGACGTACGACAATCGCGGTCGCCTGATCGGCATCAGCCGGCCCAAAGGCTACGCGCAGCAAGAACTCGACGAATTCGCAGCCGGGCTCTCGACCGCCGCACGAATTGCGTCCTACCGCGGCCTGATCTTCGCAAGCTTCGCGTCCGACGGTCCCTCGTTGGACGCACACCTCGGGGCGGCAAAGCCGTACATCGATGAGTGGGCCGATCAGTCGCCGACTGCCGACGTTCGCATCGAAGGCGGGGTCTGGAAGCATCGCTACAAGGGCAATTGGAAGCTGCAAGTCGAGGGCAGCAACGAGGGTTACCATCCCGAGTTCTTGCACCGCATCGGCGGGCTGTTGCGCGCGCGCACCGGGGTGAGCGGCTTGCGCCCCTGGGCCGACTCGACGGCGAACGGCTATGATCTGGGAGGCGGGCATAGCGTGATGGAATTTCCGCGCTCGGAAAGCACACATGCGCCGGAGTACATTGCACTGCTGCACGAACGACTGGGTTCGGAGCGGGCCGAGCGCGCGCTCGCGGCATCTTGGCGTTTACAGTTGTTTCCGAACCTGGCCCTCGCGCCGACGAACGTGCGCGTGATTCGCCCGCTGGCCGTCGATCTGACCGAGGTCTGGCAGTACAACGTGACGTTGCCGGACGTTCCGCAGAGCACCGCTCTCGATCGCATTCGCAGCGAGCAACTCTTCTACGGCCCCTCGGGCTACGGAAGCCCCGACGATTTGGAGATCTTCGAGCGCATTCAAGAGGGCTGCCTGGCGGCAACGAACGAGCAACTCGATCCCTACGTCTGGCTCAACCGGGGACTGCGCAGCGAAGTGCATCGGGCGGACGGCGTTCGCGTCGCTCACACGACGAGCGAGGTCGAACAGCGCGCGATCTATTACGCCTGGAGTGCTTTGATGAAATCCGGCGCGCCGGAATGATCGAGCGTATGCATGCGGAAGCCTTTCTTTATCGCGAGGCGCGCCTTTTGGACGACGGCGATCTCGGCGCGTGGTCGGCCCTCCTCACCGACGACGCCGTCTATTGGGTTCCGAATAATCGCGCGGACGTCGAGCCGCAAACGCACCTTTCGATCGTCTATAACGATCGTCGCCAACTCGAGGGGCGCCTCTGGCGCATTACCGAAAGCGGGATAAACCATTCGCAAGACCCCGCATCACGCACGGTCCGGTTCGTCAGCAACGTGGAAGTCGAGCCGGCCGCCGCGGCCGGCGAGACGATCGTGCGCTGCACGTTGCTGATCCATGCCTACCGGGGTGGAATGCAGCGCCGCGATGGCGTCGTTGAAGCGCATGCGGCGCGCTGCGAGTACCGCCTTCGCGAAGCGAGCGGTAACCTCAAAATTGCCTTCAAGAAAGTCGCGCTGCTGGAGATGGACGGATGCCTGCCCCCGATGACATTCTTACTCTGATGACGCTCGCCAACGAATTTGCGACCGTCGAGGTGAAGCTCGATCGAGCTGCAAACGGTCCGCGCCTGCGAATCGTCGATCCGGCGAGCGGCGTGTCGATCGCGCTCGATCCGCTCGAATTGTATTCGCTGGCGTGGGCGCGGCACGAGGATTTGCTGGGCTTGCTCCAACCGTCGCTGCGCGACCGACTGCCCTGGACGCCGGCGCCGCCGCGGACCGTCGAATGACGACCGAATTTTTCGAGCAGGGCATCGCGCTCATGCGCGCTGCGCTCGGTGAGGCGGCCGCGGATGCGGCGCTCGCCCGGCATGCCGCCGCGGTCGCCGACGGCACGGCGGAACGGTCCGACTATTCCGTCGCCATGGCTTGGGGTTTCATGCTGCACCGGGAGCAACTGAGCTTGCGCGATCGGGCACTCGTGCTGATGGTTAACGACATCGTTCAGTCGCGCGCCGCTGCATTGCGCGATCACACGCTGCTCGCTCTGTACGCCGGCTTGACGCGCGACGAGATCGAGGAAGTGCTTTTCCAACTCTCCCAGTACTGCGGTTTCCCGACGACGCGTGAAGCCGGCACCGTCGTTCGCGGTGTGTTCGCCGAGCTCGATTCCGACGGTTTATGACGAGCAGCCGATCTTCGGCCCCCAGCCACTACAAAATGGAATACAGGAGCTTTATCATGACAAGGCACTCGCCACGTATGAACGTGAAGGTACTCATGGCCGTACTCCTGGCTGGACTCGGCGTTACCTCCGCTGCAGCGCAAACAGCGACACCCCTTCCGGAGATTCGCGTTGCCATTTCGACGTCGGATCAAGGAACGGCTTTGCTCTATGCCGACAGCGCGGGATTATTCCGCAAGGCGGGCCTGAACGTAACGATCACCAAGATGCGCTCGGGAGCGGAAATCGTCGCCGGGGTCGTCGGCGGTTCGCTCGACATCGGCAACGCGTCGGTCGTAACGGTGATCGAAGGTCACGCGCGCGGCGTCCCGTTTCAAATGATCGCGCCGACGACCTACTACAGTGCGGATAAGCGCGATTCGGGTTTGATCGTTCCGGTCGGATCGGCGATCAAAGCGCCACGCGATCTGATCGGCAAGAACGTCGGCGTCGTGTCGCTCCAAGACATCTTCACGCTCTCGCTCCTCGTCTGGCTGGCGCAGCACGGCATCGACCCCCAAGGGGTGCGTTTCGTCGAGATGCCGCCGCCGGCGGCCGCGGCGGCGATGGAGCAAGGGCGCCTCGATGCGGCGCTGGTGTTCCAGCCGGTGATGTCGCAGGACGTCGACTCGCAGAAATTCCGTATTCTGGGTTATCCGCTCGATGCGATGGGCAAGGTCTCGGAAGTGTCGGCCTATGTTGCCATGCCCGACTGGGTGGCGGCTCATCGCGACATCGTCGACCGCTTCAACCGGGTTCTCTACGATGCCAGCGTTTACGTCGGCAAGCACGAACGCGAGACCGGACCCCTCCTGGCGGCCTGGGCCGGTGTCGATCCCCAAGTCGTCGCGACGATGACGCGTCCCGGGCGCGCGCTCTATCTCGAACCGGAAGCGCTTCAGAGCTTCGTCGACGAAGCGGCGAAATTCAAGCTGATCGACAAGCCATTTCCCGTCACCGAAACGATTAGCCAAGCGGCACTGAAGCCGCCGCGAGGCGGCAGCAAACCATAAGGATGAATCGCCCAGCGACACCATTCTGCAGGATCGGATGAAAGGGTCAGCTTTGAGAATCACGATGCGTCACTCGTTCGCGCGCGGCACCGCAGCCGTCGTCGCCGCACTCGCCGCCTGCGCCGCGCTGGGGCGCACGGCACCCGCCGCGCCGAGCGGCCCCCCAGTAGAGATCTATGCGATCCTCTCCACAACCGGCAACAACGGATTCTTCGGCAGTTCCGAAGCCCGCGCACTCAAAGCGGTGGAGACGACGGTCAACGCCGCGGGCGGGATCAACGGGCGCCCGGTGCAGTTCGACGTGCTCGACGATCAGTCGACCCCGCAAGTCACGGTGCAATTGCTCAACGGCCTCGTGGCAAAGAAGATCGCGTTGTTTCTCGGACCGACTTCTCCGGCCGGATGCTTCGCCGTGCTGCCACTCATCGACAAGAACGGTCCGCTGGGGATGTGCCTTAATCCGTCGGGTCATCCTGCGCCTGGCAGCTACCAGTACGCGCTGTACGCGGACACTACCGAAGTCGCCGCCGCCTTCCTGCGCTATTTTCGCGAGAAGGGGATCACGCGCATTGCCGTGCTCGATTCAACCGACGGCAGCGGCCGTGATGGCGATGCGGCGTTCGCGTGGGCTTTCCGGTTGCCCGAAAACAAGAACCTTACGCAGGTCGCGCAGGAGCACTTCAATCCGGGCGATGCAACGGTAGCGGCCCAGCTGGCGAACATCAAAGCCGCAAACGCGCAGGCGATCGTTTCCTACGAAGTCGGCGCGGCGTTCGGCACCGTCCTGCGCAGCATGCGCGATGCCGGAATGGATTTGCCGGTGGCGACTTCGGGCGGCAACATGACGCCAGAACAGATGCACCAGTACGCCGGCTTTCTTCCGACTGACGTGCTGTTCGGCGGCACGATTGCCTGGGCGCCCGGGGACATCGGCCCGGGCCCGATCCACGACGCGCAGACGACCTATGTCTCGGCGCTCAAGAAAAATGGCATGGTGCCGGAAGCACCGTACGTCACGATCTGGGATCCGGCACTACTGGCGGTAACCGTTTTGCGCGCGCTCGGAACCGACGCCGACGCCGGAAAAGTGCACGCCTATGTGGACAGGTTGCACGGCTGGGTAGCGACTCAAGGCGTGTTTGACTTCACGGGGTTTCCGCAGCACGGCGTCGGCGTGAACTCCGTGTTAATCATGCGCTGGGACAAACGGACCCAGGAGTTCGTCCCGGCTAGCAAACGCGGCGGTGCGCTGCACAATTAATTACCGGCCGAGCGGCGACGATGCCACGTGGCCGCCACGTTCGCGACGACCTTATAGAGGATCGCCGCACATGCGGAAATCTATCACGGGACAAGGGCTCTTTCGACAAAGCGAAAACCGCCCTCTTCGTGGGAGCGTGCACGATGAGCGAAATTTGCGGACTCGGATACATTGGAGTCGAGGTTGGCGACGTTGCCGCCTACGAAGCGTTCGCTACCGAGTTGTTGGGACTGGAACTCGCGGAACGGCTGGACGACGGAGGGATCCACCTTCGTTGGGACGAGTACGCAACGCGGATGACGGTCCGGCCGGGTTCCGCGAACGACATCGCGTACGCCGGGTGGGAAGTCGGCAATGCCGCCGAGTTGCGGTCGCTGGCCGATCGGCTTCGTGCGGCTGGCGTCGACGTTACGCCTGAATCGGACGAACTCGCCGAGAGCCGGAACGTCCGCGCTTTGCTGACGTTCCATGATCCCGACGGCTTGCGGCACGAAGCGTTCTACGGCCCACTTCTGCTTCCCGAGTCGCCGTTCAAGTCACCCCGCGCGATCGGGGGCTTCATTACCGGCAGCCAAGGGTGCGGGCACATCGTAATGGCGGTCTCCGACCCAGAAGCGCAAGTCCGCTTCTTCGTCGATGTACTGGGTTTTCGCATTACGGATTATATCGACGTCGCGACCCCGGCTGGTCCCTTTCATTTGACGTTTCTTCACTGCTCCGCACGTCATCACTCAATCGCCATCGCTCCTCGCCGCGGCCCCGGGCCGCGCTTGCATCACGTGATGCTCGAAGTGAAAGAGCTGGACGACGTCGGATCGACCTACTATCTCGCGCAACAGAAGGGCTATACGATCGCGAGTTCGCTCGGACGGCATAGCAACGACAACATGTTATCGTTCTACGTTTCCACCCCGGCCGGCTTTTCGATCGAGTACGGTTGGGGCGGTCTCGAAGTCGACGACGCGACGTGGCACGTGCGGCGCTTTCAGAAGACGAGCAACTGGGGACATATTTCGTCGCGCCACGCGGCACCGCCGCCCGTACCGTCCACAGGCGTTGCACTCGAAACCGTCGCGCGCTGAAGCTCAGGCCGGCACTGGATCGCGCACGGGCTGGGCGTGATCGGCGCCGACGGCGTCGGCCACATTCGCGAACCCGTCGGCCTGCAAAAGCGCGGCCAGTTCTTCGTTGATGCGGCGCGCAAGACCGGGTCCCTCATAGACCAACGCTGTGACGAGCCCGGTCAGCGAGGCGCCGGCCCGAATCGCTTCGTAGGCATCGCGACCCGAACGTATACCGGCATGCGCGATCAAGCTGTGTCTCGTGCGGTCGATGCGCGCGTACCACTCGCGCAACGTGGCGAGCAGCACGGGCTTGCGGAACGGACCGGTGGCCGTGCCGGGCATCCGCGCCAGCTCCTCGGCCGGCGTGTTGAAGCCGATGTATGGCCGGGGCGCGATGATGCCGGGCCGAAAACCTTTTACGAACGGGAATTCGTTTGAGATTTCCACGATGCGATCGATTTGGTCGACGGTGGCGCGAATCTTCAAGAACACCGGCGGGATGGCGTCATAGCGCGCGAAACTCGCGAGCAGGCGGCGAAGATTCTCTAGATCCGAGAACGGATGCGCGCCGGTCGTGTCGTTAGCGCACGCGGCGCTGACGAAGAGCAGATCGACGACGCCCACGAACGGCGCGACGGCTTCGGTCATCTCAGCGATGACCGCGGAGGGGTCGTTCGGCTTACCGGTGTTTGTTTCGACGATGGTCACGCCCAGTGGGACGGGTAGCCGCCGGCCCGACAAGCGCGCCGCCACTGTGGGAGCGCCGTCGCTCGGGACGCCGTAGTAGACCATCAGGCCCTCGTCGGCCGGAATGCGGAACAGGCGCGGCCGCGCCGTATTACCGGCCGACGGCGAGTGCGAAACCGAGCCGACGTCGATATAGCCGAAACCAAGCCGCGAAAGAAACTCGACACCCTCGCCGTTCTTGTCGTAACCGGCCCCCAAGCCGACCGGATTCGGAAAGCGAATCCCGGCCACCGTCGTCTCTAGGCGCGCGTCCGGCGGCGTTCCGAAGACGCGCTGCGCGAAACTCTTGGCGATGCTCGACGTTCCGGCGACCCGACACGCCATCATGGTGGCGTGATGCACGCCCTCCGGATCGAACCGGAACAAGAACGGGCGGACGAGATCTTCGTACAAGCGCATCGGTCGGTGCTCCGGTTGGCTGCGAGCGCAAAGGGGAGGTTCTGCTGTCTACGGCGGCCGAATTACTAGTCCTTCGTGTATCGAAATTACTGGGCTGGAACGCCCGGGAGGGCTCCGCCCGTGAAGGATCTGGACGCGCCGGTCGTCATCATCACGGGAGCTGGTCGGGGCATTGGCCGATGCTTGGCCAACGGTCTCTCCGCAGCAGGCATGCGGCTCGTGCTGATGGATCTGGACGAAGAGACCCTGCATTCTACGGCGAGTGGATGCCGTTCGGCTGCCGGCAACGACCGAGTCGTCGCCGTTCCGGGCGACATCACGAGCGAAAACGATGCAGCGGCCGTCGTCGCAGCCGGTCTGAAAGCTTTCGGTGCCATTCATGCGCTCGTGAACAATGCCGGCATCGGTCGCTTTTGGATACGGCCCGACTTTTTGCGAAACCCGATACGGTTTTGGGAGATCACGCCCGCACAGTGGCGCCGCTTCATCGAGATCGACGCCACCGGTTTTTTCGTGATGACGAGTGCCGTGGTGCCGCTGCTCATGAAGCAGAACGTGGGTCGAATCGTGACGGTGACGACGAGTCTCGATACGATGATCGGTGCCGGCAACGTCGGTTACGGAGGCGCGAAGGCGGCGGTTGAAGCGACGATGTCGACCCTCGCAGACGACTTGCGTGGAACCAAGGTGACGGCCAACGTTCTCGTTCCCGGCGGTCCCGTCGATACGCCGGCCTTTGCGAACGACGGCTCGATACCGCGTTCGGCATTTATCCAACCCGATGTCATGGTACCGCCCTTGCGCTGGTTGTTGTCCAGCGCTTCGGACGGCGTGTCAGGCCGGCGGTTCATTGCGCGAAAATGGGATCCGCTGCTGTCTGACTCGGTGGCCGCCGAGCAGGCGGGTTCGCCCGTGGCCTGGTCGCAACTCGGGGTGCAATCGCAACTCCCCGAGCCTACGGGTCACTGACGGTGAAGGCTCGCGCGATGGTCTTGCGAGGACCACGCCAATTGGAGGTCATGGAACTTGACGTGCCACCGGTTCGGGCGGGGGAGGCGCTTCTGCGCGTCGAGGCGTGCGGGCTGTGCGGCAGCGACATCGAGCAATATGAAGGGCATATGGCCTACCAAACGCCGGATGCATTTCCGATGATTCCGGGGCACGAGCCCGTTGGTATTATCGAGGAAATCAGTCCCGAAGCCGAGCGTGCTTGGAACGTCTCCGCCGGCGATCGAATCGCGCTCGTGCCGCATCTCATCTGTGGCCGATGCGAGCACTGCTTACGTGGACAAAGCCATCTGTGCAAAGGACTTCTTCCGATCCCTCGCTCGCAATACGGCTTCATGCCGTTATCCTACGGTCACGGCCTGTGGGGCGGCTACAGCGAGTACATTCATTTGCATCCTGCATCGCTCGTGTGTAAAGTTCCGAGCGAGGTGCCGGCGCGGCTTGCGGTCATGTATCAAGCATTAGCGGCGGGACTGCGTTGGGCCGTCGCCGTCCCGCGGACAGGGCTCTCCGACACCGTCCTCGTCTTAGGATGTGGTCAGCGCGGCCTGGCCTCGGTCATCGCGTTGCGGGCCGCCGGAGTGCGAAAGATCATCGTGACCGGCCTCGCCAAGGATGCATTCAAGCTCGAACATGCCCGCCGGCTTGGCGCCAGCGACATCATCGTTGTCGATCGAGAGAATACCGTGGACCGAGTAATGGAGATCACTCGGGGCAGAGGCGTCGACGTCGCCGTCGACGTCGCTCCGCAGAGTTCGCAACCATTTTTAGATGCCGTTGAGGCCGTACGAACGGGCGGCACCATTGTCGTTGCCGGCATAAAACACCCGGCCGCGCCGGCGCAGCTAAACCTGAACCGCTTGCTGTATAAGGAAATTACGGTGCAAGGCGTCTTCACACAAACGGCCGATTTTTACCGAGCTGCCGTCGATCTGCTCGTCCGTACACTCGCTGATGTCGAAACGCTGCATACGCATGATGTCGCGCTGAACGATGTCACCTACGCCTTGGACCTGCTTAGCGGCAGCGTTCCCAACAGCGAAGCAATCTCCATAGCCTTACATCCGGGCGTATAAGCACGAGTGGCCGGATGAGCGGTAAAACGCTCACGCTTTCCAGATCAGGTCAGCCGCGGGGAACGCCTGATCGATGAACTTATACTTGGCGGCAAAATCGATGCTCGGCTGGAGTTCTTCGGCCACGACTGTCTCGGCATACACGGAACGCGTCATATGCGCCAACGTTTCCGGATCGACTTTGGCATATTTCTCGAGGATGACGGCGCTCTTCGCATGATTCTTATTTCCCCAGATCGACGCTTCGCGGATCGCCGCTGCGAAGCGCGTAACGAGATCGCTGTGATCCGACGCCCATTGCTTCGACGTCAAATACCCGGCACCAAGGAACCGATTGCCGATTACTTCGTACGGCCGCCCGAGGAGCCGCGTCGTGCTTCGCAACTGAGACGCAAACGGTTCGACGATAAATGCTCCGTCGATCCGGCCGCTGACCATGGCTGCGCCGCACGCAATATAGGGAATCTCGACCCACTTCACCTTGGATGAATCGCCGCCGTGCGCTTCCACCCAGGCGTTCGTGGCGGTGTCGCCGAGGCTTTTGAGCGGTGCGGTTCCCAACGTTTTTCCCTGAAGATCGAGCGGGGTTTTGATCGGTGAGTCCTTCGGCACCAGCAGAAAGTTATTCGGGAACCGCGCGTCGTTGACTGCCGCCGGGGCAACGATCGTGATCGGGATTCCCTTGCGAAAGGCTTGTTCGATCGCCACGATATTCGTGTACGCGAAATCGACCGAGTTCGAAACGACCGACGGCACCGCCAGCGCGTTGTCATTCGGCGTGGTGATCGAGACGTCGAGTCCGTGCTTCGTGAAGATCCCGAGTTCGTACGCGTAATAGAGCGCGCCCGATTGATCGAGCGCGGTCGCAACGGCGCGCACCTGCGGCAGTCCCTGAGCACTCAGGGGACGAGACGTCGATGCGACGATCCCGCCGCCAAGCAGTGAGAGAGCGGTGAGTCGATTCATCCGCGGCCTCCCGCTGCGGACCTGGTGTGAGTATACGACGACTCCTCATGAAACCTCATAATGCCTCCGGTCTGTGAGTTCAAAAGAACAAGCTGAGCGTGTTGGTCGCCAGGGTTGTTTGATCTAGGACGACGGTGCGGCGGACGAGCTCGAAGCGGCGCGGTCCCACGACCGTCCGTAAGACGTCGCGGCGCTCGCCGGCAAACGACGCGTGCTCGACGTTCGGGCGCGCGATGTAGATGTAGAAGTTCGACTTCACGCGCAGCTCGCGTGGTCCGTCGCCCGGATCGACGCGGACGTTGGAGATCAGGTGCCGGGTTTTCGTCGGCGGATCCTCCGCCCAGGCAAGGCCGGTATTCAGCCGTTTCACCCGGACGCGCAAGCCGTGTTTGTCGTCCTCGATGTGCGCCGATTGCACGGTCGGCGGTTCCGAGCGATCGCCGCGGACGGGGCGATTCGAACGGATAGGCACGAGATAGGCGACATCGTCCGCGAGGCGTTCGAGCCAGTCATCGAAGCGTTTGTCGTCGAGGAGCTCGGCTTCGTCGTAGAGCCACCGCTCGACCGCCAGTTGCAGTTCCGGACTCACGTCCGCGTTTACCGTCACGGTTATGCTTCGTCCGCGGCGAGTAAATTCAGCCAGCGCCGGTAGAATCGCCGTGACCCGAACTCGCTCTCAGACGTCTGCACGGAACCTGGATACGTTTCGTCTACGCGCACCGGGCCGTTGCCCATCTGCATGTTGAAGCGAGTGCGACGCGCCGCATAGCCGCGCAGGGCATGGCGAATGTCGTTCCAATTCGCTGCGTCGTCCTGCTCGAAGATCCCGAGCGCGCCGAACGACCGTCCAGTCGAAACGCGCACTTCTTCGCGCACCTCCGGCGGCGCTTCGTGCGGCACGACGCTCCAGGCGATCACTTCGAACTCGTCGGGTCCCTTCGGCAGAAAGACCCGGATCGTGTGGTTGGACGGCAGGTAGCCAAAGGTCGGGAAGATGAGGCCGTAGATCGGCCGGTTCTGCGTCGTCATCAACGCGCCGACGCGCTTCGCGGCCTCCGGCCGTTCGACATCGACGAGCCAGCGCGAAGTATGCGGGCCGGTGCGAACTTCGTCGTTGACGGGAAGACGGCTCATGTCCGTCAGGAGGCCGATGCCGTGTCCGAACTCGCTCGAGAACTGCACGTTCGGCGTGCTCGCTTTCGGCGGCGCGGGCGCACCGTCGGGTGTGATCGCAATGATCGACGATGCGTGAGAGATGAAAAAATGGTAGCCGTCGCTGGCCGCCTGCTCGGCCGCGAGCTTCCAGTTGCCCTTGACACGCCAGCGGAACGCGCCCGGGATGGAATCGAGTCCCCCGGCGCTGCGCGCGAACATCGCGTCGAAGTACGGCGCAGCGTCGCCGAGCGACTCACGGAACGACGGCGCGTGCTCGTCGAAACAGCCGAAGACGAGCCCATTCTCGACGGCGATGCGTGGAACGCGAACGGCGCTCCATTCATCGCGGTCGAGCGGTTGCGCGAAGTTCTGCGCTTCCCCCGGAATCGCCGTCAGCCGGCCCGCGGTATCGTACGTCCAGCCGTGGTAAGAGCACTGGAAAACCTTAGCGTTGCCGTTGTCGGAGCGGCAAAGCGAGGCGCCCCGATGCCGGCACTGGTTCAAGAACGCCGCGATGCTGCCGTCGCGTTGCCGCACAACGAGCACCGGGTCTTCGCCCATGTAGGTCGAGAAGAAGTCGCCGGGATTCGGAATCTCGCCGGCCGGCACGAGAAACAGCCAGCACTTGGCGAAGACGCGCTCGAGTTCCAGCTGGTAGAGCTCTTCGTCGACGAACGCTCGGGCGCTCAACGTATCGCCGGCGGCGTTGATGAGCCCCTCCAAGACGGGGCGAGAGTGCGAGGCCGCGTCGATCATAACTTGCTCCTGGGCCGGGCTTCCGGCGGTAGCTGCTCCGATTTACGATACACTCGTGTAGAGAATCGATCCCTTCCGGGACGAACCGGTCTCGACCTAG
>PLTN01000178.1 GCA_003164495.1 Vulcanimicrobiota bacterium
ACGACCTTGGACGTCGCCGGGCGGCGCTCGTCTTCATACGCTTGCAACGCCGCGAGGGGATCGGGAATGGTTGCGAGCGCCTTGGCCAGCGCGCGGCCGTCGAGCATCGCCTGCGCCGCCCCATTCGATCCGCGCGGCAGCATCGGGTGCGCGGCGTCGCCCAAGAGCGTGATCCGCCGCTCGGTCCAAAACGAGAGCGGATCGCGATCGACGACCGGATATTCGAGAATGACGTGCGCGGCGCGAATCATGGCGGGCACGTTCAGCCAATCGAACGTCCATGCTTCGAGCAACCCCACGAACGCGTCGGCGTCGGCGGTGCGATTCCAGTCCGGCCGCTCGGTGCCGCTCTTCGCCGTCTCGACGACCCAGTTCGTGAGCCGGCGGCCCTGCGCATCGAGTTCGTTGCGGATCGGGTAGCAGACGAGCTTCCCGCTCTCGAACGTTCCGACATAGACCATGCTCGCGCCGGTGAGAAACGGCGGCCACATCGTAACGCCCCGATACTGCGTCGTCCCGTACGACTGCGTTTCCGACTCATCGGGGTGCAACGTACGCCGCACCACGGAGCGGACTCCGTCGCAGCCGATCGCAACCGTACCCGTCGCCGAAGAACGCTCGCCGCTGCGTGCATCGACGAAGTCGGCCGTGACGCTTACATCATCCTGATGCACCGCAACGCAACGCCGGCCGAGCGCGATCGCGTCCGGGCCGAGGCGTTCGCGCACGACGTCGACCAGCAAGGAATGAAGGTCCGCGCGATGGGCGGAGATCTGCGGTGCGGGGTGTCCGGCGAAGCGCCCGCGCGGATCTCGATCGACGAGCTGACCGTTGCTCGTATAGAAGCACACTTCGCGGGTCTCGATGCCGCGCGCCAGGAGCGCGTCCGCGATGCCGAGTTCGCCCAGCTGTTGCACCGCGTGCGGCAACAGGTTGATCCCGACGCCGAGCTCCTTGAGCTCCGACGCGGCTTCAAAGATCCGGCACGAAATGCCGGCCGCATGCAGCGCCAGCGCAAGGCTCAACCCGCCGATCCCGCCGCCAATGATCAGAACCACACCGTTCTTTTGCGCTACGGATTGCGGCCGTCCCTCGATACCCCCATGATATCCGGCGCGTTTAGGCTACTCTCGAGGCCTTCCGACGACGGGGCTTAGCTCGTTCCGTACCATCGGAGATAATTACCTTGCCGAGCCGAGAACGCGCAGGCTGCACTTGAATCTTGACGTCGAGGCCAAGCTTGGTTGCAAAGTCCATGAGCTTGTCGCTTGAGAAGCCTCTCGGCGTCGTATCGGCCATCAAAAATGAAATCTTTGGTTGCGGGACGCCAATTCGCCGCGCGGCCTCGACCTGAGTGATCTCCAATTCAGCGATACGTGAAAGAATCGCTGCCCTGAGATA
The DNA here is from genome assembly GCA_003164495.1 of Vulcanimicrobiota bacterium. Lineage (GTDB taxonomy): Bacteria > Vulcanimicrobiota > Vulcanimicrobiia > Vulcanimicrobiales > Vulcanimicrobiaceae > Lustribacter > Lustribacter caenicola. The sequence continues at coordinate 1,402 of PLTN01000178.1, forward strand.
AGCTTTTGCTTGCAGTCTCCCGACATTCTCCAAGCCGAGAGCCGCGAGGGCGCTAGAACCAACCCCCCAACCCTCCGCCAGAAGTTTCAGATATTTCTTATTCATTTTCGATCTCTTTAATGCGTTTCAGTCGCGATTTGATCCGATCGAGTATCGGCTTTGGAGTTGCGATCCCGCTCGTGCTCTTCTTAATAAAAATATCTAGAACGGCAACTGGGCCATCAACATTTTTCGTGGTGTAGTAAACAGCTCGATAAGTTACCTTGTCTCCGTCGACCACGATATCGAATACCTCACGCAGTGGAGCCTTCATAGCTTTGGCGTGCGTATCGGTTTGACCCCATTGAGCTACTTCAATGGCACGGCCGATGACCGTACGTACGCGTTTGGAATATCCTCGTAATTCCTTTTCGGTACCGGGCGCCCAGACGACGCCCCGCTTCGGCACACCACCCGATTTCGCCATGGCGATTATACCTCTTTAGGTATATATAATGCAAGAACGATCATATCAATCGGCATGGTAGTGCCCTGCACACGTTGTTCTTACTCCACTCCTCCGCCCTACGGCGTTCGGTGCTCGGCGACAGCGATTGGTCTCGCGTCCCTCGACGACGCGCCTGCGGCGCTTTGCTCGGGATGACATGAACACGATGACTTGAGAAGCCGAGCGCGCAGGCGCGAGGTGTTAACCCCTCTTTATCTCCATCTTCACCCTTCTTTATCTCCCTCGTTTTGTGGTATGGTGGAAGGCCGTGCCTGATGCTGTTTCCGTTCTCGCTCCCTCGTTTGTTCGTGCGTTGTCCTCGAGTAGCCGGCCCCTGGCGGAGCTGATCGAGCGGCTGCGCACACCCTCGGAGCGCGGGCTCGCGTTCGGGCTGCACGAGACGACGGCGGCGGCGCGGCCGTACTTGCTGGCCGGCATTCATGGGGCGCTCGGCGGCACGATGATGGTCGTCGTGCCGACGGCCGACGTCGCCGAGCGGACTTTTGCCGACCTGACGTACTATCTCGGCGAATCGGAGTCGCGCACCGTTGCGCTCGTGCGCGCGCGCGACGAAGCGGTCGGCGCGCTGGATTCGCCCTCCGAACGCAGTGCGCGCATGACGCTGCTGCACGACCTGTGCGCGAACCGGCCGCAGATCGTCGTCGCGCCGGTTGCGGCGTTGCGGCAATACGTGATGCCGTGCGATGTCTTTCGGGCCGAAACGCTCGAACTCACGCCGGGTGACGAGCCGGGTTGGGATGCGCTGCAGCAGCGCCTCTACCGTCTCGGGTACACGCGCGTCGACGTCGTGAGCGCGGCCGGTGAGTTCGCAGTGCGCGGCGGCATTCTCGATGTGTTTCCCGCGACGGCGGATCGTCCGGTGCGGCTGGAGTTCTTCGGCGATGCGCTCGAGTCATTACGGCCGTTCGATATCGCCTCGCAACGCTCGGATGAGGGCATCGAGCGCATCACGATCGTTCCGTGGCTCGAGATCCTGCGCGACGATACGTTGCGCGAAAACGTGCTGCGCGGAGCGCTGGGCGAAGCGAACGTGGTCTCGGCCGTGCGGCAATTCCTCGCCGGCGGCAACGACGTTCCCGAACCCTGGCTCGGTCTCGCCTACAACGAGCGCGCGACGCTGCTCGACTATCTCGACCCGCGTGCAATCGTGGTGCTCGAAGAGCCGGGGATGCTCGCGACGATCGATCACGGGCTCGAAGACGAACGCTCGCGCGCGACAAACGTGCTGTTGGCCGGCGTCGATTCTGGCGAACTCGACGTGCGCGAAGACGAAGTCGGCGAAGCGCTGGTCGCGGAGCTTGCCTTTCCCTATCCGCGCCTAGCCGCACACCGCGAAGCGCTCGCCGCGCGGCGCGTGCTCGTGGTGACGGGCGGCATCGAGACCGGCGAGTTGGCGTGGCTGCCGAACGTCGTCGAAGGCTATGCGCAGGAGACGCATCCGGGCGAATTGTTCAGCCGGCAGATCGAACGCTTTCTCGAAGCGGTGCGCGGCTGGATCGCCGCCGGCGATACGGTGCTGCTCGTCGTCAACGGCGCTTCGCGGTTGACTGAGATTTTGCGGGCGGCGGACATCTCCGTCGAACGTAGCGCCAACTTCGTGCATTTGCGCGCAACGGGGACCGACGGCGTCGCGATGGGCTCGCGCAGCGGATCGGTCTTCGTCGACACCGGTTCGCTGGAGGCGGGGTTCTCGATTCCCGGCCTGCGGTTGCACGTGCTTGGGGATCGCGAGATTTTTGGGCAGCCGGCGAAACGCGTCAAGCTGCGCGCGATCAAGGAAGGCGTGCCGGTCACGCTCGCCGACCTGAAGGTCGGCGATTACGTCGTGCACGCGGTGCACGGCATCGGGCAGTATCTCGGCCTGCGCACCGAAACGATCCTGGGCGCCATCGGCGACTACATGGACCTGAAGTACGCGGGCACCGATCGCATGCTCGTGCCGGTGCATCAAATGCATCAGGTGACGAAGTACGGCGCGCATGAAGGCGCGGCGCCGAAGCTCAGCAAGATGGGCGGCGCCGATTGGGCGCGCACGAAAGGCCGCGTCTCCGAAGCGCTCTCGAAGATCGCCGACGGCCTCGTGGAGTTGTACGCCGAGCGCGAGAGTTCGCCCGGGCACGCGTTCGCGCCCGATACGCCGTGGCAAGCCGAACTCGAGGAAGCGTTCCCCTACGACCCCACCCCCGATCAAGCCAAGGCCATCGACGAAACGAAGGCCGACATGGAACGGCCGCGCCCGATGGACCGGCTCGTTTGCGGCGACGTCGGTTACGGCAAAACCGAAGTTGCGGTGCGCGCGGCGTTCAAAGCGATCTCCGACAAAAAGCAAGTCGCGATCCTCGTTCCGACCACGCTCTTGGCCTCGCAACACCATCGCACGTTCACGGCGCGCTTCGCCTCCTTTCCCGTGCGCATCGAAGAGCTCTCACGCTTCAAGACGAAAAAAGAACAGCAGGCTACGCTGGCCGCGCTCGCCGCGGGTCAGGTCGACGTCGTCGTCGGCACGCACCGGCTGTTGCAGAAAGACGTGGTCTTCCGCGACCTCGGCCTGATCATCGTTGATGAAGAGCAGCGCTTCGGCGTGATGCACAAGGAACGGCTGAAGCAAATGCGCGCCACGGTCGACGTGCTCACGCTCTCGGCCACGCCGATCCCGCGCACCCTGCAGATGTCGCTGATGGGCGTGCGCGATCTCTCGCTGATCCGCACCGCGCCGCGCAACCGCATGTCGATCAAGACGGTCGTCGTGCCGCAGTCGGACGCGATCGTACAACGGGCGATCGTCTCCGAGCTCGATCGCGGCGGCCAGGTTTACTACGTCCACAACCGGATCGAGTCGATCTACGGCGTCGCGCGCGCGCTCGAACAGCTCGTGCCGAAGGCCCGCATCGCGGTTGGCCACGGGCAGATGCACGAGCACGAACTCGAACCCATCATGTCCCGGTTCATCGACGGCGAGATCGACGTGTTCGTCTCGACCACGATCATCGAGAACGGCATCGACATCCCCAACGTCAACACGATCATCGTCCACGACGCCGACAAGTTCGGACTCGCCCAGTTGTATCAGTTGCGCGGACGGGTCGGCCGCTCCAACCACCAGGCCTACGCGTTCCTCCTCTACCAAGCGCACAAGGCGCTGACCGAAGACGCCAAGGCGCGACTGGAAGCAATCCGCGAGTTCACGCACCTCGGCTCGGGCTTGCAGATCGCAATGCGCGACCTCGAGATTCGCGGCGCGGGCAATTTGCTCGGGGCGGCGCAGTCGGGGTTCATCGGCGCGGTCGGCTTCGAGACCTACGCGCAGCTGCTGGCCGAGGCGATCACCGCCCGCAAGGGTACGCAAGCCCTCACCGACGCGCGCGAGACCGTGATCGACGTGAAGCTCGACGCGTTCGTACCCAACGACTACATCCCGCAAGTCTCGCAAAAGATCGCCGTCTATCAGCAACTTGCCGCTGCGCGCACGCTCGAAGGTGTGGAAGATATCGTGGCCAGCGTGCGCGACCGCTTCGGCCCGCTGCCGAAGCCGTTCGAGAACCTGGCCGAGATCACGCGCCTGCGCGTGCTCGCGCTGCAAGCCGGCGTGACGCGCGTCGTGATCAGCGAGCAGCGGCTCACGCTCGGCGTCGGCACGGCGTTCGTGCTCGATCCGGCAGCGATCCCGCGGCTGCAATCGATCACCAAGAACAAATTCCGCTTCGGCGAGGGCAAGATCACGATCGATCTGCCGGCCCGCACCGCGGCGGAACAACTGCCCACCCTGCACGCCCTGCTCAACGCGCTGAGCCCGCTATGACCGAGAACGGAACCTCGCACGCCGAA
>PLTN01000137.1 GCA_003164495.1 Vulcanimicrobiota bacterium
CACCGCAACGGTCTTGCCGTTGAAATCCGCGGCGGTCTGGATTGGACCGCCCTTCGCCACGATCACCACGTCTGTGCCGCTATCGGGCGTGTGGATGCTCCCAGGTGCGATGTACGAGAGCGGCACGCCGTGCGTGTGCGCCGAGACGAGCGTGATCGTGTCGGTGAACGAGACGTCAATTGAGCCGCCCGTCAGTGCGGCGGCTGCAGCCGAGCCGCTATTGAAGGGCATGAGCTCTGCGGTCAGACCGCTTTTCTCGAACGTGCCGAGAAGTTGCGCGTAGTACGGCTGCATCGACATGTCGATACCGAGCACGCCGATGCGCACGGTGTCGGCCGCAGCAGCGGGACGGGCTAGTGCGGCTGCACTAGCCGCGCCGGCGAGAGAGCCCAAGAACGTGGAACGCGCCGGGAAGTGCATAGGTGCTCCTCAGCTAAACGGGCAGGTACTGAATGTCGGTGAGGATCTCGTTGTTCAGAATGGCCGTTGCGGTGCGGATCTTGAGTTCGCTCCCGACCGCAACCAATTCGATCGTGTAACGGCCCCAAACGGTAATCGCGCTCTTGCGAATGACGGCGAAATTCGCCGACAGTCTCACGCCGGTGTCTGACGGCTCGGTCATCACGGCGGTGAGCAAATGGGTCGTGCGCCAGCGTTCCACGTTTTGGCCGACCTCGATGCGGCCGGAAAGGCGCGCCCTATCCTCGCCTATTGCGACCATGTTATTGTCCTTCACGTAATCCTCATGGAGGATCATGGTGTAGTAGCAATCCTCGGTGAACAGATCGAGCCACGCGTCGAACTTGCGCTCGTCGAGAAAGGTCACGTAGCGGTTGAGCACGTCGATCGCTTCGGCGTGCGCGATAGTCGTCTGCATTACTTCTCCGGTCCTACCGTGATCGTTTCGTCGAGCATAAAATGCCGCCAGCCGTTCCACACGGCGCGCACGGCGTGCTCGTCAGCCGGCTCCCCGTAGCGCGGATCGCCTTCGGCGCCGCGCGTGATCAGAACGTTACCGCCGGCTCTAGCCTGCAATCCCTTTTGCAGATACTCAAAGCACGTGATGTCGTCCGGTCCAACGCGCCCCGTCGGACCCCAATTGTGGTTGAAGCGCTCGGCGATACCGCGGCGCCGTTCCTCAGTTGCATCGGCTGGTCCGAGGCAGATCGTCACGATGCGGGTGAGGTCGGCCGCCTCCGGGTGGATGATCCGGAAGCCGACGACATCGCGGATCGGATCGTACAATCCGAGCAGCGATGGGAACACGCTGATGTGTTCGTGCAGCGAGCGTTCGTGCTGGTGTTCGATGTTGCGATCTTCTGCGCGCCAGGCGAGGTAGCCGTGCATGCCGAGGTCTTCGTTGCGCCGCGACTTCTCGAGCTCTTGCGCCGAGCGGCCACCCATGAACGCACCGCTGATGCCCAGGCCGCCGAGCCGGCGTGCGCTCTCGCGATACGTATCGCCGTGAAGATACTGTGGATGATAGTCGTCGACTGTGTTCTCGCAGATCAGCTTCCAGTTGCCCTTGAAGCTGTACTCGTACGTACCGTACACCGCGAGCGGACGCCCTAAGTAGGTTGCCACGTGATTGATATACTCGGCCGCTGCGCCAAAGTACTCACGCAGCGGGGGTGTGTCGGGGTTCAGGCTTGCGAAGATCATGCCGTCGCTGATCTCGACGCGCGGCACGGGCACNNAGAAACTCTTGCCCTGACCTTCGGCGCGCGGGACCGAGATGAGCGCGCCGTCGCGGCCGTACTCCCAGTGGTGATAGAGACACTTGAAGCTCTTGCGATTACCGGCGGCGTCGAGTTCGACGAGTACGCCGCGATGACGACACGAGTTGTACACCACCCGAATCTGGCCGTCGTTCCCGCGAACGGCGATCACCGGCTGACCGGCGAGGTCGGTCGTGCGGAAATCGCCCGGCTCTTTCAGTTCGCTTTCGTGCGCAACGTAAAGCCACGCGCGCTCGAAAATGCGACTCATTTCTTGCGTGAAGACGGCCGGATCGGTATAGAGGGATCGGTCGACAACCGGTCCGGCATTCAAGAAGCGTGGATCGACCGGTGCGGTGGGTTTAGCGATAACGTCGGTCATGATGCATCCTCGTAGGAGAGTATGTTTTCTATCCAGCGTGCGGCGGCGAACAGTGCGCGGTCGTGATGGCGTTTGCCGATGACCTGCAAGCCGAGCGGCAGACCGTTCGGCCCGCGGAGCACGGGCAGTGAGAGGGCGGGCACATACATCGTCGTCCAGATCAGGCACATTGAGGCATCGCCGGTCGTATCGAGCCCCACCGGCGCTTCGCCCGTACTCGCGGCGGTGACAAGGACATCGAAGGGGTCAGCAATTGGTGCGAGCATCGTACGCATGCGTTCGGCGGCGTCGCACGCCGCGCGATACTGCTCGTAGCTGCAGGCGTGCCCGTCGGCGATGCGCCCGGCGCGCAGGCGTTCGCTGATGTCGTTCCAGTGGTGTTCGATTTCAGCGGCCAAGCTGCGTGTGAACTCGAATCCCGAGATACGCTGGTGAATGCTCGCGATCTCGTCGAAGTCGGCTGGCAGCGCCACCTCGGTGACCTGTGCACCCGCGTCGGCCAGCGTTTGTACCGAACGTTCGATGATTGTTTGCACGTCGGGGTCGACGCGCGACCACAGGTGCGTGCGGCAGAAGCCGATCCGCGGAGCCGGGGTCTCGGCCGGAATGGCGATGGACTCGACCCCTAAGAGCGCATCGCGGAAGAGCGCGATGTCGTCAAGGGAACGCGCAAACAAGCCGATCGTGTCGAGCGAGTGGGATGCTTCCATCACGCCGCTGCAGCCGAAGTCGTCGAAGGTCGGCCGGTACCCGTGAATGCCGCAAAACGACGCGGGCCGGATCGTCGATGCGGTGGTCTGTGTTCCGATCGCGAGCGGAACCATCCCAGCGGCGACTGCGGCCGCGGACCCGCTCGACGAACCGCCGGGCGTACGGGCGGCATCGTGCGGATTGCGCGTTTTCCCCGGTGTAAAGTTGGCAAACTCGGTCGTGACCGTCTTTCCCATCACCACCGAGCCCGCGTTGCGCGCCATCGCAACGCAGGTTGCATCGCGCGCCGGTCGCGCTCCGAGAAAAATAGGTGAACCGTACTCGGTCGGCATGTCGGCGGTCTCGATAATATCTTTGATTCCGACCGGCACGCCGGCGAGCGGGCCGCGTTGACCGACTCGATCGAGTGCGCGCGCTTGTGCGATCGCGAGATCCGGATCGAAGAAGTGCCACGCTTGGACGGCGCGCTCACGCTCGCGGATGCGCTCGATACACGCGCGTGCGACTTCCTCGCAGGTCATTTCACCGTTTGCGAGCGCGGCGCGAATCGCGGTCGCCGTAGGCATTGTTTGCAATCCGATCATGCGAACAGGAACGCGCGCGCCGTGTGCTCGAACAGGGGGCGCACATGAGCGAACGCGTCTTTCTCTGCAGCGTCGATGCGCTGACGAACGGGGAACCGAAGAAGATCGAAGTCGCCGAATACGAGCCGTTGGTTGTTGTTGCGGTCGGCGATCGCTACTTCGCGCTGAGCGACGAGTGCTCGCATGGGCAAGCCTCGCTGAGCGAAGGCTGGGTTGAAGACGATCTGATCATTTGCCCGATGCATAGCGGTGGCTTCGCGCTCGCGACCGGCGAGCCGGAATTGCTGCCGTGCATGGATCCCGTCAAGCGCTACGACGTCGTCCGCGACGGCAATGCCTTGTACTTGACGAGCTGACCGCGTCACTCGGCGAAATGCTCCTCAAGCAACAAGCGCGCTGCATCGTTGTAATGTGAGGTCAAGAGCGCTACGGCGCGATCGGCGTCACGGTCGAGCACGGCCTGCATGATCGCGGCATGTTCGTCAGCTGAATTGCGTTCGCGATAAGCGATGAACAGCTGCTGATAGCGCTCGGCGTGGACGAACAGTACCGAACGAAACCGTCGCAGCCACGCTGACCGACACGCGCTGGCCAGCGCATCGTGAAACTCCCGATGGGAGCGCAGATAGACTTCGCTCAGAACTTTCTTTTTGCTTGACGTTTCGTACATGGGTGTATGCGTGAGCTTGTAATACGCAGCCACGATTTGTGCGTCCGAATCTGCGTCTGAATGTTCGATCGCATCGCGAATGGCCAGTCCCTCGATACCCGGACGCGCGGTGCTCAGATCCAGCAAATCTGCACGTGAGACGGTCGCCGCGCGAACGCCGCGCTCGGACTCCGAGGTGACGAGCCCGTCAGCAGCGAGCTCCGCAAACGCCTTATGAAGCGCCGTGAGTCCGACACCGAAACGGTCTTGCAGCTCAAGGATCGGCAGCTTCTCCCCCGGCTCAAACCGGTTGCTGACGATGTCTTGTCTGAGCCGCTCGACGATTGCGGTGCGCGAAAAAGCTTTCATAATTCGGCGAGAGGATTGGATCGGGAAGTCAAGGAAACCTGCTAACTCGAATTAACTCAATAAAGCTGATTGAGGCACTACGTCCGAGAGGAGACCTCCTTTGAGGCGTTCCATCGCGCTGGCCAGGATGTCGGCGGCTATTGGCCGAGTTCCGCAACGATCCTAACGCGTATCCGCTGAAAACGCCGTCTGGCAAAATCGAAATTTTCTCCGAGCAGATCGCTGCGTTCCACTATGAGGATTGTCCGCCGCACCCGTCGTGGATCGAGCCCGCAGAATGGCTCGGCAGTCGCCTGACCGAGCGCTTTCCGCTTCACCTGCTGTCAAATCAGCCGAGCACGCGACTGCACAGTCAACTCGATGACTCCTCCGTGAGTAAAAACGCAAAGATTGCCGGTCGCGAGCCAATCACGATGCATCCGGTGGATGCGGCGGCGCGTGGCCTTGCTTCCGGTGATATCGTCAAGGTCTTCAACGACCGTGGAGCGTTCTTGGTGGCTGCTGTAATCTCGGACGATTTGTTGCCCGGCGTAGTCCAAATATCAACCGGCGCTTGGTACGATCCACTTGAGGGCAGCGTGCCCGGAACGTTGGAAAAACACGGAAACCCAAACGTCGTCACGCTCGATACCGGATCTTCGCGTTTGGCGCAGGCGCCGGCCGCGCAGACGGTCCTCGTCGAGATTACGCGGTATGCAAACCCACCGTGACGGCCTTTGATTTGCCCGTGATCAGCGAGGTCGCGCACTAGCACGGACTTCGCTCATCTAGCTCTAAAGGATAAGTCAAGAAGTCAAAGAAACGAACTAAATCGAATTACCTCGCTAACAACGATTGGGGTGCGAGAGATTTCTACTGATGTGACGACGGGCGCGACTGGGGCTGATCTCATCTACGATCAGCTAAAGAGCTGTGGCATTTCGCTTGGTGCGGGCTTGCCCGATGACTGGCTTGTTCCGTTGATGGCCCGGATCGATGAAGATCCCGAGTTCACGCTCGTGCGCGTGGCCCGCGAGCCGGAAGCCGTTGGTGTCTGCGGTGGCGCATTGCTCGGCGGCGCGCAAGCGTGCGCGTTCATGGGGATCGCCGGCCTGCTCGCGTCCGGCCACGAGTTTGCCCTTTTTAACAACGCGCATCAGGTGCCGCTGTTCATCGTTGCGAGCCTGCGCGGCACGCTCGAAGACCCGCGGACGTACCAAGTGGCACAGGGTATCAGCGGCCTGCCGTATCTCGACGCGCTCGGCATGACGTATATGACCATCGAGAAGCTCGACGACGTGCCGCTCATCCCCGCGGCGTATCGCCGTAGCCGGCTTGTCAAACGGCCGTTCGTGTGCTTTTTCACCAAAGCCGTGCTCATGCACGGCGTCACGGATTACATAGGCGAGTAAGATGGCGACCGAACTGCACACCCGCGACTGTTTCGATCTGCTCGCGAAACGCTGGAGAAACGAACTGGTCGTGTGCACGCTGGGCACCGTCACCTCAGAGTGGCACGCGCGCACCCAGAGCGACAAGGCCTTTCACATGCACGCGATGGGGATCGCTGCCTCGTTTGCGCTCGGCCTCGCGCTTGCGCTTTCGAATACGCCGGTGTGGCTGCTGGACTCCGACGGCGGCTTGACCATGTCGCTCGGCTCCCTGATTGCTGAAGGCCGCCACAAGCCGAAAAACCTCGTGCATTTCGTGCTCAACAACGGTACCTACCAGATCATCGGCGGCTATCCGGTCGTAAGCCAAGAGCGCATCGACTTCACGTCGATCGCACGCGGCGCGGGCTTCGATCATGCGGAGCGCTTCGACAATCTCGCGACGTTCGAATCGGAACTCGACGGGTTGCTCACCGCCGGCGCGCACCGCTTCGCCGTGCTCGACGTTGTCGCCGAGCCGCCGCCCAAAGCTCCGGTCCCGTTTGAAGGCGCGGAGATCAAGTACCGCTTCGGCCGCCATATCGAGCAACAAGAAGGCGTCGCCGTCTTCGGCCCATACGGATACTGAAAGGACTCACATGAAACGCCGCACCGCCATCGGCGGTCTCTTCGGCAGCGCTGCCCTCGCCGCCCTGCCGAATCTTGCATCGGCCGCAAACCCCGTCGTGCGTATGGCCGTCCTTCCGATCGACACCGACGCCGTTGCCTACTATGCAAGCGATCTCGGCTATTTCAAAGACGCCGGTATCGATACGGAGATCGGCGTTATCCAAGCCGGTTCAACGGTGGTTTCGGCGATTCTCGGCGGTTCGCTCGACATCGGTTTCACCAACGTGATCGCGCTGGCGGCAGCGCGCCTGCACAACATCCCGCTCGTGGCGGTTGGTCCGGGCGGTATCTACGCGGCGAACAACCCCACCGCTTCCATTATGATCCCGAAGGATTCGCCGATCAAAACGGCCGCCGATTTCAGTGGGAAAACGATGGCTTGCAGCGGCCTGAAGAACCTTGGGCAATGGGCGCCCGCCATTTGGATCGATAAGAACGGCGGCGATTCGAGCAAAGTGCAATTCATCGAAATGCCCTTCCCCGACATGCCGTTGGCGCTCGGGTCGCACCGCGTCGACTCGGCCTTTCCAGCCGAACCGTTCGTCACGCAATCCAAAAACGTGGCGCGCATCTTTGGCGATGCCTATGCCGCGATCGCGCCGCAATTCAGCATCGGTGTCTGGGTGACGACGAAAGACTGGGCCGACGCACACAAGGACATCGTCGCGAAGTTCGCGCAAGCGATCGGCCGCGCCGCAGCCTGGGCTAATACCCATCACACGGAGAGCGGGGCGATCCTTGCCAAGTACGGCAAGCTCGAGCCCGCGGTCACACAGGCGATGTCGCGCGTCAAATATGCCACGCGTACGACGGCGTCCGATCTGCAGCCGACCATAGATCTCGCCGCACATTACGGAGCACTTCCCTCGAGCGTCCCGGCGGACACGCTCATCTACAAGGGCTAGGCGCCGGCATTGAAATCGTATTGGATCCGTGCCACCGACACGGCGACCGTCCTCGAAGAACGAGACGTCCCGATTCCCGAACCCGGCGAGGGCCAGGTGCTCGTACGCCTTCACGCGGCGGGATTGAACCGCGGCGAATTCATGTCGCGCACCGACTTGCACGGTGCTGCCGGACCGGCGCGGCCGGCCGGGACCGAGGGCGCTGGCGAAGTGGTCAGCGTCGGTCCGGGTGTGAGCGCGTTCAAGCCGGGCGATCGGGTGATGGCATCGTGCCGCGGTACGTTTGCCGAGTACGCCGTGATGCCGACCGCCGTCACGATGGGGGTCCCGGAAAATCTCACGTGGGAAGAGGCCGCCTGTACGCCGCTGGTGTTTCTCGTTGTCCACGACATGCTGATCGCGCAAGGCCGCATTCTACCTGGTGAATGGGTGTTCGTTGCCGGCGCGTCGTCCGGTGTTGGGGTCGCAACGATTCTGGCGGCGAAGGCGGTTGGCGCAAAAACGATCGGCACGTCTGGCTCGACGGAAAAGCTGGCCCGGCTGCACACGCTCGGACTGGACGTCGGAATTCATACCCGCGGGCCGCACTTTCACGGCGCCATCATGGAAGCTACGGGCGGCGATGGTGCCGACATTATCGTGAACAGCGTCGGCGGCACCGTGTTCGAGGAGTGCATCCGTAGCCTCGCCTATTGCGGCCGGCTTGCCATGATCGGCTACGTCGACCGCGTGCTCACGAGCACGATCGACCTCGCAGCGCTGCATGGCAAGCGCCTTTCGATCTTCGGAGTTTCTGCGGTCGACCGGACTCCCGCGATGCGGGCCGCAGCGGTACGCGGTTTCGTTCAAGACTTCATACCGCTTTTGGCGTCGGGCAAGATGAAGCCGGTAATCGATCGTGTCTTCCCGCTCGCGGAGCTGAGCACCGCAAAAGCGTTCATGGAATCCGACGCGCACGTCGGTAAAATCGCCGTCACCATTCTAGACAAGCCGGAGGCCATGTGAACACGAACTCAATAACGAGAGCTCAGGCCGGCGCGCTCCTTTTCGGAGCTGCGGCCGTCATTGCAAACNNGCGCGTTCTCGCGTTTCCGAGTGAGAACACCGCTGAGCCGTTCTTCGCAAAAGACATGGGATTCTTTGCGAAGGCCCGTCTCGATGCCAACGTCACGCCGAGCTCGACCGACTCGGCAACCGTTGCCGCCGTCCTCGGCGGCTCAGCCGATATCGGGTACTCGAGTGTCGGGACGATCGCATCCGCGCACGCGAAAGGTTTGCCGATCACCGTTATTGCGCCGGCTTCGGAGTACGCGGTGCCGGAAACGCGCGGACTCGCCGCGGTGTTCGTTCCAGCGAACTCTACCGTGCGATCGGCCAAGGATCTCAATGGCAAGACNNAGAACGGCGGCGATTCGTCGACCGTCAAGTTCGTGGAGATCCCGTATCCCGCGGAAACGGATCTCTTAAATTCGGGTCGCTTCGATGCGGCCTTTATCACCGAACCGTTCGTCGGAGGTGCGAAGAAGGTCGGGCGCCTCTTGGATTACGGATACACGAGTATCGCGAAGCAGTTCACCATCGGCACGTGGTTCACAACGCGCCAGTGGGCGACAGACCACCCGGACATCGTCCGGAATTACGCGGCGGTTATGCGCCAAACCGCAACGTGGGCGAATAAGAACCACGATCAAAGTGGGGTGATCTTTGCCAAGTATGCAAAGATCGATCCCCAGACCCTCGCCGGGTTAACCCGCAGTCACTACGGGGAACGGATCGACACGCAGTTGATGCAGCCGATCATCGATTCGTTCGCGCGTTACATTGGATTCAACGCATTTCCCGCTTCGGAGCTGATCTTCAACGGAAAGTCGTAAGCCGAGCGCGGCGCACAGCTGCCGATGACCGCAAATGTGATCGCGCCGGCCGACGCTCGCAGCGTTCTTGCGGTGCCTGAGGTTCGCGTCGACGGCAGGCCTAAAGTCACGGGAGGCATGCAGTACGCCGCAGACCTCGTCCCGCGCGACGCGCTCTGGGCGGCGTTCACCCAAAGCCCCTTTGCCCACGCGCGGATCCAAAGCATCGATGTGAGCGCGGCGAAAGCGATTCCGGGCGTGCGAGCCGTGCTCACCGCCGTCGACATCGGCCGCGCGCATTTCGGCCGCATGCTGTTCGATTGGCCCATTCTCGCCTACGACGTCNNACGACGTCGTGCGTTTCGCTGGAGACCGCGTCGTCGCCGTTGCGGCGGAAACGCGAGCTGCCGCCGAAGCCGCAGCGGCCGCTGTGATCGTTGACTACGAAGAACTTCCCAGCGTGCTCGACGTGAGGGCGGCACTCGCCGTCGATGCTCCGGTACTGCATCCGCACTTCGATAGCTATCTGCGGCTCGATCCGCCGCTGGGCACGCTAATCGAGCGCAATCATCCGAACAACTACTCGACCCATGCGATCTTCAAGGGCGAGCGAGACCTCCAGGCGGTGTTTGCCCGAGCACACCGCGTCTTCGAACACGAATTCGAAACACCGCGGACCTACCCGGGTTTCCTCGAACCGCGCGCGGCGACGGTCTGGATCGAGGGTGGGATCGTGCACATCCGAACGACCAACAAACAGCCGTTCATTTTCCGGCGCCAGTTCGCGCTCGCCGTCGGCATTGCCGAAGAGGACATCATTGTCGAGCCGGCCGCTATCGGGGGCGACTTCGGCGGTAAGGGATTTACGCCGGATGAGTACCCGTGCTACTATCTCGCGCGCGCGACAGGCCGCCCGGTCGCGCATGTAGCGACATATACGGAAGAGCTGCGACGTGGGCCGACGCGCCATCGGGCCTCGCTAAAATTGCGTACCGCCATTGATGAGCACGGCCGACTGATCGCTCACACGTCTGATGTGCTCTATGACGGCGGAGCCTATGCCGCCGCCAAACCGATGGCGAGCCTGCTGCCGGGAAGCTCGTACGGTTCGGTCCCGTATCGCATCCCAAATGTACGCATCGAATTGCGTGGGATCTACACCAACACGTTGCCGGCGGCCCACGTGCGCGGGCCGAGTGACTTCCAAACGTTCACCTCATGGGAACAACATATCGACCTCATCGCGCAGGCGCTCGGCGCCGATCCGATTGCATTTCGGCTCAAGAACGTTGTGCGTGACGGCGATGCACTCTTCACGGGCGAGGTGATGCACGTGCCGCAAGCCGTGCCGGTGCTCGAAACCCTAGATCGTGAAGCCGGTCCGCGGCTGCGCGGTCCCGGTAACGGCCGCGGAATTTCTCTGGCCTGCAATCATACCGGCAGCGGCGATACGTCGCTGCAACTCGAGCTCGCCGCCGATGGCTCGGTAACGGTCCTCGCCGGCGCTGTCGATCAAGGGACGGGCGCCGCAACCGTGGCGTGCCGCGTCATCGCTGCGATCCTCAGCATCGCACCGGAGCGCGTTACGATGCGGCGCCTGAACACCGCGAACGCCACCTACGACGCCGGTTCTGGGCATGCGCGCGTCACGCACATCGTCCGTCGCGCTGCGCAGGACGGCGCTGAAAAGCTGCTCTCGCAGCTCGATGCGCTGCGAGAGCGCGACGACGAACCGTTCGACGTCGTGGCGCAACGCGCGTGTGTGAACGGTGCGGTTCGCGTGACCGGCACGTTTAAAACACAAACCGGCTACCAGGTACCAAATGACATGGGATTTGGCGGGATCGCGATCGACGTGTTTGTGGACCGAGAGACGGGTGAGCTCTCAATCCGCAACGTGCTCCTCGTTACTGACGCGGGCACCATCATTAACCCGATTGCCCACCAGGGTCAGATCGACGGGGCCTTCATCTTTGGCCTCGGAGCAGCACTGACCGAAAACGTCGCGCATGACGACGACGGTCGCCTGACGGCGCTCTCGCTTGCCGATCACAAAATGCTCTGCATGCGTGACATCCCGCCGATGCGTACCGTTCTGATTCCCGGCCCCGCCGGCGACGGTCCGTTCGGCGCCCGCGGTATTGGTGAACTCTTTAACATCGGCGCCGCGGCAGCGATTCTCAACGCCGTGGACGACGCTGTCGGCGTCCGGCTTGCTCTTCTGCCGATTCGGTCGGAAGATATCTACTTTCGCCTGGCTGCCGCTGCTGCAGACCTTCCTAGCGGCTAGACGGCGAACGTCGCCACCCACGATCTCGAGCTTTCCGGCCTTTGTTTCAAGCACTTTTACCGGTCTCGGCGACGGTGAATGAATTAAAATGTCGCAGCATCTGACTTACGAGAACATCTCGGACCGTGGAACCCGTGGTGCGCGGATGACAGTTCGGATCTGAGGCCTAACGGTCTCATCTTGCGAAAAGTCGTATCACCGTTCGCGGAGTTCCGTCCATCGGTGTCATTTCAAAGCGGATTTGACTCGTTAGGCCATTTCAAATGCCCATTTGCAGACTGTCTGCTAGGCTTCCAGACGTCCGGCGACGGTCGCCGCCGCGGGTCAACGCATCGAGGCACCGGCGCACGCGCCGGTGTGCGTCGCGCGCGGCTCTGACCGCCGCAAGCAATCGACATCATCATGGGCATTGCTCTGATGAAAGATTGCATGAAACCAAGGAGCAAGTCGAACATGGCAAATCTACTCAAAGCGCAGGCCATCGGCCGTCTCACGCGCGACCCGCACAGCGGGGACGACAAAGACAACGGGGGCGTCTACACGCTTCTCTCGATCGCCGTCAACCGCAAGAGCGGCCGCGACGAGGAAACGGAATACGTCGACGTGTCGGTGCGCGGCAAGCAAGCCGAGGCGTGCGCGAACGAACTCTCGTCCGGCGACGAAATCTTCGTCGAGGGCAACGCGTTCTTGCGCGAATTCGAGCGCAAGGACAAGACCATCGACAAGGTGATGAAGATCAACGCCATCACCGTCCAGTTCATCAACGTCAAGAAGTGGGCGAACGGCAACGGCGGCGACAACGGTAACGGGCGTGCTAACGGCCGTCACGAGGACAATGACGACGCACCCCGCGGCCGCGGCAACGCCTACGGCAACGGGCGCTCGAACGGCAGCCGCACCAACGGTGCCTCGAACGGGCGCAGTAGCGCCGCGCGCTACTAAGAGCGGAGACGGCCTCGATTC
>PLTN01000175.1 GCA_003164495.1 Vulcanimicrobiota bacterium
ACGCCGGTCGGTCCGAGGAAGATGAACGAGCCGATCGGGCGCTTCGGATTCTTCAAGCCGGCGCGCGAACGACGGATCGCCCGCGTCACGACGTTGACCGCAGCATCCTGTCCGACGATGCGTTTGTGGAGCTGTTCGGCCATGCCGAGCAGCTTCGTCGTCTCGGTTTGCTCGAGGCGCTGCACCGGGATCTTCGTCCAGGAACTGACGATATGGGCGACGTCGGCCTCGGTTACCTTGATAACCTTCTCGGCGTCCGCTTTCTTCTTCTCGCCCCACTCTTGTTCGAGACGCTGCTTCTCGAGCCGGAGTTTTTCCTCACGGTCGCGGATCTGCGCGGCCTTCTCGAACTCTTGCGACTTGACGACGGAGTCTTTCTCTTGTTTGACCTTGCGGATCTCGTTGTCGACGTCGCGAATCGATTGCGGCGGCAACGTCGCTTGCAAGCGCACGCGNNTCCACCAGGTCGATGGCCTTATCCGGCAAAAAACGGCCGGTGACGTAGCGGTCGCTTAGCTTCACCGCCGCCTCGATGGCCGCGTCGGTGATCTGGACCCTATGGTAGGCCTCATAGCGGTCGCGCAGGCCCTGGATGATCTGGATGCTCTGTTCCACGGTCGGTTCCTTGACCATCACCGTGGTGAATCGCCGCTCCAAGGCCCCGTCCTTCTCGATGTATTTGCGGTATTCGTTGAGCGTCGTCGCGCCGATGCACTGCAGCTCGCCGCGCGCGAGCGCCGGCTTGATGATGTTCGACGCGTCGATCGCGCCCTCGGCGGCGCCGGCACCGACCAGCGTGTGCAGCTCGTCGATAAAGAGGATGATCTCGCCGGCGGCGCCGCGGATCTCGTCCATCACGCGCTTCATGCGCTCTTCGAACTCACCGCGGTACTTGGTGCCCGCGACGAGCCCGGCCAGGTCGAGCGTGATCACGCGCTTGTCGCGCAACGGCTCCGGGACCTCGGCCTTGATGACGCGCTGGGCCAGGCCTTCGGCGATCGCCGTCTTGCCGACGCCGGGTTCGCCGATCAGGGCCGGGTTGTTCTTGGTGCGGCGCGAGAGGATCTGGATGACGCGCTCGATCTCCGAGGCCCGCCCGATCACCGGGTCGAGCTTGTTCTCGCGGGCCAGGACGGTCAGGTCGCGGCCGTAGGCATCGAGGGTCGGGGTCTTGGACTTGCCCTTGGGCGCGGGCGGCTGGCCCTCGGCACCCAGCAGGGAGGTCGTCTGAACGCGGACCTTGGCCGGGTCAACCCCGAGGTTCGTCAGCACACGGGCCGCCACGCCCTCACCCTCGCGGATGAGGCCGAGCAGCAGGTGTTCGGTCCCGATGTAGTTGTGGTTCAGCTGGCGGGCTTCTTCGAAGGCCAACTCAATCACACGCTTGGCGCGTGGGGTGAAGACCATCTCTTGCTGGACGGTCTGTCCGCCGCGCCCGACGATCGCTTCGACCTCCTGGCGCACCTTCGAGAGATTCACACCGAGCGTCTCCAGCACTTTGGCCGCGAGACTCTCGCCCTCGGAGATGATCCCCAAGAGAATGTGCTCTGTCCCGATATAATTATTACCGAGACGCTGCGCCTCTTCTTGCGCCAAAACAATGCTCCGGCGCGCGCGTTCGGTAAACGGTTCCCACATAGACATAACGGTTCTGAACTCCCCGAGCGATCATCTCGCTCCCTGCATACCCAACACTCCCGAATCGCTCCGTAGGTGAGGGTTTCTCCTTTAACGATTTTCGGGTTGCGGTGGTTGCAGACGTTTAGCCCTTTGGCGGACGGTCAGCCCCGTCCGCTGTACGCCTAGGGGACGTTCCGGGGATGACTGTCCGCCCTCCTGTGGAAACGTGCTGCTTTCGTCGCACGCCCTCCGACGCGGAGAAATCCTTGCTGGCGGCTATCAGCTCGACGCAGTTCCTCGACCAGTTGGTCAACGGCATCACGTTGGGGATGCTGTATATTTTGGTCGCGCTGGGGTTGAACATCATTCTCGGCCTCATGGGCGTCATCAACTTCTCCCACGGTTCGTTCTTCATGCTCGGCGCGTACTTCATGTACACGTTCGTCCCGCTGGTCGGATTTTGGCCCGCGATCGTGGTCGCGGCGGTGCTCGTCGGGTTGCTCGGCATGCTGTTCGAAGCGGCGCTCGTGCGTCCGCTCTACCGCCGCTTGCCCGAATATACGCTGCTGCTAACGTTCGGAACCGCACTGATCTTCGCCCAAATCACGCGCGCGCGCTGGGGCGACGATGCCGTGCGCGTCGAGCTGCCGTCGTATTTCGCGAACTCGGTGACGATCGGAAGCTACGAGCTGCCGTTTTACCGCGACGTCTTCTTGGTACTCGTGACGGTCGCCATCCTGGCCGCCGTATGGCTTCTGATCAACAAGACGAACATCGGGATGATCATCCGCGCCGGCACGCGCGACGCCGAGATGGTGAAGATCTTGGGGATCAACATGCCCGTGATGTTCACCCTGGTCTTCGGGATCGGTTCCTTGATGGCCGGGCTCGCCGGCGCGCTCGCGGCGCCGCTGTATGCGGTCGGCCCCAACCTCGCCTCACAGTGGATCGTCTTGACGTTCGTGATCGTGATCGTCGGCGGGATCGGCTCGTTCTGGGGCGCGATCGTGGGCGGCCTCCTGATCGGCATCCTCTCGAGCTTCATGTCCCTGTTGTGGCCGCCCGCGGTCGACGTGACCGGCTACGTCCTGATGGGCATCATCCTCTTAGTGCGCCCGCGCGGCCTGTTCGGCGTGGAGGGCTTATTTGAATGAAAGGCGCTCCGCCCCAGTCCGAGCTCGCAACAACACAGTTGGAAAGGCAGCATAACTCGGTGCTCGCTCCGGCACCGGTATCGTGATGCGGCGGATACTGACCCATCCGCTGTTGTGGACCGCGGTCGTCTTCGTCATCTTGCCGCAGGTTGCGGGCGCGAACCCGTTCACGGGGCAGAGCGGCTTCGTCGATATCGCGACCACCATGCTGATCTTCGGGCTCTTGGCCGGCGGCTTCAACCTGCTCCTCGGTCACGTCGGCGAACTCTCGTTCGGGCACGCGATGTTCTTCGCGATCGGCGCCTACACGACGGCGCTCTACGTCAAGGGCTTCTCGATCAACGTGTTCGGGCTGAGTTGGAACCACGACGGCGCCACGAACATGTGGATCGCGTTGCTGCTCTCACTAATCTTCGTGCTCGCGTGGTCGGTGCTCTTGGGCCGCCTGATCGTTCCGCGCTCGAGCGGTGTCTACTACTCGATGATCACGCTCGCGTTCGCGCAAGTCATCTACTTCATCGCCTTCACCTGGAGCGATCTCACCCACGGCGAAGACGGCTTGCAGGGCATTCCGCGACCCGTCTTGCCGGGGCTGCCGCCGGGGTATCTCGGCGATTCGTTCCATTTCTACGCGTTCGCGGCGCTCGTCGTCTTTCTGTGTCTGGTGCTGCTCTACTGGATAACCGTCTCACCGTTCGGCACGGTGCTGCACGCGATTCGCGAAAACAAAGTGCGCGCACGGTTCCTCGGGTACGACGTGAACAAGTACCGGGTCAATGCGTTCGTGCTCTCGGCGCTCTTCCCGGCCGTCGCCGGCTGGCTGTGGACCTACTACCAGCAATCGATCAACCCGGACGCCAGTTCGGTCAGCTATTCCGGTAATCTCGTGATGATGTCGCTGCTCGGCGGCGTGCAATCATTCTTCGGCCCGATTCTCGGTTCGATCGTGTATTGGGAGCTGCAGAACAACATTTCGCAAGTCACCAAGTACTGGGAAGCCTGGATCGGCGTGGTCTTCGTGGTGTTCGTGCTGGCCAGCCCGCGCGGGATCATGGGCCTGCTCGAAGACGCGCGCCAGTACGGCGTGCGCGGCCTCTTCTCGCGCCGCACGCGCGCCGAGATCGAAGCGAGCAAACAGCTGCCGGCGGTCGACGACGTCGGTGCGGGCGAGATCGTGCCATGACCTACGTCTTCAAGACCGAGGGGCTCACCAAACGTTTCTCCGGCTTCACGGCGGTGAACGACGTCTCGATCGAGATCCCCGAAGGCGGCGTGCGCACGATCATCGGTCCGAACGGCGCCGGGAAGACGACGTTCTTCAACTTGCTCAGCGGCGCGCTGCCCCCGAGTGAGGGCCGCATCTTCTTTCGCGATCGGGATGTCACCACGCTCGAGCCCTATCAGCGCGCGCGCCTGGGCATCGCGCGCTCGTTTCAAATCACGAACATCTTCGGCCGTTTGAGCGTCGCCGAAAACGTTCGGCTCGCGGTCCAAGCCGTGAGCGACGGCAAAGCGAACTTCTTTCTGCCGCTCAAGAACGCGCGCGCCGTCGGTGCGGCGACCGATCGGGTCCTCAACGACATCGGCCTGTGGCCCGCCCGCAACACACGCGCCGAAAACCTCTCGCACGGCGATCAGCGCCGGCTCGAGATCGGCCTCGTCCTGGCGAGCGATCCGCCCGTTCTGCTGCTCGATGAGCCGCTGGCCGGTATGTCACCGACCGAAACCCACGAAACCGTTGCGCTGATCCAGCGCATTTCGCCCGATCGCACGATCATGCTCGTCGAACACGACATCGACGTGGTGATGGCGATCTCGACGACCATCACGGTCTTCCAAACGGGCGCGGTGCTGGCGAGCGGGACGCCGGAAGAGATCCGCGCCGACGAGCGCGTCCAGCGCGCCTATCTGGGGGAACTCGCCTGACATGCTGCTCGTGCTCGACCGCATCAACGCCTACTACGATAAGAGCCACGTGCTGCAGGACGTGAGCCTCGAGGTCGAGCGCGGCGAGGTCGTCGCGCTGCTCGGTCGCAACGGCAGCGGCCGCTCGACCACGCTCAAGACGATCATGGGGCTGGTCCACGCGCGCAGCGGCAGCATTCGCTTCCACGATAAAAACATCACCAACAAGACGCCGTTCGCGCTCGCGCAAGCGGGCATCGCATACGTGCCCGAAGACCGTCGCATCTTCCCGAACCTCACGGTCGGCGAGAACTTGCGGCTCGCCTCGCTCGCCGGACGCAAAGGCCCTTGGACCGAGTCGCGCATCTACGAGTACTTCGAAGTTCTCCGCGAGCGCAAAGACAAGCCCGCCAAGCTCTCGGGCGGCGAACAGCAGATGCTGGCGATCGCCCGTGCCCTGATCGCAAACCCCGAGATCATCCTGCTCGACGAGCCCATGGAAGGGCTTGCTCCGCTGATCGCCCGCAACGTCGAGGAGGTCGTGCGCCGCATCAAGAGCGAGGGGAATACGATCTTGCTGGTCGAGCAGAACGCCTCGGTCGCCCTGGCGCTCGCCGACCGCGGCTACGTGCTCTCGATCGGCCGCGTCGTGAGCCAGGGCCCCACCGACGCCCTCAAGGCCGACACCGAGATGATGCAGCGCTATTTAGCCGTACAATGAGTGGATTCGCTTCAAGCGAATCCATCGCGTTCGGTCCCTCACGATAACCGCCGCGGAGTGGTTCTCAGGGACCGAGCCGCCGCCGCTCCGCGGCGTAACTCTCTTGCAGTAGGGACGGTTGGGTGAGATATGGTTACACAAGAGGTCGTCCGTGAAGCGCTGGCCGAGGTTCAGGACCCCGAGCTCCACATGGGCATTCTCGAGCTGGGCTTGGTCTACGACGTCCTGGTCGAAGGCGACGAGGGCAAGGACGTGACGGTCGTGATGACGCTGACCTCGCCGATGTGCCCGGTCGGCCCGATGTTCACCCAGGCCGTGCAATCCAAAGTCGAGGCGCTCGACGGCGTCGACCGCTGCAAGGTCGACCTCACGTTCTCCCCGCCGTGGGACCCCAAAACCATGGCCTCCGACGACGTAAAAAACCAACTCGGCATATGGTGAGTTCGCGTTCCGCGAACTCTTCGCGTTTGGGCTTCGCCCAAGCCGCCCTCGATTATGAGAATTTGGGCATGACTTTTTTGGCGAAGAGCTTCATCGAGCGCTTCGCGTCGGCGTAGCCGATCGTGTTGAAGTTGACTTGGAGTGAGGCGATCTCGAAGTCGCCGACCTCGCGGCAGTAGTCGGCAATCTGCCGGCGGATTTGCTTGGGCGTTCCGACCCACGCGGTGCCGCTCGCGACGTTGCTCTCGAAGGT
Source organism: Vulcanimicrobiota bacterium (assembly GCA_003164495.1). Classification (GTDB taxonomy): domain Bacteria; phylum Vulcanimicrobiota; class Vulcanimicrobiia; order Vulcanimicrobiales; family Vulcanimicrobiaceae; genus Lustribacter; species Lustribacter caenicola. The sequence continues at coordinate 6,095 of PLTN01000175.1, forward strand.
GTCCGTTTTGAGCTTCTCGATCATCGCGCCGTAGCCGGCGTAGTCTTTCGAGCTGGTGCCGGTGGTCCAATCGCTGGCCGCTTCGACGATCGCCGCTAAGTAGCGGTTCAGCGGATCGTGTGCGATGCGCACGGCCTCCGCGCCGTCTTCGTGGCAGAACATATGGAAGGCGATCATCACGCGCCCGTTGCCGGGATGCCCCGCCGCCCGCCAGGAGTCGCGATACACGCCGATGAGACGGCGCATCTCCGCGTGCAGAATCGGAATTCCCATCACGGCGTGACCGAGCCGGCCCGCGTTGGCGAATGACGATTCGGTCGCCAGCGCGGCCACCCAGAACGGCGGACGCGGTTTCTGCGTCGGCCGCGGCAACGACGTCGTCGTACCGAAGGCGTGAAACTTGCCGTTGACCGCGACGTTCTCTTCTTCCAGCAACCGGCGCACCGTTTCGAGTCCTTCATCGAAACGTTCGCGGCTTTCATCCAGGCTGATTCCGAAGCGCGCGAACTCATGCGGCAGGAACGCGCGCGCAAAACCGACTTCGAGGCGCCCGTGCGAGATCGCATCGAGCATGCCGATCTCGCCGGCGAGCTTGAGCGGATGGTTGAACACCGGCAGCACGGCACCCGTGATCAAACGCATCGTTTTGGTTCGCTCCGCCGCCGCGCTCAAGAACAGCAGCGGATTGGGCGAGAAACCGCCGTAGGGGGTGAAGTAGTGCTCGACCATGCGCACGTGCGTGTAGCCGAGCTCCTCGCCGAGCTCGCACAGGTTGAGCGCGTCGTCAAAATACGCTTCCGCCGTAATCTCGTTCCCGACCGACGGAAAGAACTGCAGCCCGAATTCCATGGCGCACGGCGTTTGCGCCCCCTGCGTCCGGCCCTCCTTACGCGGGGGATGAAGGCGCTCGCCGGGCGCGAAGCGCGCTCGGGATGACGACCAGGATCGGTTTCATCCTCGCGGTGCCGGCGGCGATCGCCCTAATCGGCGCGGGAACCCCTTCGGTCGAGCAGGTCGGGCGTACGCGGGCGGCGATCGTGCTGCCGGATGCGCCGCCGATCGGCAGCATCATCCTCATCCCGCGCGGCTCGACGCTGCAAAAGATCGACGCCGCCGGCACGCCGAGTTCGGGCGGCAACTTCGTGATGCGCATCCGCCCATCGCTGCCGGCGGCGGGCTTCGCCATCGCCTACCTGGAGGACCCCACCGACTTGCGTCCGATCATCGTGCGCATGCGCGAACGCCGCGAATCTCGGCGCCGACGGTCCCGTCGTCGACTGGATGCACGCCCACGAACCTAGGCCCCTTTTCTTTGCCTCCACTCGCGTTCCCGCCGCTCGAGATACGTCGCCAACCGGTCGCCCAGATCTTGCAGGCTCGCGCGCGCTATCCGTTTGCCGATTACGCTGTCGAAGCACCGTCCGAGCACGCCGAGCGGAGCGTCGTAATGCCCTTCGATGAGAATGCGCGTTCGCGGTGCCTCGATTCGAAAAAAGACCGTGCCGCGAAAATTCGGCAACAGGCGGCTTCCGCTTTTCCATTGCAGGCGGATCTCTTCATGCCGCCGGCCCGGCTCGGTAACGTCGGTGTGGAGGCCGAAACTCACCCGCACGCGGTGCGCAAGCGCCGGGAGCGAAGGAAACCAGGGCACGTGCACGAGCAACTCCGCTCCGCTGGCTTCCGCGTTTCGCAGGTAGTCCTGCGCATATTCGGCCGCGATCGAGAACGGGCAGTCGGCGAGGGTTGAAACGGTGATGGTCACGCTTTAAGCCTACTCGCACGCAAGAATATCCTATGAAGCATTCTTAGAGACTAGGGTAACTCGGCGAGTTTGTAGCCCGACCCGTACACCGTCAGCACGTAGCGCGGGCGCTGCGGATCGACCTCGATCTTCGCGCGCAAATTCGCGATATGGCGGTCGAGCGTCCGGTCGAAAACCTCTCCGCCGTCGCTCGAGATCAGCTCGATCAAATGGTCGCGGGTGAAGACCTGGCCGGGGTGATCTGCGAAGATGCACAGCAAACGGTATTCCGTCGGCGTCAACTTGATGGGCGTGCCGTCGCGTGTCACCTCGTGCGCGGTAAGGTCGATCGTAATTTCGCCGATGCGCCGCATATCGTGAGGTGTGCGCCGCGGCGCGCTACCGGCCTCCGGAGCCGAAGCAACGCGCCGCAAAACCGTCTTCACCCGCGCGACGACTTCACGCGGGCTGTAGGGTTTGCTGACGTAATCATCGGCCCCGAGCTCGAGCCCGACGACGCGGTCGACTTCAGCCCCGCGGGCCGTGAGCATGATGACCGGCACGTCGAGCTGGGCGCGGATCTCCCGGAATGCCTCGAGCCCGGAGAGCACCGGCAGGTTCAGGTCGAGGAGCACCAAGTCGGGCCGCTCGGCCAGCGCAAGGTCCACTGCTGCACGCCCGTCCGTTGCCCGTAGTACGACGAACCCCTCGTCACGAAGGTAGGCATCGAGCACCTCGAGGAGCGCTGCCTCGTCGTCGACCACCAAGATCGTTGTCTTCCGTTCCTCCACCTGATAGGGGTTCTTGGCAGCGTTCATACTAGCCTCGTGGACCTTCACAGGACATTCACAAGTTTGGCTGCGGCGCCGTGCTAGCATCGGCCGATGGAGCCTTCGCGCGACGAGCCGCTTCCGGCGACGCTGTCTTTCGTTTTTACACTCGGCGGGCTCATCCTCATCGGGTGGTTTGCAATGTACTTTCTGCTCCGGGCGAGGTGGTAACGATGCACGTTCATCGCTCCGAGCGCCTGTGGATCTTCTTCGGCGTCGCCATGCTGGCCGTGTTTCTGGGCATGATCACGACGGCCGCGGTCGTCGACGGCCTCGTTCCGCCGAGCCGCGTCCAAACGATCGATCCGACCAAAGTTTCGCAGACCCCGCCGTTCGACCACCCCGGGCTGCATAAAATCGCCGACAACGTGTACGAAGCCTATTACGTCGCACACATCTTCTCGTTCACACCGGCGTCGATCGAAATACCGGCCGGTGCGCGCGTCACGTTCTACGTGACGAGTGCCGACGTCGAACACGGTTTCAGCATTCCCGAAACCGGCGTCAACACCATGGTAACCCCGGGCTGGGTCAGCAGCGTATCACACACGTTTACGACACCCGGAACGTTTCTTTTGATCTGCAACGAGTATTGCGGATCCGGCCATCAGCTGATGGCGGCGAAGGTTGTGGTAAAGTGACGGCAGCGTCCGCTTCCCCCCGGACCGACGAGCCGTTCGCGCTTTCGCGCGCCGGCGGCAACCTGCTCGCCCTCACCCACATCTATACGTCCACGCTCGTGCTCGGCATCGGAGCCCTGTTCGGCCTCCTGCAAGGTTTCTCGCGCGCCTCGCTCATCACGATGCCCCCGGAGTTCGACTACTACCGGATGCTGACCGCGCACGGCGTCTTGATGGCGCTCGTGTTCACGACGTTCTTCATCACCGGGCTGTTCACGTATGCGGTCTACGAAACGATCCCGCGCGTGCGCTCGCTCGCCTTGGGCTGGACCGGCTACTGTGTGATGCTCGTCGGCACCGTGCTGACGACGGTCGTGATCCTGCAGGGCGATGCCAGCGTACTCTACACGTTCTACGCACCGCTGAAGGCGAGCCCGCTCTTCTACCTCGGCGCGACGCTGCTCGTGCTCGGCACGTGGTGCGTGGCGTTCGACCTCATCTTCAACGTCATTTGGTTCAAACGCGCGAATCCGGCCAAGCGCATTCCGCTGCCGGCGTTCCTCGCAGTCACCACCATGATCATGTGGATCATCGCGACGCTGGGCGTCGTGGCCGAAATGCTGCTCCTGCTCCCGTGGTCGCTCGGCTGGACGCCTGGAATCGACGTCGAGCTCACCCGCATGCTCTTCTGGTACTTCGGCCATCCGCTGGTGTACTTTTGGATCATGGGCGCCTACACGATCTGGTACACGCTCGTTCCCACGACGTTCAAAGGCAAGATCTTCAGCGATGCGCTGACGCGCGTGGCCTTCGTCATGCTGCTGCTCCTCTCGACCCCGGTCGGGCTGCATCACCAATACCTCGATCCGGGCGTGTCGGCGGGCTGGAAGTGGATGCACACCGTGCTGACCTACGGCGTCGTGATTCCATCGTTCATGACGGCCTTCGCGATCTTCGCGTGCTTCGAGATCGCCGCCAAACGCGCGGGCAAGCGCGGCTTCCTCGCGACCGTGCGCTGGCTGCCCTGGAAAAATCCGGTGTTCGCCGGCCCGGCATGCGGCATGCTGCTGTTCATTCCGGGCGGCTTCGGCGGCATCGTGAACAACTCGTATTCGATGGACGTCCTCGTGCACAACACCATGTGGATCGTCGGACACTTTCACATCACGGTCGGCGGACCGGTCGCCCTGACGTTCATCGGCGCCTCGTATGGTTTGATCCCCGCATTGTCGGGTCGCAAACTCTTCGCGCCAAAACTCGCGCTCATCCAAGTCTATACGTTCTTCGTCGGCATGACGATCATGGCCACGGCGATGCACTGGGCCGGGCTGCTCGGTTCGCCGCGCCGCACCTCCGACGTGAGCTATATGGGAGCGCAAGGCGCGGCAACGTGGCATCCGGAGATGCTCTGGGCCGCGTTCGGCGGCACGCTCGTCGCGCTCTCGATCCTGATGTTCATCATCGTCGCCACCGGCACGTACGTCGCGAACGAGCGCCCGGAAGTCCCGCCGACCTTCGAGTTCGCTCCGACGGACGAGGACGCGATGGAAACCCCGGCGGTCCTCGATCGCCTCGGGCGCTGGGCGGTCATCGCGCTCGTCCTCGCCATCCTGGCCTACGCCGGCCCCGTGTCCGGTGAAATCCACGCCCACGCGTATCTGGTGCCGGGCATGCGAACGTGGTAAACGCACTGGCGCTCGCGACCGCTCTGGCGGTCGCGACGTTCGTGCCCACGTTACAAACCGGCGATACGATTCCCGCGATCCCGCTCGTCGATCAAAGCGGCCGCGCCTTCTCGATGGAACAGCTCCATGGGAACGCGGTCGTGCTGAGCTTCATCTACACGCGCTGCCCCGATCCGAACATGTGCCCGCTCGTTTCGAGCAAGTTCGCGCGGCTGCAGGCGCAGATCGGTACCAACCCGATCCGACTCGTCGAGATCACGCTCGATCCGCGGTTCGATACGCCGCGCGTGCTGCGCACGTACGGTCAGGCCTTCGGTGCGAATCCGAACCGGTGGACGTTAGCGACCGGCGCGCCGTCCTCGATCGATGATTTGGCGACCCGGCTCGGCATCGCAACCCAGTGGACGACTCCGGCGACCTTGATCCATACGGAAGCGGTGATCGTGGTCGATCGGGACGGCCGCATTGCGGAAACGATCGGCGGCAATGCCTGGACGACGGATCAGGTCATCGCGCTCGCACGCGAAGCCGCGGGTAGCGAATCCTCGCCGTTGGCGCGCATCGGCCTGTGGCTGACCGCGGCGGTCGAAGCCTGCGGCGGGGGCCAGGGCACGATCAATTCATTGGAAGGTCTCGCGCTGCTGTTGCTCATCATCGGCGCAATCGGCGCCGTGTTGTTCCGCGCCCTGCGCCGGGCCGGCTGAGCACGCACGAGGTCGGCTCGCGAAATCGCAGTCCGTCGCTCGTTTGTTTGACGGTTCACTTTACCGGGCACAGTACCGTACGGGTACAGTGGACGCTACAATTTACGAGCTTTCTTGTGTGAAAAAGATCGTGAACCAACAATGAGAGAGCTCAATGCCTCACGCGACGACCTCTTGGTATGCTGAGCTAGCTAATGGCCAACCGGGCACCGGCTATGGACAAACAAGCGAGTACGTCAACGTCAATCGAGTCGGAATCACGATCAGCGATGAAACCGGAAAAATACACGAGGCAAACGACGCGTATCTCGACATACATGGGTACGCCAGGAGCGAACTAAGCGCGCTCAACTGGAACGCCTTAACGACCGACGACTGGAGGCTAAAGACGGCGGCGTCGATGGCCGCCTTTACCATCGACAAGTTTGCCACGACCTTCGAGACGGTGCATTACCGCAAAGATGGGCAACGGGTGCCGCTATCGATCACCGTGATGCGCATCGGAAATGCAGACTTATTACTTTGCACCATCGTGGAAACGGATACTCCGGCGAACACGCCAATGATCGACCCGCGGTTCGCCTACTTTCGAGCAAAACGGCGCTTCGGTCTCACCGAACGCGAACACCAGGTGCTCGAATTGCTGCTCGATGGTCAGAGTAACGCCGAAATCTCCGCGGCACTGGTCATCCGCGCGGCGACCGTAAGCGATCACGTTCAGAGCGTCATGCGCAAAGTGGATGTCCAAAGCCGGTCACGGCTCTTCAAGCAGGTGATTTTAAAATAGCTGCCGGCCGGCTTTCATCAATATTGCTAATGCAATGGACGCTAGCCGAGTCGAGGCATCATCGGCACGGCTCGTCAAGATGATGGGCACCCGCGCACCGGCGACGACGCCGGCGCAGCGTCCTTTAGCGAAATACTCGATTTCCTTAAAAAGCAGGTTCGCAGCCTCGAGATCGGGCGCGATCAAGATATCGGCGTAACCGGCAACGAGTGAAGCGATGCCTTTGAGTCGAGCGGCCTTCGGCGAGATCGCGTCGTCGAGGGCGAGCGGCCCATCGACGACGCCCCCGACGATCTGCTTGCGGTCCGCCATCTTCGCGATGGCCGCAGCGTCGATCGTCGCCGGAAGGCGGCTCGAAACCGTCTCGACGGCAGCCAGAATCGCCACCTTCGGCGCATCAACGCCGCACACGCGCGCGACGTCGATCGCATTTTGCGTGATGTCGCGCTTCGTTTCGAGCGTCGGTGCGATATTGATCGCGCCGTCACTGATGAAGATCAGGCGCGGAAACGCAGGCGTTTCGATCACGACCACTTGGCTCATTCGGACCGGCGTATGCAACGCCGGTTCCTCAAGAATGGCGCGCATGAAATCATCGGTGTGCAGCGACCCCTTCATCAACACGTCGACCTCGCCGCGCCGAACCAGTTCGACGGCCGCACGAGCCGCGCCGGCGGCATCCGCCGTATCGATGACCGTGCAGTTGTCGAGCGAGATTCCCGCGCCCCGGGCGGTCGCCTCGATCGTCGCCTTCGGCCCGAGCAGCACGGCTTGAATGAGTCCGGCGGCTTGTTGCACCGCCATGATATCCATGACATCCGTCGCATTCACGATCGCGACCCGCGCGGGCGGTTGCTGCCGTGCGCGGGCGATCATGTCGTCGAGACCGATCATGGCGCTCCGTACGCTGCCGGGTGGAACGACTCACCGCCGCGGCTAGCCATTTCTTCGTACTGCCGGTATTTTTCGTCAACGACCTGTTGCGCTTGCGCCAACAGCACGGCGGCGGCGTCCGGGTCGGTGTCGGCCAACGTGCGATAGCGCAGCTCGTTGTACGCATACTCTTTGAAGGGAATCGTCGGGCGCGGCGAGTCCAGGCGGAGCGGCCGCTCACCGATGGTGCGCATCATCGGGTTGAAGCGGAACAGCGGCCAGTAGCCGCTCGCCGTCGCTAAATCTTGCTGCTGCATGCCGTAGCGGAGATCGAAACCGTGCGCGATGCAGTGGCTATAAGCAAGGATCAGCGATGGGCCGCGATAAGCCTCCGCCTCTCTAAATGCGAGTAGGGTTTGCTGCGGGTTCGCGCCCATCGCCACTTGGGCTACGTAGACGTTCCCGTAGGCAATCGTTTGCAACGCCAGGTCCTTGCGCGCAATCCGCTTGCCGGCGGCCGCAAATTTTGCCACCGCCCCGAGCGGCGTCGCCTTCGATGATTGCCCCCCGGTATTCGAATACACCTCGGTGTCGAGCACGAGGATATTCACGTCCTTCGTACTGGCTAGGATATGGTCGAGACCGCCGTAACCGATGTCGTAGGCCCAACCATCCCCGCCGACAATCCAGATACTGCGCCGGACGAAATGGTCGACGACGGAAAGCAAGTCGCGAGCCGTCTCATCGTCGAGCCGCGCGAGTTGGAGCGTCAACGCATCGACACGGGCCCGTTGGGCGCGGATCTCCGACTCGCGCTCCTGCGGCGCGTCGAGAATCGCGCGCACCACATCCTCGCCCAAACGCGGCGCAAGCCGGCGCAATAGCGTTGTGGCCGACTCCAGCTGTTTGTCGGCGGCAAGCCGGAATCCAAGTCCAAACTCCGCGTTGTCCTCGAAGAGCGAATTCGACCACGCCGGGCCGCGGCCGGCCGCGTCCTTGGTCCACGGCGTGACCGGCAGATTGCCGCCGTAGATCGATGAACATCCGGTCGCGTTGGCGATCTGCATACGGTCACCGAACAATTGCGAGAGCAGTTTGAGATACGGCGTTTCGCCGCAGCCGGCGCACGCGCCGGAGAACTCGAACAGCGGCTCCAGGAACTGCACGCCGCGCACGTTGGCGAAATCCACCCGTGCCCGGTCGTTGATCGGGAGCGTCTCGAAAAAGGCGATGTTGCTGCGGTTGGTTTCGAGCGCCGGCAACTTGTCCGCCAAGTTGATCGCTTTTCTTTCCGGCTCGGTGGAATGCAGCGCGGGGCAGACTTCGACGCAAATGCCGCAGCCAGTGCAATCCTCCACGTAGACTTCCAACGAAAACCGTATGTCCGGATTCCCGCGCGTATTGATCGGCGCCGACTTGAAGCCGGCCGGGGCAAGCGCGAGGGCATCTTCGTTGTAGTACTTGGCCCGGATGACGCTGTGCGGACAGGCCAACCCGCATAGGCCGCATTGAATGCAGAGGTCGGGCTCCCAAGCGGCAACGATATCCGAAATGTTGCGCTTCTCGAACGCCGCGCTGCCGGAGGGGAACGTGCCGTCGACCGGGAGCTGGCCGACGCGAATCTCGTCGCCGCGACCCGCCATCATCAGCGCGGTCACCTCGCGCACGAACGCCGGCGCCGTCACCGGGACGATTCGTTGACGCTCGTGCCGGCTGGTCGCTGCGGTGGGAACCGGCACCTTGAAGAGATGTGCCAAGGCCTGGTCGACGGCGGCGAAATTCATGCGCACGACGTCGCCGCCCTTGTCGCCGTAGCTCTTCTCGATCGATTGCTTGATGCGGCGGATCGCTTCTTCTCGCGGCAGGACGCCGGAGATGGCAAAAAAGCACGTTTGCAGCACCGTGTTTATCCGCTGGCCCAGTCCCGCGTCACGCGCCACCCGGGATGCGTCGATCACGAACATGCGGAGCCGCTTCTCCAGGATTTGGAGTTGCACGGACCGCGTGAGACGATCCCAAATTGCCTCCGGCCCGTACGGGGTGTTCAACAGAAACGTGCCGCCTTCGGCGGCCATCCGCAACACGTCCAGCCGTTCGAGAAAATTCGCTTGATGACAGGCGACGAACTCGGCCGATTCGATGAGGTAGGGTGCCCGGATCGGTTGTTTCCCGAACCGCAGGTGCGAGATCGTTTGCGCCCCCGACTTGTGCGAATCGTAGACGAAATAGCCCTGAGCGTACATCGCCGGATCATCGGTGATGATCTTCACGCTGTTCT
>PLTN01000166.1 GCA_003164495.1 Vulcanimicrobiota bacterium
CGGCACGCTCGAGCGCCGCCTCTGCCGAAAGGTTGAGATGACGCTGCAGCACTTCCGCGATCTGCCGGCCGATCGTCAACACGGGGTTCAGTGCGCGTGCCGCATCCTGGAAGATCACGCCGACGCGGCGTCCCCGCACGTCCTCGAGCTGCGTTTCGGGCTTGCCGAGAATGTCGTCGCCCTCGAGCCGCACGCGACCCGATGTGTGCGCGTTGCCGGGCAAGAGGCCGACGAGCGCGAGCGACATCGTCGACTTACCCGAACCGCTTTCGCCCACGATGCAGACCGTTTTCCCGGGCTCGATAGAGAACGAGACGCCCTGCACGGCGCGCACCAAGCCGCGCCGGGTGTGGAAGTCGACGTGCAGGTCTTCGACGCGGAGAACGGGCTCGGCCGTCACTACTTGTCGGTGGTGTCTTCGAACTTCTTATCGCGATATTCGAGGGCTGCCCCGAGACCTTGCGTCGCCACCTTGTCGAAGAACGGGTTTTCGCGCCAAAGATTTGTTTCAGCGATTTGAAACGAGTATTGCATCGCCTCACGATAACCGCGCACTTGGTAGCTGTAGTTCATGCTGATCTTGTTGACGATCAGCCCCGAGAGCGGGATCATCGCGATACGTTCGGCCAACGCCTTCGTCTCTTTTTCGAGATCGGCACGTGGAACGACGTGGTTCACCATCCCGATCCGTTCGGCTTCCACCGCCGAGATCCGATCGCCGGTAAACATCAGCTCTTTCGCCTTCTTGATCGGCATGTGCCAGGGATAGGTCAAGCGGTGCGTGTGACCACCCCAGCGCACGGCCGGGTAGCCGAACTGCGCGTCATCCGCAGCCATCGTGATATCGCAGACGTTGGCCAGATCGCTGCCCGAGGCCAAACAATAACCGTGCACCGACGCGATAAAGGGTTTCGGGCAATTCCACACCCGGTCGAGGAAGGCATAGCGCCGGCTGAAGAAGCGGCGGCTCCCTTCCGAGTACTTCGGCCTCGCCCCCTCGACGTCGGGGCCGATGTCGTACCCGCTGGAAAAGCACGGGCCGTTGCCGCGGACGACGACGACGCTGATCGAGTCGTCGTTTTCGATCTCGTCGACGATCTTGCAGAAGACGACGAGCATGTCGTCGCGCATGGCATTCATCTTATCCGGACGATTCAACGTCATGTAAAAGGTTTTGTCTTCTTGATGCGTTTGAAGAAATTCGTGAGTTGGAAGCGCCATGATCGTCGTGAGTCTCCCTATGAGGTTTGCGAGGTGGCCCGATCGCGGCGAACTGTTGCTCGGGCCGTTGCAACAACACCGTTCTGTACAGACGTCGCTTGCAGCTCGAAGAGCCGCGGTTCATCATCCGCCGCCGCGCTCTCGTGACCGCTGAACTCGATCCGATCGCCGGCGCATACGGCGCGCCGCAGCCGCACGTCGAGGGAGCCCCCGACGAGCCAGTGCGGTCCGAACGCGCGCTCCATTAAATAGGCAAACGGATGGGCGGTGAGCGTTCCCCAGGAAATGATCCCGGGGAAGCCCCACTCGCGCGCGACCGCGTCGTCGGCATGAACGTTGTCACCCAGCCCGCCGTACGTGCGAATGAGCGCCGCGTCGAAAACGATCGTCAGCGGTTCGAGTGTTGCGGCATCACGCATGGGCGGCCGGCCGGAGCAGCAGAAGTGCGTCGAGCGCAACGGCGCCGCCGCCGCCGGTGAAGACGCCGAGCGGGTTCACCTCGATCGCTTCGAGATACGGCGCGGCTTTCACGGCGAGTTCCGAAAAACGCATCAATGCCATGGCGGCGGCCTCGATGTCGAGTTTTCGCAACGGCGGCGCCGCGCCGCCGCGCTCCGGCGAGAGCAGCCGTTCGAGGGCTGCGCGTGCACCCGCTTCGTCGACCGGGGCCATGCAAAACTGCGGCCGGCTCAGCGATTCGGCCAGCAAACCGCCGAAGCCGACGAACACGGCGGTGCCGAAACGGTCGTCGGGCACGCAGCCGAGGATCAACTCCACCGGCGCGCGCATCATCCTTTGGAGAAGGACGCCGCGCACTCGGGCGTCGGGCCGCTCGCGCCGCACGTTCTCCTCGATCGTCGCCATCGCGGCGAGCAGCTCGCTGTCGCTTCCGATGTTCAGTTTGACCCCGCCGATATCGCTCTTGTGCTCGATGTCGACCGAGTCCACTTTCACGGCCAACGGATACGAGAGTTCGTGGGCTGCCGCGAGTGCTTCTTCGGTAGTCGCGGCTCGGCGGAAGTCGACGACGGGCACGCCCGCTTCCTTGAGAAGAAGCAGCCCGTCGGCTTCTGAGAGGCGCTCACCGAATCGCCGGCGCGGATCCTCGAACGCCGCGTTCGCGGGCACGGTCGCGCGCCACAGGCTCTTCTCGCGAGCTGCCGACGCGAGCATCAGCCGTTCGACCGCTCCGAGCGCGCGATCGATCCCTTGCAGGATCGGCGTGCCCGTCGTTCGGGCCACGTCGAGCATATGCGGATCGATCGCGAGCGCGGCGCGCGTGAACGCGACGTGCGGCTTCCCACAGCGGTTCGCGGCTTCGGCAACGCTGCGAAAATCCGCCGGTCCGCCGAAGAGCCGTGTCATGATGAGGTTCACACCGGGATCGGCCGCCGCGGTTTCGAGCACCGTGCCGGCGATTTCAGGTTCCGTCAACGGTCGCGTGCCGAGATCGAGCGGGTTGAACAGCATCGTCGAATCGGGCAGCACGGCATGCAGCTGCTCTTGCATGCTCGCGGGAAGCGTCGGCGTTTCGATGCCGACGTCGCTCGCCAAGTCCAGCACCAGCGAGCAGTCGCCGCCGGAGATCGTGACGATCAGCGGACGGACGGGATCAGGCAGCGGCTCGCGTAACGCGGCCGCGAGTAATGCCGTTTCGATGCAATCGTCGACCGTGGTCACGACGACGGCGCCGAGTTCGCGGAGAAATGCATCCTGGATATCCGTGCGCGTGGCCAACGCGCCGCTGTGCGCCGACGTTGCGCGCTGACCGGCTTCACTGCGGCCGAGCGGCAACACCAGCACCGGCTTGCGCAGTTCCGCCGCGCGGATGAGTGTATCGCGCAGTCCCGGAACATCGCGAATCTCTTCGAGGACGGCAATGACGACCTTCGTGCGTTCGTCTTCGACGACGTAGCGCAGGAAGTCGGATGCGTTGAGGATCCCCTCGCTCCCCGTGGCGATGAGATAGCTGAAGCCGAACCCGCGCTCAAGTGCGGCCAGCGCGAGAATGTTGGCGAAGCCGCCGCTCTGGGCGACGACCGCGATGTTGCCGGCAGGCAGCGGCAGGCCGTTCCCGCCGGAAAACGGCGTGAGGTGCAGGTGCGGGACAGCAAAGCCGAATGCGCCTGGGCCGTTGAGTGCGATGCCGTGCTCGCGCGCGGTCTGCTGCACCCCGGCGAGTAGCGCCATGCCCTCCGCGCCGGCGTCCGCGAAGCCCGTGCTGACGACGATCGCGGCCCGCACTCCCGCTCCCGCCGCCTCGGCCAGCACTTGCGCGACCATCGATGCGCGCACGGCGACGACGATGAGATCGGGAATTGCGGGCAGCGCCGCGAGTGACGGGTACGCCGGGTAACCGAACACCGTGTCGCGGTTCGGGTTGATCATCCAGATCGGTCCCGGAAAACAGTCGACCTTCAGGCGCGTTGCCATTCCGCTCAAGAGCGCGGAACGCGGGCTCGCGCCGACGAACGCGATCGAGGCGGCGCGGAAGAGACGTTCGATCATGCCGCTGCCCGCTGCTTAGGATCGAGCGCGTCGGAGAGCCAGTTGCCGAACGCGTTCGCGAGCATGATCGTGAGCATCATGGCGAGGGCCGGCGTGAGCGGAACCCAGGGAGCGCTCTCGAGGTAGAGCTTCCCTTCGGCAATCGTCGAGCCCCAAGCACCCTGTTCGGGTGTGAGTCCGAGGCCGAGAAACGCGAGCGAACTTTCGAGCAAGATCACACGTCCGATGTCGAGCGTGAGCAACACGACGACGGCGTTGATCACATTGGGGAGAAAATGACGCAGCAAGATGGTCACGGTCCGGGTACCGCAGACGATCGCCGCGTC
>PLTN01000226.1 GCA_003164495.1 Vulcanimicrobiota bacterium
GCGTCTACACCGATCCCGAAGTCGCCACCGTCGGTCTCTCCGAAGAAGAAGCGAAAGCCGCGGGCTACACCATCAAGATCGGGAAGTTCCCGTTGATGGCGTCGGGCCGCGCGCGCACGATGAACGAAACCGACGGCCTGATCAAGCTGATCGGCGATGCGAAGACCGATCTCTTGCTCGGCATGCACATCGTCGCACCGCAAGCCGAATCGCTGATCGGCGAAGGCCTCATCGCGCTCGAGATGGGCGCCACGGTCGAAGACATCGGCCTCTCGATCCATCCGCATCCGACACTCACCGAGTCGATCATGGACGCGGCCGAAGCGATGCACAACAAAGCGATCCACATCCCCAATCCCAAGCCCGCCAAGCAACCCGCGGCGGTCTAAGCGCAAACGGCACATGCCCCGGCTGCTTGATCTCGGACGACGCCCGTACCGCGAGGTGTGGGCGCTGCAGCGTTCGTTGCACGCGGCCGTGGCCGAAGGGCGCGAGCCCGACACTTGGCTCGTGGTCGAACACGAGCCGGTCATCACGCTCGGGCGCCGGGCGAAGGATGAAAACGTCCTAGTAGCGCGGCCGCTCTTGGCTGCGCGCGGCGTCGACGTCGTCGAGGTCGAGCGCGGCGGCGACGTCACCTACCACGGACCGGGGCAACTCGTCGTCTACCCGATTCGCAAGCTGCCGCGCTTTCGTGAGGTCGTGCCGTTCGTCTCGGCGCTCGAACGCGCGGTGATTGCGGCCCTCGCGACGTTCGGGATCACGGCTGCCGGGCGCAAGGAACATCGCGGCGTGTACGTCGGCGACAACGCGATTTGCGCCGTCGGCTTGGCGGTGCAAAAGATGACCTCGCTGCATGGGTTGGCGCTCAACGCGAACACCGTGCTCGACTACGACCGCCTGATCACGCCGTGCGGGACGCCCGAGTTCGGTATCACGTCGATCGCGAACGAGCTCGGCCGGGATGTGAGCTGGGCCGAAGCGCGCGATGCCTTGCTGCCGGCGCTCGAAACCGAATTCAACATGCGGTTCGAGAGCGATCCCGCAACCGCGCCGCTGCTCGCGGCGTCGAGATAGACGAGCCATGGAAACGATCGACCTGATCAACCCGCAACCGCCGCGCAAGCCCCCGTGGCTGAAAGTGCAGTTGCCGCGCGGCGAAGCATACGAGCACGTCAAAGCCAACGTGAAGCGGCTCGATCTGCACACGGTGTGCCAAGAGGCGATGTGCCCGAACCTCGGCGAGTGCTGGGGCGCCGGCACCGCCACGATCATGATTCTCGGCGACACGTGCACGCGCGGCTGCCACTTCTGCAACGTGAAGACGGGCTCGCCCAAAGGTGAGGTCGACTGGCTCGAACCCAAACGCGTCGCCGAAGCGGTCGCGGAGCTGGGCTGGAACTACCTCGTGCTGACCGCGGTCGACCGCGACGATCTCGCCGACGGCGGCGCGACGATCTTCGCCAACACCGTGCGGCAGATTCACAAGAAATCACCGGGCTCGAAAGTCGAATGCCTCACCGGTGATTTCGCCGGCGATCTAGCCGCGCTCGACATCGTGCTCGACGCGCAGCCCGAAGTGCTCGCCCACAACCTCGAAACCGTCGCCCGTCTGCAGGCGAGCGTGCGCGACCGCCGTGCGACCTACAAACAGTCGCTCGCGATCCTCGAACATGCCAAGCAAAGCGGCAAAGTCCGCTATACGAAGACGTCGCTGATGCTGGGCTTGGGCGAAACCGAAGCCGAGATCGAGCAGGCGATGGACGACGCGCGAGCTATCGGCGTCGACATCTTCACGATGGGTCAGTACCTGCAGCCGACCAAACGGCATCTCAAGGTCGTCGAGTTCGTCACCCCTGAGAAGTTCGCGCGCCTGCGCGACCTCGGCGTTTCCAAGGGCTTCCGTCAAGTGGTATCGAGCCCGCTCTCGCGCAGCTCGTATCACGCCGAACAAGCCTTCGCGTAAAGGCCCCTCCGCGCGCCTGCTGGCGCTCACGGCCACCTCGCTCGGTACGTTCATCACGTCGGTGTCGAGTTCGATCACGAACACGGCGCTGCCGACGATCGTCACGAGCTTCCACATCACCTCGGCACAGTCGATCTGGGTCGTCAACGGCGTGCAGCTCGCGACGACGATGACGCTGCTCTTCTTCGGCGCGGCCAGCGACGCGCGCGGCACGAAGCGGCTCTACCTGAGCGGAATGTTCGTGTTCGCGCTCGCGACGCTCGGCTGCGCGCTCGCGCCGAACTTCGACGTGCTCGTGCTGATGCGCGTCTTGCAGGGCCTCGGCGGATCGGCCGTGATCGTCACCGTCAACTCGCTCAACCGCGCGCTCTTTCCGCCGGCGGAACTCGGCCGGTCGCTGGCGGTGAACACCACGTTCGTCGCCGTCGGCACGGTCAGCGGTCCGACGATCGGCGGTCTGATCCTTGCCTTCGCGTCGTGGCCGTGGATCTTCGCGTTCATCGTTCCCTTCGCCATCGCCGCGTTGGTGCTCGGCTGGCGCTATCTCCCGCACATCCCGCCCACCGGCGCCAAACTCGATTACCCGTCGGCGGGACTCGCGGCGGTCGCGTTCGGCGCGCTGTTCTACGCGTTCGACGGTTTTGCCCGGCCCGACCGGGGATTCGGCGACGCCGCGTTCGGCGCGGCCGGGATCATCGCGATGGCGCTATTCGTTCACCGCCAGGTGCGCCTGACGCACCCGATGCTGGCCGTCGAACTCTTTCGCGTCCCGATCTTCAGCGTCTCGATCCTCGCGTCGTCGGCAACCTACGCCGCCCAAAGCATCGCCTACGTTTCGCTCCCGTTCTACTTTCAGAACGTGCTCGGCAAGACGCCGTGGGAATCGGGTTTGCTGCTCTCGGCGTGGCCGTTCGCCTCGCTGCTCGTGGCGATGCAGATGGGCCCGCTCTCGGACCGTCATCCCGCATCGGTGCTCTGCACGCTCGGCATCCTCGTCATGGGCGCGGGGCTGGCGGGATTCGCGTTGCTGCCCGCCATGCCCGCGGTCTGGACGATCGTTACGTTCGCGGGCATCGCCGGTGCCGGCTTCGCGACGTTCCAAACGCCGAACAACCGGGCCATCCTCATCTCGGCGCCGCACGAAAAGACCGGCCGCGCGGCCGGCGTGATGACCACCGCGCGCGTAACCGGTCAGACGCTCGGTGCGGTGTTCGTTGCGATCGTCTTCGAAGCCGGCGGGACGCCGACAGCCGCGTTGCTCATCGCCTGCTCGTGCATCGTGATCGCCGCCATCCTCAGCAGCATTCGCCTGCGAGCACAAGTTGCGTTTGCGCCGTAGGTCGGAATCGTCACGCGATCAGGCGTAGACGCCGCGCATCTTCATCGAGCGCACGACGCGCTCGATCGCGACGACGTAGGCGGCAGTGCGGTACGGGACCTTGCGCGCGAGCGCCACTTCGCGCACGCGGCGGAAGTTCGTGAGAAGCAGGTCTTCGAGCCGCTCGTTGACTTCCGATTCGCGCCAGAAGTAGCCCTGACGATCTTGGACCCACTCGAAGTACGAGACGATGACGCCGCCGGCATTGCCGATTATGTCGGGCACGATGACCGTGCCCTTGCGCTGCAAGATGTGATCGGCTTCGGGCGTCGTCGGGCCGTTGGCAGCCTCGACGATCAGCTTCGCACGAATGCGCTCCGCATTCTCGACGGTCAGCACTTTCTCGAGTGCGGCCGGCACGAGCACGTCGCACTCGACTTCGAGCAAATCCTCGTTCGAGACGTGCTCGCCGCCGCGATAGCCTTTGAGTGAATGGTGCTCTTGCGCGTACGCGGTGGCACCGGCAACGTCGATGCCGTTGCGGTTGACGTAGCCGCCGCTGATATCGGAGATGCCGATGACCTTGCAGCCCCCGGCTGCGAACATCTTGGCAGCAACCGAACCCACGTTGCCGAAACCTTGTACGACGACGCGCGCGTCGCCGGGTGCAATGCCAAGATGGCGCATCTCTTCGAACGCGAGGAGCGAGACACCGCGGCCGGTCGCTTCCACCCGCCCCGCCGAACCGCCGATCTCCACCGGCTTACCGGTGACCACGCCCGGCACGCTCGTGCGCATGTGCATCGAGTACGTGTCCATGAACCAGGCCATGATCTGCGGGGTGGTGCCGACGTCGGGCGCGGGCACGTCCTTGTCGGGGCCCACGACCTCGACCAGTTCGGCCGCGTAGCGGCGCGTGATGCGCTCGAGTTCGCCGGGCGAGAGATTGCCCGGGTCGCAGGTGACGCCGCCCTTCGCCCCGCCGAACGGCAGATCGACCACGGCGCACTTCCAGGTCATCCAGAACGCCAGGGCCGTGACCTCGTCGAGCGTCACC
Organism: Vulcanimicrobiota bacterium; assembly: GCA_003164495.1. Taxonomy (GTDB): domain Bacteria; phylum Vulcanimicrobiota; class Vulcanimicrobiia; order Vulcanimicrobiales; family Vulcanimicrobiaceae; genus Lustribacter; species Lustribacter caenicola. The sequence continues at coordinate 4,342 of PLTN01000226.1, forward strand.
CCCGGGTGGTAGCGGATGCCGCCCTTGGCCGGCCCGCGAGCGAAGTTGTACTGGACCCGGTAGCCGGTATAGACCTCGAGGCTGCCGTTGTCACGCTGGAAGGGGATCGCAAAGATGATCTGGCGCGAGGGGTGGGTCAGAAGCGCCCGGATGCCGAGCTCGAGGTTCAGCAGCGAGGCCGCCTCCTCGAAGTAGGCCATCGCATCCCCAAAAACCGAGACGTCCCGAACCGTCGTGGTCGTCATAGCCCCTCCATGCCTCGTGGCCCCATTGGCCATTTGGCGTACCGATCTATTTCTAAGACGTCAAATGCCGGTCAAACGTTACACGTTGAACCGGAATTCGACGACGTCCCCCTCTCGCATCACGTACTCCTTGCCCTCGCTGCGAATCTTGCCCAGGGCGCGCAAGGCCTCGGGGGTGCGGTACTGCACGTAGTCCGCATAGTCGATGATCTCCGCCCGGATGAAGCCGCGCTCGATGTCGCTATGAATCTTCCCGGCGGCCTGCGGCGCCTTGGTGCCTTTTTCGATCGTCCAGGCGCGGCTTTCTTGCTCGCCGGTGGTGAGGAACGTCATCAGACCGAGCAGGTCGTAGACCTCGACGATCAGCCGGTCGAGGCCGCCGGACGCGATCCCGTAGTCCTCGCGGAACGCCTGGGCCTCGTCGTCGGTCAGGCCGGCGAACTCGGACTCGATCTTCCCCGAGAACGCGATCGTACGGCTGTTCTCGGCCTTGGCGTGCGCGACCACGGCCGCGACCATCGGGCCGGGCGCCGTAATCTGCGCCTCGTCGATGTTCGCCACGTAGAGCATCGGCTTGTTGCTGAGCAGGAAGAGCTCGCGCGCCAGCGCCGCCTCGGCCGAATCGGCCGCGAACGAGCGCGCCGGCCGGTTGTTCTCAAGCGCCTGCACGAGGTTGTCGAGGGCGGCGAGCTGCGGCGCCTGCTTGGGATTGGCGCGCACCTCGCGGGCCAATTTGTCGCGACGTTTTCCTACCGTCGCAAGGTCGGCGAGCGCCATTTCGATGGCCACGATTTCGATATCGCGCAGCGGGTCGGGCGCGCCCTCGACGTGCGTGATATTCGGGTCGTCGAAGCAGCGCACGACCATCGCGATTGCGTCGGTCTCGCGGATGTGCGAGAGGAACGCGTTGCCGAGCCCCTCGCCGCTGGCCGCGCCGCGCACGAGGCCCGCGATGTCGACGAATCGCACGGTCGCGTGTACGATCTTTTTCGAGGCGCTTATCTCAGCCAGCGTTTCGAGCCGCGGGTCGGGGACCGGCACCTCACCCACGTTGGGCTCGATCGTCGCAAACGGGTAGTTTGCCGCGAGCGCTTGCGCCGAGCGGGTCAGCGCGTTGAAGATCGTGGATTTACCGACATTCGGGAGGCCGACGATGCCGCACGCCAGAGCCATCTATGAAACCTGCGACATTTGGCGAAGAGCACAAAAGAAAAGCATTCGTGTGAGGTTATCCCTTACCGAAGGATTCGTCCTTGGCCCGTCGGACTTACCATGATGCGGCAGATGAAGGTCGACAAGCTCGGAATCGATTTGCTGACGCACGATCCGGTCGTCATTTTGAAGGACCTCGAAGGCAAGCGCTACCTCCCGATCCTGATCGGGCCGTTCGAGGCCACCGCGATCGCGCTGGCACTTGAGGGTACCGCCGTCCCGCGGCCGCTCTCCCACGACCTCATGCGTGCGCTGCTCGAATCGCAACACTCCAAGCTCGAGCAGATCGTCATCCACGACATCAAGGACTCGACGTTCTTCGCCAAGCTCATCGTGCGCACGAACGGCGAAGTCCAGGAGATCGATGCACGCCCCTCCGACGGCATCGCGCTAGCGCTGCGGATGCAAGCGCCGATTTTCGTGACCGACAAGATCGCCCTCGAAGAATCGGTCCCGGACAAAAAAGCCGAAGTCGCCGACACCCACAAATTCAAGAAGTTCATCGACGAACTCAAACCCTCAGACTTCATAGAGTGAATTCGCTTCAAGCGAATTCATCGCGTTCGGGTCCTCACGTGTGTCCTACGCGGAGTGTTTCCCCGGACCCGAGCCGCCTTCAGTAGGGCGATAGAGGCAGTGGTCGAAGCGGGGGCAGTTGCGTTTTCTCACTTTAGGAGATCGTCTTGGCGACTGATTCGGCGGAGATTGGGGTTTACGGGGGTTCGGGCTTCTACAGCTTGATGGACAACCCGCGCGAGATTTGGGTGGAGACGCCGTACGGCGCGCCGTCCGACAAGATCGCGCTGGGCGAGATCGCGGGACGCAAGGTTGCGTTTCTGCCGCGGCACGGCAAAGATCATCGCTTTCCGCCGCAGTCGATCAACTATCTCGCCAATGCCTGGGCGTTCAAGGAACTCGGCATCACGCGCATCATCGGCCCGACGGCTTGCGGCTCGCTGCAAGCGCACGTGAAACCCGGCTCGATGGTTGTGGCCGATCAGATCGTCGATCGCACGACCGGCCGCAAGGACACGTTCTACGACGGCCCGATCACGACGCACGTCAGCTTCGCCGATCCGTATTGCGCGCAGCTGCGCCCAATCGCGGTCAAGGCGCTGCGCGATCTGAACATCGAAACGCACGAGACCGGCACGATCGTGGTCATCCAAGGCCCGCGCTTCTCGACGCGCTCGGAATCCAAGTGGTTCTCAGGTCTGGGCTGGGAAGTGATCAACATGACCAACTACCCGGAATCCTATCTCGCGCGCGAACTCGAGATGTGCTACGTCAACATCTCGCTGATCACCGACTACGACATCGGCCTCGAAGGCCAGGGCGGCGTCAAGCCGGTCTCGCACGCCGAAGTGATCGAAGTCTTCGCGAGCAACAACGAGCGCGTGAAGCAAGGGATCTTCAAGATCATCGAAGCGCTGCCCAAAGAACGCACCTGCACCTGCGGTTCGGCACTCGCAGGCGCGCGCGCCTGATCCGCGCGTGAACCGGCCCTCGCGCGAACGCATCGACTTCTCGATCTACCTTCGAGCGTTTGGTGTATTCGCGCGCAACCCGACGGTGATCGTGTTGCCGTTGCTCGCCGGCGTGATCGGCGTTCTCGTCAGCCAGCTCTCCGACGTCACCGGCGGCGGAATCATCGCGAGCCTGACGACATTTCTGCTGCTGCTGATCCAGTTGTTTGCCCTCGGCGTCGCGATCATCATCGGCGACATGGGTTGGCGCCGCGGCACCGCGTCGTTCGACGATGCGTGGCAAGACGCACGCAACAAGGGCCGCGACATCCTCTTCGCCGCATTCGGCTTCACGTTCGTGCTGAGCATCGCGCAGTATGCGGGAACGATCTTGCCGGGATTCGTCGGCATCGTGCTGCTCGCGATCGCGGTCTACGCCTTGATCTTCACGATTGCTGCGGCGGCCATCGGCGGCATCCCGGGCAGCGCCGCGATCAGCGTTTCGATCGAGCGCGTGCGCAGCGCGCCGCTGGGTGCGGCACTCCTCACCGCCGTCACGCTCGTGCTCATGTTCTACGCCGGCAACTACGTCGACAGCTGGATCTTCGCCGCCCTCGGGGTCAGTTCGCAGATGATCGCGCTGTTACTCGACGCCGTCGTGCAAGCGATCCTCACCGGCTACGTCGCGATCGTCATGGCGAAGGTCTACACCGACGTCTCGTTCACGCCCCCGCGTTGGTAGTGGTGGCGAGAGCCATCTTCGCCAGGTCGGCAACGAGCGCGGGAGAGACGTTGGTGCGGGCGACGCGTTCGGCATCGCCGAGCGCACCGAGCGCGCGCGCGATCGCGGCCGGATCGCGCCGCGGCAAACGCCCGATCCGTTCGGCCTGATCGCGCGCCAGTAGCGGCACGTCCGCTCCGCCGACGCTCAACGCCAGCCAATCGCGCGTGAGCGTCTTGACGACTTCGAGGCCTTCCTCGAGCGTCGGCCGCGTCGCCCAGCCGCTGGCATCGGGCGTACCGCCTTCGAGCGTGTCGAAGAACCACGTGACGGCGGCATCGCGCATCGTGCCCTCGCCGTCGAGCAGCGCGCGCGCGCGCGTAACGCTGCCGCCCGCAATGTCCGCCGCGTGCGCGGCGACATCGGGCTCGACGCCCTCGCGTTCGAGAATCGTTGCGACTTCACGGGCAGCGAGCGGCGCGAACGTGACTTCGAGCAAGCGCGAACGCACCGTCGGCAAGAGCCGCGCGACCGCGGTGGTCGTCAGCACCAGTACCACGCCCGGCGGCGGCTCCTCGAAGAACTTCAGCAGCGCGTTGGCCGCTTCGCGCGTGAAGTCGACATCGCCGAGCACGAACACGCGCCAGCCGCCCGCGTACGAGTGCATCGAGAGCTGCCGCACGAGATCGCGCGCGGTCGCGTCCTCCGCGGTGTGAAAACCGCCGGCTTCACGCTCGCCGATCTTCACCTGACCTTCGGAGAAGTAGAGGTCGGGGTGCACGCCGCTGGTGACGCGCGTGCAGCCGCTGCAGACCCCGCAGTAGCCCAGCAGCGTCGACTTGGGGGTGACGCACAAGAGCGACTGGGCGAAGCGCAGCGCGAATGTCTTCTTCCCCACGCCGGCCGGGCCGGCGAAGAGATAGCCGTGCGAGAGCGTCTCGGCCGTGAGGCCTTCGAAAAACTGCTTGGGGCCGGCCGCTCCGACCACGTCGAACTGACCGTCGATCACCGGATCGCCGCCCGGCGCGCACCGATGGCGGCGTGCGCCGCGGCCACGACCTGGGCTTGCGTCAGGGTGCCGTCGATGACCACGTAGCGGGCCTGATAACGCTTGACGAGTTCCCCATAGCCCGCGCGGACGCGGGCGTGAAAGGCGAGATCTTCCAACTCCATCCGGTCGGCCTCGCCCCGAGCCCGCACCCGGGCAACGGAGAGCTCGGGCGGGATATCGATCAAGAGCGTCAGGTCGGGCGTTACCCGGCTCGTGGCGAGGAGCGAGAGCTCGAGCAGCATCTCGATGTCCAAGCCGCGCCCGAAGCCCTGGTAGGCGATCGTCGCGTCGAAATAGCGGTCGCACAGGATGGTGGCGCCGGCCCGTAAGGCCGGGGCGATCACGGCGGCGACGTGCTGGGCGCGATCGGCGCTCATCAGCAGCGCCTCGGCGAGCGGGTCGATCGCGCTCGCGGGATCGCGCCAGATTTGGCGAATATGGTTACCCAACGGTGTACCGCCGGGTTCCCGGGTAACGAGGACGTTTTCGCCGCGAGCCCGTAGGTCGTCGTTTAACGCGGAGATGAGCGTCGACTTTCCAGCGGCTTCAATGCCCTCGAACGTGATAAACACCACCGTGGAGTTCGCCATCGGGATGCCCGGCTCCGGGAGAGCGTATTGTTCAACGAGCTGACCAAGTTATTCAGTGGAAAGCAGAAAGAACGTCGCCACTCGCCTCGCAAGAAGGCGCGCTTCAACATTTCCTGGGTCAAGAACGGCAACGAGCTGATTCCCGGCGTCGGCATGGAGATCTCGCTCAACGGATGCCTCTTGGCGACCAAGACGCCGCCCGGCGTGCCCGACTTCGACATCATCATGGAGATCGGCAGCCGTAAGATTCGCACGCGCCTGCACACCGCCCGCAGCGGGACGATCTTGCGCGAAAACATGCAGTGGACGCTGCTCGGCTGCACGTTCAGCGGTATCGCCGCCGACGACTACGACGCCTTGGTTCGCTTCTGCAAAGACATGCACGAGGTCGGCAACAAGGCCGCGGCCGAGCTCGCCGCGATGGATAAGAGCGACGACGCGTATCGCATGCTGCCGATGCGCGTGCAGCAGCACGTCCTCGACGCGCTCATTCGCCTCGGCCGGCTCGACCTGCCGCAACCCAATCAGCAGCCGCTCCTGCGCATGTCCTCGATGGGCACGCAGGGCGGTAAGCACCGCCTGGCCGTACACAGCCGGATCTCGGGCGGCCACGGGAGCGACCCGCAGCAGTTCGATTCGGTGATCGTGATCGACGAATCCGGGGCCGTCAAAGTCGAGTCCTAAAGGCCCCCGTCCCCGCCATCTCACACTTGGCGTAAGGGACGAGTAAGCAGCCCCCCCGCGTCGAAAAACCCCCTCTCGCCCATCCGCCGGGAGTTTTTTCATGCGTCGTTCTCTGTCTTCTGGGGCCTTGCGCACCGGCTTTGCACTGGTGCTCGCCATCGGACTGATCGCCGGGGTGCTGCCGAGCACGACCCAAGCTGCCGACACCACAAAGCAGTTGCAGCGGCTGCGCGGCGACGTCGGGTACGCGACGCAAAAGGACGGCAGCGACTACAAGCAGGTCTTCGGCAAGTTCGAGTTGCCCGACCCCGATTACGCGGTGACGCACGCCAAATCGGCGGCGCAAATTGCGATGCCTGACTCCTCGCTCATCGAGCTCGGCGAGAACACGTCGATTCAAGTCGGAGCGTTCGATAACACGACCGCATCGCCGGGTTCGACGATCACCGTCAACGACGGCTCGCGCTTGCGCTTCGAGATTAAGCGGCCTGAAGGCGGCGCGGCCAACTACCGTTTCGTCACCGCGACCTCGCAGGTCGCCGTGCGCGGAACCGTCGGTCTGCTCGCGTTCGTCAACGGCGTCACGACCGTCGGCTGCGTCGTTTGCGCGGCGGACAGCGTCGTCGTACAGGTTGGCTCGCAAACGTTCGCGCTCGTCACCGGACAATTTCTCACCGTTTCGGCGCTCGGCGCCGTCACAACCGGCGCACTCGGCGCGGTCACGGGCGCCTTCGCCGGCGCCGGCGTATCGGTGACGCCGTCGGTCGGCGGTGCGGTCGCCGGTGCCGGCGCCGGCGCCGCGGCCGGAGCAGTTGTGCCGATCGCCGCCGGGGCAGCGGCCGCGGCTGCAGTCGGCATTGCGGTCACGAGCAACAGCTCACCAACCCCGCAGCCGACGCAAACCATCCCGATTTCCTCGCCGACCCCGAACGGCACGCCGACCGGATCGGTGAACCTCACCGGCTCCGCGCGCAGACCGGTGCCCGCCGCAACGGCCCGCTCTCCGGTCGCTGCGCCGATACCGGCACCTAATCCACCCGGGGCACCGGGCACTTCAGCCGCACCCGGGAGATTCGTGCGATGAAACAGTCGACCGCATTCGCGCTCGCGCTCTTCTTCCTCGCCGGTTGCGGCGGGGGCGGCGGCTCCAGCAGCGTGCCGGGAAACACCGCCAAGGCCCAGCCCCAATCGGTGACCGGCAGCGTCGTGATCTCGATCCCGAGCTCGTCATCGCAGTCGTCGGCGAAGGTACGGTATCCGCAGTTCGTTTCGCCCAACGCGCAGTCGGTCGCGCTCAGCGTCAATGGCGGCACGGATCAGCTGTTCAACGTCGCCTCCGGATCGAGTCTCTGCACGACCGGCGCCGGCGGCGCACGCAACTGCACGCTCACGTTCGGCGCACCGGCCGGCAGCGACAGCTTCGCGTTCCTGATCTGGTCCGGACCGAACGGCACGGGTACGGTCCTCGCGTCGGCCGGCGTGACGCAGGTGATCGCGGCCGGCGTCGCGTTCAACTTCACCGTTGCGTTGAACGCTGCAATCGGCACGGTCATCGCAAACATTCCGTCAAACGGCGGCACCCAGGGCAATTGTCCGAACGGCCTCGCGAACTTCAACGCCATTACGGAAGGCTGCGCCGGTAGCAGCGGAGCCGTCACGTTCACCGTCGACGATCCCTCAGGCGCCACGGTTACGGGGACCGCTCCCTTCGCGACGCCGATTACGATCACGACGAACGATCCCTCCGTCACTGCGTCTCCGAATCAAATCACAGCTCCCGGACAAACGACGGTACTGACGTATACGGGCGCGGCGCTCGGGGCGGCAATCACCAACTCGATCGCCGTCAACCTCACGATCGGGACCTCGGTAATCCCGCTGTCGGTGCAGGTGCGGCGTTCGTACCTCTACGTCGCCAACAGCAACGCACCGATCGGGATGCCGCCGAGCGGTGGCGGCAACGTATCGGTCTACACGTATGGTGCGAGCGGAAACCCGACGCCGGTTCGCGAGATTACGGGCGCACTCACCACGCTGCAAACGCCGACGAAGCCGCTCGTCGACTCGTCGGGGAATCTCTACGTGATCGACAACGGCATCCCCGTGGGAGGCAACTTCAACGCATCGATCGACGTGTTCGGCCCCACCGCCAACGGCAACGTCGCACCGACTCGCGCGATCACCGGCATGTCATCGCTCACGAATGTGGCGTGCTCCGATATGGTCTTCGACCCCAGCGGGCAATATTTGGTCGTGGCATGCGGCAGCGAAATCCAGGTCTTTCCGATCGGAGCCAGCGGGATCGCGTCAAGCGCAATGACCGCTCAGATGTACGACGACAGCGCTGACACCCATACTGCGCTGGCATTCGACAACTCAGGCAACTTGTACATCAGCGATGATAGCTACAACGCGATCTTCTTTGCTGCGGCAAACACCATCCGATTGACGGGCGGAGGTTACTACGGTATCGGCGGTACCGGCACGATGACGGGTGGGTCGGCGTCTTGGCCGGCTACCCTCGAACCGCAGTACATAGTCATCGACAATGCGGGAACGCTCTACGCGCCGTTCTTCTATCTCAATCCGACGGGCGGCCTTCCGGATGCGGTCGCCGAGCTCGGCATCTGGAAGACGACGGCGATTCCATGCCCCAACTGCGCGCCGAGCGCGTTCCTCAACGGCGCGCCGTTCACCACACACGCGGTGACCGGCGTCGCAATCGATCCGGCCGGCAACCTCTACGTCGATAACATCATGACGAATCAAATCAATGTCTTCGCCGCCGCGACGGTCGCTGCCGCGTCGTCGAGCGGCACGACCGCACCGATCCTGCGCACGATCACCAATACGTCGAACGGCACCAGTACCGGCGCGCTCGGCATGACAATCGCTCCGTAAGGGTAGGGCTTAGCCTTCCGACTTGTAGATGCGCACGCGCCGGTTGGGTTCGAGGCCGGTGCTGCGCGACTGCAGGCGGTGACGTTCCGCGAGCTGATGCTGCTGACGGCGCACGTACGACGTCTGCGGTGAGAGTTCGACGGCACGGCTATCCAGCAACACTTGATAGATGGCTTCCTCGGCCTCGCGCATCGCGATCTCTTCGACGTCGAGCGCGGGCAGGTTGAAAACGTCTTTCAGGGCGGACTGGATCTGCGTCGTCGTGTTCGTCTTGATCGAGTAGATCGGCACGTTCTCCGCGGCGATCGCCTTGAGCCGTTCGGACTCTTTGCGTTCGAGCGTCTTGAGCGTCACGACGACGTCGGCATCGTCCCACTTGCGGGCGATCGATGCGTTGACGCGCAGGTTCTGGATCGCGCGCTCGATCTTGTTGCGCGAGACGCCGTAGGGAAAGATCATCAGCGGCTTGTCGGTATCGGTGACGGCCTCGCCGTTGACGCCGAAAAGCATCTCGTCTTCGCGTTGCTGCGTGTGCGGTTGCGTCTGCAGGTCGACGACGGCGATGGCCGCGGGATCGGCTTCCTGAACGATGTCGATCCCGCCGCTCGCGGTGCGCTGACGCACTTCCGGCTGCGGCGTGTAACCGCGCAAGAGCGCGTCGACGACCTCGCCGACGTTCTGGTGGATTGCGAGGCGATCGCGGTCTTGGATCTCGATCAAAACGTCGAACGTCGGCGGTGCCTTGCGTTCGAGCACGGTCTTGCGCGTGCCGCGGCGGCGCGCTTCTTCATCGGAGAGCGTGACCGCGCTGATGCCGCCCATCAGATCGGACAAGGTCGGGTTCATCAACAGGTTCTCGAGCGTTTGCCCGTGCGCCGTGCCGATCAGCTGAACGCCGCGCTCGGCGATCGTGCGCGCGGCCATCGCCTCGGCTTCGGTGCCGATCTCGTCGATGACGATCACTTGCGGCATGTGATTCTCGACCGCTTCGATCATCACGTTGTGTTGTTGCGATGGAATCGTGACCGGCATTCGCCGCGCGTGACCGATGCCGGGATGCGGCACGTCGCCGTCGCCGGCAATTTCATTCGACGTATCGACGATCACGACGCGCTTGCGATCTTCGCTCAACACGCGCGCGCATTCGCGCAGCATCGTCGTCTTGCCGACGCCCGGACGTCCGAGCAAGCAGATCGATTTTCCGCTGCGAATCACATCGAGGATGATGTCGATCGTGCCGTACACGGCGCGTCCGACGCGGCACGTGAGGCCGACGATCTTCCCCGAACGATTGCGAATCGCACTGATGCGATGCAGCGTTTGTTCGATGCCCGCCCGATTGTCGCCGCCGAACGGCGAGAGGTGCGAGACGACCGCCGCCATGTCTTCGTGCGTCACCGGGTTGTCGGTGAGGAAGACGAAGTCGTCTTCGAAGCGCGCTTCCGGCCTGCGACCTAAGTCGAGTACGACTTCGATGACGCGGTCGACGTTGGGGAGACGTATCAGCGCTTGGCGGATGGGGAGGGGGAAGATATCGAGGAGCTGTGTGAGCTCCCAATTGGGCTCGAAGGACTCGGCGTTAACAGCCAACTTCCATCCTCAATTGTCTACAGTGTTCGCAAACCGCGCGAGGCATGCGCCACGGTTGCCTTCCGTGGCTCCATGTCGCCCACCTTTAAGCCTGGAGCAGAGATGTGTCCGCGTAACGCTCGCCGACGACCGGCACGCTCGCAACGATGTTGTCGATCTCGGCAACCTCCGCCGGTGAGAGCACGATGTCGGCCGCGCCCAAATTGTCGAGCATGTGTTTCACGTGCTTCGTGCCCGGAATCGGTACCGTTCCCGGCCGCTTCGTCATGACGAACGCGAGTGCCAGCTGCGCCGGCGAGCAGCCGCGCCGCTCCGCCAATGCCTTGAAACGATCGATGATCGGGCGGTTTTCTTCGAACGCCTTGTAGCGCGGATAGCCCTTGCGGTTGTCGTTGTCGGCGATCTCCGCATACGAGTTGATCGTCCCCGTGAAAAAGCCGCGGCCCAGCGGACTGTAGGCGACCAGGCCGACGCCGAGTTCGTCCAGCGTGCCGAACAATTTTTCCGGCTCGCGCGACCACGGCGAATATTCGTTCTGTACGGCCGAGATCGGGTGGATTTTATGCGCGCGGCGCAGCGTCGGCTCGGCGACTTCGGAAAGGCCGAGATAGCGCACCTTACCGGCTTTGACGAGTTCGGCCATCGCGCCGACCGTTTCTTCGATCGGCACTTTCGGATCGACCCGGTGCAGGTAGTACAGGTCGATCGTCTCGATGCCCAGGCGTCCGAGCGATGCGTCGCACGCTTCGTGCACGTGTTTAGGCGAGCCGTCGACCCCCATCGCGCCGCTCGCGCCGCCGCCCGGGCCTTTGCCGCCGCCGCCGGGCCGGGTGAACCCGAACTTGGTCGCGATCTGGACCCGGTCGCGCACCTTGGCCAGCGCCTTGCCGACGAACACCTCGTTCTGCGAGCCGCCGTAGACGTCGGCGGTATCGAACAACGTGATGCCGCCGTCGAGGGCCGCATCGATGACGCGCTGCGACTCGTCCGCATCCGAGGGGCCGTAGTGGCCCGCGATCATCATGCAGCCCAGGCCCATCGCCGAGACCTTCAATCCTTGCTTGCCGAGCGGAACCGTTTTCATGCGTACCGATTTCCGCCGCCGGGCCGGACCTACCTCGGCAGAGAAGGTCGCTCGGGTGAGCAACGTCATCGTAACCTGCGCCGTTACGGGTTCGATCCACACGCCATCGATGTCGCCCTACTTGCCGATCACGCCCGCGGAGATCGCCGAGGCAGCCGTCGGTGCGGCCGAAGCCGGCGCCTCGATCGTGCACCTGCACGCCCGCTCGCCGGCCGACGGACGGCCCTCGCAAGACCCCGAACTCTTCGCGCAGTTCTTGCCGGAAATCGCGGCGCGTTCCGACGTCGTCATCAACATTACCACCGGCGGTTCGATGACGATGACGGTCGAGGAACGTTTGCAGCCGGCGCTGCTCTTCAAGCCCGAGATCGCCTCGCTCAACATGGGCTCGATGAACTTCGGTCTCTACGAAATGCTCGGCCGCTACAAGACTTTCCAACACGAATGGGAGCAGCCGTATCTCGCCGGCACCGAAGATATGGTCTTCCGCAACACGTTTCGCGACATCCGGTACATTCTCGAATCGTGCACCGCGAACGGCACGCGCTTCGAGATGGAGTGTTACGACATCGGTCATCTGTATTCGGCGGCGCATTTTCTCGAGCGCGGCTTGGTCCGGCCGCCGTTGTTCATCCAGTCGGTGTTCGGCATTCGCGGCGGCATCGGCGCGCATCCCGAAGACGTCGCGCACATGCGGCGCACCGCAGACCGGCTCTTCGGCGACGACTACGTGTGGTCGGTGTTAGGCGCCGGCCGGCATCAGATTCCGATCGCAACGCGTGCCGCCGCGATGGGCGGCAACGTTCGCGTTGGTCTCGAGGACTCGCTTTGGGATGGGAAGGGCACGTTAGCCGAAACGAACGCCGCGCAGGTGCGGCGCATCTGCGGCATCCTCAAGCTGATGTCGCTCGAGGTCGCGACCCCGGATCAGACGCGCGAACTCCTGGCGCTCAAAGGGCGCTAAGCCGTGCCGAGCCGGTCGTCCAAGAAGCGCAGCAATCGCGCTGCGAAGTGGCCCGAATGGCTGCCGGGCTCGTCGAGCGGGTCGCCGATCCAGAAGTGGCCGGCCGCTTGAACGACGGTGCGCGCATAGAACCCGGCCTGTTTGAGGGCTAGCAAGAACGCTTCGGACTGCGCCGGATCGACGATGTCGTCGTGCGTGCCCCACGCGAGCAAGAACGCCGGGCCGGCGTTCGCGGTAATGGCGTGGCTGATCGGCGACGCGTCGAAATAGAGTCGACGGTTCTCGGCCGGCGATACCCCGAGGAACGCGCTGCTGATGTTGTCGTGGGGGCGCGAGACCAGGTCGTGCTGCCATTGCGCGACCAGATCGTACACGCCGAAGACGCCGACGACGGCCTTCACGTGCGGCCGTTCGGTGAGGCCGGTGAGGGCGGCGAGATGACCGCCGGCGGAATCGCCGAGCAGCACGATGCGGCCCGGATCGACGTTCAGTTCGCCGGCGTGTTCGCGCACGTAACGGATCGCGCTGCGCACGTCGTCGAGCGCCGCCGGATAGCGGTTCTGCTCCCGCAGCACCAGGCGATAATCGGCCGCTAACAGCGCGTATCCCCGGCCGGCCAGCAACGGCCCCAGATACTGATAGGCTTTGCGGGTGCCGCCCTTCCAGCCGCCGCCGTGCAATGCGATCACGACCGGCGCCGCCGTAGACGACTCCGGCAGGTAGGCGTCGGCGTGCAGTGCCTCAGCACCGTGCCGCTCGAAGATCAACGTTCGCGTAACCATACGGATGGGTTGAACGGCTGCACGGCGTTTTCCGTTTGCACCGGCGGTTTGGGTGGAAGAACGGACTGTGCCTAGCCCCAAGCCCGCTCCGCCGTGCACGATCTTCATCTTCGGCGCAGTCGGTGATCTGACCAAACGCCTGTTGATGCCGGCGATCTACAACCTCGCCGGCAGCAAGCTGCTCGACGAACGCACCAAGATCATCGGGCTCGATCACAACGATCGCACGGCCGAAATCTGGCGCGGCGAACTCAACGATGCGCTGCAGAGCTTCACCAAGGCGGCCGGTGCCGAGTTTCATCCCGACCACATCGATGAAGCCACCTGGGGCTGGGTTTCGCAACGTCTCGACTACACCGTGTTCGACTTCGAGCAGAGCGATGGTTACGAAAAGCTTAAGAACCGTATCAGCGGCAATGCGATTTTCTATCTCGCCGTCTCACCGCGCTTCTTCGCTACGATCGCCGAAGGCCTCGGGCGTGTCGGGTTACTCAAAGAAACCGACGGCGCGTTCCGGCGACTTGCGGTCGAAAAACCGTTCGGCTCCGACTTGGCGTCGGCACGCGCGCTCAACGAGCGCCTATTGGCGGTCACCTCGGAGGCGCAAATCTACCGCGTCGATCACTTCCTCGGCAAAGAGCCCGTGCAAGGCATCATGCCGCTGCGCTTGCGCAACGGAATTTTCGAGCCGATCTGGTCGCGCGAGCACATCGACTCGGTCCAGATCACGGCCGCCGAAACGCTGGGCGTCGAGCATCGCGGCAAGTTCTACGAAACGACGGGCGCGCTGCGCGACATGGTCCCCAACCATCTCTTCAGCCTGCTCACGATGACCGCGATGGAAGCGCCGCGTTCGTTCGACGCGGAGGACGTGCGCGACGCGAAGGTAGCGCTGCTGCAAGCGATCCGTCCGATCGCACCGGGCGACGCCGCACGCGGGCAGTACGCCGCCGGCACGATGGACGGCAAACCCGTGCGCGCGTTCCGTGACGAAGACAACGTCGCGCGCGATTCGCACACGGAAACCTTCGCGGCGCTCGCCGTGCAGATCGATAGTCACCGCTGGAACGGCGTTCCGTTCTACGTGCGCACGGGCAAACAGCTCGCGCGCCATCTCACCACGATCGCGATCCTCTTCAAGGCGGGGAACCTGCTCACGCTGGGCATCGCGCCCGATCAAGGTTTCAGCGTCACGTTCCAGGCGAAGAAACCGGGCCCGGTACTGGAAACCGGCACCGCACGCGCAGCCTTCGCGTACAAAGACTACTTCGAGGAACCGCCGGCCGTCGGCTACGAGACGCTGCTCTACGATCTGATGACCGGCAACTCGCTGCTGTTTCAGCGCGAAGACATGGTCGACGCGAGCTGGGCTGCCGTTGCGCCGGTTCTCGACGCTTGGGGCAGCTCCCACGACGCGCTGCCGTCGTACGTGCCGGGCAGCGCCGGCCCGGACACCGCCGCGAACTTGCTCGAGCGCAGCGGGCGGCACTGGTTGCCGCTCGGCTAGAGCTACTCGACGACGACGCGGATCTGCTTGAGCTCGCCGTCGTAGGGCCCCTGCATCCGCACGCCGGCCTTCTTCTCCAGTTCCAGATACGAGATGATCTCGCGCGTGATTTCTTCGCCGGGTGAGATGACCGGGATCCCGGGCGGATACGGCGTGATCACCTCGGCGCAGATCCGGCCCGCGCTTTTCTTGAACGGCACGAACTCGGTGCGCGCTAGAAACGCTTCGCGCGGCAAGATGCGCAAGGGCGGAATGCGCGGCAGCTTGTACGTGCCGCGCTTGATGCGCGCGTCGAGGACGCCCGAGGGCGAAAAGATATCGAGCGGACGATCTTCGCGCGAGAGCTCGCGCACGCCGTACACCAACTCGTCGGCAGCGTCGGGCGTGGTACCGATCGTGAACAGCGCGAGGGTGTTGAACAGGTCGGCGAGCTCGCACTGCACGTTGTAGCGGCGGCGCAGGATCTCTTCGGCTTCGTAGCCGGTATAACCGAGCCGTTTGACGGTGATCGTTACCTTCGTCGGGTCGAGGTCGAAGACGCCCGGGCGGCCTTCGAGTTCCTCGCCGAAGCAGTACACGTTCGGGATGTCGTTCAGCCGCCGGCGCGTGTCGTTCGCGATCTCGATCGTGCGCGAGAGCAAGGCCGGACCGTCCAGCGCCATCTGCCGGCGCGCGACGTCGAGCGAGGCGACCAGCACGAGATTCGGCGAGGTGGAAAGGAAGAGTTTGTATACCGCTTTGAGCCGGTCGAGCTTGATGCGCGTGCCCTGGACGTGCAGCATCGCCGTCTGCGAAAGCGAGCCGAGCATCTTGTGCGTCGAGTTGATGCACATGTCGGCGCCCGCTTCCATCGCCGACATCGGGAGCGCCGGATGAAAGTGGAAATGCGGCCCCCAGGCTTCATCGACGAGCAGCGGGACATCGTACTCGTGCGCCACCGCGGCGATGCCGGCAAGGTCGGCCGCCACGCCGTAGTAGGTCGGGCTGACCACGTACACGGCCTTGATGTCGGGATGCGCTTGCAGCGTCTCGCGCACCGTCTGCGGCGTGACGGTGTGGTCCATGTGAAGCTCTTCGTCGACTTCCGGCTTCATCCACACCGGATAGCCGCCGCTCATGATCAAGCCGCCCATCGCGCTCTTGTGCGAGTTGCGCGGGATCGCGATCTTCTCGCCCGGGTTGAGGGCAGACATCATCATGCACTGATTGCCGCTGGTCGAACCGTTGATTAAGAAGAACGTGTGCTCGGCACCGAAGGCGTCGGCCGCGAGCTCCTGCGCCTCGACGAGCGGGCCCTCGGGTTGCAAGAGATCGTCGAGCCCGCGGATCTGCGTGAGATCGATCGAGAGTACGTTGTCGCCGACGAAGTCGCGGAAAGCGCGCTCCATCCCGATTCCTTGCTTGTGCCCCGGCGTATGGAACGGAATCACGCCCGCATCCACGTAGTCCAAGAGTACTTGGAAGTACGGAGCGCGCGTATGATCGAGTCCGGAGCGAGTTGCCGCCTCGGCGGCCCGCGTGATCACAACGCGGGCGATTATAGCATGACTGGATTCACTTGCGTGAATCCTTGGCGTTCGGCCTTCGGCCGAGCCGCTTCACGCTAGCTGGCGCGGGGGAAGTTGATGCGGACGTGGAGACCTTCGCGGCTCCGCGTGTTCACCTCGCGCAGGTGGGCGTCCCGGTCGTAGATGACGCGAACGTTGTGCTTGGCGTCGAAGACCCGCTTGTCGCCGTTTTCCTGGTCGGTGCGCAGCGGCAACGGTACGTCGCCGTACTCCTCGACGTAGCGGTCGAGCGCGTCGTGCGAGATCTCCACGGTCACGAAACCGTTCGAATACGCCAAGGCGAGCTCGGGATTGCGTGACTCTTCAAACGACGTGAGACTCGCAGCGCGTTTCCGCAGCCCGAGTTTTCGGGCCGGAAGCGATGGGCGTTCTACGCGACGGATCACGCGGGGATCTCCCTAGGGGTTCTTGGGGACGGTGTTGAGCTCGTTGAAGAGTCTGTCGTACGAGATGCGGTCCATGGCGGCCTCCCCTTCGGCTTGGGCCGCGTCGGCCGAGCGGAGGGCGTCGGCCACCTCGTGGGGGGTCGCCGCCCGGCGGAAGAGTACCCGTCCGGCCGCATCGGTAACCGTAATATAGGCGATTCCGCTCGACGTGGTCCCGTGCGCCGGCGACGCAACCGGCGGGGGTACCTCGGGCTCGGTGTGAGCGTCCGCACTCTCGAGCGGATCCTCGCCGAAATCGAGGTCACCAAACGCCGGCGGCTCTTCGATTAGCGTCCCTCCGGGAGGGCTGCCGTCACGAACTCTCCACGTGCTCGTCGATCGACACGTTGTAGAGGAACAAGAACTTGTGCCACTCCCCCGGCAGGGTGTTGCGCTTCACGCGGATCCACGGTATATACTTCGGCGCTTTCGGCTTGCGCTTGAGGACCATGTTGGCGTGCTCGGGGGTCCGGTTGTTCTTCCGGTTGTTGCAGCGCATGCACGCACAGACCAGATTTTCCCAGGTCGATGGGCCGCCCTTACTGCGCGGGTGCACGTGGTCGACCGTCATCATCCGCTCGCCCTTGAGGCCGCAGTACTGGCACTCGTAGTTATCGCGCAGCAAGATGTTCTTCTTGGTCAGCGCGACCTTCTGCATCGGCCGGCGGATGTAGTAGAGCATGCGGATGATCGAGGGCATGCGCATCTCGAACGTCGGCGAGGCCAGGCGGTGGTCGCGCCCGTGCACGACCTCGGCCTTGCCGGAGAAAATCAGCTTCACCGCGCGCTGAAACGTCGTGATGTTCAGGGCTTCGTAGGTGAAGTTCAGGACCAGGACGTCGTTCACGATTTCCCCCGGCTGAGGTCGGGTGAGACGAAGGTTGCTGAGAAAAAGAAGCGAGGCATGGCTAGCCTCGCTTCTTGACGATGGACAGACGAATTTGCGTGAGCAAGCCGGCTAGGCCGGTTCGCTCCTCGGGCCTCAACCTGGGCGCTATTCGCTCGAAGGCGAGGCCCGCCACATCGCAGGCCAGGGCAGCCGCTTCCAGATCGGACGGGCCGTCCTTCGGATCGAGGTAAGCGTTCGCAGCGAGCGCCAACGTCGCAATCATCTCACCCAGAAGGGCGTCGATGCTCGGTGTGGCGAGCGCGTCGGGCGCGGTCGACATAATCGAACAGGTTCGTCGCTTCCACGTAGAAATACTTCGGCGAAGGGTTGCCGCCGCAGCATTGGGGTAAACCCTGCTCCAATGGGAAGCGACGGGCGCCGGACGGCGATTTCAGCCGCGATTTTTGCGATTATCGTCATCGCCTTACTCGTCGTGGGCGGCCTTTACGTGCGCGGGCTGATCGCGCAGTCCTTCGACATCGCCAACCGGCTCACCGACGCTCGCGCTTTGGCGATCAACGCGCTGAGCTATCAAGTCGACGAAGAAACGGGCCTACGCGGGTACCAGGCCACGCACCAGCACGCCTTTCTCGAGCCCTACCTGCGCAGCAAGCCCGGGTTCGGCCCCAACCTCGCGCGCTTGGAAGCCGCCCTGCCGAGTCTCGATCTCCTGGATGCGAAGCCGGCTGTCGACGATCTGGGCACGGTGAACGCTCACTACCTGCGCGAGGTGGCGGCGCCGCTCTCGACGGCGAACCCGCCGGCCAACGCGCTCGCGCTCGAGGCGCTCGGGAAGGCAGACGTCGACCGCTTCCGCGGCGACGTACGCACGATCGGCCTCGTCATCGATCGACGCGAGATCCAAGCGCAGGCGGACGTGCGCTCGTCGATCGACCGGATCGGACTCCTGGTGGGCGCAGCCGTCCTTCTCGTGCTCATGATCTCGCTGCTGTACGGCACGAGCCAAGCGGCGCTCGCGACGCGCGTCGAACGCGAGCGCCTGCGCGCCGCCGAACAGCAGCACGAAGCCGACGTCCTGCGCACCGCCTACCTCACCGAAAAGCGCATCGCCGACACGCTCCAGGAAGCGTTCGTGCAACGCCCGCTGCCGACGCATCCGACGTTCCGTTTCAGCGCAACGTACGTTCCGGCAAGCGAAGAGGCGAAGGTCGGCGGCGACTGGTACGACGCGCTCGAGTTGCCGGGAAACCGCGTGCTCTTCGCGATCGGCGACGTCACCGGTCACGGTATCGAGGCGGCGGTCACGATGAATCGCGTGCGCCAAGCGCTGATCTCGTCGGCCTTGCTCGATCCGATGCCGGCGCCGCTCTTGCAGCGCGTCTCCCGCGAACTCTACACCAGCAAAGCGCCCCTCGTCACGGCCGTTGCCGGCTTCGCCGACGCGAACACCTACGAGTTCATCTACGCCTCCGCCGGGCACCCCCCGCCGCTGCTGATCGAACCCGGCCGTCCGCCGCGCATGCTGGAGTTCGGCTCGCTGCCGCTCGGCGCGATGGACGACAACGAGTACCACACGCACCGCGTGCAGAGCGTCCCGGGCGCGATGCTCGTGCTCTACACGGACGGGGCGATCGAACATTCACGCGACGTGGTCGAAGGTGAACTGATCCTGCTCGCGGCGGCGGCCGACGCCGCGCGCGTCGAGCCGCCCGATCCCGCAACCTTCATTCACGATACCATCTTCGCCGGGCGCGAGATCGGCGACGACGTCGCTATCCTCACGATCGGTTTTGCGGCCGATCCGGCCGTCGGCGTCCGTATCTCGGCTGACCGCGCGCAAACCGCTTTCTCCGGGAATATCGCGGCCCGGCTAAGCGACGCGCAACAACGCCTCGCGAGAAAGGTCGCCTGATGAGCAGCAAATCGATCGCGGTGATCCGCTTGTCCGGCGAGCTCGAGATCGGCCGCCGGAGCGAGATCGCACAAACGCTCGTCGTCAACGGCAGCGAGGCCGGCGTGCTGCTCGATTTTTCCGAGGTCAGTTACGCCGACTCGACCTCGCTCGCCGAGCTGCTGCGCTTTCGCGACGAAGCCGCCAAACTCAACGTGCCTGTCGTGATCGTGATCGGCAGCAAACAGTTCGCGCGCCTCATCCAATACGCGGGGCTCAGCCACGCCTTTCGCATCTTCGACAACCGCGCCGAAGCCCTGACCGATCTTTCCGGAGCGGCACACGAATGATGGGCTACTCGGAGCTGCGCATCAATCGCATCGCGCGCCCTGAAGCCGCCCGGCCGATGCGCCATGCGGTGGCGGCATTTCTGGCTGCATCAGGCCGCGTCGACGATTCCCGGAACGACGACATCCTCACGGCGGTCGGCGAGGCGCTGGCCAACGTCGTGGAACATGCCTACGAAGGCACGGACCATAACGAAATCGAGCTTTTTGCGCGGCTCGAGAAGAACGATACGCTGGCGGTCGACGTTTTCGATCGAGGCACGTTCATCGAGCGCTCCCCGCGCCCCAATCGCGGCTTCGGCATGAAGATCGTCAAAGCGATCGCGCACGACGTCAGCGTCAACGTCGAGGACGGCACGCACGTGCGGATGATCTTTACGCTTTTATCAGCGAAATAAAATATTGATGCATCCGGTCGTCGCCGGTCAGCTCCGGATGGAACGACGTACCGATCACGTTACCCTGACGCACGAACACGCCGTGCCCATCCTGCGATGCGAGCACATCGACCCCGGCACCCGCGCGCTCGACCCACGGTGCGCGGATGAAGACCGCCGGAAAGGGCGCCGGGCCGAGCACCGGCACGTCCAAATCCACTTCAGCTGACGCAATCTGGCGGCCGAACGCGTTGCGGCGCACCGTGATGTCGAGCAAGCCCAACGTCTTTTGGTCCATGTCCGCAACGTCGCTCGCGGCAACGATCATTCCCATGCACGTGCCCCAAAAAGGCATGCCGCCGCGCACCCGCGCCTTGATCGGCTCGACCAAACCGAACCGCTCGAGGAGGCGGATCACGGTCGTCGATTCGCCGCCGGGCACGATCAGCGCATCGACGCTCGCGAGGTCGCGCTCGTTCTTCACCTCGACCGCTTCAACGCCCGATCGCCGCAAGGCATGCAGATGTTCCGCTACATCGCCCTGCAGCGCAAGGACCCCAACCTTTTTCAGAAGTTAGTTTCCGCGAGAAGCCAGGAGTTCGTTTTCGGCGAGGCCGCGCAGATCGATGCCGGGCATCGCCGCCGCGCCCGCGAGTTCGCGGTGGGCTGCGACGATCACGGCCGGGTCGTTGTAGTGCGTGGTCGCATCGACGATCGCTTTGGCGAACTTCGCCGGCTGCTTGGACTTGAAGATACCGCTGCCCACAAAGATGCCCTCGGCGCCGAGTTGCATCATCAACGCGGCATCGGCCGGCGTCGACACGCCACCGGCGCAGAAGAGCACAACCGGCAGCTTCTTTTCACGCGCAACGTACTGCACGAGATCGAGCGGCGCGCCGAGGTCGCGCGCACGCGCGACGAGTTCTTCTTCCGGAATCGCCGAGAGGATGTTGATCTCGTCGGTGATCGCACGGATGTGGCGCACGGCCTCGACGATGTTGCC
>PLTN01000130.1 GCA_003164495.1 Vulcanimicrobiota bacterium
GCAGAAGATCGCCAAAGGCAGCTAGCTAGCGGGCTACACCCCGGATCGCGGCGATATCCCACGCTTCGAACGGCTCGCCCAGGCGCGCTTTGCGTGCCCAGTCGGGATCGTTGAGCAGCGAGCGTCCGCAGCCAAAGAGATCGAACTCGTCGCGTTCGAAGCGCGCGCGCAGCGCGTCGAGATTATTCGCGGATTGCGGCGCCTCGTGCGCGTCCGGATCGTAGTGTCCCACGCTCATTCCCACCGCGCCGACCGTCATCGACTTGCGCCCGGTGAGTTTCTTCGCCCAGCCCGCGAGGTTGAGATTCGAGCCGGCAAAAACCGGCCGGTCGAAGTTGTGTTCGGTGCAATCGAACACGTCCACGCCGGCATCCGCGAGCGGGCCGACGATGTCGTCCAGCTCGGCCGCCGTGGTGGCCAATTGCGCGCGATCGTCTTGATGCTTCCACTGCGACATGCGGTAGAACACCGGCATCGCGTCGCCGCCTTCGCGCCGTAACACACGGACGAGTTCGGCCGCGAAACGCGTGCGCTCGCGCCGGTTGCCGCCCCAGCGGTCAGTGCGGCGGTTCGTCTCTTCCCACAAGAACGAATCGGGCAAATAACCGTTCGCACCATGGATTTCGAGGCCGTCGAAGCCGAGCGCAACGGCACTCCGCGCGGTGCGAGCATACGCTTCGATGATCTCGAGGATCTCGGCATCGGTCAGCTCGGGTCCGGGTACGGCGAGACGTTCGATAAACGCGCGCTCGACGTGCGTCGGCCGGTCGGTCGGGCCGTAGATGCCGGACGGGCGCGCCGACGGCGCGTCGGGGTGGAAGCCCGTTCCCGGCGTGCGCATCACGCCCAGATGCCAGAACTGTGCGACGATCTTTCCGCCGCCTTCGTGCACGAGGTCGACGACGCGCTTCCATCCGGCGGTCTGTTCCTCGGTGATCAACTCGGGAATAGCGCATGGGCGATCGACGTACACGCCGGTTGCGGCCGGATGATCGACCGCGATGCCGCCGGTGAAGATCAGGCCGACCTCGCCGTCGACCCGGCGGCGATAAAATTTCGCGATGTTCTCGCCCACGACACCGCCCGGCGCCGCGTTGCGGTTCATCGGCGACATCGCGACGCGATTCTTGACCGTCAGCCCGCGGATGCTGAGCGGTTCGAACATGTTATCGGCCATTTAGCGGCTGGCCGCCGAGTTTGCTGACCGGCACGAACTCGCTGCGCGCCGTATCCCAGCGCACCATGACGATCGCGCCCTGCCCGATTCCACGCTGCTCATACTGCGGATAGTCGTAGGCGCCGTTCGCGCCGACCCAACCCTTCGAGCTGATCATCGCATCGCGCAATTTCGTCGCCGACGTATCGAGCCCGACGTGCCGCAGCGTATCGACGACGAACATCGTCGGATCCCACGAGCTGATCGCGACTTGGTCGGGTACCGCGCCGGCGGCATGAAACGACGTGACGAGCAAATTCATGGCGGCGCGCGTCTTTGCATCGACGCCGGAGGTTCCGCCGTAGTAGGCCATACCGGGTAAGAAGCTCACGTCGGTGAGCACCGGCCCGTACTGTTTGGTGAACGGCTCCGTCATGTTGCCCGGCGAGAGCAACACCGGGATGCTGAGGCCGGCATCGTGCATGCCGCGCAGTGCCGTTCCGCCCGGCGTGCCGGTGGCCCAGGCGAGTAATACGTCGGGCTTGGCCGCTTGGATACGCGCGAGCTGGGCCGAGATCGAGATATCCCCTGCGCCGAAGTGCTCGCGGTCGACGATCTCGATGCCTTTGTTCTCCGGCAACGCGGCATCTTGGAGAATGCCTTGTTCCGCGTCTTGTCCGCTGGCATCGGTCGTCACGAGATACGCCATCTTCTTCCAGCCGCGTTCGCGGAAGTACCGCATCGCGACCGCGATGAGATCGGGCGTCGACGTGAGCGTGGAGAACACGTAACCGCCGGGGGTGGGCTTCGCGCCCGCCGTAAGGCAGTACATCACGGGGCCGCCGTTTGCGACGAGCGGCATGATCGCGTTGCACGACGCGGTGAGCGACGGGCCGATGACGAGCGGCACTTTCGCCGCGATGAACGCCTGCGTGAGTTGGATGTCGACCTGCGGATTCGAGGCGTCGTCTTTGAGGATGAACTTCACCGGCCGTCCGTTGATGCCGCCGGCTTTGTTGATCGCGGTCTCAGCGATCTGAATCGCCTGCCACTGACCCTGACCGACAAACGTGCCCGGACCCGTCATCGACAGGATGACGTTGATCTCGTACGGCTCGGCCGCGACGGCGACGTGTGCCGGGCCGAACGCCGCGATCGCGACGCTCGCGACAACGGCCGCCTTGATCCAACGGTACAACTTCATGAAGCATCCTCAAGTAAAGCAGCAGGAACTGATTTGCCCTCGTTAGACTTCTATCATTCTTATGAGATGTTTTGTCCGATTGGGCGCGTTAGTTGCTGCGATCGGCTTGCTCCTGGGTCCCGCCCATCGTGCGGTCGCCGCCGAGCCGTTCGACGTATACGTTATCGCGCCGCTGACCGGCAGCAACGCGTTCTCCGCGAAAGACGCGCGCGACGGTCTCAACGCGTTGCAGGCGAGCGTGAATGCAACCGGCGGCATTCGCGGACGGGCGCTGAACTTCGTGTATCTCGATACGCAATCGAGCCCGCAGATGGCCGTGCAGCTCACGAACGAGATATTGCCCAAGCATCCGTCGCTCATCATCGGCGACGTGTCGGTCGCGGGATGCAATGCGATGTCGGCGCTGCTCAAGAACGGGCCGGTGGAATTTTGCCTCTCGCCGGGCTTCCGGCCTGAAAAAGGCGGTTACGCGTACACGATCGGCCTCTCTGCGATCGACGAGGCGAAGGTCATCTGGCGTAATTTGCGCGAGCGAGGCTGGAACCGCATCGCGCTGCTGGTCGGCAGCGACGCGACGGGCCGTCTCGCCGAGCCCGAGTTTCAAGAAGTTGCGGCGCTGCCGGAAAACCGTGCGACGCAGATCGTCACGGTCGAGCACTTCAACCTCACCGACGTCACGATTGCAGCTCAGGTCGCGCGCATCCGCGCCGCCAACGCGCAAGTGGTGATCGCCTGGGTCAACGGCTCACCCTTCGGAACGGTGCTGCGCTCGATGAAAGACGCCGCATTGAACTTGCCCGTCGTCGGCATCACGGGCAACCTCTCGTACGACGAACTGCATTCGTTTGCCGGCGCGCTCCCGCCGCAATTGCTGTTCTGCTGGACGGCGGTGCCGGCGGCGGATCAACCCGTACCCAACGGTCCGCTGAAGGCGATGCAGACGATGTATCTGCAAACGTTCAAGAACCTCGGAATCAAACCCGAATGGGGGCAGGCCGCTGCGTGGGACACGGGCCTCGTCGCGGTCGCAGCGTTGCGCGGTGTGGGCACCGATGCAACGGCCGATCAATTGCGTGCATACGTCAACGGTTTGCACGGCCTCGCCGGCGTTCAAGCGGTATTCGATTTCCGTAGCGGCGACATGCGCGGCATGCCGGTCGACGCGGCGCGGATGCTGGAGTGGGATGGAGCGAAAGAAACCTGGTACGTGGCCAGCGGGCCCGGAGGAGCGAAACTGTGACCACCCCCAATGCGTTGCCGCAAATCGGTTTCATCGGCACCGGCAACATCGGCCAGCCGATCATTCGCAGCATGCTGCGCGCCGGGTACCCGGTGGCGGTTTGGAATCGCACGCCGGCGCGCTACGCCGACTTGGTCGCGGCGGGCGCCACGGCAACGGCGACGCCGCGCGAACTTGCCGCGAAGAGCGATATCCTCTGCGCAATGCTCGTTGAAGCCGCGCACTTGGACGCGCTGTTGGACGGCAACGACGGTATCCTCGCCGGCGTGAAGCCGGGCAGCATCTTCATCGACATGGCCACCAGCGGACCGCGCCACGCGCAGTGGCTCGAAGGCGTGTTCGCGAAGAAATCCGTCGCCGCGCTCGACGTTCCGGTGCAAGGCGGCGTAAAGGCGGCCGTCGACGCAACCCTCACCGTGATGGCCGGCGGCAGTAAGGAGGCCTTCGACCGCGCGCTGCCGCTCCTGCAATCGATCGGGAAGAAGATTGTGTACGTCGGCGGTGCGGGATCCGGGCAACTCACGAAGCTCTGCCATCAAGTCGTGCTCGCCGTGACGCTGGAAGCGATCGCCGAAGCGTTTGCGCTTGCGAAGACGTTCGGCGCGGATCAAGCCGCCGTTCACGAGGTGCTGAGCAACGGGCTCGCCAGCGGTCCGATCTTCAAGAATAGCGCGCACCGCATCGCGACTCGCGACTGGACGCCGGGGCGGCCTATGTGGCTCTACGAAAAAGACGGCGTCAACCTCGCCGAGACGTTAGCCGGAACGTCGATGGACCTGCCGATCGCGCGCGAGGTCTTCGAGCGCATTCACAAAGTGGTCGAGGGCGGCAGCGGCGATCGCGACGAGATGGTGCTCTACACGCTCCTCGATCCCGGCTAGACGCCCTCGAGGCCGCCGCGGTGGCGCGCGGTTTCTTCGTGGTAGTGGTAGTGCTTCTTCATCACGATCGGCTGACACATTTGCTTGGCCGCGCGGGCCAATTCGTCGCCCTTCAACGTACGCGGGGTGCCGAGATTGTTCGCCATACACTGGATGCGCGCGTTCTCGGCCACCAGCACCGTTCGCGCGACGGCTTCTTCGAACGTCGCGCCGATCACGACGACGCCGTGTCCGCGAATCACGAGCACGTTCTCGCTGCCGAGATGGTCGGCAAGGATTTCACCCCGTTCGATCGTGGTGATGATGTTCGGATCGTCCCACACCGGCGCGCGTTCGGGCAGAAAGCCCGCGGCCAGATGAACCGGCATCAGCGGGATGTCGACGATCGAGAGCGCGATGACGTGCTCGGGATGCGTGTGCACGATCGCGTTGACCTCAGGCCGGCGCCGGAACACGGAGAGATGAATCGGCAGCTCGCTCGGCGGTTCATCCCCTGAACCGATGCGTTTGCCGGTCGTGAGATCGACCGGAACGATGTCCTTCGCGGTGAGCGTCGATCGGCTCGCCTTGCGCGAGTTGATCCACAGACGGTCGGAATCGCCGGCATCGCGGACTGCGAGATGGCCGCTCATGTGCATCACGCCCGCGGAGTTGAGCACGCGCACGGCACGTGCGACGATCAGGGCGTAATCGGCGCCGGGTACGAAGGCCGCGGAAACCGGTTCGGCGACTTGAGTCATGCTGACTTCCCCATAAACTTGCAGGGATGCGTTTAGTTCTCTAACTAGTGATCATGACCTTGAAAACTCCATTGACGTTCGCATGCGGCGCGTACGACCGCACCCTGCCGCTCATGACGCGCGAAGTCACCGTCGACGGCGTCGATCTCAACTACATCGTGGTCGACGAGCCGCGCGAGATCTTCGACCGCATGGCGGGCGGCGAAGGCTTCGATCTGGCCGAGATGTCGCTCTCGGAATTCATCTGCCGCCATGACGCCAAGCAAAATCCGTTTGTGGCGCTGCCGGTGTTTCCGTCACGCGTGTTCCGGCACAGCATGATCACCGTGAACCGGAAGACCGTGCGCAAGCCGGCCGATCTGGCAGGCAAGCGCATCGGTGTGCCGCTCTACACGATGACGGCGGCCGTCTTTCAACGCGGCATGCTGCAGCACGACCACGGTGTCGACCTCTCGAGCATACACTGGGTGGAAGGCGCGACGAACGCGGCGACGAGTCACGGCGACCCGACGGCGATGCCGTTGCTCAAACCGGTCGATCTCGAGAAGAATACCTCGGGCAAGTCCACCGGCGATCTGCTCGCAGCGGGCGAACTCGATGCGGTCATCGGCACGAGTTTGCCGTTGGCGATGAAGACGAATCCCGACGTCGTGCGGCTGTTCCCCGATTTCCGTGCGGCCGAGCAAGACTATTACACGCGCACGCGGATCTTCCCGATCATGCACGTGCTCGTGGTACAACGCGAGATCTACGATCGCGACCCGTCGATCGGCCCGCGTCTCTATAAGGCGTTCGAAGAAGCCAAGGCGTTGTCGCGCAAACGGATGATGCGCTTGCAGACGCTCTCGTACATGATTCCCTGGATGATCGCCGACGTAGAAGAGCAGGAACGCATCTTCGGCGGCGACTCATGGCCCTACGGCGTGGAACCCAACCGCGTCACGCTCGAGGCGCTGGTGACGTACCTCACCGAGCAGAACATGATCTCGAAAACCATGCCGATCGAAGAACTCTTCGCACCAACCACCTGAGGGGCAAGCGCAATGCTGAACGAGGAATATTACGAGCGCGGCATCGCGCTCATGGGCGAGATCATGGGGCCGGAGTGGATCGCGGCCTCGCGTAAGAGGCACGACGAGGCGGTCGCGAGCGGCGACGCCGAGCGCAGCGACTTCTCCACCGAAGTGTTGTTCGGGTTCATGTTCAACCGTCCGCAGCTCTCGCTGCGCGACCGCGCGATCGTGATGATCTCGAACGACATCTCGGAGAACGCCCCGAACGCGTTGCGTTCGCACGTGCAAGTCGGCCTCTACGCCGGCCTAACGCGCGACGAAATTCGCGAGATCGTGTTCATGATGACGCAATACTGCGGCCACCCCCGAGCCCGCGAAGCCGACATCACGATCAGCGCCCTCTTCGCCGAACTCGACGCCAAGAAAAGGTAGCTAGCCGTGGCTGCGGCGGTGGGGGCTTTCGGGGTGCGCGTGATCGTGCTCGAGGTAGTGCTGACGTAGCAGGTCGCGGCCGTAGTCGTTGCCGTTCGGCGTCCGCACGATCGTGTGGACGTGCGCGCGGGTCGGCTCCGGGTTGTCGAACGCGATTCCCGGCAGGTGATCGAACTCGATGAAGATCACCGGGCTGTGCACGCGGTAGTAGAACGGGCTCACATCATCGCAGGCACCCATCCACGCGAAGTACGTATCGTCGAGGTGCGCCCGGACTTCGTCCATACGGATGGCGTCGTGCCCGGGCCGCATGCGGCCGACGTAAACGCCGATCACCGCGAGCAGCAGATCGCGCTGTGAGGCCGTCAACGCATCCCAGCGAATGCCCGCGTACGGCAACACGAGATTGTCGATCTGCGCGATCGTGAAGACCTCGCGCGGCACCGCGGGGCCGATCCGGGCCACGTCTTGCTGCTCGGGCGTGAGCGCCTTCATCAAGGCGAAACCTGCGTCGCGCTCCTCGTCGAATACGCGCGTGCCGGCATACTTGCCGGACTTGGCGACGACGGGTTCCGAGCCGCTAAAGTGCGGGGTGAGGACGAGTTGGTCACCGAGCACGAACGCGTTGATGATCTGGTGATGCCCGTCGAACTGCCAGCCCCAGGGCTCCGTCTCCGATGGTTCGCCGAAGATGCTCATGTAGTAATACCACTCATTGAACTCCTCGGTGCGGCCGGAAATCTCCGCAACGTGTTCGTTGAGCTTCATCACGTTCCGGACATTCTCGAATCCGGCCGCGCTGAGCGTGGCGCGCACAACTTCGAGCGCGGCGTTGCGCTGTGCGTCGTTCAAATCGAAGAGACAGACCCCGTGGCGATAAAAGCAGACGTGCATGTTGTGCCACTTGCGCCACGCATCGCTGTCGAGATCGAACGACGCGGTCTTCCGCTCGTCGGCACTCAGTGCGTCGCGGAAGCGTCGCGCCGCATCGACGACCGGTTGCAGCGAAAGACCGGTCTTCTCGACGGGAAAGAGTCCCGGCGTCACATTGCCGTCGGTCGTCAGGCCCTTGAAGGGCTCGGCCAGCAACCGTTCCGAGCGCTCGAGCGACGTCGTGAAGATCGTGTGCAACGGCTCGGGAAATGCATCGAGCGGTGTCCACTCGCGCGCCGATCCTGACTGGACCCGGATGATGTGCGCTTCATCGTGCATGAGGAGTCTCTTATTCAGTGCCCCTCGGGGTCCTTGACCGCACGGTGAGCCCGCAAATAACCCGCAGTGCGGCGAGCACATCCGTATCGAGGGTGGGAAGCGATCCCGACACAATGGCGGCCGCGGCGGGGCTCATGACGCTGCGGGCGTGAGCTCCGCGAGGTCGGGGAAGACTTTGCTGGTCAGGAGTTCGAGCGACTGCATCGATTGCTCGAACGTTAAGTTGCCGAACGCGACACGCGCGGCGAGATAATTGATCCCCGACTCCTCGATGAACTTCGCGAGCGTGTCCCGCACGGTGCGCGGACTGCCGGCGAAAATGAGTCCGCCTGCGAGCGCGGTGTCGAAATCCGCCACCCACGCTTGCGGGATGTTGCGCTGCTTCCAGAGCAGCCCGGTGTTCTCCGTATACATCTCGTAGGCCGGACGCGCCAGCGCCAGCGCTTCGGCGTCGGTGTCGGCGATGACGATGTGCTTGTTACTGCCGAAAAACGGAAACTCGTGCGGGTCGTTACCGGCCTTCGCCCATTCGGCTTGGTAGCGGTCGTGGATGGCACGCGCGCCGGCGGCCTTGAGTCCGGTCAAGAGATTCACCCGGTGTTTAGCGGCCCAGACGGTCGTGTCGGGCGAACTGATTCCGTACCAAAACGGCGGATGCGGCTCTTGGACCGGGCGCATCACGATCGGCACCTTGTCGAAGGTGTAGTGAGCGCCCGCAAAGTTCAGTTGGCCGCCTTCGAACGCGCGCATGAGCACGTCGAACGATTCGGCGTACATCGCATTGGCGGTTTCGAGGTCGGCGATGCCGAGAAAGCTCAGCTCGATCGGCGAGGCGCCGCGCCCGATGCCCAACTCGAGCCGGCCGCCGCTGATGTGATCGAGCATGCAGATCTCTTCGTAGAGCCGATACGGATGATACCCCGCCAGACAAAAGACCATGGGGCCGAAGCGCAGCGTCGTGGTGCGTTGCGCGATCGACGCCAGGAAGATCGCCGGCGAGGGCGCGAGTCCGATCGGCGAGCCATGATGCTCCGCGAGATGAAAGGCGTGAAACCAGCCGCTTTTTTCGTACGCCTCGATCAGGCGCAGGCGCTCCTCGTACTGGTCGCCCAGTCCGAGCTCGCCCTGGTCCATGTGGTCGAAGGCGCCGAACTTCATTGCGGCACGTACATCAATTGCTGCGCGGGGAACGATGCGCTGATGGCACCATAGCGAGCTGTAAGATCGATCACCGGTTGGATCTGCGCCGCTTCGGGCCGCGTCCCATACGTGATGCGATGCATGCTCTTCAAGAGATTCGGATCCAGATTCGAGTACTTGGCCAGAATGAGCGCGCTGAGCTGCGGGTTGGCATTCGCCCACGTTGCGGTCTTGGTCATCACGGCCCGGAACGCATCGACGACGTCACGGTGAGCGTTTGCCCACGCGGTCGTCGTGAACCAGGCGCCGAGCATCCAGCGCGGCGCGACGGCATCGAAGCAGGTTGCGAACGTGCGCGTGAACGACGCCGAGGTGGTGATGAACGGCTCCGCGAGCCAACCCGCGTCGATGCGCCCCTGTTGCAAGGCGGCCGGAATCTCCGGCAGTGGCACTTCGATGAATTTCACCGTGCTCGATTTGCCGCCGTTCTTATCGATCCATAATTCCGGCGCATACTGCGCGATGTTCGCTAGACCCGTGACGCCGATGACCTTCCCCGTGAGATCGCTCGCCGTGTGGAGCGGCGATTCTTTGAGCACCATGAGCTGGGTGGCAAGCGATCCGGTGGTATGAATGCCGCCGGCGGCGATGATCACGACCGACAACCCGCGCGTATAGGCCGCAGCAAGCGAGGTGATGTTCGACCAGCCGATGTCGATCGAGTTCGAGAGCACGGACGACGTGATGACCGCGCCGTTCGAAATGTTCTGGATCGCAACGTCCAGTCCGGCGTCTTGGAAATAGTTGAGGTCCTTGGCGTAATAGGCCAAGGCGGTTCCGTCGATCGGCAGGGTGGCGATGCGTAACGGCGCCGCCGCGCCGGCCGGAGACCCTACCGCGCTCGCCGCGAGTCCGGCGCCGAGCAGGCCGAGGGCGTGCTGTCGATTCATCGTTAGGTCCCCAAGAGTTCGGGCACGAAGATATCCTCACACGTGAGACGGCGTTTAGATACGCCTTGTTCGAACGAATAGCGCAGGAACGTGTCGACCGTTTTGCGATTCGCTTCGACGCCGTAGGGCCACCAATCATCGCCCATGAGCCGCCGGTTCTCGCTCATCAGCTGGCTGAACCACGGAATCATCATCGGCGCGTGGTGAAACATCGTCGCGCCGAGATACTGCTTCACCGCGACATCCTTGGCGTCGCAGAAGCCCTTGTAGATCGCCTGCGCCAAACCGGGATGCTTTTCGTGGACGTCTCTGCGGATCACCACCGTATGCATGATCGGGAAGATGGCCGTGCGCGCGAAGTATTCGCGCTCGACGCTTTCGTAGTTCTCGAAGAGGCGGCTAACCTGCGGCGAGTTCTTCAGCATGCACTGCGGGACGATGGCGGAAAACAACGCGTCGATTTCGCCCGATTCCAGCATCGGCCCGAGCGCCTTCCCGTCCGGCGCGTCCGAAACGTCGACGTTCGCGGGATGCGGCTGCGGGATGAAGCTGTGCGGCTTCTGCGCGTGGTCGATGCCGCCGATGAGCCAACGATACTGGTCGGGTGTGACGCCGTAGTCTTCGCCGATAATGCCCTTGGCCCAAATGCCGGCGTCGTGGCCGTAGGTTCCCAACTCACCGACGGTCTTACCGGCGAGGTCCTTTGGCGAGGTGATGCCGCTGGATTTGTTGACGAACACCGACGAGTGGCGAAAGAAGCGATTCGGAAACACCGGAATCGCAATGAACGGCGGGTCGTCGAAGTCGAGCGTACGGAGGTAAAACGTCAGCCCTAATTCCGAGACGTCGAATTCACGCTGCCGTATCATTCGTTCGAAGATGTCGGCAACGATGACGTCGCTGCGGTAGTTCAGGTCGACGCCGTCGATGCGCACGCTGCCGTCGGTTAGGGCGCGCGTGCGATCGTAATTCCAATAGGCGAAATTGAGTTCGAGCGCCACTCAATTCGCCGCCCCGGCGTGCTGCGTCGGAAGCTCGACGCTCTCTTTGAGCGGGTGCCACGCCTTGGTCGGAAGCCCGGATGCGAGCGCGTCCATTTCGCGATACAACAGGCGCCGCAGCAGCGCGATCCCGGCATCCGAACGGCCGAGAATCTCGTGCTCCCGGTCGACCAGCGGGCCCTGTCCGACTTGGGCCACGTAGTCTTGGGCGTTCGTCAGGTCGGAATATTTGTCGGGCGGGTAGGCGTGGTCGTTGAAGAGCGCGTCGTGATCGTTGACGGGGTCGTAGTTCTGGTGCTGCGCCCAATCGGCTTCGAATGCCGCGACTTGATCCGGCGGCAGATCGGGCATCGAGTACATGTGCATGCGCTGCGTGTGCGTGTTGTCGATCGGAACGTTCCAGATCCCCACGTGCATCCAGCCGCCGCCCTTGACGGGACCCGGAATGATGATGTGGTTGTTGTTGGGAAACGTCCAATCGCTCAGGCGGACGTTGCCGGGCCCGCGCGTCGCGATCTGCCGAATGCCCGCGTCGGTCTCGAAATATTCGAGCTCCGGGATCGTCTGCGAGACGTGCTGGATGAAGCGACCCTGTTCGCGACCGATCGCGTGTACGAAGCTCACGTGAACGGCGTCCATCGAGTTCTCGACGAATTGCAGCCAGTTACTCGGCCACGCCTGACGGCGCGTCACGTGAAAGCCGTTACCTTCCCAGCACGGTTTCCGCGGTAACTCGAACGGCGGCGGCTCGCCGTCGCCGAGGTAACCGAAGAGCAAGCCGCCGTACTCGTAGAGCGGATAGGCGGCAATCTTGATATTCGGTCGCGCGGTATCGCGCTCGGCCGGCCGCAGCGTGCATTGCCCGGTGCCGTCGTAGGTCCAGCCGTGGTAGATGCAGCGGATTTCATCGCCGTCGACCCAGCCCGTATGCAAGAGCGTGAGCCGGTGCGCGCAGTGTCCGCCGACGAGATGCGGGACGCCGGCCGGCGACCGGTAGAGTGTCAGATCTTCGCCGAAAACGCGCACCGCCGTCGCCTCGCCCGCCACGACCGATTTGGACATCGCGACGGGTTGCCAAAAGCGGCGCAGCAGTTTCCCCATCGGAGCGTCGCCTTCGATGAGCGCCAATTCGCGCAAACGCTCGCCACGGGAATGAAGCCGGTCTTCAACGCTCATGGCCCCGAGCATACCCTATCGCTTGGATTCAAGCAATATTGCCTCGCCGAGCGAGTTGCCGGCGCGAACGATGAGGTCCAGCAACGTTTGCTGCTCTTGTGCCGACAGGGCGCTCATCGCCGCAACCGCCTGGTCGTGATGGGTCTGCGCCGCCTTCGCGAAAAGGCGCTCGCCCTTGCGCGTGAGTCGCAGAACGAGACTCCTCCGGTCGCTCGGATGCGGAACCCGCTCGACGAGGCCGCTTTGTTCGAGCGTATCGGTCATCGACGTCACCGTGCCGCTCGTCGTGTGCATCGATTTGCCGACGTCGCGCGACGAGATCCCGGCTTTGCGACCCTGCAGAAAAATCACGGCCATGAAGTTGTACTGTGCCGGCGTGAGGCCGTGCTGCGCGAGCCAACTGCTGCTCGCCTCGTTCATCCGGTGCGAAAGCATTCGCGTCGCCCGAAAGATCTGAACCGCGCTCAGATAATCGGTGGTCCCGAAGAAACTATCCAGCTCCGCAATCGCCGTCGGCGCAATCAAGACCCCAAGACGATCGTCGGGCACCTTATCCATCCCGAAGTACTTTCTGCCCATGTCCGCCGGCCCATCCGGCGCGGCCAACCGAAATTCGGGGGAAAAACATATTGGTTACATGTAACCCATAAGGTGAGGTTTGCATGATGCCCCCACAGCCACCAAAGCCATCCCGGGATAAGGTGCGCGCCCATCGTGAGCGCCTGCGTCAACTCGGTTTGCGGCCGATCCAGATCTGGGTCCCGGACGTGCGATCGGCGGCTTTTGCCGGCGAGGCGCACCGCCAGTCGCTCGCCGTAGCAACGAGTTCAGATGAAGCTGCAGACCAGGCTTTCATCGACGCTATTTCATCGTAACTCAACATGAGACGTGGCGAGATCTGGACTGTCAGCGGCGGCAGCGGTTATGCGGGCAAACCGCGACCCGTCGTCATCGTACAAGACAACCGTTTCGACATGACGGCGGCCATTACGGTCTGCGCGTTCACCACGAACGTAACGGATGCACCTCTGTTTCGACTTCGCGTCGAACCCGACGAACAAAACGGGCTAAACGAAGCATCGTCGCTCATGGTCGACAAATTAACAACGGTTCCAAAGAAGAGAATCGGTAGGCGTCTCGGACGAATTGGTGACGACGATATCGTTCGTCTCAATCGCGCTATACTCGTTTTCCTCGGAATTGCAGGGCAACCGGCCTAACCGAATGACGAGGACCAAAAAAATCGGCGCGTGATAGATTGGGGCCCCACTCGATATAGTATCGGAGCCTCGTAATGAGCTTTGAAACATAACACCTGACGGTTTGAAACAGCTTAAAGCCGTTATCAGCGCGCGGCTTCATTGTGTGATCGTTCAGTAGAGGAGGAGCTTGCGCATAAGTTGGGTTCGCCGGATGCAGCACATCTTGCGAAACAGACTTTGTATGTAATCCGAGGCCGTGCTCTCGGCGATAATCAACTTGGCCGCGATCTCTTTGTTCGTGTACGCTTCGCTAACCAAGGACAGCACCACGGCCTCGCGCGCCGTCAATGCGTAGATTTCCTGAGCGTGCCGCAGTGCTGCGGAGAGGATCGTCGATCTTACGAAGACGAGCATCGCGGGGCCTGGAGGCTTACCCGTAAGCTTTACGGTGTACAGGCTGCAGCCATCCCCAAGCTCGATGATTTCCGGTAGGTTCGCTTGCGTATAGTCTGAGAGCGCCGTAAGAACAAACGGCATAAATGCGAGTGTCTCACCGCCCGCGGGTGCCGAATTCAGGCGAAGCTGGCGGTCGAGGAGGATGAATTTGTCCACGGCCTCCGCCGTTTTCCGATCGATGGAGCGCAGAGCGGCGAGAGACATATGCTTCGCAGTATGACCCGGATTCGAAGTCTCAGGCAGCTTTGTGGCCATATCAAGCGAGCCTCACAGCTCAATGTGTAAGTGCGCCATACCACGCCAGCCGGTCGGCTCGAATACCACACCAATATGCAGATGCCAACAGGCCCTTGGCCGCTTCCTCTCCTCCCAACCTTCCGCCTTTCTCGGGCAACTAGCTTCCAACGAGGTTGAGGGCGTCCAGCGCGGCGATAACCCACCGTCGGCGCCCTCGAAGAGGTGGCTGCCTTCGGGACACCGATCTGCAAAACAAACGCCCTGGGTGGGTCGGCCCTATGAGCGCGTTCACCGCCTTTCGCCCGCGCTTGCGCACAACGCTCAACCCGAACATCCTTGTCTAGCGTGGAGGAGTCTCCGGCGCGCCGCAAGCTCAGACTCTACTTGCGTGAGATGGAGGGGGGAGGACGTGATAAACATCCTCTACCGCGCGGCGCCTGATCCCGACCGGGCCACGACCCCAATGATGGAGCGGCAACGCGCCAACCGCGAGGCCCGCGACCAGCCCCGGCCCCAGCGCGGATCCACAGGAGCGCATGGGATCGCACGTCGTGCTCATTCCCTACCCAGCGGCTTGGGAGCCTTGACCGATTACGATTAGGCCTTCCGCGCTGCCCATGACTTCGAGCGCGTCGAAGGTATCGAGAATCATCGGGGCCTCGTAGGGCGTCCGATTGAGTTGTTCCATGATGTGTCCTCCTCAGTGTGCGGATCAGCCGATCCACCGCTTTCTAGTCTAGGCGCAGAAAGGGGACCGAACTTGAGCCGCTCGCGTCGTCCCGCTAGGACCAAAGGCGGGCCCGGCAAGGCCATTGGTCCCGAATTCGTTAGTGCTTTAACCTGGTCTTGAAGCACCATCATCGAACACCGAAAAACGCGGTCAATTTCGGGATCCAGCCCAAAGTCGGCGAAAGATGAAGCAAACGCGGGCCGACCGCGACGCGTACGGCCGTTCGTATGGCCGAATTCCCGGACGTCAGCGAAAACGGCGGACGTCGACGGACGGAAACGATGAAGCCCGACGCACATTTCGTGCACGTCGGGCTCTCTTCACGATCAACTGCCAACGTCTCGCTTGTGCGCGAAAAAGAACGGAAGCCACGGTGACATGGCTTCCGTTCGGTTTTGAACCTGTGTCGCGCACTCACGGAGACCGTCCGTTGGCGTTAGGCGCAGCTATCAGCGCGGAACTTTTTGCGCGACACTACTTGATGCTGAGGTGGGTATTGTGAGTCCAACCACCCTCCTTTTCCATGACCGGTCTTTATCTGCAGACACCCAGAGTATACGCTTCTTTATTGCGCGTGTAAAGCGATTGAACCATGCTGTTTATGAAGCTCTCTAAGCAGAGCGGTGGGAACGGTGTTGCTATTTTTTCGTGTGGCTCCGTGCGCAACACTGGCTTTGCCGAAAAGAGCATAAGCGGGGGTTGCAGGAGGCGTATTTCCCCTAACACTCACCGCGATCTCATCTCTTTGCCCGTGCTCCTCGCATGTCGGCCTTTCCGACGCGCTAGCCAACGTTCAAGCACATCGATAACTCTTGCGACGTCATCCGCGTCATGCAGCGTGAACAACGGTCGCGCTGGAGCTCCATCGTCGCTTATAACCCAAAAGACGGATGGGCTTTTATGGCGCCGCCCGTGCCATTGATACCTCGCTCCGACCTTACGGCCGTTCTTACGGCCGAATTCCCGGACGTCAGCGAAAACGGCGCACGTCGACGGACGGAAACGATGAAGGCCGACGCACGTTTCGTGCACGCCGGCCCTCACTCATAATGTACTGCCCAAGAAGGGCTTCTTCGCCCGGATTCGACAACGCCGCTGGGCTTCCGGCGAGCGCTTACGGCCGATCCCGTCTTGGCGACGGAATCGGCGAGTGGTGGACGCTATTTCTTTGAAGCCACCTCGGCTTGGCTGGCTCGGAGTTCACGGCGAAGAACGTTCAGTTGAACGATTCTTTGGATGTTGCTCCAGTGCGGCCTGGACTTGCCAAGAGCATTCAGATTATAGCCTTCGTTATCGCAGCCATCTTTCGTTGCTTGCATTACTTCGACCGAGCCGCA
Source organism: Vulcanimicrobiota bacterium (assembly GCA_003164495.1). Classification (GTDB taxonomy): domain Bacteria; phylum Vulcanimicrobiota; class Vulcanimicrobiia; order Vulcanimicrobiales; family Vulcanimicrobiaceae; genus Lustribacter; species Lustribacter caenicola. The sequence continues at coordinate 16,108 of PLTN01000130.1, forward strand.
AGCTCCGACTCTACATGAAAGACATGGGGTGGGAGGACGTCATCAACATTCTTTATCGCGCGGCGCCTGATCCCGACCGGATCACGCTCCAATGGTGGAGCGGCAACACGCCAACCGAGAGGCCCGCGATTAGCCCAAGCCGCAGCGCGGATCCACAGGAGCGCATGGGATCGCACGCGATTCGGCATGCGCGCGTCGCATGCCGAATCGTGCTCACTCCCTAGTAAGCGACTTGGGAGCCGTTGCCGATTACGGTTCCGCCTTCCGCGCTGCCCATGACTTCGAGCGCGTCGAAGGTATCGAGAATCATCGGGGCGTCGTAGGGCGTCGGATTGAGTTGTTCCATGATGTGTCCTCCTCTCACCAGTGTGCGGATCAGCCGATCCACCGCTTTCTAGTCTAGGCGCAGAAAGGCGACCGAACTTGAGCCGCTCGCGTCGTCCCGCTAGGACCAAAGGCGGGCCGGCAAGGCCATTGGTCCCGAATTCGTTGGTCACTACCGACGAGCGCAAGTTTCGGGAGCTACAGCTCACCCCCGGCGACCTAAGCACACTCATCGACCGCGTTGTCGCGTTGTTCCCCGATGATACGAATGCGCAAGCGACAATAACTGCCAAGTACGGTACGAAGCACGGCGACTTTGGTACTGTAAACGAGCTATTAGCAGCGCCCGACCTCCCGGCCACGTTGTACGATCTCAAAGTCGTTGTTGCGAGGACAAACTACTCAGGAGCGTTCGATGGTTATATAATCATTGATCGTTGGGAAGAGGTGACTCTCGCTGTTCGAAGTTCGAATGAAGTTTGGACGTACGGAGTCACAAAAGCGGTAGACCTGCTGCTGCGGAAATTCGAAGTGCCGACGCCCATTCGTGCGCCTGTAACACCTCTTGAACGTTGGAACGCTGCGCTTCAGAAAAGATTCTCACCGGCATGGATAGGCATCATCATCGGCGTGTTCGTGTCTACGTTATTTTTGCGCCACGACTTCTATGTCAGCTGGGTGACGGCGCTTATTCTCTTTTTCCCATGGTGGCTTTCGCTTCCGATCACTTCGTCTCTCGAACGCAGAAGAGACAAAAAATATCGCAGCCGCGGCGTTGTAGTATTTGTGCAGCCACAGAGCACCCTCACACGACGAGAGTGGAATTGGAACAAAATCTCGGCGGTTGCGACACTCATTGGCTTGCCCATCGCCGTCGCCGTGCTTATCTTGACTTATTTGCAAATGGTGAAGAAGCATTGACGCGACACGGCCATCATTAAAGCCATGACTTACAGTGCCGGGAGGTCTTTCCCATAGACCATTGCTCGGCGCCGTACGGCCGTTCGTACGGCCTAATTCCGGACGTCAGCGGAAACGGCAGACGGCAACGATGAAGGCCGACGCACGTTTCGTGCACGTCGGCCCTCGCTCAAAAGAAACTGCGCGAAAAAGAACGGAAGCCACGGTGACATGGCTTCCGTTCGGTTTTGAACCTGTGTCGCGCACTCACGGAGACCGTCCGTTGGCGTTAGGCGCAACTATCAGCGCGGAACTTTTTGCGCGACACTACTTGATGCTGAGGTGGGTATTGTGAGTCCAACCACCCTCCTTTTCCATGACCGGTCTTTATCTGCAGACACCCAGAGTATACGCTTCTCTATTGCGCGTGTAAAGCGATTCGGACCATGCCCGTTTATGAAGCTCTCTAAGCAGAGCGTTGGAAACGGTGATGTTATTTTTTCGAAGGCTATAGCGCGAGAAGCAGGCGCTAGGGTGAAGAACCGAGTGGCTCCGTGCGCAACACTGGTTTTGCCGAAAAGAGCATAAACGGGGTTGCAGTGAGGCGTATTTCCCCTACCACTCGCCGCGATCTCATCTCTTTGCCCATACTCCACGCATGTCGGCCTTTCCGAAGCGCTAGCCAACGTTCAAGCACATCGATAACTCTTGCGACGTCATCCGCGTCATGCAGCGTGAACAACGGTCGCGCTGGAGCTCCATCGTCGCTTACTAACCCAAAAAACGGATGGGCTCTTATGGCGCCGCCCGTGCCATTGAT
>PLTN01000239.1 GCA_003164495.1 Vulcanimicrobiota bacterium
TGTCCAGCATAGCGGAGCCACCTCTCCGCCAACGAAGGCTGCGGACATTTTCTGCCTGAGGAATGCCCCGACCAACTCACCACGGCCATCCTCTCCTTCTGGCGCGAGGCGCACTGAGCATGCGAATCAGGAACGTCGCGGTCGCGCTGTGTGCCATCGTCGCGATCGCCTCCGCGCCCGCGCCGGTCTACAAAGTCACACTTCCGCACGGATACCGCGACTGGAAGTTGATCTCGGTGGCCCACGAAGAAGGCACGCTCGACGATTTGCGCGCCATTCTGGGCAACGACGTAGCGATCAGGGCCATCCCTGCAGGGACGCATCCACTTCCGGACGGGACCATCATTGCGCGGGTCGCCTGGAACTACCAACCGTTGGCGGAAAGCGAAAAGGCCTTCGGCCGTCTTCAGACCTACGTCGCAGGGTCACCGAAGAATGGCGTCCAGTTCATGGTGAAGGACTCGAGAAAATACGCCGCGACCGGAGGCTGGGGCTTCGCTCAATTCAACGACGGCAAACCCGCCGGCGAGTCAGCAATCACGTGCTTTGCCTGCCACTCAATCGCCAAGGCACGTGACTTCGTGTTCAACCGCTACGCGCCATAACTGAAAGCTCCGCCCCCCTTGCCATCGACAATTGCGGTTGCGAGTTGCTCAGCGCTTCGCCAGCGGCCAACACCTCGGCGCGGCAAAGAGGGAGCTAGCAGTTACTTCTTTTGCACTATTTCGGCCTGATAAGGTGAGCGGCACTATGAACTTCATCACCACGAACGACGGAACGCAACTCTATTACAAGGATTGGGGCACCGGACAACCGATCGTCTTCAGTCACGGCTGGCCGCTATCGTCGGGTGCCTTCGAAGATCAAATGTTCTTCCTGGCCGCACATGGCTACCGGTGTATCGCCCACGATCGCCGCGGTCACGGTCGCTCCAGCCAACCATGGACCGGCAATGACATGGACACGTATGCCGACGACTTGGCCGAGCTGGTGAAGCAGCTCGATCTGAAGCATGCCATTCACGTGGGTCACTCGACGGGCGGCGGTGAGGTCGCCCGCTACATCGGCCGACACGGCTCAAAGCGCGTCGCGAAGGCTGTGCTGATCGGCGCGGTTCCGCCTGTGATGGTCAAGAGTGATAAGAATCCCCTGGGCACGCCGATCGAGACGTTCGACCAGCAACGTGCGGCAGTGCTGGCGGACCGTTCGGCCTTTTGGCAAGAGCTAAGCCTGGCATTCTACGGTTTCAATCGTCCTGGCGCGAAAGTCTCGCAGGGCTTACGCGATTCGTTCTGGCTACAAGGTATGCTCGCCGGACTCCCGGCGTCATACTTCAGCATCAAGGCCTTTTCGGAGACCGACATGACTGAAGATCTCAAGAAGATCAACGTCCCGACGCTCATCATTCACGGCGACGACGATCAGATCGTGCCGATCAACGATGCGGCGAAGCTCCAGGTCACGTTGATCCCAAAAGCGCGGCTAGAAATCTATCCGGGTGCTCCGCACGGTTTGTGTTCAACCCACAAGGACCGCGTCAATCAAGATATTCTGGCGTTCTGTTCGACCCCGCTGCCAACTCAGGACGGCGCCGCCGCCGTTTTGGCTTCCCCCACGGGCTAATGCGGGTGTGAGTAGCGCAAACTGATGGTGGCAGTGACGCTGACTCCTTCTACGCCTTTAGCGCTGATATTCTGGAATCGGTCGCGATTCGACCATGCGGTGTTTACGCAGAAAGGGTTGGAGCCATGATTGACATTGCACAACAGACGGCGGGGGTCACGCCCCTTATTCGTCCGTTCCGCGTAAAGTTTCCGGACGCGGCGCTTACTGACTTACGCCGGCGCGTAAGGGCAACGAAGTGGCCCGATCGCGAAACGGTCATCGATGCATCGCAAGGCGTGCAGCTGACGACGCTTCAAGAACTCACGCGTTACTGGGCAACGGATTACGATTGGCGCAAGTGCGAGGCAAAGCTGAACGCGTTGCCCCAATTCGTGACCGAGATTGACGGTATCGACGTCTATTTTATTCACGTCCGTTCTAAACACGAAAATGCGTTGCCGCTCGTCGTTACGCACGGGTGGCCCGGCTCCATCATCGAGCAGCTAAAGATCATCGATCCACTGACCAATCCCACGGCGTACGGCGGGAACGCATCGGACGCGTTCCACGTGGTAATACCCTCGCTGCCGGGTTTCGGCTTTTCCGGTAAGCCCACCGTAACGGGTTGGGATCCCGCCCGCATCGCACGGGCCTGGGTCGTGCTGATGAAGCGCCTTGGATACGCCCGGTTTGCAGCACAAGGTGGCGATTGGGGTGGAATTATCTCGAACATCATGGCCGAGCAGGCGCCTCCGGAATTGTTGGGTATTCACGTGAACTTCCCCGGCACCGTTCCGCCCGACGTTGCAACCGCGCTTAAGCCCGGCGCCCTAGCGCCGGCCGGCCTCTCTGCTGACGAGCAAACGGCGTACGATCAGCTGCTCGACTTTTACGGGAAGCACTTCGCATACGCAACCTTGATGGGGGCGCGCCCGCAGACACTATATGAATTGGCGGACTCACCCGTTGGCCTCGCGAGCTTTCTGCTTGACCACGACGGGAAGAGTTATGCGCTCTTTGCAGCCGCCATTGACGGACATCCCCAGGGCGCGATAACGCGAGACGACGTTCTCGACAACATCACGCTCTACTGGCTTACGAACACCGCGATTTCATCGGCTCGCATCTACTGGGAAAATAAAGTGCCCGGTTTGTATGCCGTGGACGTGTCGATCCCGGCCGCCGTGAGCGTCTTCCCTGACGAGGAATATCAAGCCCCGCGGAGCTGGACCGAGCGGGCATATCACAAGCTTGTTTATTACAACAGGCCCGACAAGGGCGGTCACTTTGCCGCTTGGGATCAGCCGCAACTCTTATCAGAGGAAGTTCGCGCTGGCCTCCGGTCCCTTCGCAACGCCTAGGTGCACAAACAAAAGTACGTTTCGAGGAGCATACATGACTTCAAAAACGGGTGGCCTCAGTCGCCGCCGGTTCTGCGGAGCTGCGGCGGCGAGCGCCGCTGCGCTACCGCTTGGTCTTATCAACATGAGAGAAGAGGCACGAGCCATGACTGAAGCGGCACTACACACGGGCAACGCCCCGATCACCGTACGACCGTTTCGCATGAACATTCCGGAAGCCGACCTTGCGGAATTACGGCAGCGCATCAAAGCGACGCGTTGGCCCGAGCGGGAAACGGTCACGGACGACTCGCAAGGCGTGCAACTCGCGACGATCCAGAAGCTTGCAAGCTATTGGGGCAAAGACTACGATTGGCGCAAGTGCGAGGCCAAACTGAACGCCCTGCCGCAATTCGTCACCGAGATCGATGGTGTCGATATTCATTTCATTCACGTTCGGTCGAGGCACGCAAACGCGTTACCGATCGTCATCACGCAAGGGTGGCCCGGTTCGATCATCGAGCACCTGAAGGTCATCGACCCGCTTACGGACCCTACGGCCTACGGCGGTACTGCATCTGACGCGTTCCACCTCGTGATTCCCTCGCTGCCGGGCTATGGGTTCTCCGCAAAGCCGACCACAACCGGCTGGGATCCGGCGCGCATCGCTCGTGCCTGGATAGTGCTGATGAAGCGCCTCGGATATGCACAGTTCGTCTCGCAGGGTGGCGATTGGGGTGCGGTCGTCTCAAACGTGATGGCTTCACAGGCGCCTCCGGAATTGCTCGGAATTCACGTTAACCTTCCGGCTACGATTACACCCGCAATTGAAAAGGCAATTGTATCGGGCAAAGTCCCGCCCGATTGGTCAGCCGACGAACAACTCGCGGTCAAGCAGCTACAAGATCTAAACGCGAAGCACCTCAGCTACTATCACATGTATGCCACGCGTCCGCAAACGTTGGCCGGCTTGGCGGATTCACCGATTGGTTTGGCAGCCTGGATGCTTGACCATGATGCGCGCAGCTATGCGTTGATTGCACGCGCCTTCGATGGACAGGACGACGGTGGCCTCACGCGAGACGATGTCCTCGACAACATCACGCTTTACTGGTTGACCAACACGGGAGTTTCTTCGGGTCGCATCTTCTGGGAAACGCACTTCAACATTCTCGGCGCAGCGAACATCTCAATCCCCGCAGCCGTGAGTGCTTTCCCCGACGAGATCTATCAAGCCCCGCAAAGTTGGACCGAGCTGGCGTACCACAAGCTCGTCTATTACAACCGGCCCGACCGGGGCGGGCACTACGCGGCCTGGACTTTGCCGCAGCTCTTTTCAGAAGAGCTTCGCGCTGGCTTCAGAGCGCTCCGATGATAGGCAACTCGCGAAAAACTAGCAATCTAACGAAGGACAGATATCACTGTGAACTTTAAGTGCCTTGCGACCATCATAGCCGCAATCACCATTACTAGCACACCGATGCTGGTGCGCGCGCAAGCTTCTTCGTCTGTAGTCCCCGTTGTTGTGACGGACGTTCAGGTATACGAGCCCGAGTCCGGCGGTTTTGGGGATTCCATTCTGCCGGGTAGGCTCGACCTCGAGTTTCATGCCATGGGCAACATGCCCGCAAATGACATCATCTTCTCAGTGGGTGACGAAAAGGGGAACGATCTCCAGATTTACGATGTCCGCGGAAGTTTTGCTCCGAACATTGCAATCCACCGGACCCTTCTCGATTTTTCTTTCGCTCTCGACCCAACCGTAACGGTGGTTCGCGTGACGTTCGCCGATGGAAGCACTTGGTTCAAGTGAGCATTTGATCGTACAAGACCGCACTGGGAAATGGCGCCAGACCGACGGGCAAGGCCCAGCCATGCCACGCCACGCCATCCCCCGTTCCGCGCATTTCCAGCCGTCGCTCTTCGCTTCCACACATCCGAGCTCGATAAGAGGACATTACTGAACACGGGCGGGTTCGAATTCGTCAGCGGGGGGTACGCACTCGTTGGGTTACCTTCGATCTTGTTTGCTTATCAAAGGTAATCGGGGCGGAACCGAGAGTAGTTAGCCCCGTTTCACTCAAACGGGCGAAAGTTCACGCACTTCGATTAGAAGCTCACCGGCCTCCCCACGACGTTGCGTGATCTCAACATCGGTCCCAAGCCTGGCGAGAACGTTCAACAACCGATCAGTGGAATAACGGCAACCGCGTCCGTGCTCAATCCGGGAAACGTCGGCCTGGTCGAGCCCCGTTAGTTTGGCCGCATCCTTCTGGGAAAGACCCCTGCGTGTGATCACGCCATTGATGACATTCATGAGCCGAGCCTTACGCAGACGTTCGTCGGGGTTCGGTAAATCAAGCTGCGCGAAGACGTTTCCGGCGCCGACTTCAATCTCTGCTTTTTTGCTCTTGCTGCTCATGATGTTCCCGTGCCTGTTTTAAACGCTGGTGAATGAGGTCAAGGTCACGCTTTGGCGTTTCCCGACCCCTTTTGGATTTTTTCTGAAAGACGTGCAGCACATAAATCATGTCGCCTAGTTGGACGGTGTACGCAGCGCGAAAAGTGCTATTGCCGGTTTCATTGTCTGCTCGTATCTCGATGACGTCGCGGAGGTCACCTTTCATCTGCTCGGCGTAGGCTGCTTGCTTATTGTGCTGAGCGAGATCGAGGGCATAGCCAATATCGTCTTGGACCTCTTCCGGCATCGCCTTGAGGTCTTTTTTCGATGAACCGACCCAGGCGATGGGCTTCTGATGCGAGTTCTCCAACGTTATGGCAATGATGCCATAGAGCCTGGCCGGCCGTCAAGGAAGGGTCTAACGCGCGCTGTTCTGTTGTAGCCTTTGATCTTGTTTGCAGATCAAAGGTAACTTGCCCGACTGGCCCGGAGAGCTATTCGAGCTAGCCTTCGCCACGTTCGCAGCGAGGACGACCACAAATAAACGGGGCTACTGCCGCAAATTTGCGGCGATCTGTGCTATGCTAATACCGCAATCATGCGGCGATATCTCTGGGAAGATTCCGGATGGCCCGACCTCACAGTCAACGAGGCGGCGCTCGAGCCTGAGTTCACCACGATCGCATATCGCGCCGGCCGCGTTGCGGAAGTGCTCTTTCAACTCGGCCGCGACGAGCAGCGCCGCGTTCGCTTTGACACGCTGACCGATACTGCCGTCGAGACGTCGGCGATTGAAGGCGAGACCCTCAGCATTGCGAGCGTGCGCGCATNNGAAGCGCGGCTGCATCATTGGCACACGTTGATCTTTCCGGATCCCGACCCGCAAGTGACCGTCGGCGCGTGGCGATCGCGCCCGGACGATTCCATGCAAGTTATTTCGCACGCCGAACGGCTGCAACCGACGATTCATTTTGAAGCGCCACCGGGCCCGAGCGTGTATGGCGAGATGAACCGGTTCCTCAATTGGTTCGCGTCGCCCGGTCCAGCGCCGATGCAGCGTCCGCTTATACACGCTGCCATCGCCCACTTGTGGTTCGTGACGATTCATCCGTACGGCGACGGCAACGGCCGCATCGGACGCGCGATCGCAGACCTCGCGCTTGCGCGACACGATCCTGAAATCGCTGAGTTTGTCTCGCTCTCGCGACAAATTCACACCGATCGCAAAAGCTACTACGATGCGCTCGAACGCGAGCAACGGGGCCCGCTCGACGTAACGCCGTGGGTCTCATGGTTCGCAAATTGCTACGGCCGTGCGGTCGATCATACGCTCACGGTCGGACGCGAAATGATACAAGCGCGTTCGTTCTGGACCGATCANNTCCGGCGCGTTCGAGGGTTGGATCAACACGAGCAAATACGCGACGCTCGCGAAAACGTCACCGGATACCGCGCAGCGCGATATCGCCGCTCTCGTGGCTCAGAAGATACTCGTGCCGAACGGGTCACGCGGTCCACGCACGAGTTACCGTCTCACCGCTACGTATGATCCGCAAATTCGTCGCGGCGTCGAACCCCCGCAAGACNNCACGCGCGGCCGATAGGCTCGCGCGTGTCTTGCGCCGCCTCGCCGATTTTCGTTTAGTCGCCAACCGCGCAGGCGTGCGCCGAGAAGATCTCTACGAATGCGGATTCGAGTTCGCTTGTGAGCACCGTTTGTGCGTATCGTGACGCGGTGTCGAACCGCTTACCATCACGTTCGCGCCGACTGCTCCCGTGCCCGTAGCGAAGTATGAAGGTGCTTGACCGCCGCGCAGGCGACGTCGACGACGAAAGTCGCCGCCGCAAGCGTGACGCCGTCGCTGCCTGATCCGGCGCCGTGGCCCGCTCCCGGCGCGACGTTGCGGGTCCCGGCAACAATTTTTTCGGTCGCTTCTACAAGCTGGCGCAAGCCGGCTACCTCGGTGGGCCCGATCAGCTTCTCCTCGCGGACTAAGTCGAGTAGTTGCCCGAGAGTCGGCTTCGGAGGCATCTTCTTCCACCCCAAGCGCGCACCAATCACCTTTATCGTGCTTTCGAGAGCCAACGCGGCGTTGTGGATCGCTCGCTCCGGACGTCCCACCTCGAGAAATCGAAGCGCGTCATCGAGCTCCGTCGCAGCTGCGGCAAACTCACGGTCACCACGGAGCATCGCCATTGCCGGCCCTTCGATCTGCCTCGCCGCAAGTGCTCGATCGGTACGAACGAGGGAACCATCGACGACCGTATAGGGCAGACGATGCTCACGTAGATGTGTTTCGAGTCGCTCGAACACGACTGCAGCGCTCACGTTGAGGTAATTCTCCCTCGCCCAGTTGTCGTATGCCGCGGCGATGAAGTCGACGAAGTCGATCAGAAATGCCTCAAGCCATGCATCATTTGCTGTACGGATGAAGGCGGAGAATTGCTTCCGCTTTTCGCTAATCCCGAACGGGCGCGCAACCTCGCGAAGCCCACGTCGTCGGACGAACGTTCGATATAGGCCGGTCCAGAGCTCGTTTCCGACCGGAGCCTCCTGGCCAATGCCGAGTTCATCCTCGTAGTATTCGCCGAAGCAATCATCGAGGACGTAGATCAGCTGTTCGCGGAAAGCTTGCGGAAACGGTGGAAACTGCGGCGCACGGGCGGCCATTTGTGCTACTTCGACCTGAGCTCACTGGCTCCGGCGCCATCTTGCCGGGCTCTAAATCGTGGAGCGTTCTCAGCCGACGGCGAGGTAACGTTCGATCGCGAGCGTCGTGTCGCTTTGGAGGCTCGGGAGGACGTGCGAGTAGGTATCGAGCGTCATGGCGACCGTCGCGTGGCCGAGCCGCTCGCTCACGACCTTCGGGTGCACCCCCGCCAGCAGCATGAGCGTCGCCGCTGTGTGCCGCAGGTCGTGGAAGCGGATGTCGACCAGCGGCCGGACCGGGGTGTATTTGTTCCCTTTGGCGGTCGTGATCGTTACCTTCGCGTGCCGGTCGAACGCGCGCGCCAGTACGCGCTTCCATTCGTGTCCGAGCGTCGACCCTTTGATCGGCTCGCCGCCCTTCGTCGGGAAGACCAGGCTGTGCGGGTGACCTTCAGCGAGCATTCGCTGCCGATGGGCCCGGAGTTCGGTTACGAGCGTCGGCGATAGATCGACGCGCCGGCGCCCGCGGCGCGTCTTCACCTCGACACGCTCGAGCGACGTCGGCTCAAGGGTGTATCGTACCTCAAGGCGGCAGTCGTCAAGATTAACGTCGGCCCAGGCCAGCGCCAACAATTCGCCCTGGCGCAGACCCGTGAAGATCGCGAGCAGGTAGAGCGTGAATAGCCGGTCGTCGCGGATTTTGGCGAGGAGTGTGTTCACCTGGTCGGGCGTTAGCACGGAGAACTCGGCGCGTGCGACGCGCGGTTTCTCGACGGCGCTCGCTACGTTGACGTTTGCGAGGTCCCACTTTACCGCGACGTCGAGCGCCGAACGCAGCACGATGTACGCGAGCTGCCGCGTGCGGGCAGCACCTGCGTCCTCATCGCCGGAGAGCGCGCGGGCTACGAGCGGCGGGGTCAGCTTCATAAGCTGAATGTGCCCGAGCGCTGGCGTCAGGTGGTTACGGACGATCCCCTCGTAGGAGCGGTACGTCGACGGGCGCACGGACGGCTTTGCAACGTCGCGCAGCCACTGTTCGAGGAATACGGCGAGCGTTTTGCGCTCCGGCTTCTTGTAGCCGCCGGCGTCGACGTGCTTGATACGCTCGCGCCGGGCCGCATCGGCAGCTTCGCGCGCAGTCTTCGCGTAGATCGTGATCCGCTGCGTCCCGCCTCTCATCGCCGCCGAGGATGCCGAAGACGCGAGTGCCGCCAAGAGCCTGATGCATGCGGCTACTGCTCGATGAATGCATCGGCGATCGCTCACTGAGGGACGCTCTGGTCGCTGCCGGCCACGATGTCGTCAGAACGGTTGATGAACAGCGAGAAAGCGTACGAGGCGAAAGCGTACAGCGTCTAGGCTGCACATGTGTACCGAACCAGCGCTCAACGTGGCTGTGGTCTCATTCGCTAGAGGCGTACTACCGGCGATCGATGTGGGATTGATGCATTGATCGAGGCTAGTGGCGGTGGGTGTGCCGCGGCGGCCATTATTCAGGTCAGGGTAAGAGACGTCATAGCTTTGCGGGTCGATGGCTTCGATCGTACCGACTGCGAATACGTCGGCGGCGGCCGTTCGGACGAAAATGGTCGATCCAAGTTCGAGCATCACTTAAGAAGTCTCCGACGCATCGTCGATTGGTTCCGCGGTTCCGGGCAGCTGCGTGACGACATTGCTGGCTACGCTCTGAACTTGAACAGTGCAATACCGGCCGAAGTAAGGACCGGGGTGCGTGAGCGTCATGCCGTAGGAGTTCGCGCTCGTCGTGGTGACCCACTGCGAAGCTCCTGCGATAAGTGAACGCGACTTCCGGGAGTTAGCGACTGCCCGTTTAAGAACGTACCTCAGGCTTGTTCGCTGCTAGCCAATCGGGACGTCCAACTTGCCACCGGCCTCGCGACGTCTGATGGAAGCAAGTGTTTGTACGTAGAATACCGCGCACCAGGTTCGGGCCGTGTCCGACGCCGAGGTCGGGGAGGCGCTGCGACAGTTCTACTGCTGAGGCGTCTCCTGCCGGATGGCGCGCGAGCCTCCAGAGAGATGCGCGACGCAATACTTCGCGTGGTCCAAGCTCATTCGAAAGCTGCGTCCACGACGGTTTTGCTGGGGCGGCAGCGCGAAAACGATCCAGCGTTTCATAATACGGTCGCATGCACTCCATAAAGATCTTGAAGGCCGTACCGACCCCGGAGATGGTCTGCAATATGCCATCCTTCGTCGTCTTTGCAACTGCGAAGCCGACGCCCATGGCGAGTCCGGGCCAAAATAACCAAGGCGCTTCTGCCGACAATACTCTGGCCAGTTCGACAAAACGTTTCAGCGTTATTGTCGGGACGAGGATTACTATGAAAGCTGCGTTGCCGAGTACTTCGGCACTGCCGCCGTCCTGCAGGGGGCCGACCCATCGCAATAATTCTTCGGCCGTCGCCCGCTCATCGTAGACCGCCCATCGTGCGCCCTGATCTTCCGTTAGATAAAGCGCGCCGAGCGTGACAGCCAGCTTGATGGATGGCACATCCTTTGACGCGAGCATGTGATGAACGCGCCACCTTTCTGCGCCTGTGAGCAGGCTCTCGGTGATCGCGTCGTTGGGAATGACGCGCAGAAGTGGACGATACTCGTCTTCCCACCTCGCGAGTAGCTCCTCATAGGGAATCCCCAGCCTCGGTGCATCTTCGGCAATATGCTCGTACATCTCGTCGACGACGTGTTCTGCGCAAAAGAGTCGAAGGGCCCCAACGTTCGCCGCATTGACCAAAGTCAATCGTCGTTGCGCTCGGCACGATTGGGCGAGGTCTTGTAGCAGAATATTCGTGTCAGGAACGACGATGAGACCTTCGCCATGGAGTAACGCCCCATATCCACCGTCCGGAAACGCTCCGGATTCGTAAGGGTAGCGAATTGGCCGTGTGGCGTTGTCAGCATGCATCTCTTTCAAGAAGTGCTTTATCGCGTCATCAACATGTAGGCTGAAGTCGGGGTCCAACATCGTGCTTAGAAGCTAAGAACCGGGTCTCTCGGCAACCGGATGCACAATCCAAGCTTTTCCATTACCCAACACCGTTGCGGACGGTGGAGAGTGCCAGGCGTATGGCATTGCGCCGCTGGATAATGGACCTTATCATGATTGAAAGGCGAGCGCTCTTTCCGATTCTGAACGCCCGAGTAGAGCCAGCTTTGACCATAGTCGACAATGATGAATATACGATTCCGATTCGCGATGTAGCTGGTGCGGAGCGCGATCGCTGGTCGAAGGATACCCGCATTGGTTCTGTTCTTGGTCAAATGACATGGCTGCTGTCCGGCGTTTCGTCTGTAATCGAGTTGCGCGGCAACTTCCCCGAGGATTTTGCTTGAGCACCCGAGCGCAAATCTCGACGTTTACGCCTTGACCGGGCTCATCAACGTTAAACTCGAATACGCGCCGTGGATTCCGTTTTTTGAAGAGTCGCCGGCCGCGACTGAGTCCGGGTTCCATCTCGCGATTATCGGCGAGCAGCGACCGCCGAACGAGTTCCAAGTTGGCGCAGTAGTCAACCTACGCAATGAAGAGACGATTGGCAAATACTGGGACGCTGTAACCGGGCGATCATTGGTCAATCGTTCACTGCGCCGTGCACTTGGCCGGTTCGTTCGCGCACGAGCAGCCGTGCTTGCTGAAGATGTCATTACGCATGCCATCATCGGCGTCGTGTCGCTGCTTGGAGATTCGGCTGACCGCGGTTCACCAAAGGTCATCCGGCGTGCGACTGCTCTTATCGTCCATCCCGATGGCGAACCAGCGGTGGCTGAGCTCGAAAGGATGAAACTGCGATTCGAGGATCTTTACAGGCCGCGCCATCTGATTTTTCACGGCCGCGATGTATCGGAAGAAAGCCTGAGCTCGAGACCCTTGGTTGGGTCCTCATTCAGGCAGACGCTATCGTCTAACAGCGAACTCATCGGACATTTATTACAAGTCCAAAACAGGTGGTATGCGCACATCGACCATTTCAGTTGGTCGCCAACGCACTTGCGGTCGCGTCGCGCGCCGCATCCGCACTTCTACGAATACCGTCCCGGAATAGTTTGGGGCTTCGGGTTTCGAATGTGCATTGCGATGTTCGCAAGCGGGATTCGGTACATTATTTTCCTCCGGCCGGGCCACCAGGCGAGCCCGGCAGCAAATCGCTAAGGTCTCCGTAGAAAGTTACGTTTTCCCAGCCTTTGTGAGCTCCCGCCGTTTCGGGCGCGCCTTGGGCGCGGCGACGTCGACGATGTCGATTTTGACACGACCCCCAAGGGCCTCGGCGAGCTTCCGAAGTGTTTCAAGTGAGGGCACGTGAAAGCCCGACTCGAGGCGCGAAATCGCTGAGACGCTCGTTCCCATACGCTCGGCAAGTGTTTCTTGGGTTAAGCCGGTGCGGCTACGATGTAATATCACCAAATCCGCAATCGCAAGCGCGACCTCGTGTTTTTTCTCCAGGGCAGCATACACAGGACTCTCAGCGCGCCGGCGAGCTGCCGCTGACCGGGCGTCTTCCCCTACGGGGGAGGTCCACGAGGGCGACCGCTTTTGTTTCATTGTTCTCATATTATCAAATTAGAGAAGGTGAGTCAAAGGCGTTTCTGGGATGGGGCCTTCCTGCCGATCGGGGTAGGCTGCCTCCTCGGCTTTGCGTCCATGCGCTTCCGGAAATCGCTCCAACGTTGGCGGGCAACCTGCTTCTCTGCTTCCGGAACCGGGCCGTCGTGCTTCTCGAAAATGTGCAGAAGGACGACGAACTGTTCGCTCCGCCGATACAATATCCGAAACAGCGTGTTGCCGTAGTGGGCGCGCAGTTCGCGCAGTTCGCCTTCAATCTGACTGCTATACGGAAACGCGAGATGAGGGCTTGTCTCATCCAATAAATTGATCCGGTCGATCTGTCGGTCAATCGCGAGTTGGACAGCGGCCTTCTGCTTCGCAATGAAATCGTCGACCGGCTGACTTCCGTCGGCAGCTCGATAGAACTTCGCAATCAGCATGCGGGGCATTCGTCTTGCCATTTCAGCGGTATGCGTCGGAGGACATCTCACATGTCTACTCGTCCTCAAGCAGCCTGTTGTAGCTCCGGATCGCATCGGCTGCGACTGTCGTCGCGGCCGTTTCGCGCCACGGGTAGCGCTCCGTGCGGCGCCGGCCCCGCGCGAATCCGGTCGTGATCTGCACCACGAACTGCGCAATTCCACGGTCGCCTTCGGGCTTGTAGTCCATCGCGCAGATAAACGCCGCCTTGCCGAAACGACGAGAGAGACCGGATTGTGAGGCATTGCCGCCGAGCTGGTCATGGATGAGAACGTAAACGGCTTCAGCCCACCGAAGGAAGCTCTGATCTGCGGTTGCAGGCTGCGCTGGTCCGTGTTCGAGAAAGTGGACAATGCGATCAGCTGCATCTTCGCGGGCGCGCACATCGTCGATCTCAATGACGGGAAAGTAGTCACTCACCGGGTTGAGGTGATCTTGAAACGTGGGGCCCGAGAACGGGAAGAAGCGGACGTGGTTAGCTCGCTGACCCATCGGCCCGACGAGCATAGCCCGGACCTCGTGTTCGCCAAGCTTCCACGACGGCGTCGTTCGGTTCGGATCGAAGGAGATCTCGGCCGCTGAGCGCGACACGACGTCTCCATTCAAGCGGTGCACGAAGTCGAAAAGAATTGGCGGAACGTCGTAGGCCGCAGGGGGTACGAGTTCGCGCACCGTGATGACGAGCATCGGCAATCCGTCGACATCGGTCGTCTCGGTGCCCTCAACCTGGCCGTGGAGCCGGTCCGTCTCCTCGCCGATCACAACGTAGCTGCCGCTTGGCGGTTCGGGGCGCACGCGCTCGCCGAGGGCTTCGAAGACGAGCGCCTCGCCGCTCTTCTTGTGGTAGATGACTCGCGCGTCGATGCGCGGTCCGCTCGCGTCGTAGCTCGGGAACGTCCAGACCGGGGCTTTCGGTATCCCGACCTTGCGAAGTCTATCAGCCTCACGCTCGACAAGCCGGCGGACAACGGCGCCGCGGGACTCACCCGAGGAGCGCTGGATCTCGTGAAGCTGCGCGATCGTCTGCGGATAAAGCGAGATCGGGACGAGCTGCGCCCTGTCGGCAAGCCGAGATTGCTGCTTGGCCATGAGCTTAAAGTATATAGTATTGGCCCTGATCGTCCCTCCTTATCTTATATAGTTTCCGAGCAAAAAAGACCGCGCCCCGCCGGAACGAGCAGAGCGGGCCTCCGCGTGCGCGAGAGGTACAGCGAAAGCCGCGAAAGGGTCCAGTGATAAATCACGGGTTTTGCGACCCTGAGACGCGTCGGCGTTTCTGGACACCCTAAGTATCGGCCGATAGCACTGTCGTGGCGCCTGCGCGGTCGCCAGGCGCGGCTTTGGGCCGGGGGCACCGGACTCCGTCGGCCGCGCCGGCCGGCGGTGGAGGGCTCCGCAAGCCGAGGGCCGCGTGAGCGCCGTTGCCGAATGTTCACTCTAGTGTTAATATAAGAGTAGTGGCAACGATTCGAACCGGCGCCGACCTCACGGTCGTCGATGGGGAGGGGCGCTCCTTGGAGTGGTTTTGGGCAGCAGACGGGACGATGCCGGGACTCGACGTCTTCGAAACGTTGGACCCCGAGGCCAAGGCGGCGGTGATCGCGACGTTTCGCCATTGGGCGGACCTTGCTCACGGAAAACGGGCTGCCGAGTCGCGCATCAACGAAGAGCATGCGGACCCTAAGATCCTCGCCGCTAAGGCCGGCAAGCATCGCTTCACGATGTTTCACGCCGGCAGCGAGATTTGGGTCATCCACCGGCACTATCCGAAAGGCAAAAAGAAGCTTGACCGGGTCGGGAAGGCGATCATCCAGACCACCGTGCTTGCGATCGCAGACTACGAACAGCGTGTGAAGGATGGAAAATATTATGAACGCGATTGAAGCGCGAGCCGCGCGACGCCGGGCCGGGAAGACGACCCTGGAAGAACGCCTTCGGCAAAATCCGGAGATGGCGCAGCGAATCGACAAGCAGCTCGCCCATCTGCGGCTCGAACAGCAGATGATCGATGCCATGGAACGTGAGCACGTGAACGCTGCAGAATTAGCGCGGCGGGTCTCACGGCAACCCTCGGCGATATCGCGCGACCTCAAGGGCGGCTTGAGCAAAGCGAAGATCGGACGACTCGAAGAAATGGCCGAAGCCGTCGACCACGACTTCGTCGGACTGGTCCTCCCACGGGACCCAGCGGAGCGTCGTGAAACGCTCAGCCGGCTTACTCGTGAATTGGCTCACTAATCTCATTTTCCAGTGCGCGAGAATTCGGCCGCCGCGCCTGGCGGCTGACCGCAATTCCCGACCGCAATTCAGCCGCTCGGGAGGCGCCCGAGACTCCGTTGGCGCAGGCTTTTCGCGCTCATGCAGACAGCCGGGATGACCGGGCGGAGCCTGTTAATCAGCGGGTCGTTGGTTCGAGTCCAACTTCGGGAGCCAGATTCATGAGGGGATTCAGCAGTTGCTGGGTCCCTTCTATAATGTAGGGGGGGAGTTACGGGGGGAGTTCGGTCCGGAATTTCCACTTTCTAAATGTCTGTTCGTCCCGCTGTCATGCGCACTCGCATCGACAGCCGGGAACCGCTAACGATTGTACGGGCTGGGGTAGATGGCATGGTTACCATCTGCTGTGCGATGGCGACTACACCGTTACGTCAAGGGCCGGGCGTCCACGCGGGACGCCCTCGTGGCCACGGCTTAAGAAACTTTGCGCCGAAGACGCGAGCTAGCTTTCACGTCGCCGCGTCGGATCGTCCCAGAACTCTTGTTGAAGTAATGCAGCTTCGTCTTCCAGCAAGGGGCCTTCGACAACAACTTCTCGCTGCCCGGCGGAAAAGACGACGCGACATGGCAAATCGAGTGTGGGGTTTTCCGAGTGAGCGCCGGTCAGACGTTTCAGGCTCACTTCGCTCTGTCCATAGACGACGCGACCGATTCCGGCCCAATAAATGGCACCCGAGCACATCGCGCACGGCTCGGCGGATGAATAAAGCGTGCACCTTGTGAGAAAATCGACCGTAAACGACTTCGAAGCGCGGGTGGCGAGAAGCCGTTCCGCATGGGCGGTCATGTCGCCGCCTTCCAATGAAAATCCGTTTCCTTGTTCGAGAAGAATAGTTCCGAATTCATCGGTTATGATCGCCCCGAACGGATGATCGCCGCGATCTCGCGACTCCTTCGCGACGGCAAACGCACGACGAAGAAGAGCTTCGTCGCTCGGCGCTTCTGGGTTTTCAGGACTTTCGCGCACGTTACCACCTTTAAAGCATTAGGCTAGGGCGATACTTTCAAACTCTTCTTCACAGCGAGCCCCTTAGAGCGACCTTTCTGCGTCGACTGCCGTACTACGATCGTCGGCGGCGGTGCCGGTAATTGCCGCTCGGACAACCCGGTTTGTAATTGGCTCAGAAGCAAATCAATCGCTTGTTGCGCCACAACATCGAGGTGTAAGTCGATCGCCGTGATCGGCGGATCTGAATCTCGCGCGCGGTTTCCGTCGTTACGCGTGGCAACGCGAATGTCTTCGGGAATTCTTGCCTTAAGGGCGTTGAGCGCTTTGACCGCTGCTACCGCATAGGCATCGAATGGGGCAAAGATCGCATCGACGCGGCTTCTTTTGACCAATTCGATGGTAGCCGAGTAAGCTGCATCTTCGCCCCGCTCGTCATCGACGCGTACGATCTGCGGCTCCATACCGCACGCGGAACAAAATCCGAGATACGTTGCTTCGATCTCGGATTGCGTCGGACGCTCGATCTTGCCGACGACCAGGACGATGTGCCGCGCCGCGGTTTTCGCAAGATGATCTAAAATCAGCAGCGCCGCCTCAGCCGTGCGCATATCGACGGACGCCGATGGGAACGGCGGCGGACCTATGGTGACGAACGGGATTTTGCGCATCCTCAACTGCTGGATGTACGGATCGTCTGGCGTCGGCTCGACGACGAGTGCGCCGTCGATCGCAAGTCCGCTCAACGCCGCGGGATCCGCGAGTGTTTGCGGTACCAGCAGCAACGCTAAACCGTTCTGAATCGCAGTAACTGCTGTAATCGCGGCCATATCCAAGACGAAGCTATGGCGCGTCGGTCCGCCCGCGATCTGATACGGGAATGTCGAGAAAAATCCGATCGTGCGAATGCCGGTCGTGCGTAGCCGCCTCGCGTAGACGTTCGGCGTATAGCCGAGGCGCAGCGCGACGCCTTGAACCTTATCCTTTGTCTCGGCGCGGACCGACGGGTGGTTATTGATAGCGTTCGAGGCAGTCGCAACAGAAACGCCCGCAGCGCGCGCGACGTCCACAATCGTTTTTCGCCGCGTGCCGGCTCTTGTTCTCGTCGCATCCTCCATAAAATGACTGCTCGTGCCGGCAAGGTGCCGTTCCCGACATGCGGCATTGTTTTCCTAACACGTCTTACGGCGCCTTCGCCTGCCGACTGCACCCGGGGAGACCTTTTGCGGCGATTCGGCCACATCAGTTGGCTAACGGCTGCGGCTTTAGGTTTACCACTTGGATACAACGTTTCCAGAGGGCCGCAACGACCTGGAGGCCAAAAACTTGAAACGTTTCAAATATGCGCCTGTTTAGAAAAACGGCGCGTCACGATTTGCTGAATGAGGCATTTATGAAGGCCGTTACGCATCGCATCACCCGAATGCTGTTTACCCTGTGCGCCGTCGCGCTGCTGACGGATGCCGCCATTCCCGCCCGCGCGCAGTCACCCGCCGTAGTGCCGATCACGATCGCTTGGGCCATCGGTTATGCCGGGCCGCAGATCCCAGTCGCATCGGCGATGGGTTTGTGGAAAGCTGCTGGTACGGATCCAAAGATCGTCACGTTCGCAACTGGTCCGCTTGCCTTCGAGGCTCTCATCGGTGGACAAGTCGATTTCATGACGACCGCCGAGCTTCCGGCGGTCACCGCTGCTATGCGCAATCAGCAGTTCACCATCGTGGCCGATCTTTCACGGTTTCATGGCAATCGAATCGTGGCAAATTTCCCAGTCCCGACGATCGCAAGTCTCGCGGGAAAAAAGATCGGCACGGTCCTTGGAACGAGCTCGCAGTTTCTGCTCGAGAGCGACTTGAAGAGCAACGGGGTCAAGGCCGAAATCCTGAACGTCGCACCGTCGGACGTCGCGGCGGCGCTGGCTCGAGGCGATATCGATGCCGCGCTGCCGTTCGTTGACGTCATTCCGCTCGTGAAGAAGACGCTTGGCGACCGCTATCATGAGATTCGGATCCCTGAGGAAACGC
Organism: Vulcanimicrobiota bacterium; assembly: GCA_003164495.1. Lineage (GTDB taxonomy): Bacteria > Vulcanimicrobiota > Vulcanimicrobiia > Vulcanimicrobiales > Vulcanimicrobiaceae > Lustribacter > Lustribacter caenicola. The sequence goes on from PLTN01000239.1 coordinate 18,291, forward strand.
ACTTCGTCTTGATTGCTTCACGCGATATGGCGACAAAACGTCCGGAGATCGTGCGTTCGGTTCTCAGCGCCATGCTTGGAGCCGACAAAGCAATTAAAGCGAATCCCACGCTCGCGCAAACGACGGTGTCGCAGGCGATGCAGGGCCTGGTGTCCGCGGACCAACTCAAGGCCGCGTGGCCCGACTACGACTTCGAGGCGCGCCTCGACGAGCGGTTGCCCGAACTCATGACGACCGAAGGCCAGTGGATTGCAGCAGGCGGGATGATCAAAAACGTCACGCCGACCATCCAGCTCTTCCGCAGCGTTATCGATGACCGGCCGTTGAAGGCGATTTCATCGAGTCGCGTGACGCTGAAGTAAGCGCGAGACGGATTGATGCCTTCCTTCGCGGGTGTTTACCGCGACGTCGATCTCGACGAACCTCGAGAAGACTGCCTACACGTCTACTTCTTGGGGACCGGCAGTCCGTCGCTCACGCACGAGCGCCAGGGCACGTCGACGTTGATCAAGGCCGGGGAGCATTGGCTGCTCTTCGACACGGGCCGCGAGACGCTGCAGCGGATGTTCGAATGCGGCGTTCCGATCCCCGACGTCACCAACGTCTTCTACACGCATCTACACTCGGATCACATCTGCGGCTTCGGCGATTTCTGGATGACCGGCTGGTATGTGAAGATGCGTACGACCCCCTTATCGGTGTGGGGGCCACCCGGCACGAAGGGTTTCATCGACGGAATGAGGGCCGCCCATCACTTCGACCTCGCAGTCCGGCCGCAGTATGAGGGCGACGGAACGTCCGGGCTCCAGATCGACGTTACGGAATTTGATGAAGGCGTGATCTTCGATCGGGACGGCGTGGTCGTTCGGGCGTTTCTCGTCGACCATGGCCCGATCGTAAAGCCCGCATTCGGCTTTCGCGTGGAATACCGCGACCGGTCAATCGTGCTGTCGGGAGACACCACGTATTGCGATTCGATCGTTCGCTATGCGAGTGGGGCCGATCTTCTCATCAACGAGATCGCGGGCGCCTCCGCAGAGCTGAGCGCGGAAAATGCGCACATCAAGAAGATTGTCAAAAGCCACACAAGTCCGGAAGAACTAGCTGCAATGTGCGCGCTTGCCCGGCCAAAGATGACGATGCTCAACCACCTCAGCCTTTGGAAAATTACGGAGTACGACGTGCTCGCGCGCATTCGCGCCGGTTATGACGGCGTCGTCGGGATTTCGGAGGATCGGATGGAACTTCTCGTGGGATCCGACATCAAACTCTTTCCACCATCGGCGAGCTTTGCGCCGCCGGAGAACGCACGATGAGCGCATTGGTGCTTCGCGCCGGGCTCGTTCTGCCGATGACGCCGGACGATGAGGTGCTGGTCGACGGCGCCGTGTTCGTCAACGATTCCGGCGTCATCGACGACATCGGTGGCGGCGCCGACGTCGAGGCGCGGCACCCGGATGTGCCGGTGAAACGCTTGCCCGACCGTCTCTTGATGCCGGGTATCGTGAATACGCACTGCCACTCGGGGATGCTGCGCGGCACCGCGGAGGGGCTGCCGGTTTGGGCGTGGCTGCAACGGTTCATCGACCCGATGCATCGCGTCCTCACGGCGCGTGAGGCGGAGGCGGCATCCCGTCTGTGCTACGCCGAAGCCTTGCTCTCCGGGACGACTACCATCGTCGACATGTGGCGTTACATGGACGGCAGTGCGCGCGCCGCGAACGAGTTGGGGATCCGCGCGGTTCTCGTACCGTACGTTGCTGAGCATCCCGACCACGATTACTTCGAAACGCTGAACACCAACGAGCAAGTCATTCGCGCTTGGAACGGCGGCGCGGCCGGACGCATTCAGGTGTGGGTTGGCTTAGAGCATCTCTTCTACGCCGTTCCCGAGGCGTGGAAGCGCGCAGCCGCGATGAGCCGGGAATACGGCGTCGGACTTCACACGCACAGCAACGAGAGTCAATTCGACGTCGAGGAGTCGCTGCGCCGATTCGGCGTGCGGCCGATTCATGCACTCGAACGCTCCGGTTTGCTCGATGCGCAGCGGGTCTTGCTTGCGCACTGCGTTTGGGTTTCGGACGACGAGATTCAACTGATCGCGGATCGCGGCGTCGGCGTCGCGCATAATCCGATCAGCAACATGAAACTCGCGAGCGGCGCTACTCCCGTCGAAGCGCTCCTTGCTGCCGGCGTTTCGGTGGGCTTAGGCACGGACGGAGAGAAAGAAAACAACAACCTCGACATGTTCGAGGAGATGAAAACGGCCTCGCTGCTAGCAAAGTTTTCCCGGCTCGACGCGTCTGCTCTCGATGCATGGAGCATCTGCCGCATGGCGACGATTACGGGTGCAAAAGCGCTCGGATTGGGCGAAACCATTGGAAGCCTCGAGATTGGAAAGAGAGCCGACATCATCGCCGTGCGCACCGACACGCCCCGAATGACCCCGCTTCTAACCGGCCCGTACCTGAACATCCCTGACAATCTCGTGCACGCCGTTCAGGGCGGAGATGTCGATTTTTCGATGGTCGCCGGCGAAATCGTTGTGGATGGCGGCCAACTCCGAACCGCCGACATCAAAGAACTAATTGCCGATGTAAATACTCTCGTTCCGGGACTGTTCGCCAGACGCGCAGAGTGGCTTGCTAATAACCCGTATCCGCAAGACGAAGCCAGCCGGGGAATGCCAGCGGCGTCGTGACCGTTCTATGCACTATACGTTCTGAACGAGCAGCCTCCTAAATGGAGCAAGTTCGACGGACCTTTACAGAGTGTATGCCTTAAATCTGCATCGGGGTGCAGATGAGCCACGCCTTTTTAGACGCGGCTCCCCAACGGCCCCACAGGGATGCCCGTGAGAATCTCGCGAATCATCTAAGCGATCCAGGTGCTTTACGAACGACGCCTTCCACCTGTCGACGCCCGAGCCCACGGGGACGTTCAACGCGCTCGCAATGCAACGCGCGCTCGACGAGGCGCAGCTCACCGCCGGTGACGTCGACTTGATCAACGCGCACGGTTCGGGCACGGTGCTCGGCGATCGCGGCGAAGCGGCGGCCCTCGGTCTCGTGTTCGGCTCGCGCGTCACGCAGGTTCCGCTCACGGCGACGAAAGGTCAGCACGGTCACGCGCTGGGCGCCACCGGCGCGTGGGAGGCCGCGCTCGCGCTCATGACGATCCGCCACGGCGTGGTACCGCGCAGCGTGAACTGCGAGGCTGTCGATCCGGACTGCCGCGTGGGCGTGCTGCAGCAGCCGTTGGCGCTCGCCCCGCGCGTCGTCCTGTGCACGTCGGCGGGCTTCGGCGGCATCAACGCCGCGCTGTATTTCGTGCGCCGGCCGGCTAGCGTGGGGCGACGGTCGATGCGCGCGCGATCAGCATTGGGGGCGGTGCGAGCACCGTATGTCCCGTCGGCCGCCCCGGTCGCATGCGCTCGAGCAGCAACTCGACGGCGCGCTCAGCGACGTCTTCGAGGTGCAGGTCGACGGCGGTCAGCGGCGGCGCGCTTTCGCGCGCGCGGTGTCCGTCGTGGCGTGTGGCCAAGCGCAGCGCACCGGGAACCGCGATGCCCAGGTGCTTGAGCGCACGCAGCGCGCCGGCCGCAAACGTGTCGACCGATGCGAGGATACCGTCGAGTTCGGGGTGCGCCGCCATCAATCCGAGCGTCGCTTCGAAGGCCGCTTCTTCACCGCCGCTTTCGTCGATGCGAACGATGACCGGTTCCATGTTCTGCGCGGCGGCCGCTTCGAGATACACCGCTTCGGTTTCCAGGTACGATGTGCGCTGCACTGTACCGATGATGAGCGCGATGCGGTCCGCCGGCACCGCGCGCAGATGATCGAGCAGCAAACGCGCCGTTTCGGCCGACCGCAAGTCGATCGATGCGACGCCGGCCGGCGCACCGAATTGCCGGCCGACCGTGACCAGCGGAATCCCCAGCCGGCGCAACTCCGCGACGTAAGGATCGGCGGCGCTCGGTTCGACCACGATCGCACCGTCGATCGCGAGTTCCTCGAAGCGCGGCAAGCCGCCGGCCAGCGACGGTACGAGCAGCAGCGCGAAGCCGTTTTGGAGCGCGCTTACCGCGGCCGTCGCGGCGATCTCCATCAGAAAGCCGAGTCGCGAAGCATGCCCCGAAATCGAGAACGGCATCGACGAGAACAGGCCGATCGTGCCGATGCCCGTACTGCGCAATCGCCGCGCGTGGACGTTGGGCGTATAACCCAAGCGCGCCGCCGCCGCGTCGATGCGCAGTTTGGTTCGCGCTTCGACATAGCGCCGGTTGTTGATGGCGTTCGAGACGGTCGCCGGCGAGACGCCCGCGGCCCGGGCGACGTCGAGGATCGTCGGTCGCGAACGCGGGGCGCGCTTAGACACTTGTCGCTCGGCCGGCGGGAATCGCTGGCCGTATTGCGCTAGCGTACCGGACGCCGTTCATAGTAAAACGATTTACTATGGCCCCTCCCACCGCCTCCCGGGTCGATCAAGTCACCGACCGCCGCCGCGGAACCGGTCTGATCGCTCACGATCCGGAACGTTCGGCCGGCGGGTTCACGCTGGTCGCGCCGCAGACCGGCGGCGGGATCGTCGAACTGATCGCGATCGACGGCAGCGTGGCGCACCGCTGGATCATGCCGCAGCGGCCGGGCCGCCATGCCGTGATCCTCCCCAACGGCAACCTGGGTTACAACGGCAACCATCCCGATACGCCCAACCTCTATCCGGCGTGGGAGATGTGGCACGGCGGCGCGTTCTCCGAGGTGACCCCGGACGGCGAGGTCGTGTGGTCGCACGAGGACAAGCGCCACCACCACGACGCGCGGTGGCTGGACAACGGCGACCTCCTCTACACGATCGTCGAGCCGATGCCGCGCGCGGCCGCCGCGCGCATCACCGGCGGCAGCCACGACCACGACCTGGCCGACGGCACCCACTACGGCGACGTGCTGAAACGCGTCGACCGTTCGGGCGCCACGGTGTGGGAATGGAAGTCGTGGGAAAACCTCGATCCGGCCGACTACCCGATCCATCCGATCTTCGACCGCTATCACTGGCCGTTGATCAACGGCGTCGGCGTCACGCGCGCGGGGCTCGTGCTGATGAGCCTGCGCACGACCTCCGGCGTGCTGGGCGTCGATCCGGCGAGCGGAAACGTCCTCTGGCGGATCCCGCATCCCACCGTCGCGCAGCAACATTCACCGGTCGAACTCCCCAGCGGCCGCATCCTGATCTTCGACAACGGCAACTTGCGCCCGGGCGTCACCTCGCCGCACTCGCGCGCGATCGAGGTCGATCCCGCCACGCTCGCCATCACATGGGAATACGCCGACGCGATGCGCCCGCGGTTCTTCGCACCCTACATGGGCAGCGCCGACCGGCTCGAGAACGGCAACACGCTGATCACCGAGTCGGCCTTCGGCCGGCTGTTCGAAGTGACGCCGGCGGGCGAAGTGGTGTGGGAGTACGTGATCCCGCACTTCGCCGAGTATCCGGCCGGCGCGGCGCGCGCCTACTCACCCGGCTTGACCAACAGCGTCTTCAAAGCCAATCGCTATCCGAAAGCGCGGGTCACGTGGCTGTAAACTTGCACCGCATCATCAACGTGGTCGTCTCGCTCGGCGCGGTGCTGGTGGTGTGGACGCTCATCACGGCACTGAAGATCGTCAACCCGGCGCTATTCCCATCGCCGCTCGACACCTGGAACGCCATGATCGAATTGATGCGGTCGGGCCTGTTTCTCAGCGATCTGGGTGCATCGCTCGCGCGTGCCGCCATCGGCTTCGCGATCGGCGCGGTGCTCGGCATCGTCGTCGGGTTGCTGACCGCGCGCGTGCGCGCCGTGCAGTTCATCCTCGGTCCGTTCCTGACCGTGCTGCGGCCGATTCCGGCGATCGCGCTGGTGCCGATCGCGATCGTGTGGTTCGGTATCGGTGAGCCCTCGAAGTACTTCGTCATCGCCTACACCGTGTTTCTCGCCGTGTGGCTGAACACGCACCACGGCATGGAGCGGGTGCCGCGCACGTTCGTCCTCGCTTCGCGCGCGCTCGGCGCGTCGCGCGTGCGCGAATTCATCGAAGTGATCATCCCCGCCGCCGCGCCGCACATCGTCGCGGGGTTACGGATGGGCTCGGCGCTGGCGTTTCTCAGCCTGGTGGCGGCGGAACTGAGCGGCGCATCGTCGGGCATCGGTTACCGCATGCAAGAGGCACGGCAGTACATTCGCACCGACATCATGTTCGTCGGCCTAATCGAACTGGGCATTCTCGGGGCCTTGCTCGACACCGGGTTCGTGATGCTCAGCAAACGCGTCGTGCATTGGGAGGACGCATGAGCGGCGGCGACGGGCTGATCGAGGTCCGCGACCTGACCATCCGCTTTCCGGGCCGCACCGGCGCGGTCGCGCTAACCGGCATGAACGTGACGCTCAAGCCCGGGTCGTTCACCGCCGTCATCGGACCGTCGGGCTGCGGCAAGTCGACGCTGCTCAACGCGATCGCGGGCTTCGTCGCGCCCAGCGCGGGCACGATCACGCTCGACGGCGTTGCCGTCGACGGTCCGAGCCCCGAACGCGGCGTGGTGTTCCAGCAATACGGTCTGTTCCCATGGTTCAGCGCGACCGGCAACATCGAGTTCGCGCTCAAGCGCTTCGGCTACCCGAAAGAGCAGCAGCGGCGCGAAGCCCTGACCGCGCTCGAAGAAGTCGGCTTGGCGATGATGGCCGATCGTTTCCCCGCCCAGCTTTCGGGCGGCATGAAACAACGGGTCGCGATCGCGCGCACGCTCGCAGGCCGGCCCAAAGTGCTGTTGATGGACGAGCCCTTCGGCGCGCTCGACGCCCAGACGCGCATGAACATGCACGACTTGCTGCTCCGCATATGGGAACGCCACAAGACGACGGTGCTGTTCATCACGCACGACGTCGACGAAGCGCTCATCTTAGCCGATACCATCCACGTGATGTCACCCGGTCCGGGCAAGATCATCGCCTCGATCGACGTGACCGCGCCGCGCCCGCGCGCCACGCTGCGCGACGCCGACGAATTCGTCCGCCTGCGCACGCGCATTCTCGATCTGCTTCGCACGGGCGAACGCGCCGAGCCGCTACCCACTTAAGGAGGATCTCCCGTCCCATGTCGACCCGAATCATCTCACTCTTCGCCTGCGCGGCGCTGCTCGCGTTCGCGCATCCGGTTGTCGCGGCGGCAGCGCCCGACCTCGGTACGGCCACGCTGTCGTGGCAGCCGGGTCCTGACACGCCGCAAGTCGCGCTCGCCATCGACAAAGGGTTCTGGACCTCACGCGGCCTGACGGTGAAGACGTCGCCGACGGCGACCGGCCGCGAAGCCTTCGAAGCGATGATCGGCGGCGCGGTCGACTATGCGCTGATGGCGGAGCTGCCGCCCGTGATCGGCGCGATGCAGAATCAGAAGTTCAAAGTCATTGCGACGCTTTCGCGCTACGTCGGCACGCGCGTGGTCGGAACGACGGCCGTCGATATCTCAAACCTCAAGAATCTCGAGGGCAAGAAGATCGGCACGACGCTAGGCACGAACGTCGACTTCCAAGCCTATGAGACACTGCAAGCGGCGGGCGTGAAGGCCACCATGGTCAACGTCGCGCCGCCCGACATGGTGCCCGCGCTCCAGCGCGGCGACATTGACGCCGCGTTCATGTTTCCGCAGTCCTATCCGCTGGCCCGGAAAGTGCTCGGCGACAAGTTCACCGAGAAGCGCACGCCCGGGTACGCCGCAACGTTCGTGCTGGTCGCGACGACCGACGAACTCAGCAAACATCCCGAGCGCGCGAAAGCGCTGCTGGCGGGATTGGTCGACGGCGACGCGGTGCTCGCCAAGGACCCGGCCGCCTCGGCCGCCGTCGTCTCGAAGGCGATGGGCGGGATGACGCCGGCTCCGGCGATCCAAGGGCTGTGGGCCGACTACCGTTTCGGGATCCTGCTCGATCCGGCGCTGATCGATCTCTTCGAGCGTGAGGGCAACTGGCTGCACAACGGCAACTACGTCAAGGGTCCCGCGCCGACACCCGGTCTGTTCGCCGGCTACGTCGACCCAACGTTTCTGCGCTCGGTCGCACCCAAAAACGTCACGCTAAAGTAGCCCCTCGCGGGGCCGCGGCACCCGACGATTGGATTCGCCGGGTGCCGTTCGGCTAGCGAATTGTCCAGCGGACGGCTCGCCGCTTCGACCATAGCAGTAGGGATGCCTAAGAACGACACCGTCTTTTCGCGCCGTGCCGCGATCGCCGGCGCGACCAGCGCCCTCGTCGCGTCCGGTACGCGCGTCGCTCCGGCCCGCGCGGCCACGAAGGTCCGCTTCCTGACCAACTGGTTCGCCGAAGCCGAACACGGCGGGTTCTACCAGGCGAAAGCGACCGGGCTGTACGAGAAAGCCGGGCTCGACGTCGACATTCAGATGGGCGGACCGCAGGTCAACGGGGTGCAGTTGCTCGGCGGCGGCGACGCCGACATCATCGTCAGCTATGACATCCAAGTGCTGGACAGCGTCGAGAAGGGCGTGCCGGCCGGACGAGGGCGTGACGACCGTTCTTCCCCGTGCGTGCATCGGCAATCGAGTCACCGGCTGCGGCAGTCAATCCAAGTGCATCATCGAGTTCACGATACGCGAGCAGACCAGCATTCGATGTGACGACCGAGCCACGGAACCGAATCATCACTCGGCGGTCGAATTCAGGTCTGAGAATGCCATCCTGCGTTTCACCCGCTGGGTTCGTCACTCTGGCCGCCTGGCATCAGAACGAATCATCTGATAATTATAGCAAAATCTCCACGACCCCATCTGAGGCAGCAATGGCGGATGGCCGTCGCTGGAATCGCGTTCCGATCATTCTGCTAACTAGCGCGGCTAACAGCGACCTTAACGCGCCGCGGACTTCGGGAGTCATCGCTGCTGCCGTGCTGATCGCGGGCGCCACCGTGATCGGTGACGATGTCACAGCAGCGATCATTGATACGGTCGCCGACGAGGTAGAGAAATACCAACGCCGACTTATAGGAGAGTTTGAAGACCTCGGCTTCCTCATTACGGAGGAGAGCGGTCGATTGCGGCTCGGGCCGGCGCTCACGCCTCGCGGAAATGTTGAAGGTGAACTCTACCTCGGAAGCGCTGATCGTCGGCCGGCGGATCACTGGTTCACGATCCGTCGAGACTCGCTCGCGATTAACTATGATGCGGACCTTTTCGAGGATCTCATCAACCGTTCAAACGTATCCGAGCCCGAGTTGCAGAACTTCTTTGAAGGACACCCCTATTTCCTGACGGCTGGAAATTGGAAGACGGCGATCCCTCACCCAAGGTTGGGTGGCGGCACACTAATCCCCGACTTCGTGCTCGAACCAATCGTTGCGAAACGTCGTGCGCGCGACTCCGAATGGCAAGTACTTGATTTGAAGAAGCCACAGGAGCGGCTTCTCGTGGGATCAGCTACACGCAAGCGACTCTCCGCAGCAGTTCACAAGGCTATCGCTCAGCTTCGAGAATATCAAGGCTATTTTAACGATCCTGCGCACGCGGTCGAGATCACTGGATTGCTCGGGGCCGCAGTCCGCTTTCCGCAGCTTGCCGTGTTAATCGGACGGCAGCGTGACCTCGACGATTTGGCAGCACTGGACCGTCAGCAAGAAGTCGAGCGTGTACGCATCGTGACGTACGACGAAATTCTCGATCGACAGCGCGCGCTCGCTCGCAGGCGACGCGGTTAAAGGGACATCCAATTTTTAGACGGGGCAAAGAAGACACCCAACATCGTGGGACGAGCTTATCCGAAGCTTCATACACGAAGCGGCACGCCGTTGACGGAAGCCAAGCTGAAATCCCTGACGTTCGTCTCTCCGCCGAACTAACCCGGAGAATTACCGCCGTGCAGCTCGCCGAACACGCGGGACATCATGATCGCCATGAAGAGCGTTCCCAATCCGGCGGCGAGAGCATCGCTCGTGTCGTGCAGATCGAATGCGCCGACGCGAACGATGAGCACGTAGCCGACCGCAATGTTGAACGAACCCCACAGTACGTTTACGGTTGACGACGACAGCCCCTTACCGGGCGGCTTGGCAAACGGACTTTGGAAGGCCCGCCCCGTCATCCCGCTTACGAAGTGCGGAACGGCGTTGGCAAGAAACGCGCCACCCAAAAAGTAGGAAACGTAACTCAACCATTCCATCGTCAGACTCTCCTTCGGTTACCCGCGATCTGTACTCATTGCGAGCCTATTTAGCGGTGAATGCCGCCGGTTTTTCAGTGACCCAAAGTCGCCTCGTAGGATCCCACCAGTTTTCATCGATGCGTGTTGCGGTCACGGGATCGAGGAAAGCGGCGACGCTGTTGTGCGCCTGATCGATGTCAGTGGTAATTGGTAGCAGTTCGGACAGCTTTCGGTAAGTTTCGCGCCAGTTGTCTGGTGGAAGCGGAAAGCTCTTAGGGAACTCGTGCGTCGCGCGAGTCCGGAAGACTGCCTCGAGGATAGTGCCAAGCTCGACCATTGCTATTGGACGGTAGCCCGATAGTAGTACCAGGTCGACGAGATCTTTGACGCGCGAGTTTTGGCGGTTGCCGTAGCTCTTCGTATACGCGTGAACCTTTTCCGCAATGTGTTGCTCAACGGAAATTGCCTTAACCGTTACTGCCGCGACGCCGGCGAACGCGAGGACCTCGCTTGTTTCTAGGGCATCAGCATCGCCGAGCCAAGGGTCGGCAAAGCCTACGTCAATGCTGATCTTCATGAATGTTCGGTTGTTGAGTCGTACGTCGAGTCCGAAGCGATAGGTTTCGACCTCGTCAACTGGCCGAGAAGGCTCTCCCGAAAGCTGGACTTCAAAGAAATCACCGAGGTCAATTGCCGTAGCGCGCACGAGCTTTTCTTGGAACGCCATTATGTCGACGTTCGAAGAAAGATCGAGGTCCAGCGTCGACCGTGCCTCGCGTAGCCGGTAGTCGAGGGCTACGCCGCCCTTAAGGAGCCACATTTCGGGGTCTTCAGCGACTAGTCGCGCCAGAACCCGCTCGAACGCAACCTCGCGTCGTAGCTGCTGGTAGCGTCTTGCGTCTCCGCCGACTTGTCGAAGAAGAATGTCGGTAATTGCGCGATCGAGGGCGGCTGCTGAAGCATACTTCATGCGACTCGCTCCGAACTCGGAGCATCGGCGACCGCTTCCTGGATCGCNNACCGCGGAGCGCACGAGCTTGAGGTCCATCCCGCCGTTGCCGGCGTCAACGATCGAGCGCGCCGGCGACGTTACCCGGATGCCCCCTACCGTGACCACGTCTCGGGGATCGAGATGTGTCGCCGTGTGGATTTTCACCCCATCGGGATGGCGCGTCCGGCTGCCACGGTAGCGCTTTTCGCGGGGCAGCGTGAATTCGTAGGCACTTGGCGCGACCTCACTGAGCTCGTGAAGCTGGAGCGCGCTCTGGTGCGAGACGATCGCGTTTTCCGGGTCGACGCGGACGAGAGCGCCCACCAGCCCGTCCAGGTAGTCGCCTGGAAAGAGACCGAGGCGGTAAACCCCGCGAGCAAGGCGCACGAAGTTGCCGGCCTTAACGTGGTGCGCGACCAGCTGGGTGGAATACCCGCAACGCCGGGCATCCTCAGCCGTGAAAATCCCGCGGCGCCAGCCGGAGACGAGGTCGTAGAGCGCTTGCTCCTTATGCTTGCCAGGCGATAGCATCGTTAGCAATAGGCCTTCCCCTTCCAGTATTTTAGCAAAATGTCAGCATTTAGACAAGTTATATTTTATTTAATGCTGACTCGATAGGGGCCTCATGCGCATTTTGGGATGGCGGCCGCCGAGGCGGCGATCGTTAGCGGCCTACCAAACGCGCTGGTTTCTTAGGGGCTCCGCCGGTTTTGTCACGTTTGTCACGCCTATTTTGATAAGCTAGGTAACTAAGCGTTCGGAACCGGCGAAACGGACTTAGGCTCGAGCGTTCGGCAACCGTGAGGCAGCGCGAGGTCTTGGAACTTCATGTTGTGGCGATCTGCCGCAGGTGCGGTTGCATCCAGACCGGGGCGTCGCCGATGTGCTTGCCCAAATCGACGCGATCGCCGTTGGAGACGGACGAGCGGATCGTGCCGATGATCGCTTCGGTAACACGATCACGCCCGAGCGTGCGAAGCGCTTCGATGATGAGGCGCACGGCGGCGTTTCGAATACGGAAGCGGCGTGCTGATGCGTTTTTCAGACGAATCGGGAGATTGCGGACGTAGATCGTTCGGCTCGGGCCGGCCGTCAGAAACTCCGGCTTCGCCGGCACCTGCGTCGAGAGGCGTAAGGCGTTTAGCGCTAGCGCGCCTGTAGGTGTAACAGGAACGCCGATGCTACGCTCAACGGCAGCGGCGATGTCCTCCGCATCTGGTGGAAGTGACCCAAGGCTGGCGTGCATTTTTGGCAGGCTAAAGAGACCGCGGCTGACGCGCTGAATCTCCCCGGTGCGGACCATCCGGGAAATGACCTGATCGACTAAGTCCCGAGTCGCCTCAGGGGCGGCATTTAGGATATCGCGGGAAGTAAAAACTAGGTCCTCGGAGGTCCGGATCGTCTGGCGGAC
>PLTN01000177.1 GCA_003164495.1 Vulcanimicrobiota bacterium
CGAAGCCGCGCTCGGCGGCGCGCCGCCGCGTGGTGGTCACGGGCACGATGACGCTTCCGGGCGCGACCAGCGGCGCCAGCAGCGCGGCCAGAGGATCGAGATAGGCACGCTCGCCGCGCTTCATGGCGAGAATCGCATCCCGCACGGCACCGGCATAGTCGCTCGCCGCGTCCACGGCCAGGCCGTCGAGGACGACGGCCGCCGGCTGCGCCGTCGCGGCGCATGCCGGGCAGAACCCGATGCCGGGCACGCCGCAGCCGACGCACCAGACGGGGAAGAGCCANNGATCGGTTCGTTCGCGACGATGCGGCCGACGAGCGTGGTGTCGGCGGGGACGTCGTAGCCGATCCCCGCGATCGAATCACGCACGACCGAACGATCGCCGAGCGTCACCGAGTCCCAGACGATCGAGCGCTCGATGACGGCGTCGTCACCGATGCGCACGTCGTCGCCGATGACGGTCGGCCCGACGATCCGCACGCGGCGCCCGACCGTCACGTTGCTGCCCAACCGTACGTCACCCTCGATGCGCACGTCGTTGCCGAGCTGCACCCCGGCCGGAACACCGGTCGCACGTGCGCCGCGCAGGCGCACGCGACCGGCCAAAACGTCGGACGTCGCGAGACGATACTCCGAGGGTGTGCCGATATCGCGCCAATATGCGCCGCCCAGGCGCATTCCGTAAAACTCGAGGCCGGCTTCCAAGATCGCCGGAAACACGTTGCGGCCGAAATCGAAGAACGTCTCGGCCGGCATGTGGTTGAAGATCTCCGGCTCGAAAACGTAGATGCCCGTGTTCACGAGCTTCGAGCGCTNNCGAGATTGGCATCGGTGAGATCGTCACACCCGACCACGACGAAGGTCCTATCGAAAAAGGACTGCAGGATCTTGACCGCGCCCGCGCTGCCCATCAGCTCGGGTTCGTACGAGTAGTTCAGGTTCACGCCGTACTGCGATCCGTCGCCGAACGCGCTCTGGATCACCTCGGAGAGATAGTGCACGTTGATCGCGACATCGGTGTAGCCGAACGACGCCAGCCAGCGCATGATGTGCGCGCTGATCGGTTCGCCCGCCACCGGAACCAGCGGCTTCGGAACTTGCTTCGTCAGCGGATAGAGACGCGTGCTCATCCCCCCCGCGAGTATCATCGCCTTTGCCGAATTCACTGTAAACGACTTCCTCTTTCGGTCAGGGCCTCACGCGCAGCCGCGAAAGCAAAACGTGGAAGCGCAAGTTGGCGTCGCCACCGCGACGGTTCCCGATTGAGCCGGTAGAGCCATTCGAGCCCGAGACGGCGCCACAAGCGCGGCGCTCTTGGAATTGTTCCCGCCAAAACGTCGAACGAACCACCGACACCCATTCCGACGCCGCACCTCGTCGCAGCGAGATAATCCTCGAGCCAATATTCTTGCTTCGNNTCGATGCGACAATCGTCGGGCTTTGCCCGGGCGCGAAGTATCCGTCGCGCGTGCCGACGATTTGAACGCTCGGATACCGGTGACGCAACGCAATAGCCGCGCGTTCCGCCACACCCGACGCACCGCCGAAAAAGAAAAACCGCAAATCCTCGCCGGCGGCCGAACGTTTTGCCAACGGCTCGATCAAATCGACGCCGGTTACGCGTTCGCGCAGCGGTCCGTTCCGTGCGCGCGATGCGAGCAAGATGCCGATCGTGTCGCACAAAGACAGCGCGGCGGAATTGACGAGCGAACGGAAACGCGCTTCGCGTTGAGCGAACATCGTCATCTCGACGCCGAGCGTCACGACCAGCGAAGGACTCGCACCCTGCGCGAGAGCCGCGATGCGCGCGACCGCTTCATCGCGGCTCAGCGCATCGACGCGGCAGCCGAGGATGTGGATGGAAGGGTCCGTAGGATCACTCCGGCCGGAACGGTGCGATGAGCGGCCGCAAGGTGGCTTTGAGGCTCTCCGGCATCTCGCCCATCGGCGGCCGGCNNGCCCACTTCACCGGGATCGGGCTCGGGTGCGCGAACAGCGCGGTGAAGAGCGCTTGCAAGTCGCGGTGCAGGCGGCCGGCTGTTTCGATGTCGCCGTTGTCGTAGGCGTCGGCCATGGTCCGCAGTTCGCGGGCGCACACGTGCGCTGCGACGCTGATGCAGCCGTAGGCACCGAGCGCAAGCGAGGGCAGATAGAAATAATCGTCGCCCGAATACACGGTGAAGTCTTCGCGCACCCGGTCGCGCACGAGCGCGGTGAACTGCTCGACGTTGCCGCTGGATTCTTTGATCGCCACGATGTTCTGATGACGGCGCGCCAGTTCGTGCACGGTCTCCGGCAGCATGTTGACGTTGGNNCTTGCGGCGGCTTGCTGTAATACGGAACCACCGCGAGAATCCCGTCGACGCCGGTCTTCGTGGCTTCTTTGGTCAGCTCGACCGAGTGGTGCGTATTATTTCCGGTCGTTCCGGCGATGACGGTCGCGCGCTTGCCGAGCGCCGATTTGATCGCACCGAAAAGCGCCAGCTTCTCATCAGTTTCGAGCGCGGGCGACTCGCCGGTGGTGCCGGCGACGATCACTCCGTCGTTGCCGCGGTCGATGAGAAACTGCGCCAGGCGGACGGCTTCGTTGACGTTGACCGCGCCCTTCGCATCGAAGGGCGTGATCATCGCCGTAAAAAGGCGTCCGAGAGCTTTCATGATCCGACCGGCGCCGCTTGCGGCCCGAGGGCGAAGTAGTCGTGCAGCGCCTGTTCGGCGCGGNNTCCCGGCGCCGACGATCGAGAGCTTCGCGCAGTGCATGCGCACGCGTAGCGCGAGGTTGAGGTTGTGCAGCTCCGCTCGCACGCGCTCGACGTTCTCATCATCGCAGACGAAAAACACGCCGGCGTCGTTGACGTTGATCATGTCGATCGAGATGTTCTTCGCCGCCAGCCGGTCGAAGAGTTCGCGATCGAGCGTCGCGCGGCCGC
>PLTN01000046.1 GCA_003164495.1 Vulcanimicrobiota bacterium
CCGCGAGATGCCCGGCATCATGGACTACACGCAAAAGCCGGACTACGGCACTACGGTCGACATCGTCACCAAGGCCGCACTCAAGGAGATGGTGCTGCCGGCGATCATCCCAATCGGCGTTCCGATCATCGTGGTGCTGCTCGGCTTCNNGCCTGGGACAACGCCAAGAAGTACATCGAGGACGGCCACTTCGGCGGTAAGGGCTCTTCCGCGCACGCGGCAGCCGTTACCGGCGACACCGTCGGCGATCCGTACAAAGACACGGCGGGCCCGGCCATCAACCCGATGATCAAGGTCCTCAACATCGTGGCGTTGCTCTTAGTGGGCTACCTGGTTCACTAGAGGATTCGCTTCAAGCGAATCCTTCGCGTTCGGGTCCCGGGCGGTTTTCCTACGCGGAGAATTTCCCGGGACCCGAGCCGCAAGGACCCGAAGTTAGCCGGCAATGGAGGCTGTTGCCGTCCCCGCGCTGCTAGTGGTCATCGTTGCAGCGGTCGTCGTGATCGTGCTGCGGGCGCGTCGCGCAATCGCGACCGAGCCGGAACCCCAGGCCCCCGCGCGGCCGGCCGTTCCCGTTCTGCAAGGCGCGCTCTTACCGTCCGCCCCCCCGGTCGTCGACGGTCTGCGCATTTCATGGTCGTACGTCGCGGCGACGCAGCCCGGTGCAGGCGGCGGGGATTTTTACGACGCCTTCTTCCTCGATGACGGCACGGTGGCCGTCGCCATCGGCGACGCTGCCGGGCACGGGCTCACGGCGATCGTCACCATGAACACCGTCCGTCAGGCGATTCGCGGGGCGCTGATCGACGGCGCGCGCCCGGCCGACGCACTGCGGCGCGCCAATCGCGTGCTGCTGCGCAGCGAGAGCCGCGGCCTCGTCACCGCAATCGTCGGGATCATCGATCCCGCCACGCTGCAATTCCGCTACGCCGCAGCGGGCCATCCGGCGCCGCTGCTGGCGATCGCCGACGGCACCTGTTCGCCGCTGCCGGGCGAAGGCTCGGGAATTGCGCTCGGCGTCGTTCCGCATCACGTCACGAGCGAACACGTCGTGTCGATCCCGGTCGACGGCGTCCTCGCCCTCTACACCGACGGCTGCACGTCGCTCGACGAACCGGACGAAGCCGGGACCCAAGTGCTCGCCGACGCGCTGGTGGAAGTGCGCACGCTCGCGCCGGGCAAGCCCGCGATTACGATCGACCGGGCGATCTTCGGCGGTCGCGAGCGCGCCGATGACGCCACGATCATCACGATCACGCCCGAAGCACAGCTCGCACATCTCGACGTGCGGCTACCGGCGGAATTGTCGAGCGCCGCACTCGCGCGCACGGCCCTGCGCCGCTTCTTGCTCGGAACACCGCTCGGCGAGCGGCGCAGTTTCGATGCGGTCGTGGCGGCCGGCGAAGCCGTATCCAACGCGATCGAACACGCCTACGATCGCCGTCCCAACCAGACGTTCACGCTACGCGCGCGCTACGAGGATCAAACGTGCCTGATCTTCGTCGAAGACACCGGCACCTGGAACGACGTCGTGCCGCTAACGTCGCGCGGTCGCGGCATCGCGATGATGCGCGAACTCTGCGATACGCTCGACATCGACCACACACCGAACGGCACCACCGTTGCGCTCGGCTTCCAAATCGCCAACAACGTCGCCGACGCCTCACTAGCCGCCGTCTAGCCGCGGTCTAGCCGACAAGAACACGACCTGATCTCCGAAACACCTCAGAATTTTTTTCACATCGGCATGAGCGGCCGACGGCCGTAGGGCCGAGGTGTATGTTGCCCTACCAACATCTCTTGCCGCCGTACCATCTCTTCGAGTCCTAGCGCGCGGCGCGATCTCGTAGGAGGCGCGAGATGGCGGCGGCGCTCATCGGGCGGAAGAAATGGAAGCCTTGCGCGTAGCGGCAATCCAGCGCCTGGAGTTCGGCAGCCTGCGCGGCGGTCTCGACCCCTTCGGCGACGACGTCGAGCGCATAGGCCGCTCCGAGTTGAATCAGCATGCGCACGATCGGCGCGCTGCCGAGCGAACCGTCGGGGCTTTCGACGAACGAACGATCGACCTTGATCGCGTCGACGGAGAAATCGCGCACGTAGCGCAGCGATGAATAGCCGGTGCCGAAGTCGTCGATGCAGAGGGGAATTGCGCGCGAACGGAGTTGCTCCAAGCGGCCGAATGCGAGCGTATTTCCGCGCATGATCGCGGTTTCGGTCATCTCGATCGTCAGCGCATCGGGCGCAAGGCCGTGACGCCGGAGTTGGGCCACGATGTAGGCCTCGATGTCCGGCTCCAGCAGCTCGCCGACCGAAAGATTCACGTGCATGCGCAAGCTGGGATTCTCGGTTTGCTTCTGCCACCGGCACAGCGATCGCACGGCTTCGGCGATCACGAACCGTCCGATCGGGGCGAGCAATCCCACTTCTTCGGCGAGCGGAATGAATTCCGCCGGCAAGACCTCGCCCGCCGGGGTGCGCCAGCGCACCAGCGCCTCGAATCCCACGATCGCACCGTCGGCGAGCTGCACGATCGGCTGATAGTCGACGCTGAATTGATCGGTGTCGACCGCCGTACGCAAGTTGCTCGAGAGCGCGAGCCGCCGCTTCGTCTCGTTGAGCATGTACTGCTCGAAATACGCATACCGCGCATGGCCTAGGCCCTTCGCGTGATACATCGCGGCGTCGGCGCGGCTCAGGACGTCCTCGATGCGCTGGTCGGCTTCGTCGAGCAGCGTAATGCCGACGCTGGCGGTGATGTACACGATCCGGTTGTCGAGCGTCGCCGGCGCGACCAGCGTTTCCTGAATGCGCGCGACGGTCGCGTCGACGGCGGCCGCATCGGCCCGGTCGTTGAGCAGCACCCCGAACTCATCACCGCCGATGCGGCCCACCACGTCGGTCGAGCGCACCGCGCGTTCCAACCGCTCGGCAACGACCCGCAACATCGCATCGCCCGCGAGATGTCCGAGGGTATCGTTGATCTGTTTGAAATCGTCGAGATCGAAGAACAGCACGGCGCTGGCGCGATCGGGCGCATTCCGCGCCTGGACCAGCGCGAGCTGCAGTTGCTCCTGAAAGAACGAGCGGTTCGCAAGTCCGGTCAACGCATCGTGCGTGGCCTCGTAGCGCAAGCGCGTTTGCGCACGCGCCTTGGCCAGCGCCAGGCCCATCAGGTTGACGAACAGCTCCATCGCGCGCAGTTCGCCCGGATCGGGGATGCAGCCGTCGAGCGGTGCATCCGGGCTCAAGTAGCCGATCATCGTCCCCGCTTCGTCGCACAACACGAGACAGAGCGAGTCGCGCTCGTGCCACGATTGCGGCGTCACGCGGGGTGCATCGCGCGGCAGCGTCCCGGTATAGATCGAACGTTCCCAATCGGCTTCCGCCTCGGCCGGCAGGTAGAAGCAGTTCTCCGCGCTCTCGAAGCGCCGGTCGAGCAGCGCGATCATGGCAGCCCGCGAGATTTCTTCGTTCTTGCGCTCGAAGATCGTCTCAGGCGCGAATCCGTGCATCACCCGGCGCAGCATCACGTCGCCTTCGTCCTCGGCGATGACGATCGTGACGAACCGGAAACCGAAGACTTCGGCCACGCCGCGGGCGATCGACTCGAGCGCGAAATCCAGATCGGGCGCCCGGAGGATGTCGCGCGTGATCGCCAGGACACGTTCAAGGCGACGCTCGACAACGCGGCGATCTTCAACGCGACGGCTGCGTAGGGCCATTCTTCCCGTTGTTATGACAGGCCCAGACAACCGCCTGGCCGGGCCCCGTGGAAGCGGCGCGGATCACGGATCGAACGCCGCCGGGTAGGCCGGCGGGCAGTGTGCCAACCATGTGGCATTGCGGCCAGGCATGATGCCTGCATGGACGATACATACCTGTGCCCCGACTGCCGGGCCGAACACTCCGAACCGTACGAGGCGGTGGCGGGTCATATCGCCCGCTGCATGAGCTGCGTGATGCTGCTCGAGATCCTAAACGAAGAACGCGCCCTCAGGGCCGAGATCCTAAAAATCCGCATCGCCGCATAATGTAGCGCTGAGCGCAACCCGTTTGTGATCCCGAGCTTGTCGAGGGACAGCCACCATCTGCGTCTACGCCGTAAACGCGCGGCGAAAGAAACTACAATGTAAACAATCCGCGCCGGTGTTATCGTCGTAAAGATGAGCGCAATGACGACACTACTAGCGGCTTCTTTCTTCGTGTTGATGATGATCGCGCCGGTCATCGCTGCGCCGTCACCGGCCGCGAGTCCGTGCCCGAGCGCGGAGCCGAACGTGATCGGTCGAACCGGCGCGACGGGCCGCGAATCGAATCTCGTCGGCTCCGCGACCGCTGGATCCGAAGGCACGATCAACCAAACCGAGATCGCCAACCAGCCGATCTTGCGCCCGGGCGAGATTCTCGAAGACATACCGGGCCTGATCATCAGCCAGCATAGCGGCGAGGGGAAGGCCAACCAGTATTATCTGCGCGGCTTCCAGCTCGATCACGGTACCGACCTCGCCGGAACGATCGACGATATCCCGGTCAACATGCCCACCCACGCCCATGGCCAGGGCTACTCCGACATCAACTGGCTCATGCCGGAACTCGTCAGCGACGTCACCTATAAGAAGGGGCCGTACTACGCCGATGCGGGTGACTTCTCGACGGCCGGTTCGTACGATCTGTATTTCCGGAGCACGATCGATCCGACGCTCTCGCTCGGTATCGGCGACTACGGGTACGACCGGCTTTTTCTCGCGAATTCACCCAAACTCGGCGCGGGGAACCTGCTCTACGCGCTCGAGCTCTACCATGACAACGGCACGCTCGAGCGGCCGGATGAATACAAGAAAATCAACGGCGTGCTCCGCTGGAGTCACACGACGGCGAACTCCGCCTTTTCCGTTACGGCGATGGGCTATCGCGGCGACTTCGATTCGACCGACCAAATCCCGCAGCGACTGGTTGACGAAGGCGTCATCCCGCTCGATGGCTACGTCGACCCGACCGACGGCGGACGCACCTACCGCTACACGCTCTCGACGAGCTGGGAACACGACGACCCGCATGGTTCGACCCGGTTCGTAGCCTATGGCGAATCCTACGGGCTCGATCTCTACTCCGATTTCACCTATAGCTTCTTCGACGCGAACGACTACTACAACGTCACCGCGAATCCGGTGACCTGTAACCCAGTCTACAAAACGTGCGTTCCGGGCGCGCAGCACGTGAGCACCTACACATCCTATTGCCCGGCCAACGTCACCCCCACCGGCGGCGCGACGCTGCCCGGCAGCGTAACGCCGAATGCGTTCTCGTATTCCTGCGGCGACCAACGCGAACAAGAGGACAAACGCTTCGTCTCCGGCTTGCGACTGACACGCACGCTGACCGGGCGCAATCTCAACACCACGGCCGGTGTCGGTTTGCGCAACGACAACATCTACGTGCTCGGCCTGTTCCTCACGGACGCGCAGGTCCGTTTCCCGAACGGCACGCTGAGCAACGATCGGGTCGTCGAACGCGATATCTTCTCCTACATCAGCACGGAATACAAAGCCGGTCCGAAGCTGCGCCTTACCGGCGGCCTGCGCGAGGATGCCTACTACATGCAAGTCGGCGATTTCCAAGCCGCCAACTCGGGCATCACGACCGAGGCGATGATCAATCCGAAGTTCACCGCGTCCTACGCGATGTCGAAACGTCAGGAGCTCTACCTCGACTTCGGCGACAGCTTCCACAGCAACGATGCGCGGGGAACGACGCAAACGCTCGACCCGCAAACGCGCGCCGCCATCGACCCGAGCGGCACGCCGGTCCAAAACTACACGCCGCTCGTGCGGGCCTGGGGCGAAGAGGCCGGCTATCGCTACTCCTCGCCGAAGCTTACGACAACGGTCGCGTTCTGGAAGCTCAACCTTGCCTCGGAGCTTGTCTTCGACGGCGATCACGGGGTAACGACGCCCAACGGACCATCGGTACGTAAGGGCATCGAGCTGACGAACTACTACCGGCCCCTTCCGGGACTGACACTCGACGCCGACATCGCAACCGCAACGGCTCGCTTTTTGACCAACCCCGAGAATCTCGGAACGTATATCCCGGAATCACTCAACGTCGTCACGGCAGCCGGCGCGACGTGGGACCAGCCACGCTTCGCTGCAACACTCCGGTACGAATACTTCGGCCCGCGCGTACTCGACCAGTTGGGAGATGCCGTGTCGTCTCCGACCGGAATCGTGAATGCGCAGATTTCGTTCAAGCGACCGAACAAGGCCCGCTTGAACCTCGATATATTGAATGTCCTGAACGCGCAGGCCGACGATGTCGAGTACTACTACGGTTCTTGGGTTCCGCAAGACGCCAGGATCCCGGCTTACGCGAATAATCCGGCGATCAATCCGCTGCTGGGCGGCAGCGGCGTGCAAGACTACACGTTCCACCCAACCGAGGGCCGGATCGTGCGCCTCACCTACTCGCTGCCGATCTAACTAGTGAAGTGCCGCCGTACCGCCGGCGGTGCTGATCGGAATGAAATCCTTACGGCCGGCATCCCAACGCAACACGACCGTATCCTTCGAAGTCAGCCCGCGTCCCGGCGTCGTGACGAAGTCGTAGAAGCCGCAGATCCCGGGGACGTTGCGAATGCTCGCGATGTAGTCTTTGAGGTTCGTGGGCGTCATCGACTCGCCGAACTTCCGGTATGCGGCGATGATGAACATCCCGGGATCCCAGGGCAGCGAGGCCGGGCCGTAGTCGCCGACGAGACCGGCGCGCGCCATCGCCGAGCGGAACTGCGCGACTTTGTCTTTCACCGGTCCGCCCTGCATCACGGAGTACGCGGCCCAGCGGGCCGAGGTCATCTCGAGATCGGGCGGTACGCTCGTACCGTATGATTCCATCTGCTTGACGCTCTGGTTCGAGGCCAGCGTGGAGGTGGGAACGTTCACGCCGGCGTCGCGCATTTCGCGCAAGATGAGTCCGAACGGCGCGCCCGAGGCGAGCGCATACACCGCTTGCACGTTCGCGCTCCGCAGATGGGCGACTTGCGCGGTGAGGCTGATGTCGGCGAGACCAAAACGCTCGCGAACCACCACCGACATCCCGCGGTTCTCCGGATAGTTCATGATGTTCGTGAGCACGGCATCGGAGGCTTGACCCGTGGCGTCATTCGCAATGATGAAACCGAGCCGCTTCAAACCGCGCACGCGGAAAAAGCGGATCTGTGCAGCGAGCGCATCCTCGAGGCTCATCGGCGTCGTGAAGCTGTACGGATCGGCGACCGGCTCGTACGCCGTCGACAAGCAGAAAATGACCGAACTGCTTTTTGCCAAGGCCGCCGTCGCGCGGCACGTTGCCGCCGGTCCGGCATCGATGACGACCGGTACGCCTTTGCTCAGAATCGGCGCAAGCAGTTGCACCGCGATCTGCGGATTCGCCTGATCGTCGAGAATAGTGATGTGCACGTTGCGTCCGTTGATGCCGCCGGACGCATTGACCGTCTGCTGCAGCGCGCCGAGCGAGGTGGCGATCCCGGCGCCATAAAACGCCAGCGGTCCCGTTACCGGAATCAGGACGTACATTTCCAGCGGCTCCGCGGCGCGCGCGCTGCCGAACGGCGCGAGCATAAGGAGCGTGGCAAAAGCGACCGCGGCCGCACGTAGTCCGAGCTGCATGACAAGACCTTGACAGATACGCATGATCTTGTCAATTCAAAAGAGAACTCATGGAAAAACAATCCACCAACCCCCAAGCGACTCAAGTTAGCCCCACCGAAGGTTTATATTAGGAGAGACGAAATAAACTCTTTGTCATGGCTACTGTGACGGGATTGCTGCCCGCGCCACCATTGGCTCGGCCGCGGGCGTGGTGGTTAAAATACCTCGCAGCCGCCGGCCCCGGGCTGATTGTCGCCTTCGCGGACACCGAGGCGGGGAGCGTCACGACTGCAGCGACCAGCGGTGCGCAGTACGGGATGAAACTCGTCCTGCTCCAGCTGCTCTTGATCGTTCCGCTGTTCGTTGTCCAAGAGATGACGGTCCGGCTGGGGACCGTCTCCGGGCGTGGTCACGCGGCCCTCATTCGCGAGCGCTATGGGCTCGGTTGGGCGTGGGTCTCGCTCGGCACGATGTTAGTGACGAACGTCGCCGCGCTGATCACCGAGTTCATCGGAGTGGCGGGCGCCGCGCTGATCTTTGGGCTCCCGCCGGCGCCGCTGGTCATCATCGCCGCGACCGTCTTGATCGGGATCGCGTTCAGCGGTCGGTACCGGAACGCCGAATACTTCGCGCTCGGCTTGTGTCTGCTCGAGCTGCTGTTCATCCCGGCGGCGTTCGCCGCACACCCGTCCTGGATGAACATCCTCCATAACGGGATTCTCGGCTCGCAGCCGCTCGGCGATCGGGGCTATCTCTTGCTGGTTGCCGGCAACATTGGCGCGGTCATCATGCCCTGGATGATCTTTTACCAGCAGTCCGCGACGGTCGACAAGAAGCTGACGGTCGAGGACTTGCCGATGGCCCGCCTCGACACCGCGATCGGCGCGGTCGCGACGCAGCTCATTATGATCGCCATCATCGTCACGACGGCTGCGACCCTCTTCGTCCATCACCAAAGGGTCTCCGACGCCGCCCACGCTGCGCTCGCACTCGTACCGCTGACCGGCGCGCACTGGGCCGGCACCGCGTTCGGGGCCGGTCTGCTCGGCGCGGCGATGATCGGTGCGCTGGTGGTGACGCTTGCCACCTCCTGGGCGTTCGGCGAGGCGTTCCATTGGCCGTGCTCGCTCAACGCGAACTGTGGCGAAGCGAAGCGCTTCTACGGACTCTACGCGGCGCTGGTCATCCTCGCGGCCGGCGTCGTGCTCATTCCCGGCCTGCCGTTGATCCAGGTCACCATCAACGTAATGGCGGCCAACGCATTCGTGTTGCCGATCGTGCTCGGCTTCTTGCTCGTGATGGCGAACGACAAAAAGATTCTCGGCGACCGTGTCAACTCGTGGCTCGGCAACGTGATCGCCTTCGGCGTCTCGATCGTGTGCGTCGTCCTTGGGCTCTGGCTGGCCGTCGTTACGTTCACCGGCGGCGCCGGGACATAGCTGTTAGTGCTCGAGTAAACCGAGAACGCTGCCGGCGGTCTCGAGCTGGTCGAGCGTGCATTGGCGCGGCGATTTATCCGTTCGCCAGCGCAACGGTTTCGTGCCTTGCCGAATGCGTCCGCCCGTCACTTGGTCGAATGCCACTTCCAACACGAGTTCCGGTCGCAGCGCAACGTAGGCTCGATCGCGGTCGGGATCGCGACTCCATCGCGACGGCGCAACGTCGGGCGCACCGCCCGTAAAACCGGTGCCGCCCGCGTACGGGCGTAGCCGTTCGAGCAATGCGACGCGTTCCGGTGCCGCGAACGCACTGCAGAATCCGATGTAATCGAGCAGCCCGTCAGCATCGTAGAGGCCCAGCAGCAAACTGCCGACGCGATCCTGACTGCCGGCAGCATAACGAAAGCCCCCGATGACGCAATCGGCGCTGCGGGTTTTCTTGATCTTCACCGCCGCGTCGGTCTTGCCGCTCGTATACGGACGATCGCGGCGCTTTGCGATCACGCCGTCGAGCGCGCCGCCGACGCGCTCGAACCACCCGTCGACCACNNCGGCAAAGCGTTCGAGACGCTCGCGGCGTTCGTGCAGCGGCAAGCCGGCGAGCGCAGCGCCGTCTTCGCGCAGCAGGTCGAACACCAAATAGTACGCGGGCGTCGTGCGAGCCAGCATCGCGACGCGGCTGGCGGCCGGATGAATCCGCTGTTGGAGTGCATCGAACGACAGCGCGCCGGCGCGCGGAACAACGAGCTCACCGTCGAGCGAGAAGTGATCGCGCTCGACCGCCGCGAGCGCCGCGACGATCTCGGGAAAATACCGGCTCAGCGGCTGACCGTTCTTCGAGATGATCGCGACGTCGTCGCCGTCGCGGTGAACGAGCGCGCGAAAGCCGTCCCATTTCGGCTCGTACTGCCAGTGCGGTCCGACCGGAATCGCATCGACCGAACGCATCTCCATCGGCGCGAAGTCCGCGTCTGCGCCGCTAAGGCCGGGCCGGGATGTAGTCACGAACTCATCCTACCCACCCCACTCGAGCTTGTCGTCCGCTGCCACCCTGAGCTTGTCGAAGGGCCGCCTCAATCGATGTCGCTGAGTGACGCTCCCTCGACGAGCTCGGGATGACAATGGGCGACGGCTATACCAGAGGTGGACTAGTTGTTCGGGTTTCCGTTGGTGCCGGGGATCTCGGGGAGCATCAACTCTTCGTTCATCGCCATAGACGCCGCGTGCATATGCTTCATTTCATCGGGCGTCATGTTCGGTTTCATCATCCCCATGAGGGTCCTTTCAGCCGCCATGACTTTCGCCACGTCGAGCTGTCTACACGTGAGTCCGGCCGTGCCCATCATGGCGTTCGGGGTTTCGCCGGTCTTCGCCGGGCGGCAGACGACGGAGCCGGTGGAAGCGGCGGGCATCGACTGGGCGAGCGCGATCGTGGGGAAACCGACGGACGCAATGATCGCAGCCGTAAGAATGAGTTTGTTCATCGAGGGAAGCTCCTTGGTGCGCATGCTGCTTGACCGGCGAGTGCCGGCCGCTGACGTATCGTACGCACACCGGCCCGCAGGAGGCCGTAACGCTGCTTACTTTCCCGCGTCGAGCAATGGGCGCAGGTCGAATCGCCCGCGCTTGGCCTTCATGGGAGCCCAGAGGTCGCCCACCCGCGCGAAGCGCTCGCGCACGTTGTCGAGCCGGAAGTCGGCCAGCTCGATGCCGGCCTCCACCTCGTCCCACGTCACCGGCGTGGAGACCGTCGCCAACGGCTTTGCGCGCACCGAGTAGACCGACGCGAGCGTCTTGCCCCAAGCATTCTGGTTGTAGTCGACGAGGACACGTCCGGCCGGGCGCTTCGCAATCCGGTACTCAGCGGTGATGATGTCGGGGTACATGCGCTCGAGCGCCTGCGCGAAAGCCTTGGCGAACGTCCACACTTCCTTTTGCTTCGGATCGCGCACGATCCCGACATACACGTGCATGCCCGATGAACCGGTCGTCTTCACAACGGGCTTCATCCCCAGGCCTTCGAGTGCGTCGCGCACGCGCAGCGCAACGTCGCGCACGGTTGCGAACGGCGTTCCTTCGACGGGATCGAGGTCGAAGTGCAAGTAGTCGGGCCGGTCGGTGTCGTCGCAGCGCGAGTACCACTCGTTGAGATCGATGCAGCCGAGGTTGATCACCCAGAGTAACCCTGCGACGTCGTCGACGATCGGAAAGTCGATCACGCTGCCCGAGCCGTGTTCGATCGCGCACGTGCGCAGCCACGGCGGCCGGCCCGGCGGCGTGCGCTTCATGTAGAAGAAATCGCCCGACACGCCGTTCGGATACCGCTTGAGCACCATCGCGCGGCCGGTCAAGTAGGGAACGAGCAGCGGCGCGACGTCGGCATAGTACTGCAAGAGGTCGCGCTTGGTGATTCCCACGTCGGGAAAGAACATCTTGTCGAGATTGGTGAGCTGAACGCTGCGCCCCGCGATGGGCGTGAGCACCGCGTCGGACCGGTCGGTTGGGATGACCACGGCCTTCACAGCGCTAAGTCACCTCGCGTGTTCCGCATCATCACGTGCAACCTCAACGGCATTCGCTCCGCGGCCCGCAAGGGCTTCTTCCGCTGGATGCACGAGCAGCGAGCGGACATCGTCTGCCTGCAAGAGACGAAGGCGCAAGAACATCAGCTCCCGCCCGAAGCGCTCGATGCCCCGGATTTCAACACCGCCTTTGTCGACGCCGAGAAAAAAGGCTACAGCGGCGTTGGGATGTACGCCCGGCGCAAACCCGATCGCATCGTGCGCGGGTTGGGTCTTCCGGAGTACGACGCCGAAGGCCGCTTCGTGCGGATGGACTTCGGCGACGACTTCTCCGTGGCATCGCTGTACGTGCCCTCCGGCACGAGCGGGCCCGCGCGTCAAGCGGTGAAGGAAACGTTTCTCGAGCACTTCATCGCGCAGTTGGTCCAAATGAAAAACGAGGGCCGGCGCTTTGTGATCTGCGGCGATTACAACATCGCGCATCGCGACATCGACGTGTTCGATCCGAAGTCGTGTGCGCGCACCACCGGCTTCTTGCCGCAAGAACGGGCGTGGTTCGACGACGTCACCGACCGCGTGGGCTGGGTTGACGCGTTTCGTGTCGTCAACACCGAGCCCCGGCAGTTCTCGTGGTGGCCGAACTTTCCGGCCGCCTGGACGCGCAATCTGGGCTGGCGCATCGACTACCAACTCGTCACCCCAAACCTTGCGTCCACCGTCCGCGCGGCGTCGATCTACAAGGACGAGCGGTTCTCCGATCACGCCCCCGTGACGATCGACTACGACCTCTAGCTCGACTTCTTCTTCGGGACTTTCTTGCCGGACCGGCGCGCTTCGGAAAGACCGATCGCGATCGCCTGTTTGCGGCTCGTCACCTTCTTGCCCGAACGGCCCGAACGCAGCTTACCGGCCTTCATCGCGTCCATTTCCTTGCGCACGCTTTCGCCCGCAGCCTTACTGTACTTGCGGGTGCTCTTCTTCTTGCGCGCCGTTGTCTTCTTCCGGGTCGCCTTCTTTGCGGTCGTCTTCTTGGCGGTTGTTTTCTTCCGGATCGTCTTCTTCCGGATCGTCTTCTTACGGGTGGCAGCCATCGAGAGCTCCTTTCCGGGAGAGGCCGTTTACGGGGCTTTTCCCATCTTTGACCCGAATCTCGCACCATGACCGACCGGCCTAAACCCGACGAAAAGGTCGACGCCCACTCGCACGTGCACACCCATGCCGACGGCATCGAGCACCGGCACGCGCACGGCCACGTCGACCACGACCACCGGCACGACCACGCCGAGGGCGAACCGCACGATCATGGCGACGGGACACCCCATACGCACGACGCGCCGCCGCCCAAAGACAAAGGCTGCTGATGCCGCGTCCCCGCGGGACCACGACCGGCGCCACGCGCTCGATGCGCCTCCCGATCGCGCTCGACGAATGGCTCGAGGCCCGGATGCGCGCGCATCCGCACCGTTCCGCCAGCGACTTGCTGGTCGAGCTGGTGCACGGCGGTCTGCGGCTGCGGGATGCCTACATGTCGATCCACCGCTACGCGCTCGAAGCGCGCGTGGCGACGCCGGCGGCCTACGCCGAATACCGCGCGTGCCTGAACGACACGTTCGGCCCCGAGTACGTCGAGCATCTCGAACGTTGGCTCGAAGCCGACGGCGTCACGGTGAACGTACCGGCGTAAGGATCAGCCCGCGGCGGTCAGGACCTTCGGCGCGGTTTCGTACTTATCGAACTGCGGCGTCACGCCGTTCTTGTGCATCTCTTCGAGCCAGAGCGCGTGGATGCGCGGATCCTGGTCTTCGTATTCGATCTGACCGCCGCCGTCCTTGACGCTTCGCGCGACGGCGCCTTGCGCCGCATCGGTGCCGGAGTTGACCCGCGCCGCTTCGGTCAGCGGGTAGCGCTGGTTGCTCGTCCCCGCGGCCATGTAGCGTGACGGTTCCTGGCTCGTGACGAAGTGCTGATGGAACTGGTTCTCAACCGGCGGAAACACGACGCCGGGGCGCCAGTCGACGCGCTCCCATTCCGCCTCTCCTTCGTACCACAGCAGTGAGTAGCCCTTACCGGTAACGGTGAAGACGTGGCGGCCTGCGCCGTGACGATGCGCCTTCTTGTACGTTCCGGCTTGAATCTGCGAGACGTGCGCGTGCATGTTGCTGTCGGCGAGGATGAACATAAGATTGGACGATCCCGCACCGCGCTCGTTCCAGGTGTGGAGTTCGATCGAACCCAAATCCGGTACGAAGTTCGTCTCCCAGATGTTGCTGCCGGGACGAATCATCGTCAGGTCGCCGGACCCGTTGTAATGCGTATCCTTGCCGATGCGATCTTCGAAGAAGTGGGTGTTCTCGAAGATGAAGCTGTCGTTGTGGAAGATCTTCATCATCAGCGGCATCGACGTGACCGTGCCGAGAATCGCGCGGTTCTTGCCGTCACCGTTGTGCAGGCGGTACTTCGCGTTCAGCGGGATCGCGAACATGCTGCGCGGCTGCCACTCGAAGCTGTGCGTGCGGCCGTCGGCAAACTCGATCTGCGTGCTGCCGCGGCCTTCGACGACGTACACGACCTCTTCGTAGAGATGCCGGATCGGCTCGGTCGACTTCCCGGGCGGAATATCGATCAGGAAGAGGTTGCTGAAGTCGCCGCGTCCGCGCAAGTGCACGGCAGCGCCGTTCACGCCTAGTCGCGGCCAGAATTTAGTCTCGGCCGTAAGGAGATCGCAGGCCAAGCCTTCGTGGACGATGAGGCCTTCGCGTTCAACCCAGTCGTTGTACGGGTTGAGTCTCAGCCGTGCGCCATTTCCCTCTGCCATGATGCTCTCCTCACAAGTGTCGAGCACTTTTTGGCCAGGGCAACGGAAAGACCCTCGGGCGGCGGACCGTTTCAGCCAGTGACGCCTGGGGCGGGCTCCAGCTCGTCGTAACGGCGCAGCCGGTAGACGGCCGTCGAGATGACCCAGCTCAGCACGAAGATCCCGATGATCGCCAAGCCGATCAGGCCGAAATTATCACTCATCCGCGCAACCGCGTCCCACAGCGTGCCTTTGTAGCCGAGCTGCGGGCCGATGATACTCAACGCTTCGATCGTGCCGACCAGCACCGCAACGAGCACGGAGACGAGCGTGATGGTGAGGTTATAGTACAGCTTGCGCACCGGCTTGACGAACGCCCAACCGTAGGCGCCGAGCATCAGCACGCCGTCGGTCGTATCGAGCAAGCACATCCCGACCGTGAAGAGCAGCGGGAACACCATGATCGTGTAGACCGGCAAACCCTTCCCGGCTTCGAGTGCGGCGATCCCGAGGATCCCGACTTCCGTTGCGGTGTCGAAGCCCAGACCGAAGAGCACGCCGAGCGGATACATGTGCCAACTCGAGCCGATCATCTTCATGAACGGCGCAAACAAGCGGCACCACAGGCCGCCGCCGTTCGTGGTCGCATCGCCCGCCACGTCCGCGTAGGCTTCGCCGTGCCGCACCCGGCGGAACGTGCGGTAGACCTGCACGAGCACGACGATGTTGATCGCCGCAATCGCATAGAGGAAGAGCGCCGAGATCGACGTGCCGATCAGGCCGCCGATGCTCTGCAGCCCCGGCAGCGATGCATGAACGACGGCCGCCGCAAACGCGATCGCAGCCGAGAGCGCGACGACGATCGTCGAGTGCCCGAGCGAGAAAAAGAAGCCGACTGAAACCGGCTTCTTCCCGGTCTGCATCAGTTTGCGGGTGACGTTGTCGATCGCCGAGATGTGGTCGGCGTCGACCGCGTGCCGCAGGCCGAAGGTGTAGGCGAGGAGCGCCGTACCCAGGAGCAGCGGCCGGCCGGCAAACGCGGCGAACGCGAGCACCCAGGCGCCGACGTTCGCCAGCACGAGCAACGCGTAGATCGCCGCGATCTTGGACCGTGTCTCGCCCGGACTATCGTCAAAGACGCGCCCCAGGGCGCGCGGGCCAAAGCTCACGCTCACGGTTGCTTATCTACCACGCGCCGTTGGCCTTGTACTCGTATACACCGTAAGACTTACGCCGAGAGCTTAGCAAGCTGCGCCCTTGCATCGTCCGCGAAGGTGGGGTGAAACTGCGGATTGAGGGCCAAGGCGCGCTGGAAATCGGCCTTGGCCGCGCTCACGTCGCCAAAGTGCTGCGCGATCACCCCGGCATGGTAGTCGAGCAGCGAGTTTTGGGTGCCGTAGCGCATGGCGCCGGCGATGCGCGCGCGGGCCTCGCTCCAGCGGCCGTCCATGGCCGCGGCCCACGCGAGGGTGTCCTCGGTGAAGATGTCGTCGCGCGACTTCAGCTCGTTCTTGGCGATCGCGTACGCCTCATCGGGATAGAGGTGATGATCGGCATAGTAGATCGCCAGCAGCCGGTCCGTGATGTGCTGCTGGTCGCCCAGTTCGCCGACCGTGT
>PLTN01000069.1 GCA_003164495.1 Vulcanimicrobiota bacterium
TGATCGTCGTACGCAGTCCCTTGCGAATCACGTTGGGCGGCGGTGCTACCGACTTGGCTTCGTATTATCGTTCCTTCGGCGGCTTTGTGCTTTCCGCGGCCATCGATAAGTATGTCTATATTACGGTTCATCGCGCCTTCGTGGACAAATTCATTCTGAAGTACTCGGAAGTCGAATATGTTGAAAGTCGCGATGACGTCAAGCACCCGCTGATCCGCGAAGCCCTTCGCTTGGTGGGCATTGAGCGGCCGTTTCTCGAAATCACGAGCATGGCCGATATCCCGGCGGGGACGGGCTTGGGCTCTTCGGGGAGTTTCACCACCGCACTGCTGAAGGCCCTGCATTGCTCGAAGCAAGATCTCGTATCACCCGCACGACTGGCCGAAGAAGCCTGTCGCATCGAAATCGACATCCTCGGCGAACCGGTCGGAAAGCAGGATCAGTACATCTCGGCTCTGGGGGGAATGACCTGCTTCGATTTCCAGCGGAACGACGAGGTTCATGCCTGTTCTCTGCCGTTGGCCCGCGACATACTATACGATCTGGAAGACAACCTGCTGTTGTTCTTCACGGGTTTCAATCGCCGGGCGGCAGTGACGCTCAAAGAGCAGGACGAAAAAAGCAAGCAACATAACCAGGGCATGCTCGACGATCTGCACTTTGCGAAACAGCTCGGCTTCGACAGCAAAGCCGCACTGGAAGCGGGCGATCTCGCCGGCTTTGCGGAATTGATGAACGTCCACTGGGAACGGAAGAAGAATCGTTCCCGGCACATGAGCAATCCGCAGATCGATGCCTGGTATGATTTGGGCCGGAAGAACGGGGCGCTCGGCGGAAAACTCGTGGGCGCCGGTGGCGGTGGATTCCTGATGTTCTACGCGGAGGACCGAGCCCGCCTGAGGCGAACCATGCGCGAGGCGGGACTTGCCGAGATTCGCTTCCACTTCGACTTCGAGGGCACCAAGGTGCTGATCAACTCATGAACTCGATGTACCCCGTCGCAATTCTGGCAGGCGGCTTGGCAACCCGGATGCGTCCCCTGACCGATCTCCTGCCCAAGTCGCTCGTTCCCGTGCGTGGCGAAGCGTTCATCGCCCATCAACTTCGCTTGCTTGCCGTGCAGGGAATTGAACGCGTCGTGATTTGCACCGGGCACCTTGGGCAGATGATCGAAGATCACGTGGGCGATGGCCACCGCTTCGGCCTTAAGGTGCGGTACAGCCCCGACGGACCGCAGCCCCTGGGCACCGGCGGTGCAGTCCGCGGCGCGCTGGCGCTGTTGGACGACGACTTCTTCGTCCTCTACGGCGATTCGTACCTGCCGTGCGACTGGCGGGCGGTCCAGGAGGCATTCCGTCGGAGCGCCCAACCGGCCCTGATGACGGTCCTGGAAAATGCCGACCGCTGGGATACGAGCAATGTGGAGATGGGCATGGGCCGCATCCTTTGCTACGACAAGAAGCAAAAAAACCCGCGCATGCGGCACATTGACTACGGGCTGGGCGTTTTTCACGCCAGTGCGCTCGATCGCCTGCCCCAGGCGAAGCCATTTGACCTTGCGCAACTCTATCAGACGTTGGTTGCGGAAGGAAAATTGGCCGCCTTCGAGGTGCATGAGCGTTTCTACGAGATTGGTTCGTTGCCCGGTCTGGAAGAATTGGAAACGATGCTCAAAGGAAGCAATATCATGGATTTCATCGAAAGTTACCTTTCCGAAAGCAAGCAGATCATCGAGCGGCTCGATCGGCGTTCGATCGACGCCCTGGTGGCCGTTCTCGCGGCAACCAAAGAGCGCGGGGGACGGCTTTTCTTCCTCGGCGTGGGCGGTGGCGCCGGCCACGCGTCGCATGCCGTCAACGATTTCCGCAAGCTCGTCGGCATCGAGGCCTATGCGCCAACCGACAACGTCTCAGAACTGACGGCGCGCATCAACGACGAAGGCTGGGATACAACCTTCGTGGAGTGGTTACGGGTGAGCCGCCTCCGCTCCACAGATGCGCTGCTCATCTTCAGTGTCGGCGGCGGCGATCTCGAAAAGAACGTCAGCCCGAATCTCGTGCGAGCCGTCCAATTTGCGAAGGAGACCGGGTCGCGCGTTCTGGGGATCGTCGGACGCAACGGGGGCTACACGGCCAAGGCGGGCGATGCCGTCGTCATCATTCCGATCGTGAACGAAGCGCATATCACGCCGCATTCCGAAGCCTTCCAAGCCGTCGTTTGGCATTTAGTGGTCAGCCATCCAGCGCTCAAGGCAAACGCGACGAAGTGGGAGAGCATCACGCCTCCGGCGCACGTATGATGGCTCCGGAACAAACGACACCCGCCGTCGACAAACTTCGCGTCAAGTTGTTTGCCGACGGCGCAGATCTCGACGGCATTGCAAAACTCGCGGCAGACTCACGCATCGCGGGCTTCACGACGAATCCCACCCTCATGCGTAAGGCCGGCATCACCGACTATGCGGCATTCGGCCGTGAGGCGCTGAAGATCGTCGGCGGACGGCCGATCTCGTTCGAGGTCTTCGCCGATGAGATGCCCGAGATGCTCGCGCAAGCCCGTACGCTCGCGGCATGGGGTCCCAACGTCTACGTGAAGATACCGGTCACGAACACGAAGGGCGCTTCGACCGAAGCCGTCATCCGCGAGCTCAGCGCTGCCGGCGTCAAGACGAACGTCACCGCGCTGATGACGGAGGCGCAGGTCGAGCGCGTTTGCGCGTCGCTGGCGGGCACCGCGGGCGCATACGTTTCCGTCTTCGCCGGGCGCCTCGCCGACACGGGCCGCGACCCCATGCCGGCAATGCAGCGCAACGCGGAGGTGTGTTCTTCGGTCCCCAACGTCGAGCTGATCTGGGCGAGCCCACGCGAGCTCCTCAACGTCTTCCAAGCCGACGCAGCGGGCGTGCACGTCATTACGGCGACCAATGACATCCTCGCCAAACTCGATCTCGTCGGCAAAGACCTCGACGCGTACTCGCTGGAAACCGTCCAAATGTTTCATCGCGATGCGGCTGCGGCCGGCTTTAGGCTGTGACCGAGTACCGCCGTGATGCGTGGATATCGGCGGTCATTCTAGCGGCGATTCTCGTCGTCGTCTTCTCACCGTTTCTCCTCGGCCGCAAGACGCTCTTGAGCAGCGCCGGCGATGTGCCCAGCTTGTACCTCGACGGAGCCGTCCCCGGACACCCCACCGGCCACTATCGTGGTCTTGACCAGGGTGCATCGGGTTGGCAGACCGAGCCCGCGTTTGCTGCGGCGCATCATGTGATGTTTGAAGAACATCGCTTACCGTTCTGGGATGCCGATGGAGCGTATGGGAAACCGTCGCTGGGCGCAATGGTCCCTCAGGAGTTTTATCCGCTCTCGACGATCGTCGACTTTCACCCGACCCCGCGTACGTATAACTGGTGGATTGTCGCCCGGCTCTTTATCGCCGGCTTCTTCGCCGCGCTGTTCGTGCGATTGTTTTTTGCCAGCCGCTGGGCAGCGCTCGGCGCCGGCATCTCGGCGATGTTCACCGGCTATTTCTTGCTCTATTACGACATGCCGCATCTCTCGGTCGAGGTTGAGATTCCGATGCTGCTGTGGGCAACGGAGATCGTCTCGCGAAAGCTCTCGGCTCGTCGAATCGCGGCGCTGGCCGGTGCCGTTGCGCTGGTCGTTCTCGGCGGCATGCCTGAATCTGCTCTGCTCGCGTTCACATTGTCCGCACTTTACGCGGTGTTACGCCTCCTGACGCTTCCCGGAGAACGCGGCAAACGCATCATTGCACTGCTCGGTGCGTACGTACTCGGGGTCGTCGTCGGATCGATCGAACTCGTTCCATTCCTCGAACTGCTCGTTCGCGGAGCCAGCGATCACGACCCGACCGCCCGCCAAGGACTCGGATTCGATGGCGGCTGGCACAATGGACTGCTCACGGAATTGTTCCCGCGCGCGTTCGGGAACCCGTTCCAATCCATCCTTTCCAACGGCTTCGGCTTTTCTGGGACGCGTGGCTTCTTCGGCATATCGGGGCTGCTTCTCGGCGTCACAGCGATCGCATCGGCGTGGCTGAAGCGCGACAACCGCACCGCCGTCGCTACGTTTTTCGCACTCGCATCGGCGTTTCTGGTTCTCAAGCGATTCGGCAATCCGTTCGTAAACTGGACCGGCGGTCTACCGTTCTTCGTGCAAGTTGAGTTCCAAAAATACGGTGAAGCGGAGCTCGGCTGCATGGCTGCAATCCTGGTCGGCTTCGGCGTGGGATATTTACGCGAGCGGCGCGGCGATATGCGCGCCCTCTGGATCGCCTTTGCAGCGGCGATCTCCCTCGCATCGATCGTCTACCTCGGCACACGCGAGCAAATCGCGCCGACTTTCGCGATGAGCCTCTATCCGCACTCGATCGCATTCGGGCTCGGCTTCTTACTGGTTGCCGCCGGTTCAGCCACGCTCATCACATGGAAGCACGATCGCCTGCGATTTCTCGGGAGCGCGACGGTCCTCGCGGTACTCATCGTCGAACCCTTCGTAACGTATCTCTATCCGGTACTCTTCCGAGGCGCGCCGCCGATCGATCAAAATCCATTTGCGGGAGCGCCGTACATTTCGTACCTTCAAGAGCGCACGTCCCACACACACGAGCGCCTCTTCGGAATCTATGGAATGCTCTTTCCAAACTGGGCGAGTGCCTTTGACTTAGCCGATACGCGATCGCTCGAAGCGGTGACGCTACACGACTACTTGCCGTTTGTGGATACCTTCGTCGCAACAGCACCTTCCGACGGCGATGACCAATTCGATCGCTTCGTCGCAACGAAACCGATCGCGATGAACGCGCCGCTCGTGCGCCGATGGCTGGCGCTTTCCTCGGTAGGCTATATCCTCAGCCCGAGCGTCAACGATCTACTCTCGAGCGCTCCGGGTTCGGTCCTTGATCGGGTCCTCGATCAGGCCAACGCGGAAATCACCACCCCCGCCGAACATGCAAAGATTCACAAAGAGGCCGTCGACATTGGGGGAATCGGCGAGTCCACACTCTTCGAGCACCCACCGAGCGACATCACATTTCGTACCGGCGTTACGAAAGCAAATCCGCGCCTGGTAGCTGATCTCGCGATCAGCCCGTCGACCTATCTTCCGGTTGTGATCTGCGGTGGGCCGGTTACGTTTTCGCTGCGCGCCATCCAGGCCGGGAAAGTCGTTGCTGCCGCTAGCCGCACGATCGATCCGAAGCATGTCATGAGCGACCGCCGCTGGATACCGCTTTCGCTCGATCTAAGCAAGAGCGCCGGACACGTTGTCGACGTTCATTTTCAAACCTCGGCCGCCGACACGTGCGCGGCCTGGGCTCAGTGGGGCGAGCCCAGGTTTACTTCAGCGACTACTCCAACGGCTATAAAGCAATCCGCCTTGCTCTTCCCGCTCGTCTACCATGCCGATGGCGTCGACATCTTCCGGATGCCGAATGCATTACCGCGGCTGGTGCTCTACCATCAAGCGCAAAGCGTCGCGTCCTTTAAGAACGCGCTCACGGCGCTCACCGGATCGACGTTCGACGTTTACCACGACGCCGTCGTGGAAGGTGCGCTACCTCCACTCGCTGCGGCTACCGGCAACGACCAGGTGACGATCACCTCGACCCGTAGCGACCGCGTTGAGGCGTCGGTCACTGCCGGAAGCGCTGGGCTTCTCATGCAAAACGATTCATGGTATCCGGGTTGGAAGGCCACGGTCGACGGCCACGATGTTCCGATGCTCCGCACCGATGGCTTCTTTCGCGGCATCCCGATCAGTGCCGGCCAGCACACCGTGACGATCGCCTACCAATCGATCACCGCACTGGTTGGAACGTTGCTCTCGCTCCTCGGCTTGATCGTGCTCGCATTCTTGTTGGTCGACCCTTTTTCACGTTTCCCGTCCACTAGCCCGACGGAATGAAACGCGCGATCTTCCTGGATCGTGACGGCGTCCTCAACGAGCCCGTAGTCCGCGACGGAAAGCCGTATCCTCCCGCAAGTCCCGAAGACTTGCTCATCTGCGAGGGGGCACCGGCAGCACTCGAAGACTTGCGGCGGCTAGGCTTCGCCCTCGTTTGCGTCACGAACCAGCCCGACATATCCCGCGGTGCACTCAGCGGCCAGACACTTGACGCGATCAACGCGCGGCTTATGGCAGCACTCCCGCTCGACGCAATCTTCGTCTGCCGTCACGATGACGCCGATGATTGCTCGTGCAGGAAGCCGAAGCCGGGACTAATACATCAAGCCGCCACCGAGTTCGGGCTTGACGTCGCCGCGAGTTATCTCGTCGGCGACCGCTGGCGCGACATCGAGGCCGGATCGGCCGCGGGATGCCGCACGATTTTCATCGACCGTGGGTACAAGGAACGGCTGAGCGCAGTACCACCTGATGCAACGGTTTTGAGTATTGCGGCGGCAGCCGCTTGGATCATTGCGGACTCAACCCGTTCGCACTAGCAAGCGGTGTATTCAAACGGAACAGTGTCGTGCACAAGATCGCGACGTGCCCGCAGAGCAATACGGTAATCGCACTTGCGAGCGTCGGATGCCATACCGCGAACGTGGTGATTTCGATGACCGCCACTACGAGCGCAGGAAAGACGAAATCGTAACGATGTAGTCCCATCTTATATGCGGCGACAACATTCGCCAGCGCTAGCGCGCCACTCGCCAGCACATAAGGAAATACGAGCGGCCCCGCCGCGCCGAATGCGCGTCCGGCGAGTAGCGTCACCAGAAGCCGCGGAGCGAAGAAAGCGGCCAGAACTGAGAACGCGACAATAATCCCCGCAATGCCGAGAGCTGCGCCGAGGAGCGGCAACGGAGAAAGTCCCGCGGCGGCACGAGCCGTCGCCTTTGGTAGTACCAACGTCGGCACGAACGAGATCGCGGCTAACACCGCGCGTCCAACAAGCGCGGCAGCCGCATAAAGACCGGCTGAATGGGCGTCGAATGCGTGCTTGATTAGCGGCACATCGTAAAAGAACAGCACGGTGAACGTAAGTTGGCCAAGCCCGACATGCGAGATCACGCGCGCGATTAACTTTCGATCCAGTTGCAACGGCGCTCGCACGTTTCCAAATCGAGCTCGAAATGCGTACAACGAGTAGGCAAAAGCCACGACTTGACTCACGGCGATGCCGATGAGACCACCGGCTGCGCCCAGTGGCTTTACGAGCGGAACGCCGACGAGAACCTTCGTCAGACCATCGAGGGTCTGTGANNTCTGTGAAGCGGAGTAATCTCCGAAGCGATGGGCGCCTTGCAGAACGCCGCGCTGAGCGGTAACGACGGTAAGGAAACCAAAGCCGACCGCAGCGATGACGATCGGCTCTGTCCTGGTTAGGTTGAAGAACGCCGCCAGTTGATGCTGCGCGATGATCGCGGCAACGACGAAGAAAAATACAACCGACGCGACCCAAAGCGTAACGCTATCCGACA
>PLTN01000043.1 GCA_003164495.1 Vulcanimicrobiota bacterium
ACCCGGCGGATTCGAGGTCGTTTGCTCCGCACACGGGGTTTTTCGATGCGAAGTAACTCACGCGTGAGGCCAGTCGCCGCACGAGCGGCGCGAGGGCGAGAACCGCCGCATCGCGATCGGCGGCGGGTGCAGTTGCGTGCATGATCGACTCCAGAGAAAGAAGCGGTCGATGGACCGCAGGCGCTTATCGCGCTCTCGCTCGGAGCCGGGACGGCGGCGGTGGGCGATCGCCGGCGCGTGCGCCGGCGTCTCGTTCGCTCACGGCGCCAGGCGCGGCACCGATGGTGTTGGGCTTAGACGGGCCGCCCAGCGCAGATACTTTCGCGCGCAAAAGTTAGTCGGTGGCGACGCCGAGTGCGCCCTACACGTCTTTGATCAGGGCCGCCATTACCGCGAGGTCCTCGTACGCCTCGCCTGGCCGGACCGGGTACATGCGCCGCTCCGCGTGTTCGAGCGCCGCAAGGTGCCGCGTCGTTATGGGGAACATGACCGTCCCGCGCGGTGTAAAGAACGGGACTTCCACGTTGGTCACGACGTCGAGTTCCATCAGGCCGCCCTGCTGCAGTAGCGCGTACCCTTCGGTACGCCCAAGTTTAATTTTGACATGCTGTTAGAACAAACATACGCTGCTCGAAATCTATCGTATCGGTCGCTCGTCGGCGAAAGGCAAAATGCCATTTCACGGCGGCAAGACGATGGTCAGCATCGTAAAAATGCATGGCGATGTCCGCCATGAGGAGTACATCACGGTCGAACGATCTGACTATAACGAGTATATTGAACGTTATCCGGTCGTAGCAACGCATCTGTCCGCAATGCTGATCACTCGAACCCCATTCTTTATAGGGTACAGCTTAACGGATCCGGATTTCCAAAGTATTCAAGCTGTTGTAAAGTCGCGACTAGGGTCATTTGAAAGGATGTCATATCTGATAGACTTTGACGTATCAGATGATGATCGAGGCAGCTGCTGTCCTTCTAAGGAATTTCCCGGCTGCCAAGTAGTTTCGCACTTGCACGCGCTAAACACACAACCAACAATGCTTTCCATCCCGGCAGATCGGCTTTCTCCGATATTACAGCGGAATGTCGGCCATACGCTTGGAACGATTTCGGGCCGCTGTCAGAGTTCAAGAAGGCGTATCAAAAACGCCTGCGCTTCTGCATCGTCGATGTGCTCTGAGAAACCTGGTGCGAACACTTTGGAGAATTCCCCGGTAAGCTGAGTTACACCGCGCGAGTTTCGTCCGGCCCAATGAAACTGGATCCGCGTAGCATTCAAAAGGTACGAATCTAGAATCGACACTAAGCTCGTTACAATTGTGCGTGCTGCGCGGTCGACTCCAACGAAATAGAATGCGACGGTGACATTGCCGCTTGACAGCTTTGCCAAGACCTTATCTACATTGTACCCTTTAGGACTCGACTGCAAGTCAAGCATCTTGGTCTTTACATCTATGAGCACCGTTATTCCGTCGGGTAGATCAAACTGCATGTCTTCTAGTCCATGCTGGTTTGCTGCATCGGAGATAATTTGCTCGATTTCGTTACCTCGTGTATTGATATTGCTGGTGGCAGCCGCTTTGAGGATGGCTTCTCGCCTAGCGGCGACGATGCTGTCCAGACGCTGCTTAATATTTCGATACTCCTTGGTACCCGAGACACTTGCTGCTGTTTTTGGCGCTTTCAGAAGAGTCGTTATCTCGTCGCGAGTCGCGCTAAATTTCTTGCCGGTTCCAACAATGTTTCCGGTAGCATCAATAAGGCGAACTAAGTTCTCATCTGTAGTGAACTCACGATGGATTAGAAATAGGCGCTCAAAGTTGCGAGGTTCATTTGAAATGCCATCGTAGGTTCTCACAATATCATGCCCAAGGAAACTGCCTCGTACGTTGTCTATGCGTAACTGATGGCTGCTATGGCTAATTTTTTTTAGGAAAGTTGTGTTGGCCAGTAGAGGCGTGAGTTGCTGCTCGTGTACGGCCATAACGACAAAAGGACGCTCGTCATATTGAAGTAGCGTGGATAGACCGAGTACGGTGTTTGAAAATGAAGCTCCCGAAACGTGAGAGAAGCGGAAGGCGATCGTATCGTCAAAGTAAACCGACCGTTTCAGAGATAGCCCAAGGTATTTACTAAGATCGGTCGCGACTTGGTCCTTATTGTATCCTGATCGCTTAGGAGCATACGTGTCGAGGAACCTATTCAGTCTCCTGATTGAGGAGAGGTAAGGGCTCTCGGGCAGTCCGCTGGCCAAGGAATGGTTCCTTCTGCATGAGCGCTAAAGTATTGCGCTCCCAGAATACACCATCGACAAGTCCTTGAATACCGGCGCTTTGCTCAGCGATTTCCAAGCGCCGCTCCGTCAGTAGGCAGTATTCCTCGCTTATATCGATTCCAAGGTAACGGCGTCCGAGCTTCTTCGCGACGACTGATGTCGTGCCACTACCGCTAAACGGATCAAGAACGACATCGCCTGCGTTCGAACTTGCCATCATCAGCTTCGCAATGAGCTTCTCGCTTTTTTGCGTCGGATGGTCAGTGTTCTCAGGCATAGACCAAAACGGTATCGTGATGTCGCCCCAAAAATTTGATGGGTGCGTGTCGCGGTAATTGCCGTCCTCGTGCGCTGCCCAATCCTTAGGCTCACCATTGGGGTGGCGATATGGCGCGATGACCTTTCGACGCAGCTTCACGGTATCTACATTGAACACATAGTCTTTGGAGAGCGTACAAAACCAAATGTCTTCGCTGGAGTTCTTCCAGTTGGACAAAGAACCACGCCCCTTTTCGCGTTCCCACGTGATGCGGTTACGTACGATCAGGTGTTCCGCTGCTGCCTCGTAAATAGATGCCGACGAGTACCAGTCCCCGCAGATGTAAACCGTAGCATGTGGTTTTAAAGTTGGCACAAACGCCCGAATTACGTTTGAAAGCCACGTCGTGTATTCTTCGCGAGGACGCTTCTCGAACTTATTTGCGTCAAATCGCTTCGACAGATTGTACGGTGGATCTAAGATTAACAGGTCTACTGAAGCGCGCGGCAAGCTAGCCGCGTAGACCAGACAGTCTCCAAGTAGCGTCCCTTGAGGTAAGCTCTTCTCTGTTGATGGGAGCTTCCGCATGAGGCGCCCCGCTAGGCGCTTCCGGTCGTCGCCGTCAAGGACTACGGTTCGGTTCCGGGGAGCCCTGGTCTTAAGTGTATCACTCATTTCTTACCTTTGGACGTGACTTCGTAAGTAGACATCTGAACTGGGATTCCCCATATGACCCTCCTATTCGAGTCGAAACCGGATGATTCCGGCGGTTTTCGGGGGCCTCGGCAGGCCGGGCCGTCGGTTCGGCACATCGTTAGACCCAGGCTGACGGCGCCGAAGGCGATCGCGACCCACACGGGTTCGCCGCTGCGCGCGGTTTTGACGTCGATGACGACCGCAACCGCCACGACAAACGCAAAGAGCAAGAACGTATCCATCGGAAACACTCCTGGCTAGCAATGAAGATAGCGGCCTTGTGCCGGGCGAACGGGCGCAAGGAGGGCGCGCCGGTGCGTCGCGCCGGCGCCTCGGCCGGCCCGACTGCGCGTGGTCGTCCGGCCTTAGATCAGGTCGCGCTCGCCAAGCGGCGCGAAGGCTTCAGGCCAACCCGAATTCAGGTACTCAGCCGGTACTCTATCGACTACGCTATGATCGAACGGTTGATGCGCCGTGCGGTGGCGACGACTTCTGGATGAACGTGACTCAGTGGAAGCGAGTCACCGTCCACATTTAGCTTTGCGATGTTCCATAACCCGAATGAGTGGAACTCGGGATCGTAGTAGGACCACCAGCCCACGCCAATACCGCGCTCGCTCAAATAGATCCGCCGTGCCCACTGCTGGGTCTTCGTTCGATCACGCGACACAACGTCAGAGGGCTTGAGGTCAAGATCGACCAGTTCGCGTGCGTCGTCAAGGTTGACCACGGCTACGTCGCCTGGGGTTTGGTAACGCGCGAGCGAGTATCGCAAGCCGGCAGCGTTGATGAACGTTTCCGGACGCCACACGCTAAATTGGCCGAAGGCTTCGGCAATCGCACCTTCCAGATGGCTACTCACGTAGAAGACGTCATAGAGATCGGGATTATCGATGCGCCATACACCCTTCGAGCGCGGCACAAAGAGAGCGCCGCCGGGTTGATCCTCGGCGGCGTTCTGATCGAGCGGAAACACGCGATAGAAAATCATGCATACACGCCCGCTGCGCGACCCTCCAACGCCTGGATGACGGGAATGGCCCCACGATTCTTCAGCACGTCGATCGGGCGAGCCCCATCGCGCAACGGCTCTGAGCCGGCAAGCCAATCTGCGGCGATTTGCGGTTGAAAGACCTGCAGCGC
>PLTN01000181.1 GCA_003164495.1 Vulcanimicrobiota bacterium
GTGAACCCGAGCGTCTGCGTGTAGAGCGCGAGCATTGCTTCGAGGTCCGCCACGACGATCGCGATATGATCGATCGGGGCGTCGATCACGCGCTGCGCTCGTGACGTCTCGTTGCTGCCCAGACGAAAATGCCGCACAGGATCAGTTGGAGCGGCATCGGTCCAAGCGTCTTCCAC
The DNA here is from genome assembly GCA_003164495.1 of Vulcanimicrobiota bacterium. Taxonomy (GTDB): domain Bacteria; phylum Vulcanimicrobiota; class Vulcanimicrobiia; order Vulcanimicrobiales; family Vulcanimicrobiaceae; genus Lustribacter; species Lustribacter caenicola. The sequence goes on from PLTN01000181.1 coordinate 177, forward strand.
GTGGCCGGAGCATGCCCGCGCGCGATTTCGAGCGCGGGCAAGAGGACGCCGAAGGCCTGATCCAGGGCACATAGCCAGAGCAACGGCCGCCAGCGTTGCGGGTCGCGAAACACGAACGCGTAGATCCCGGCGGCGACGAGCAATTCGCCGCCGGCGATCGTCGTGACGGCGGGATCCTTGACGGGAATGTCCAGCAGCGGCTGGAGCAACGGTTGCGCGACTAGGCACAAGATGCCGACGAACGCATCGATGCAGAAGCCGATCGCGAGCGCGATACGAAGCACGCTGGGCGGTTTCGGCGAGGGTGAGCGCTCACCTCGCAGATCGTTGTCAGCTCGACTCCGCCTCAGGCTTTGGGCGCCTCCGGATACATCCCCATCGCGTGGTATCCCGCGTCGACAAAATGGACGTCGGCCGTGACTTGGCTCGAGAGATCGGAGGCGAGATAAACGGCGCAATTCCCCACGTCGTCGGCCGAGATCGTTCGCTTGAGCGGCGCCGCGGCCGCGACTTTGGCCGGCATGGCCGAGAAGCCGGCGACTTGGCGCGACGATGCGGTCGAGATCGGACCGGCTGAGATCGCGTTGACACGGATGCCGCGGTCGCCGAGATCGAACGCGAGATAGCGCACGATCGCTTCGAGCGCGGCCTTTGCGATGCCGGCGACGTTGTAGTTCGGAACGATTTGCGTGCCGCCGAGATAGGTGAGCGCCATGATCGAGCCGCCGTCGTTGAGGTTGTCTTTGAGATGGCCGACCAGCGCGATCAGCGAGTACGAGCTGATGTCCATCGCCATTGCGAAACCGTCGCGCGAGGTGTCGTACACCTTGCCGCTGAGATCTTCTTTCTTCACGAAGGCAATCGAGTGTACGATGCCGTCGATGCGCCCGACCGCCGCGGCCAGCGCGTCGAGCGAATCATCGTTCGTGACGTCACACGGGAACACGGGGCCGCCGCCGAGTTCGGCCGCCGTCTTGCGCACCGAATCCTCGACGCGCTCGCCCTGATAGGTGAGGATCAAGCGCGCACCGTGCGCGTGCAGTTGCCGCGCGATGCCGCTCGCGATCGACCAGCGATTGGCGACGCCCGTGACGAGGATCGTTTTCCCTTCGAGCAGGCTCATTTACCGAGCAGCTCCTGCACTTTGTCGAGCGCGGCCTCGTGCTGCTGGGTCACGAACTTCCACTCGGAGGTATCCATATATGTGCTTCCCTTCTGCGGAAACAGCCAGGCGGGGAGGTTGTCGTATTTCACATCGGTGCGCAAACTCGCCGATTGGGTGGAGTTGGCGAAGACTTCGAGGCCGTTGCGGCCGGCGATCCAGTTGACGAACAGCTTCGCGGCGTTCGGATGCGGGGCTTTGTTCATCAGGCAGACGAGTCCCCACCCGGCCGTGAGCATGGTCGGACCGTCGGGCGGCAGGACGACCTCGATCGGATAGCCGAGCCGCTTGAAGTTGATCATCTCGGCGAGATCCGGTCCGAGCACGATCGGATAGCTGCCCTCGGCGAGCCATTGCATCGCTTGGCGGCCGTTGCGCGAGAGTACCGGCTGCTGATCCTGGTAGAGCTTCTTGACGTAGTCCGCACCGAACGTGAGGTAGAAGAAGCTGTTCAACTGCGAGCCGGCGCCGTACGTCAGCGGGTCTTTGGCGACGATTTTCCCTTGCCACTTGGGGTCGAGCAGCGACTTCCACGTCGCCGCTTCGCCGCGTTTGACGAGCTTGGTGTTGATGGCGAGTCCCGGCGCGACCGACTTCAGCACGACCAGCACCGTGTGCGCGTCGTCTTCATACCAGAGATGTCCGTCGCGCCAGTTGCGTTTGTCCAGCACGTCGGGCGCAACGAGAATCGGCTCGATGCGGTCGAGCCAGCCGCTCGGAAGAAAGGTCAGGCACGCGGCATCCGCGCCGCTGAGAAAGACGTCGAGCACGTATTTGCCGGCCGCGCGCTCGGCGCGAATGCGGGCGCTGCTCGACGACGATCCGCTGCTCACGTAGGAGACCGGAATGCCGTAGGCGCGCTGAAAGCCGTTGATCAAGCCCTGGCGAGCTTGGTCGTTCGGGGGCCCGTCGATCGTGATCGCACCTTCGGTCTTGGCGGCGGCGACGAGCGCGTCGAGCGGTTGCGATTGCGCGTACGCGGGGCTCGTCGCGGCGATGAGCGCCGCACCGCCGCCCGCGATGACGTCGCGGCGCTTCACTCGCCGAGCAGCTCGCGAGCTTTGGCGAGCGCGGGGTCACGTTGTTCGGTGACGAACTTGTAGTCGTAGGTGTCCATGTACTTCGTGCCCTTCTGCGGGAACAAGTAGCCGGGCATGTCGTCGTAGTGCACGTCGGTGCGCAAGCTCAGCGATTGCGTCGCCTTGGCGTACGCGGTTTGCGCTTCACGGCCCGCCAGCCAATTGATGAACAGCTTCGCCGCATTCGGGTGTTGGGCTTTGTTGAGCAAAGCGATGAGACCCCACCCGCCGGTAAGCACGCTCGGCCCGTCGGTTGGGAACACCGGCTCGAGCGGATAGCCGAGCTTGCGGAACTGATCCATCGCGGTGGTATCGGGGCCGATGAGGATCGGATACGTTCCTTCGGCCAGCCACTGCGCCGCCTGACGCGCGTCGCGCGAGAGCATCGGTTTCTGATCGATGTAGAGCTTCTTGACGAACTCGGGACCGAAAACGAGATAGAAGTAGCTGGTCAGCGACGCGCCCGACCCGCCTGAACTCGCCGGATCCTTAGCCACCATCTTGCCCTGCCACTTCGGGTCGAGCAGCGACTTCCAGGTCGAGACGAGCTTCGGCTGCACGAACTTCGTGTTCACGGCGAGTTCGGGCACGACGTATTGCAACACGCGCAAAATCGTGTGCCCCTCGTCTTCATACCAGAGGTGCCCTTCTTTCCAGTCGCGTTTATCGACGACGTCCGGTGCGACGAGCACCGGTTCGATCTTATCGAGCCAGCCGCTGGGCAGAAACGTGATCGTCGGTGTGTCGGGTCCGCTGATGAAGACGTCGAGGAGATATTTTCCCGCGGCGCGTTCGGCGCGCACCCGTGCCGCCGTCGCTGCCCCGCCGCCGCTGATGTAGGTCACCGGGATGCCGTATGCGCGTTGAAAACCCGGCACCAGCACTTCGCGTACCGAGTCGAGCGGCGGCCCATCGACGACCACGCTGCCTTCGGCCTTTGCCGCGGCGATCAGTGCCGCCATCGCCGCCGTTTGCGCGTACGCCGGGCGGCTTGCGGCAGCCGCGAGCGTTGCGCTCGCGCCGGCAATTGCAGCGCGACGGCTCATCGAAGGCGGCCTGCGGTCCACGAACATCCCGGGTTCGTTGGCCTTCGCGAACGCCGCTTCCCGTTCTGGATTCACGTTCCGTGAATCCGTTGCGTTTGGGCTGCGCCCAAGCCGCCGTCGTCGGGCAAGCCCGACTAGCGGCCGAAGAGCAGCGACTTTACAACGACGGGGACGCCGCGCGCGAGTTCGACGGGTTTGCCGATGTCGACGAAATCGAACTCGCCGAGCTCGAGCGCATCGATGCAGAGCAACGGACGCTCGACGTGAAGCTCGTGCTGCAGCAATCGGCCGAGCGACTGTCCGATGTCGCCGTCGATGATGAGGACCAGCGGCGCGCCGCCCGAATCGCGCACGCTCTTCGCGATGCCGGTTGCGAGCGCTGTGAGCCGTTCGTAGTTCGGGGTGCCGCGAAAGCTCACGGCGATCGCATGCGCGGCATCGCGCTCGACGTCCAGCCGTTCGCGTGCGAGCTCGATGGCCTTCGCCACGATATCGGGATGGATGTCACCGCCGGTGTGCAGGTGCGGCGCGACGACCGGCAAGTTACGCAACGGCAGCGCGACCGTGCCGAGGAAGATCGTGCGCCCGCTGACCTGCACGGTGAACTGCGAGACGCCGATCGCCGTTGCGCGAATGCCCGCGCCGGGATCGACGAGTTCGAGCGGGAGATCCGCGCAGGCGCTGCGCACGGAGCGCGCCAGCGGCAACGCGATGTCGGCGAACGTGCGCGATTCGCGACCGTAGATGTACTCCGAAACGCCGCCGGAGAACGTCAAGAGTTCGGGTTGCGGTCCGGTCAGCGGTTGCGTGAGGAGCAGCTCGCTCGCGAGCGCCGACGGCGGATCGCGCCGGATGTAGCCTGCGATCGTGCGCGCCATCGCATCGACGATCATCGCGATGTCGTTCTGCGCGGGGATCGAGCCGGCGACGAGCGTGACAGCGCATGCGCGCGCCGCCGTTGCGGCGGGCTCGTCGAGACGCGCGACGGCACCGGTATCGTCGAACGCAATCAGCCGTCCGCCCACGGCGAACGCGCAGGTGGCGATCACGTGGCCGCCGCTGCAAAGTCCGAGCTTCGTCGTTCCGCCGCCGATATCGCAGTTCAGTACGGTCTTGCCGGTGCTCTGCGAGAGCGCGGCCGCGCCCGAACCATGCGCGGCCAGCACGCATTCCATGTGGTGGCCGGCCGACGCGCAGACGAACTTTCCGGCGTCGCTTGC
>PLTN01000186.1 GCA_003164495.1 Vulcanimicrobiota bacterium
AGTCCGCGCTCGTGCTCGAGACGCTGCTGTTCGCCGACGAGGTCCGCGACCCGGTCCAGGAGATCGACGTCCTGCCTGTCAAAGCGACCTTCGAGGACCGTGAGACGCAGATGGCCAAGCTCCTCATCGACTCGATGACGACAGACTGGGAACCCGAGCGCTACCAGGACACCTACCGCCAGCGTGTCGAAGAGCTCATAGACCAGAAGCGCTCCGGCACCCTTGTGGTCAGCGAGGGCCCGCGCGCCGAGCCGGCGCCGGTCGTGGACCTGTTGGCCGCCCTGCAGGCGAGCGTGAACGCCGCCCGCGGCCGCTCCGAGGTGCCCGCCGCCGCGACCGGCAACGGGCGTCGTAGCGAGCCGGCCGCGCGTGCCGGGCGTTCCCGCCCGACCGCGACCCGAAAGGCACCGGTCCCGGTGCCCAAGGCAGGGGGCCAGAAGACGGCGGGCGCGAGCCGGGCAGAGCTGCTGCGGCGGGCAGGCGAGCTTCTCATCGCCGGACGATCCAAGATGAGCCGCGAGGAGCTCGAGCAGGCCGTGGCCGAGGCCTCCTCCGGCACGAGGCGCCGCAGGGCCTCCTGACGGCCGCCACGGCGTCGCCGGGCCCGTTCCCGCTCAGCCGTCCGGCAGCCGTCTGAAGGCCGCCTAGGCTGGCTCGCCTTGAGGTCCTTTGCACCAGCCAGGCTGCGACACCGCACCCTGCTCGGCACGATGGCCGTCGCGGTCGCGCTCGTCGGGAGCCTGCAGCTGACCTCGCGGCCCGCCGGGGCCACGGCCGGTGCCTCGGCCCGCGCCCGCCCTGCGGCGGGCTACGGCTACGGCTGCGGCTCCGTCGTCCTCCCGGGCTACGCCTGGCTCGGCGGCAACGGCGTGGACGTCTTGAGCAACGGCGCGGACGCCGGCACCGGATCGAGCTGCGGAGGGGTCTTCCGCGTCGGAAAGATCGTCACCGGCGAGGAGTGGCAGTGCGTCGAGCTCGTCGACCGGCTCTACGTCGAGCGCGGCTGGATCGGCGCCACCTGGAACGGGAATGGCGCCGACATGTACGCCACCGCACCGGGGGGCCTCGCCAAGCAGCCCCAAGGCTCGATCTCGTTCCTCTCCCCCGGTGACGTCGTCAGCTATCAGAGCCCGGGCGGGGTCGAACCAGGCCACGCCGGGATCGTCAACGCCGTGACCCCGATCGGCCCCGGCACCTACTTCGTGCAGCTGGTGCAGCAGAACGGGTACCTGTACACCACGGGCGTCCTGTCCGGCGGCAGGCTGACGATGACCACACCCTGGGTGAGCGGCTTCCCGGTCATCGGGGTCATCCACCATCCCGGCGCCACGCCGCCTGCGGCCGGGGCGTCTTTGAACCTGCTCCAGAACGCCAGCTTCGAGCACAACCTCACGCGCGGCTGGCTCTTCCTCGCCGCGCCCGGAGGAATCTTCCAGGAGCGCGCGGCCAAGGTGCCCGGCCTGCCCGAAGGTGGCAACATGCTCGAGGTTCGAAGCTCCAAGGTCGCCGGCTCGGTCTACCAGGACGTGCCCGCGCCGCTGGCGCCAGGTCAGAGCTACACGTTCTCGATCTGGGCGCGGTCGGCCTCGCCCGCGAAAGAGCACATCTGCCTCGTCCTGTGGGGCATCGGCCGCGGCCGCCAGGCCGGGCAGACCTGCGCCGTGCTCGGCCCGACATGGTCCGTCGTGTCCGCCCCCTACGACGTGACCGCCTCTGGCCTCGCCACCTTGCGGGCGCAGGTCTTCGTGGACACGGCGAAGGCCCGGCTCGATCTCACGGGCGCCTCGCTCGTGAACGACGGCCTGAAGAACGCCAGCTTCGAGGGCGAGCTGTCCTCCGGTTGGCATTTCCTCGCCGCCCGCGGCGGCAGCATCACGGCCTATGCGGGCCGGGCGGCCGCACTGCCGGAGGGAAGCAACCTGCTCGAGGTCCGCAGCTCGAGAAAGGGCGGCTCGATCTACCAGGACGTGCCCGCAGCGCTCTCGCCCGGCCAGAGCTACACCTTCTCCATCTGGGCGCGGGCAGCTTCCCGCGAGGCCGAGCACGTCTGCCTCGTGCTCTGGGGCGTGGGGAGGAACAGCCAGTCAGGGCAGACCTGCGCCGTGCTCGGTCCGGCCTGGACGCTCGTGTCCGCCCCCTATGACGTCACCGCTGCCGGCCTCGGCGCGCTGCGGGCGCAGGTCTTCGTCGACACCGCCAAGGCTCTGCTGGACCTGACGGGGGCCTCGCTCGTGAACGACGGCCTCGAGAACGCCAGCTTCCAGCACGGGCTCACCGCCGGCTGGAGGTTCGCGCCGGCGCCCGGCGGTGGGATACGGGCCCATGCCAAGACGGCCGGCGGCCTGCCCGAGGGCAGCGACCTCCTCGAGGTCCGCACGTCCAAGGCAGGCGGCTCCCTCTACCAGGACGTCGCGGCGGACATGGCGCCCGGTCAGAGCTACACCTTCTCGATCTGGGTGCGGGCAGCTTCGCCCGAGGCCGAGCACGTCTGCCTCGTGCTCTGGGGCATCGGCCAGAAGGGCCAAGCAGGCCAGACCTGCGCCATCGTCGGCTCGGCCTGGACGATCGTCTCCGCGCCCTCCGACGTGACCGCTTACGGTCCCGACGGGCTCCGGGCCCAGGTCTTCCTGGAGACCACAACTGGCCGCCTGCAGCTCACCGCCGCCTCGCTCGCAGGGAGCCAACGGGCCGTGTCCGCAGCTCAGGGCCCTGCCCTGTAGGGTGCCGCCCGGCCGTCTGTAGGCTCGAGGTGAGGACGGGTCGCGCAACGCGCGCCCGCGAGGCACGAAAGGAAAGCCGATCCAAGACCAGGTCGCCAGAGACGTCGCCCCACCGAGGGCCGTCCCGATCGTGATCTCGGCGCCCCGAACGGCCGGCGGCGCGATGCCGGCGGCCGGCCCACTCGTCGACTCCTTCGGCCGTGTCCATACCGACCTCCGGATCTCTGTGACGGACCGCTGCAACCTGCGCTGCGTCTATTGCATGCCCGAAGAGGGCTTGCCGTGGATCGACAAGCGCGAGATCCTCACCTACGAGGAGATCGCCGAGATCGTGCGCGCCGCGGCGAAAGTCGGCGTGCGCAGCATTCGCCTCACCGGCGGCGAGCCGCTGATCCGCAAAGACCTCAAGCGTCTCGTTTCGATGCTCTCCGCGATCCCCGGCATCGACGACATCGCGCTCTCGACCAACGGACTGCTCCTGGCCGAGCAGGTGCAAGGCTTGGTCGACGCGGGTCTCAAGCGCGCGAACATCTCGCTCGACACGCTGCGTGAAGACCGCTTCGAAGCGATCGCGCGCCGGCCGGGTTTGCAGCGCGTGCTCGACGGCATCGACGCCGCCGTTGCCGCCGGCCTCGGGCCGATCAAACTGAACTGCGTCGTGATGCGCGGCCAGAACGACGACGAAGTGCAAGCGTTCGCGGAGATGACGCGCGATCGTGCCGTTGCCGTGCGCTTCATCGAAGTGATGCCCGTGCACGAAAACGTCGACGGCCACACCAACCAGTACATCAGCGCGACGGAGATCCTCGATCGCATTCGCGCAAACGGCGACCTGCAACCGGTCGAGGGACCCAAGGGCAACGGTCCCGCGCGCTACTACGCCTTCGACGGCGCCGCCGGCAGCGTCGGCGTCATCTCGCCGCTCTCCCACGACTACTGCGACACGTGCAACCGCGTCCGTCTCTCCGCCGACGGCCGGCTGAAGCTGTGCCTCTTCGGCGATCATTTCATCGACCTGCGCACGCCCATCCGCGACCGCGCCGGCGAAGAAGCGCTCATCGCGATCCTGCGCGGCTCGATGTACGTTAAACCCGAGCGCCACCACCTCGACGTCGGCCAAACCGCCAGCGCCATGCGAGCCCTAAGCGAAATCGGCGGTTAACCGCCTTCACGAGTGTTTGCGGCGTTCGAGGTCGGACGTGATCGTTGTTACGTGACGCCGGCCACTTTGCCGGTGGCCCGGTTCGCGACCGGGTATGCTTGCGCAAGCGCAGAACGGCGTCGCGTGGATCAGACAAATTCCGCCACGCAAGACGCGCTGATCGTCGCGCAGTTCGGCAGCCGCAGCACGCAATATGTCGCGAGCACGGTTCATTCGCAAGGCGAAGACCTCCAGCAGATCGCCGCGCTGGCGGCGACGGCCGGCCGCGTACGCGTGCTCGACCTCGGCTGCGGCGGTGGACACGTGAGCTTCACCGTCGCGCCGCACGTTGCCGACGTGGTGGCGTACGACCTCTCGACCGAGATGTTGGCGACCGTCGCCTCGGTTGCAAAGGAGCGCGGGCTCGAGAACGTCGGCACGGTTGCCGGCTCCGTGACGTCGCTGCCGTTTGCCGACGGCACGTTCGATCTCGTGCTGACGCGCTATAGCGCGCATCATTGGGACGACATTGCCAAAGGCCTCGCCGAGGCGCGGCGCGTGTTGCGCGATTCGGGCCAAGCGGTGTTCATCGATGTTGCGGCTCCGGCGCGCCCCGTACTCGATACGTTCTTGCAGGCGATCGAAGTGTTCCGCGATCCATCGCACGTGCGCGACTACTCACCGCGCGAGTGGGAGCAACTGCTCACGCAGGCCGGGTTCCGGATCGAACGCACAGTGATGCGTCGCTTGCACCTCGAATTTGCGTCGTGGATCGAGCGCATGAACACGCCGCAGGTTCGGGCGGAAGCGATACGCTCGCTCCAGCAAACGTTGTCGAACGACGTCGTGGGCTATTTTGAAATCACCCCGCGCGGCGATTTCACCGTCGATACGATCGACATCTTAGCGTCGGCGTCGAGCGCGCAATGAACGGCTCGATGGCCGCCGTCCGCATCTACGAATACGGCGGTCCGATGCTGGACGGAGTATGTGCCTGTTGTGCGGTCGGTTGCTCGGCCGGAGAGCGCTCAGCGGCGGCAAACCTAGCTGTTCGACTGCTACGAAGGGCCGATTTGGAGATACGCAAATGGCTGAAGCAACTTCGCAAGGGCGTCCGCAGGAACCGCACCAGTCCAACACTTGCGGGGCTCAGTGCCCGCAGTGCTCTCCGGGGAAATGCGGCAACACGCCGGCAAACCACTGCCAAACGAGCGGCGATCCGCACGTCTGCAATAACGTTTCCAGTCACGTTTGGATCTGTTAGCCACGGGTTGGCGAGCACATCGGCGAAATCGTGCTCTTGCCGTAAGACTCAGCGCGCCGGCGCGTAGAGGATGTCTTGGGCCGGAAAGCTCTTGAACCCGTTGTATTTGGCGGACGCGTCGATCAAAGGCTGGATTAGTGACGGGCTGAACTCGCTGGTGAAACGCACGCGCGGCGTCGACGCGACGACCACCGGGTCAGTTTTCGAGTAGATCGCGTAGAGTTCGCCCGCGCGAGCCGGGTTTTTGCCGGCCCACAGCGCGGTTTCACGCATCGCGCCCGCGAAGCGGCGCACCGCGTCGGGATGATCCTTGACCCAGGGCGCCGCCGCGCACCAAACGCTCGAGAGGTAGTGCTTAGCGATGGCATCGTTGCCGTAGAAGAGGACGCGGTCCGTTTTCTTCGCGATCTCGAGATAGGGTTCGCCGTCGCCGGCATGGCCGACGGTGCTAACTCGACGTACTTGACCGTCGCTGAATCACCGCCGGTCTGATCGATCCAGGCTCGGGTGGCAAGGTGCGTTACGCCGTTGAGCGCGACGACGGCCACGGTTTTGCCGGTGAGGTCTTTCCCCGTGTGCACCGGCGAGTTCGCGCCGACGAGCAGTGCGCCGGTCTGCGCGCCGGAGACGTACTCCGTGCACGGCGCCACGGCGACGAGCGGTATGCCTTTCTGGTGAATCGCAGCGAGCGTGTCGACCGGGATGTAGCCGATGTCGATTCCGCCGGAGACGATTGCGGCCGCGATCGCGGCGCCGTTGACCATAGTCTGGATGTCGCCCTCGAGCCCGGTTTTGGCGAGAAATCCCATGTCGCGCGCGTACGCGGCCTCGCAGGAAGACTCGAGCGGGATCGATGCGATGCGCAGCGTTATCGCCGTTTGTGCGCGAGCGCGCGCTCCGAGCGCGCCGAGCGCCGCACCGCCCAAGAGCAGTGCCGCCGCGCGTTTGCGCGTGATCGCGGACGGCGTCAGGCGATGCGTTTGCGGAAGAAGGCGAGCAGTTTCGCGCCTTCCGGCATGATGCGGAATTCTTCGAAGCCCCAGCTCTTCACTTGGTTGAGCACGCGGTTGTTGTCCATCGGCACGAGGAACGTAAGGGTCTTGATGCGCTGAGTTTTCTTCGCGTACTTTTCGAGTTCGGAAATGATGTGCGTGGAGAGATTCGCCGGCGCATCCGGGCGCATGCGGATCGAATCGATCATCGCGATATCGGTCCCGTTGGCCGCCTCGGCGTCTTGGTAGCCGTTGGCGAACTTGAAGATCAGTTGGCCCATACCGACCATCTTGCCGTCGAACTCCGCGATCATGACGAGCCGCCGGCCTTCCCGCATTTCCTCGAGCCACTGAGCGGCACGGGCGGGCCAGCTCTCCCCAGGCGGCAGCGCACCCGCGAGAACGCCATCGTTCACGAGTCGCGTCACGTCGCGCGTCGAGCACGCGCGCAGAGCAATGCGAGGCACGCAAGAGAATTGAGCAAGAATTTTACAGTTCTCCTCTTACCCCGCGGAGATTGTGAGCCGGGGCGTCCCGCCTAGCAAAGGAAGCTTTGACGCGAAGCGAAGAACGGCGGCCTATGATCGACCGCCGGTTCGCGCGCTGAAGACGCTCTTCGCGTTCACGCGCGATTTGCGCGTTGAGGATCACCTCGGGCTCGCCGAAGCCGCTCGGTACGGCGAGGTTGTGCCCGTGCTCGTCCTCGATCCGGTGCGCTCGGCCCGTTTGCGGGCGTCACCCCGGCGTGCGGCCTACTATTGCGCTGCGGTCGCCGCCCTCGATGCAGCCATCGCTGCCCGGGGCGGCCGGCTAATCGTGCGCCGCGGCGCGACCGCCGCCAGCTTGCGTTCGCTGGCCCGCGGGATCGGCGCAGAAACGGTCGCCTGGAGCGTCCGCTACGATGCCAAAGAGATCCGTGCCGATCGCGACGTCCAAGGCGCGCTGGAAGAATCGGGGATCCGCGTCGTCGCGGCGCACGATGCGCCGGTCGTGCCGCCCGAAGATCTCGCGCTAGCGCATCGCAGCGGCGACGGTTGGCGCGCGTTCGTGCCGTACTTCGAGCGCTGGCGCACCCTGATTCCGGTCGACGCGCCGCCCCCGGTCCACTTCTCCCGGGTCGAGGTGGCCAGCGAAGCGCTGCCGGTGGCGGCCGAGTTCGGCGGCCGCGACGACGACGCGGGACCGGTATCGCCGGCGGCGGCCGCGGAGAAGCTCGCGGCGTTCATCAACGGCCCGATCCTCGGCTACGGCATCGCGCGCAACGTTCCCGACGCCGGCGCCACCTCAGAGCTCTCGGCCGAATTCTCGTTCGGTCTCGTGTCGGCGCGCAGCGCGGTGCGCGGGGCGTGCGCGCGCGCAACGGACCCCTTTCTGCTGATCGAGGAAACGACGGCGGTCCGGCTGTGGCTGCGCGCGCTGGCGCAACGCGATTTCTTTCTGCAACTCGGCTGGTACAACGACGCCCTTGACGACGCGCCGCTGCAAGAGAAGATGCGGCGCTTCGCGTTCGCCCGCACGCATCCGCAGCTCGACGCGTGGCGCAGCGGCACGACGGGGTTTCCGCTGGTCGATGCGGGAATGCGCGAACTGCGCGCAACGGGGCGGATGCACCCGCGCGTGCGCGCGATCAGCGCGTCGTTCTTGTGCTTCGATCTGGGCGTCGACTGGCGCGTCGGCCGCGACGAATGGGACCGCTTCCTCATCGAAGACGATCCGGCGCTCGCGAAGGCCAACTGGCAGTGGGTGGCCGGTGTCGGCGCCGATCTCGCCGCTTACCCGCGCATCTACAATCCGGTCAAACAGGCGCACCGCTTCGATCCGGCGGCCGGCTACGTGCGCCGCTGGATTCCCGAACTCGCCGGTCTCCCCGACGCGACGATCTTCGAGCGCGGCGAACGCCAACCGCAACTCGCGCTCCCGCTCTTCGGCGCGCGCCAATATCCGGCGCCGATCCTCGATCACGAGGAAGCGGCGCGGGCGTTTCTCGCCCGCTATCGAGCCGAGGTCGCGGTCTAGCTGGGCGAGAGCTTCTGGTCGACGATGTCGGAGACGAACGGCACGTGCACGTCATCGCCATGCCAGACCTTGACCGCGTAGATCACGCTCGCCACGATCGTGACCGGAACGATGAACGGCAGCAGCGGCCACGCCGAGATTCCGATGAGCGGGATCATGGCGATCGATGAGAACAGCCAGCCGAGGCCGTACATGCCGGCGTTGAAACCGAGCGCCTGCCACGCGTTACGGCGGACGAAATTCGAGCCCGAGCGGTCGAAGAGCGCGAGCAGCGCGAGCGGCCAGAACGGGTAGCCCAGCGCAACCAGCGCGCGCGATTCCGGCCGCACGTTGGCGACGGCGCTCGATCGCGGGGGCGCCGCCGACGCCTGAGATTGCCATTGCCGGCGCCACTGACTCGCGTCCGCGTAGCCTCCGCTCGGCTGCGAGGACGGTCCGACGCCGCCGGCCAGGGTTTGCCGCTGGGCGGCAGCCTGGTCGATTCGTGCGGCAAGACGGCAGCTCGGGCAGGCGCCCTGCTCGTCGCGGCACGTCGCGCAGATGGACTTACCGCAGTCCGCGCAGCGGGCCACGGACGGCACCGCATGATGAAAATAACAGTCCACGCTTTGGCCTCCCATCGGGTTTCGTCGCATGTACCGGGCGACCGCAGCGAAGGTTTCGCCGCTTGGCGCGCAAAGCGCGGTGCGTGGAACGCTCGGTGGTCCTGCATCGTATCTACGCGGAGGCGCGCCCGTATCTGGGACGCGTCGGGGTGGCGATGCTCCTGGGCGTGATCGCCGGTATCGCCCCCACGGTGCTGCTGCAGCTGCCGGGTTTGCTGATGACGCGGGTCATCCACTACCAGCCGGTCGTTCACGGCGTCACCATGCCCACGATCATCGATTGGGGCGCGCTGTGGCTCGTCTGCGGCNNCGCTGCGCGCGCGCATGTTCGATCACGTCAACCGGATGTCGCTGGCCGATTACGATCGCTGGCGGCCCGGCGAATTCATGTCGCGCTTTTCGATCGACCTCGGACTGATGATCGACGCGGTGAGCATTTCGCTGCCGCAGATGGTGCAGGTCACGGTGACGTTCGTGGCTGCGGTCACGTGGATGGTCTCGCTCGACTGGGTGCTGGCGATCGTGCTGCTGGCGTGCACGCCGATCGTTTCGATCGTCATCGGTCGCTTCAACCGGTTGGTTACGGTCAGCACGCGCATGGCACAGGAACGCATCGCCGACGTGTCATCCAATCTCGCCGAGGTCCTCGGAAATCAGCGCGTGGTGAAGGCTTTCCGGCGCGAGAACTTCGAGCGCGATCGCTTCGCGGGCGCCAACGACGCGTACTTCGGAGCGCAGATGAAGGTCACGCAGCTCAACCAGACGCAGTCGCCGGTCATCGCCACGATCGTCTCGCTCGCGATCATCGTCATCGTCGTGATGGTGGTCAGCGAAATCGGCGCCGGCCGCATCGCACCGGCTCAGGCGATCGCGTTCTTCGGCGCGATGGCGCTGACGATCAACCCGATGAACCGCTTCTCGATTTTTCTCGGCGATTTCTCGCGCGCGCTCGTCGGCGCGTCGCGCGTGTTCGAGGTGCTCGATCTGCCGATCGAAGCCGACGATCCGCCCGGCGCGGTGCGGATGCCGTCGGTCGTCGGCGACGTTCGCTTCGAGAACGTGCGCTTCGCCTATAGCCCCGAGGGTGCGCCGGTGCTGGACGGCTTCACGGCCGAAATGCTGCACGGGGAGATCGTCGCGCTGGTCGGGCCCTCGGGCGCCGGCAAGTCGACCATCGCCAACCTGGTGCCGCGCTTCTACTCGCCGCAGGGCGGGCGCATCACGCTCGACGGGGTCGACATCGCCACGATCCGCTTGGACGACCTGCGCGGGGCGATCGCCCTCGTCCCGCAAGAAACCCAGCTCTTCAACGGCACGATCGCCGACAACATCCGGTACGGCCGGCTCGAGGCCACCGACGCCGAGGTGCTGGCCGCCGCCCGCGAAGCCAACGTCGCCGAGTTCGTCTCCGCCCTTCCCGACGGGTACAACACCCGGGTCGGCGAGCGCGGCGTGCGGCTCTCGGGCGGTCAGCGGCAGCGGGTGGCGATCGCCCGCGCGATCTTGCGCGATCCCCGCATCCTCATCCTCGACGAGGCCACCAGCGCCTTGGATAGTCACTCCGAACACCTGATCGAGGAAGCGCTCGACCGTATTCTCCCGGGCCGGACGACCCTGATCATCGCCCACCGCCTCTCGACGATCCGCCGGGCCACCAAGATCCTGTATATCGAGAGCGGCGAGGTTCGGGAGACCGGCACCCACGACGCCCTGATCGCCTCCGGGGGCTCCTACGCGGGCCTCCACGCCGCCCAATTCAGCGTCTAGGACTAAGATTCGAGGCGCAGACGCCGAAGTACCAATAGATGAGCGATATGTCCATGGATGCACCAACGGGCGCATCTTCGATGTTCGGCCCTACCATCAGCATGCTGAAAAACGCTGGTAGCGGGGCGCGCCAAACCCATGACGCCATCGCGAACAACATCGCGAACATCAATACGCCGGGCTTCAAGCGGTCGGACGTCGACTTCAAAGAAGCGCTCGCTGCCGAGCTGCCGCGCTACGACGATTCTTCCGAGCTCGCGCTCGTGACGGACGACGACAAACAGATCGCGGAAGGCCCCGATTTCGAACCGCAACCGTTCAAGGTGACGACCACGATCGACGACACGCAGCAGATGCGCGTCGACGGTTCAAACGTCGACCTCGATCAGGAAATGGCGAAATTGGCAATAAATTCATCGTATTCGCAGACCATGCACGCGTTGCTCTCGCAACAGTATTCGCGGATTCGCGAAGCGATTCAGGAGAAAGTCTAACCGATGGCTGGTATGTACGACTCGATCGAGGTCAGCGCGTCCGGTCTCTCCGCCGAACGCCTCGCGATGGACGTCATCGCGAACAACCTCGCCAACGTGAACACGACGCGCACGCCGGAAGGCGGCGCGTTCAAACGCCAGCTGGTCGTCTTCGCGCAGAAGCAAGAACAGACGTCAGATCCGGACTTCAATCCGCTCGATAACAGCGACGATGCCGACCCGGGTAAGTCCCGCGACGGCGTCCAGGCCGTCGGCATCGTCAGCGACCCGGGTCCCGACCGCATGGTCTACGACCCGACCCATCCCGACGCCGACGCCAACGGCTACGTCCACATGCCCAACATCGACGTGGTCAAAGAAATGGTCGACATGATCGCCGCGTCCCGTGCCTACCAGGCCAACGTGACGGCGATCTCTGAGTCCCGCAACATCGGCAACGCCGCCCTGAATCTGCTGAAGAGCTGACCGTGGACTACGCCAGCGCCCTCGGCAGCATCACCCCGGCGAGCTTCGTCCCCGACATCGGCGGCACGAAGAAGTCCGACGAGACCCCCGACGTCTCGGCGATCCCCGGGACCTCGGACCCCAACGTCACCTTCAAGAACACCCTCGAGAAGATGCTCGGGGACGTGAACGACAAGCTCAACACGTCCGACGACAACATGCGCGACCTGGCCACCGGCGCCACGGGGGACATCCAGAAGGTCGTGACCTCGGTCGAGGAAGCGAACCTTGCCATGCAATACATGATGTCGATCCGCACCAAGCTGCTGGACGCGTACTCGGAGATCTCGCGCCTGCAAGTGTAGGCTGATAGGGGAACCGGCACGATGGTGCCGGAGCGAGCGCCGCGTAATCGTGGCGCTTTTTCTTTGTTGTTGCGAGCTCGGACAGGGGCCCCACGCCTAGGCGTGGGGGGCGCGCAGCCTGGGGCGGAGCGCCTTTTCAACCAGGCTCGCCTAAAGTCGACGGCTCAGATGCCGATGCTACATATAGCGCGGCTGGACTACCCTCGCACGGTGGGGGCCGCGACGGAACCCGATTGATTGACGGTTCCGTGGTCGCCCGGTAACGGCGACAACCTGGTGTGCGGAGGGGTTTTTCTTTTGATTCGCGGGTTATACACTTCAGCGGCCGGCGCAATGGTTGCGGAAGCCATGATCGACAACGTTTCGAATAATCTCGCAAACTCGTCGACCAATGGTTTCAAACGCACGTTGCTGCAGATCGAATCGCAGCCGCAACAGGAACTCTACCGGTTCCAGACCGATCCCGGTCAGAACCCGCTCAACCGTTTGCCCGGCGTCGCCGCGCAAGATCCGGTCGGGCCGATGGGTACGGGTTCCGATGTCTACGCGACGCCGACGAATTTCGAGCAAGGCCAGATCGCGATGAACGGCAACACGTATTCGTTCGCGCTTTCGGGCCCGGGCTTCTTTGCGGTCCAAGATCCCGCCACGGGTCAGATCCAGTACACGCGCGACGGCTCGTTCATGCGCGCCGCGGACGGCACGCTCGCGACCGTCGACGGCAAGACCGTCCTCAGTGCCGCCGGGAATCCGATCCCGATGCCGGCGCTCGGTAAGATCGAAGTCGACACGCAAGGCAACGTCAACGTCGACGGCGCCACGACCGCGCAGATCGGCGTGTTCGAGTTCAACAACCTTCAAGCGCTGCAGCCGCAAGGATCCACCGGCTATACCGCCGCGCAGAATGCCGGCGTCCATCCCGCGACGCAGACCAGCGTGCTTCAGTATTCGGAAGAAAAGAGCAACGGCGATGTGGTGAAGTCGATCGTCGACCTCATCAACGCCGAGCGTTGGTTCGACGCCAACGAAAAGAGTATCCAGACCCAAGACGACGCCACGAATCAGGCGATCGCCACCGTCGGCCGCAATAGCTAAAGGGAGCCCTTAAACCACCATGATGCGAGCACTCTTCACCGCCGCCAGCGGCATGATCGCCCAACAGTACAACATCGACACGATCTCCAACAACTTGGCGAACGTGAACACCACCGGGTTTCGCGACAACCTGGCGCATTTCCAGGACTTGATCTACCAGCAACTGCGCGCTCCCGGTACGCCGGTCGGTGCTTCGCAGATCGCCGTCGGTCAAGACGTCGGCTTGGGTGTGAAGATCGGTGCGTCGGAAAAAGAATTCACGCAAGGCGTGCTGCAGCAAACCTCAAACCCGCTCGATCTCGCGATCGAGGGCGACGGGTTCTTCCAGGTCACGCTACCGAACGGCACCGCCGCCTACACGCGTGACGGTTCGTTCAAGACGGACTCGAACGGTTCGATCGTCACCGCCGACGGCTACTTCCTGAGCCCGCAAATCACGGTCCCGGCCAACGCGACGCAAGTCTCGGTCGGTCAAGACGGAACCGTGACCGCGTTGACCCCCGGTCAGCTCGCACCCACGCAGCTCGGTCAGATCACGCTCGTGCGCTTCGCGAATCCGGCCGGTCTCTCGCCGCAGGGCCAGAACTTGTACATCCAAACGGCCGCCTCGGGCGCTCCGCAGATCTCGGCCCCGCAGCTCAACGGCACGGGTTCGATCCAAGGCGGCTACCTCGAGCAGAGCAACGTCTCGGTCGTGACCGAGATCGTCAACCTGATCACCGCGCAGCGCGCGTTCGAAGCGAACTCCAAAGCCGTTTCGACCGCCGACCAAGTGCTCGCGACCGCGGTCAATACGAAGTCGTCGTAACACCGATGCTGCGCCGCCTCGTCGCCGTCATGCTCCTGCCGCTCGTGGTGTGCACCACGACGGCCGCGGCATTGTCTGCATCGACGGTGGCGCTGGCACCGATGGTCACGCAGAACGTCACCGGTGCGCAGATCAGCGCCGTCACCGATAAGCTCGCGGGCGGCCTCATCCACGACGCCGACCGTTCGGTCGTGCCGGCGTTTCATCTGGCCGACCAATCCGTGCCGCTCGGCAAGGTCGAGATCATGCCGCTCCCGCCGTTCGTGTACGCAACCTACATCGCGGTTCCGGTGCAGCTCGTGGTCGACGGGCGCGTCGCGAAGACCGTAACCAACGGCTACCGCGTGCAACAGTACATCCATACCGCCGTTGCGGCGCACGATCTCGCGCCCGGCGCGCTCCTCGGTGCCGATGATCTGACGCTCGCGCGCGTGCTCTCGAACGGCCGTCCGTCGGTCGATATCGCGTCGCTGGTCGGCCGGAAGCTCCGCGCCGCAACACCGCGCGGCCAGCAGATCTTCGTCGAACAGACCGCGGTCAACGAACTGGTCAAAGCCGGTGCGGGCGCGATTCTCATCGTGCGTGACGGCCCGGTCTCGCTGACGGCCGACGTGATCGCGCGGACCGGCGGCGGTCTGGGTGAATCGGTCACCGTGTATAACGAGCAGACAAATCGCATTCTTTCCGGGACCGTCACCGGTCCGAACCGTGTGGAACTCACCCTCCCCGAAGGAGAAGAAGCCGAATGATCAAGCAGGCGTCGCTCATCGCCGCTGCGGTACTGGCCTTGGCCGGCCCCGCCGCCGCCGATACGCTCTACGTCGCCGGTCCACCGGCGGCCGCTCCCGGACATCCGATGCACCTCGGGGCCGATCATCGAGCCTCGCAAGTCGGCGACTTGGTTCACATCGTCTTCAACTTCAACGGCAGCGCCAACAACTCGGACGCGTCGACGACGGCGAACACCTACAGCAACACGATCGCGGGCGGGACGGGACTCTTCAACCTGCCGATCTTGCGTCTGCCCGGCAGCCTCGGCGCCGGCAGCAACACGGGCCTCGCCAAGACGCAGACGATCGTGCAGACCTTCACGAGCTCGATGACGGCCGTCGTGACGAACGTGCTGCCGAGCGGCGCGATGCAGGTCGCCGGCGATCAGAAGCTCACGATCAACGGCGTGCCCCAAGCCCTCCACGTCACGGGCACGATTCGCGGCGAGGACATCGACAACACCGATAGCGTTCTCTCCTCGCTGGTCGCGAATATCGATGCGAAGTTCAGCGGCATCGACACGCAAGAAAAGAATCGCGGCATCTTGCAAAAAATCATCGGGTTCTTTTTCGGATGATCGCCACGATGAAGCGTAACCTGGCCGCCGTCCTCACGCTCGCGATGCTGGCGCTGCTCGTCGCGCTGCCGGCGCGCGTTTCGGCGCAAGGCGTGCTGCTCAAAGATATCGCCAACGTGCAAGGCGTCACCGCCAACCAGTTGATCGGCTACGGCATCGTGGTCGGCCTCAACCAGACCGGTGACTCGACGTCGGTGCTCTTCACGAGCAAAACGATTCAGAACATCTTGCAGACGTTCGGGCTTTCGACCGCCTCGACCGACGTGCGCACGCGCGACGTCGCGGCCGTCATGGTGACGGCCAAGCTGCCGCCGTTCGCGCACTCGGGCGACAACGCCGACGTGCTGGTCTCGGCGCTCGGCGATTCGACGACGCTGCAGGGCGGCACGCTGGTGCTGACCGAACTGCGCGGCCCCAACAACCTCGTNNTACGCGACGGCACAAGGTCCGATCTCGGTCGGCGGCTTCTCGGCCGACACCGGCACCGGCAACTCGATCGCCAAGAATTTCGTCACGGCCGGCCGCGTGCCGGGCGGGGCGGTCATCGCGCGCGACATGATCACGAACCTGCAACAGGATCCGAGCGGTCTGTCGTACGTGCTCTCGACCCCCGACTACAAGACCGCCGAGCACGCCGTGACCGCGCTCAACAAGCGCTTCGGCGGCGGTACGGCGCATGCGCTGGACGCGGCGACGATCCGCGTCACGCTGCCAACGCACTACGTGAACGATCCGGTCTCGTTTCTCGCCGACGCCGGCGATCTGAAGATCGATGCCGATCAGCTGGCCAAGGTCGTCATCAACGAGCGCACCGGAACGATCGTCATGGGCGGCGACATCACGCTGGCGCCGGTCGCGATCGCCCACGGCAACCTCTCGATCACGATTTCCACGCAAAATACGGCCGTGCCGGCGGGTCCGTTCTCGAACGCGCCGACCGTGACCCAGACCAACACGACCGTCAAAACCTCAGAGAGCGGCCGCAAGCTGATCTATATCAGCGGGGCGGGAACCCTCAGCCAGGTCGTCCGGGCCCTCAACACGATCGGCGTCTCGCCGCGTGACTTGATCTCGATTGTGCAAACCTTGCGCGAATCGGGCTCCCTGCAAGCCGATATCGATATTATCTGATGGATCCGCTCAAAGGTCTCCCCTCCTCAGCTCCGCTCACAGCCGACCAGCAGTCCGCGCTGAAGAAGCTGCACGCCGCGGCGACCCAGCTCGAGAGCGTGTTCGTCGGCATGCTCTATAAAGAAATGCAGAGCACGGTTCCCAAGGACGGCATCCTCGGCAAGGAATCCAACGCCGAGTCGATGTGGCAGGACATGCTTGCCGATAAGCAAGCCGACGCGATCTCGCAGACCGGCAGCTTCGGCATTGCCAAGATGATCGAGAACCAGCTGCGCGCCCAGGTCCTGGCCAGCTCCTCGGCGGTTCCGAACCTCCCGGCCTCGATGTCCACCCCCCAGCTGCCGCCCGGAATGACCGCCCCGCCCTCGATCTCGAGCCCGACGAACGAGGATGAGCCGTGAACAAGCTAAAGTCGGCCATGCGAGTTTCCGACACTATCCCTAGCAAGGGCGTAGTGCAAGGGGTGCTTTCGCGGCATGATCATCAGCCGGGCCGAGATCGAATCGGCGGTTTCCGCCTACCGGACGTTGCGCAAGAAGAAGGCGCAGTCGGCCCAGTCGGTTTCGTACGATACGGATGCAATCTCGGACGTGGACTACGTCGGTTCGTCGGAAGCGGCGAGCTTTGCCGAGATGGCGGCGAGCGTTACGGCCGAGCCGATGTATCGCGAGGCGCTGGTCAAGGATCTGCAGCAGCGGATCGCCCAGGGCAAGTACTACGTGCCGTCCGAGCAGATCGTCGAAAAGCTCTTGGGACGCCTCGTCCTCGAGGCGCTGCCCGCCTAGCCCTGCGGTCGAGCGAGGCGCCGTCATGAGCGCTTCCTGGGATGGGTTCCGGGCGCTGCTCCAAGAGGAGAGCCGGATTCTGGGCGAGCTGAACGTGGTCGCGCTCGCGATGACCGAAGCCCTCGTGCAAAAAGATATCGAGAAGATCAACGCCAGCGAACGCCGGCTCGAGGGTCAGCGTATCCTGCATCAGCAAGCGCGGCGCAAGCGGCTGCAGATGCAAGTGGCGGGCTTCGGCGAGTTGACGCTCGAGCAGGTGTGCGCGTACGCGCCCGGCCCGATGCGGCGCGCGTTCCAGCAGCTTTCGCGCGAGATGTCGATCAAGGGCATTTCGCTTGCGATTACGGTCAACAACAACAAGGCGCTGATCCTGGCGGGTATGGAGCGGCTGCGCAAGACCGTTGAACTGATCCACGACGCGATGACGGAATCCACCGGCACCTACAAGCGTCGCGGCAACGTACCCAAGAGCACCTCCAGCGTGATCGTGAGTCGCAAAGCATGAATCTTTCCCGTTCGCTTCTCATCCCGATTGACGAGGCGCAGCCGAGGTGGATTCAGGCTCCGCAGGAGCGTGAATCCGCATGAGTTTTCTCGGACTGAACATCGCAGGGTCGGCGCTTGAAACGTTTCAGCAAGCTGAAGACGTAACGGCGCAGAACATTGCGAACGTGCAGACGCCCGGCGCGTCACGGCAGATTGTGAACATCGGTCAATTGCCGCCGATCGACGGTGTACCGGGCATGCCGGTCGGCCTCGAGCCGGGTACGCAGGGAACTGGTATTCTCGTCAGTTCGATCCAGCGCGTGCATCAGGATTCATACGATGCGCTCTTCCGTGGTGCTTCGTCCTCGCAGAACTTCTACAGCGCCGAATCGGGGATCTTGAGCTCGCTTCAGTCGAGCTTCGGTGAGCCGGCCAACGGCATCAACACCGCCTTTGCGGCTTTTCAGACCTCGATCCAGACGCTCGCGAACAACCCGCAAGGCACGGCGGAAGAACAGGGTGTGCTGACGTCGGCCAACGGGCTCGTTTCGGCGATCTCCAGTGCCAATGCGGCGCTCCAGAGTTCGGAAACGCAAACGCAGACGCAAGCGACGACGCTGATCGGGACCATCAACTCGACGATCGATCAGATCGCGGCGTTGAACGGACAGATCCGCGCGGCCACGGCGATCGGCGACAACCCGAACACCTACAAGGACCAGCGCGATCAACTGATCGACACGCTCTCAACCTACTTGCCGACCAGCACCTCGATCCAAGCCGACGGTTCGACCCTCGTGACCGTCGACGGCCAAGCACTCGTCAACGACACCGAGGCCTATCACCTGGCCAGTCCGATCGTCGGCACGAACCCGAACGGGACGCCGGCGCTTCAGGTCGACTTCGTCACGCCGCCGAACCCGACGAACCCGGCCGCCATCAATATCACCGGCGGCCAGCTCGGCGGCTTGCTCGACACCTACAACAACAAGCTGATTCCGTATTCGAACCAGCTCAACGACTTCGCGAACGCCTTGGCCACCGAATCCGATCGCATTTCACAGGCGGGTTACGACTCCACCGGTACCGCCGGCGCGCAGTTGTTCTCGCCGGTCGTCACGCAGCTCCCGATCAGCGCGGGCAACATCCAGGTCGGCATCCTGACGCCTTCGGAAGTTCCGACAGCCGCGGCGACGACCGCCGCCGGAACACTGGTCCAGCCGCTCAACCTCGGCAACACGACGGTCGATACGACGGCACAGCTCAATGGCAACGCGACGCTGGCGAACGCGCCACCGGCCGGCGGCATTGCCGGCGCGCTGACGATCAAGGTCGACGGCATCACGCAGACGTTCAATTACAGCACGAACAACACCACCGCTGATACGGTCGACGACTTCATCAACTCGTTCAACGCCGGTCATTTTGGCGTTACGGCGTCGTACAATGCGACCTCGCAAACGGTCGTCTTTGCCCGCGATCCGAACAATATCGACCTCGTGCATCGTGCGGCAATGGCTGCCGCCGGCGGAACAACGACGCCCGACTTCACGATCACCGACGCGACGTCGTCGGCTGCCCAAATCCAGCCGGGTGCGCCGGCGGTCGGCTTGCTCGACGCGCTCGGGGCCGATAACATCAACGGCGTCGATCAGAACTCGAGGAATGCCATCGGCGTCACGAACGGCGGCGACGTCACGGCAATGCTCCAGCTGTTCTCGAACTCCTACGGCGTCCCCGCGCTGCAAACGACGTCACCCACGGTCATCGCGGCGCCGGGTGCGGTCACGATCTTGCCGCCGGTCGCGTCGCCGACCGCGTTCGCCCAGCTCAACGTCGGGAACGTGCTGACGATCGATGCCGGAACGGCTGCCCAAGAAAACGTGACGATCACCGCGGTCAACCGCGTTACGGGCTCCATTTCGTTCGTTGCGAAGAACGCGCACCTTGTTGCGAACTATTCGATCACGTCCGCGCAAACGGCGACGCTGCAGCAAAACTACGCGAGCCTCGTCGCGCAAATGGGTCAGGACGCGTCCGCCGCGACGACCGGAACCACGACCCAAACCAGTTTAGCATCGAGCATCAACTCGGTGCGCCAATCAACCGACGGCATCAACATCGACGAAGAAACGCAGAACTTGGTTAAGTTCCAGAACGCGTACGGCGCCGCCGCCCACGTCATCACGATCTTGAGCGCGATGCTCAATGACGCGATCAACCTCGGCTCCGGCACTTCGTTCTAGCATGGAGGCTATACACTAAATGCGCATCGCAACGAGTACGATTTACTCCGACCAGACGCAGTCGATCGACGGGCTATCGGCTCAGTACCAGTCGCTTGGTCAGGATCTCTCGACCGGGAAGTCGTTGAACGTCCCGAGCGACGATCCGTCGCAGGTGTCGCAAGACCTCACCTTGACGACGACGATCGCGCAGGAAAACGGCGATGCCTCCAACGCCAGCGCGGCCTCGAACGAGCTGACGTTCACCGACTCCACGCTCTCCTCGCTGACGAGCTTGCTGCAAACGGCGCGCTCGCTTGCGGTCGAAGGCGCAACCGACATCATTCCCAACGGCACGCAGCGCCCGTTGATCGGCAAACAGGTTGCGGGCTTGCTCAATCAAGCCCTGGCGCTGGCCAACCAGCAGTACGGCAACACGTACGTCTTTGCCGGAACCGGCAGCAGTACGACGCCCCCGATCAGTCCGCAGGGTTCGCCGCCGACCAGTGTCGTGTTCACGGGTAATAACCAGGCGCGCACCGAGTTGATCAACGGCCAGCAAGTGCAAGTCGGAACGACGATGCAGGCCGCGTTCAATCAGGGTTCGACCAACGGCACGCCCAGCGTGTTCACGCTGCTTGCGACGCTGCGCGATACGATGGATAACGAGCCGGCCTCGATCCAGAGCCAGCAGCCGATCAACGTCGCGAACCAGACCATCACCGGCGCGGCCGATGCTACCCAGACGACGCTGGGCCAGATCGCCGCCCCGCTGCCGATGACGACGGTTCCGCTCAAGGCAGACAGCACGGGCGGCTACTCGATCGAAATCGACGGCACGAGTCCGGCCAACGGAGCGCAGGGTTCGGCTGTGTTCAACTTCACCAATGCTACGACCGTTGACGGGGCCGGGGGCGTCGTTGCGCAGATCAACCTGCAAACCGCCACGACCGGTGTGACCGCCTCGTGGAACGTGGCCTCCCAGCGCCTGCAACTGACGAGCGTGGCGAACGGCAGCCCGCCGTTCCTGGTTTCGGACGTGGCGTCGCCGGGCGCGACGAATACGTCGAACTTCCTCGAAGCCTTCCAGATTCCGAACCAGGTCAGCGTGACCAGCAACCTGTCCACCCAGATCGGCGACATCGACTCGGTCATCAACCAAGTGCTGAGCGCCCGGGCCCAGATTGGGCAGCAGATCCAGAACCTTGCGGGCACCACGGCTCAAGTTCAGGCGCTGGCGAACGACAATACTAATACACAGTCCGGAATTCAGGATACGAACATCGCCCAGGCCACCTCGCAGTTTACGCTCGTGCAAACCGCGCTTCAGGCGGCCTACGCGACGACGACCCGTCTTGAGGGCAAGACGCTCATCGATTATCTCTAGGAGAAACAGGAGCCACATGGTGAACGCACCGGCCGAAAATGCCTTGAAAACCGTCGAATTACCCCGCTTCGGTACCTGCTCGTACAGCGAGTCGGATATCTTTGTGTTTCCGTGGGGACTGCCGGGGTTCGAGGATTTCCGCACGTTCATCGTGATCCAGTTGGAGACGCAGGACAGCATCAGCTGGCTCCAGAGCCTCGACGACCTCAACATCGCATTGCCGCTCGGCGATCCGTGGCTGTTTTTCCCCGACTACGACCCGCAGATGCCGGGTTTCGCGAAGCTGTCGCTCGATCTGCAAAACCCCGAGGATTTCACGGTCCTTGCGGTCATGGTGGGCACCGACGGCGGCCCGACGTACATGAACCTGATGGCGCCGATCGTGGTCAATCTGAAGACCCGTATTGCGCGGCAAGTGCCGCTCGAGGGCAGCAAGTACACGGTCGCGATGAAGATCCCGGTGCCGGCGGCGATGGAAGAAGCCCAGTCTGCGGCCGTCGCCGAGGCCGAGGCCGCTTACGCTACGTCCCAAGCACAAGCGGGGCAGATTCCGGGATAAGCGAAGACGAACCGCCCTTAAGGTCAGCCATGGAAGGCGCGGTATGCTCGTCCTCAGCCGGAAACTCAATCAATCGATCGTCATCGGGGATGACATCCACATCGTCGTGGTATCGGTCGACCGGGACACGGTAAAGCTCGGAATTCAGGCCCCCCGTGAGGTACCCGTCCACCGGGCCGAGGTCTACGAAGAGATCCAGCGCGCCAACCGCGCCGCGGTCCCTGGAGCTGCTCCCCAAACCGAGCAGCTCCAGGCCGCGCCTGCCACCCTAAAGTCCCGGCGCCAACCGCCGAAACCTTAATCAGCGGAGTCAGGAAGGCTCCGGCTTTTCCACACGTGTGATCATGGAGGATTTACATGCCTAACTCAGTTGGTGGCATTTCGATTGCCACGAACCAACTTGCTAACACGGCGCTGCTCAACCTAAACCGGAACCAGGGCACGCTCGGCAAGCTCGTCTCACAACTTTCGTCCGGTCTGCGCGTCGTAACCGCTGCCGACGATCCGTCTGGTCTGGCCATCGCGGTCAACCTGAACGACCAAGCCGCCGGTTTCGACACGGCGAACCTGAACGTTCAAGACGCAACGAACGCGGCAAACGTCGCGGACGGCGCGCTCTCGACCGTAACCAGCATTCTGCAGCGCGTCCGTTCGCTCGCGATCGAAGCAGCGAACACGATCACGTCTCCGACGGACCGTACCGCACTGCAAGACGAAGTCGGCCAGTTGCTCCAAGAAATCAACCAGATTTCGAGCAACACCAACTTCAACGGCCAGCCGCTGCTCGACGGCAGCCACGCAGGCTTCCAGCCGGCAGTCAACGCTTCGGCGATCATTGAGTCGAACGCTCAAATCGGTACGTTCAACACGAACGTCGCCGGTGGCGGTTCGTCGGCTCTCGTCACCAGCGTTTCGATCGCCGCAGGGCTCTCAGCGCTCGGCGACGTCGACGGCACGATCCAAGTCCAAGTCGCTCAGATCAACGCGACCCAACAGGGTCTCGTCGTGAGCTTCTTCACGTCGGGTACGGCTTCGTACTCGCAAATCGCGCAGATCTTCACGCTCGGCACCACGGCCGGTGTGAACGCGTCGGCGTTCAGCTTCGACGGCGTCACCGTCAACTTCAACCCCTCGGCCGGTACGGTCGACGTCAACGCAACGGCCTTCATCAAGGTCCTGCAGTACGTCTCCGTCAACTCGAACCCCAACGGCCCGGCATTCCAGTTCCAAGGCGGCGCCAACGAAGGCGCGACGATCTCGGTCGGCCTCGTGTCGGTCAGCACGTCGTCTCTCCGCGTCTCCAACATCAACGTCGCGACGACCCAGCTCGTCAACGGCAACCCGAGCACGGCCGGTGCCGTCCTTGGCGCCCAAGACGCCATCGGTCAGATCGACCAAGCGATCACGCAAGTCAACGGTGCACGTGCCGCTCTCGGTGCCGTCATCAGCCGCTTGCAGAACGCGGAAAACAACAACAACATCGCGTCTGTCAACCTGACGGCGTCGGCGTCCGACATCACGGACCTCAACGTCGGCCAAGCGACCGCCGATTACAACAAAGAGCAGATCCTCATCCAGATCGGTACGACGGTGCTCGCGCAATCGAACACCAACGCACAGACGGTTCTGGGCCTGTTCCGTTAGTCAACGCTCCAGCGTTAACGGAGAAGGGGTCCGCTTCGGCGGGCCCCTTCTTTTTCTAACATAATAGCCGGTTCCGGCCGATGACTCTAAAGAGGTTTTTGCATGCCAATTCAGATCGCCGACACCTACCGGAACTCCGATTTTGCCCAGCTTCAGACGGGCTTACTCTTCAATTTGCCGGTCCCCGGACCGGAATTCGAGCAGCTGCCCGAAGGCATCAGCCTGTGCATGATCGTCAAGAACGAGGAGCGCTTTCTCAAAGAGTGCCTCGACAGCGTGAAAGACGTCGTCGACGAGATCTGCATCGTGGATACCGGATCGACCGACCGGACGGTCGAGATCGCCCAATCGTATGGTGCGAAGATCAAATTCGCCGAATGGCGCAACGACTTCGGCTGGGCACGCAATCAGGCGCTGGATATGGCGACCAAGCGCTGGACGCTCGTGCTCGACGCCGACGAAGAACTGGATAAAGGATCGATCCAACTCGTGCGCTCGCTGCGGACGACGCCGGCCGAATTGACCTCGATCTACCTCAGCATCGTCAATTTCATCGACGACTCGGCGGGCGAGGGCACGATGTCCCACCGTCTGATCCGCTTGTTTCCGACCAACCCGCTGCTGCGGTTTCGCGGCGTCATCCACGAATGTCTCTCCAACGGGAACAACGCGGAAATCAAGGCCGTGCTGGCGCCGATCACGATCCTGCACAAGGGTTACACCGGCGAAATGCTCACCGTACGCGAGAAAAACGCGCGCAATCGCCCGTTGATCGAGCGCGCATACGATGAAGACAGCGACGACGCGTTCTACATGTTCAACTTCGGCAACTCCGCCATTTGCTCGGGCGACTTCGAAAAAGGTTGCGAAGTTCTCGAAAAGATGTTGGCCGTTCCGGGGCGCACGAAGCTGTACTTTCCGCTCGCGTATTTATTGCTGACCCAAACATATTGCGAGACGATGGGCGAAGACGAGCGGGCGCTCGAAAAAGTCGACGAAGGCATCCGGCGCTTTCCAAACGATGCCGGGCTGGTCTTCACCAAAGCTCAGGTTCTGCGGAAGATGGACCGTTGGGATGATGCTCAGGAGTTGTTGGAGCAGGTCCTGACGCTGCGCGAACACATGGCGTACTCCGTCATGACCGACGAAGAAATCTTCGAGTGGAAGGTATATTACCAGCTGGCGGGCGTTCACCAGCACAAAAAAGAGTTCGACAAAGCGATCCAGTACGTCGACATGGCACTCGCGAACAAACCGAATTCGGTGGCGCTGCAGTCGACGAAGGCCGGATATCTCGAACATCTCGGACGCTATTACGATGCCGAGCTCGCCTATCGGCGTATCGTCGAGACCGACCCCGCCCGGGGTCGCGCCGAATTGGTGAACTATCTATTGCGCCGCAAGCGCTACGCTCAGGCGATCGCGATCGTGGAAAATGAGATCGAGCCGGGGACCAACGGCGAAGTCGTCGCACAGCTCAACGTCGCGGCTGCGCGTGCGATGATCGAAGCGAATTACGGCGACCCGCTGCCGTTTCTCGAAGCGGCGCTGCGGAGCGCTCCCGGCAACGGCTCCGCGCTTTCGCTGATGGAAACGGTGCTCACCGAGCGCGGCGACAAGGCCGGACTTGCCCGCCTGCACGCAGATGAATTGCTCACGCCGTGTTCGCGCCCCGGAGACTTCGCACGCCGGTCGCACCGCTTGCTCGCGGACAATCGCAATGAAGAAGCGCGTTTCGCCGCAGAGCAAGGTCTGCAGCTCGACCCGCACAACCCCGAACTGCGTTTCAACGCCGCGATGGCATCGTTTCGTCTGGGCGACGAATCACGGTCGCTGCACGAACTGAGCCGGGTCGAAGGAACCTCGCCGGAGGTTTTCGCGACCGCCATGCAGATGCGCGCGGCGCTGCTGCTGCGGCAAGGCGAGCCGGATGACGCGTTGGCGTCGCTCGAGCAGCGTCTGGCGACGCTGGATGACAATGTCGACGCCGTCCTTGCCAGCGCGCGGACGCTGGTCGGCGGGGGCGCCCGCTCCGAGGCGCGCACACTGCTCGAGTCGCGTGTCGAGAAGGACCCGCTGATCGCGCTCGAACTGGCTTCGTTGCTCCTCCAAGACGGCGACATTGCCGGTGCGGGACGAGTTGCCGCTGCCGCGTTGAAGTAACTCGTGCAAACCGTTGTCCTGACTTCGCCGTCGGCCGATGCTCGGGCACGACGAGCACTTGCGCGTGCCCTCGAGCGCTGGCCGGCGATCGTTGAGGAAGTCGAGCCCGCGGATCGCGGCGCGGCCCTGAAACGCGCCGCGAGCAATCCCGGCGTCGAGTGGCTCCTCGTCGTCGATCCTGACGCTGTCCTGCGTCCTGACGCCTTCGGATCGCTGCGCGCCGTTTTGACCGAGAATGTCGTGCTCGCCGGCGGACGCGCGCTCATCGGTGAGAGCCAGCGCTTGGGTTCGATGTTCGGTCCATCTCGCTCGGGTCCGAACCCGTTCGACCTCCTGGCGGTCGCGGGACCGCAAATCGATCGTGGACTCGCCACGCTCTCGCGTGGTCCTATCGACGCGCCGCAGCGTGGCGTCATCGTCGTTGCGGCGGAATTCGTGCGCGGGCTGGCGCAGGCCGAACTCGATCCGTTGCTGCTGCACCTCGATCTTGCCGTGCACGCGCGCGCCGCGGGCCGGACCGTATTGTGCGAGCCGTCGCTCGCGTTCGAGATCGATGAGGATTCGCGTCAACTGCGCGGCCGGCTCGGCGATCTTCGGCGCTACGCCGGTGCTGCCTCATGGCTGCCGTACCAACTCCACCGCGATCCTCCCCGCGTTCGATCGTCGTTCATCATGCGTGAAGTTCGGATCATGGGCAACTACCGGGGGTTCGTGCGTTTGCCGCTTCCGCCGATCGACGTCGTCAGGTGCGATCCGCGCGATGGCGACGCATTGCGCGCGGCGTTGACGCGTACCGGCGATCGGTATGTGCTCGTTGCCGATGCGGCCGAGCTTCCCGATCGCGCGCCGGTCGAGTCGCTCGTCGAGCGGGTGGAACGAAACGGACGCGTCGCGCTCGCCGTGCAGTCGGCGACGCCTCCGTTCGGTGCGGCGCTCTTTCACTGCGGCCGGATCATCAACGGCGCGTCGTTGCGTGGTTCGACCGTGCGTGACGTCATCGCCGGCGCGATCGAAAGCTTGCCCCGCCGCCGGCTCATCGCGGCCACCATCGAGCGCGACATCGTGCCGGTAAGCGTGCCGCCCGTCCCCGCACCGCAAACGCTTGACGTGGTGTTCGTCTCGGCCGCGAAGCCGCTCGTCACGAGTCAAACCTTGCAAGCGCTCTTGAGCGAACCCGTCAGCGGGAAGACGTTCGCCGTGTATCCGGCCGGGGCGGCGACGACCGAACGGATGTTCTCGGTACACGCGAACCTGACGTTGCTGCCCGACGCATCGGACGTGCACCTCGCGGTCGGATTGAACCGGGCGCTGGGTGCCACGAGTTCGGAGGCCGTCGCGATCCTTCGCGATGACGTTCAGATTCCGCACGGCTTTCTCGCGCGTTTGCAAGACGCGTTCGCGCGTATTCCGCGGCTCGGCGCAGTAGTACCGCGCGTCGGCGGGTCGGATCGGCCGGAGGCGTTGCCGGAGCAGAGTTATCTGAACTCGGTGGACATGCAGGCGGCGTTCGACCGCCGCGCCGAGGCCTATGCGCGCGAGGTCATGCTGCTCGACGTAGCGACGACGCCCGTGATCATGATCAGCCGCGAAGCGCTCGACGTCGTCGGCGGGTTCGACGAGACGTTCGGATTTTCACGCCTCGGCGTCGAGGACTTCACGCGGCGCTTGCGAAGCGCGAATTTTCTCGTCGGCTGCTGTGAAGATGCCTACGCGCATTTGTTTGCGTTCGAGGACGCGGCTTCATACATCGCCGGGCTCGACGGCGCGCCCTATCTTCGTACGGCATACGAAACGCGCTGGGCGGGCCGGAACGACTTCGATCCCGCCCGTGACCGCGTTCCGTTGCGCACATCCGAGCCGCCCAAGGCGACGGCGGGCGACGGCTTGCGCATCTTGCTCCCGGTCGGTAACGACGACGAATGGCGTACGGCGCAGCGAATCCTCATCGACCTGACGCAGGCGTTCCGGGTGAACGATCCGCTCGAAGTGGCGTTGGGACTCGACGGAACGTACGGATTGCAGACGGCTTTGTCGGCGATCCGCGAACTGCTGCTCGCCTCCAAGATTCCCATGGATGAAACCATCAACATCAGCATCGATTTCGTCCCGGATATGGTTGCTTGGCGCGAAAGCGGCGGCCGCCGTAACGCGCGCGTGAACGGCATCGATCGTGAAGCGTTGGCCGAACTGCCGCCGATCGACGGCGCGCACGCCGTGCGCGCATTGCTCGAGCAGCCCGGCTCATGAGAACGCATCGCGTCTTCCCGGCGCTGCAACCGTGGTCGTGGCGCACCGATCTCCTGCGTGAGCTCGCCTCGGGCGAGCACCTCGTTGCGGCGCGGATCGAACCGGTCACCCGCGGACGCGAGCCCACGGCGTTTCTCGATCTTCACTTCAGCGACGGCGAACGTTCGGTCACCATACCGCTGCTCTATGTCGATATCGCGCAACTCGACGTTCGCGAAGCCGATCCGGTCCTGTTTCCGCATTCGGTTCTCGGTACGCTGACGGATGTACGTGCGAAGGAGATCGTCGATCGACTTCTGCCCGAGCTCGAAGGGCGCGCGACGAACGGCGGCTTCTGGGTTGAAGAGGTCTTGCACTTCGGTAGCAGTCCCGGATTCGCGGCCGCGCGGGAACGTGGCTTCTTCGGCGCCGCTCCCCTGGCGACGTCGCTGCCGCGAATCGCACCGGCGATTTACGCGCAGCGCTTCTCCAGCGGCAAGCACACGGTCGCATACGGTCCGGACGCACTGGAACTCGGCGCCTTTCTCAGCGGTGCCGGTACGTCGTGTCTCGTGATCGGCGACGATCCCGTGGCCCGCGCGTGGTACGGAGCGCTCGGCGCGGCCGATACGACGCAGTCGTACGATCTTGCCATCGGAGCGGGCCCGGCGCCGGTGACGGCCGCGACGCACGTTCGCATCGATGGGGGCGCTACCGGCCGGGCGATCGCGCTCGAGGCGCCGGTTCCCGCCGATCTGATGCTGGCTTTCCACACCTCGGACGCGGGCGCGGGTCGTTTCACCGTCACGGCGACGCGCGAACCGTTCACCCGGCGGGTGGCCGATATCGCCGTAAGTCCTCCGGTCGGCGGGTCGGCCGGCCGGGTCGCGATCGTCGTCCGCCCGGACGGCGCCCTGGTGCCCGATGCCGATACGGATGAGGCCGCGGCGCTCGCGCAGGCGTTGGGGCGTGAAGGCTTCACCGTTGAGGTGGTCTCGAGCATCGATGGTCTCGACGCGTTTTTGCCCGATCTCGTCCACCTCTTCGGCGTGCGCCCGGGAGCGTTCGCCCGGCGGGTGGCGCAATGGGCCTCCGATGCCCGCAAGACGTTGGCCGTGCACGCGTTCCACGAATCGCCGGCCGACGGCGCGTATTGGGGCGCCCTCGTCTCGCCGTATTGCTTCAGCTACTCGGGCGACGACCGCAGCGTCAACACCTATCTGGAACTGCTGATGCGCCGGGCCGTCGAAGTCGACGGGATCGGGCCGAAAATGAAATACGCGCCCTCCGTGATCGGGTTGCCCGATTCCGAGCACGTCCTCGGTATGGCCGACGTGGTGTTCGTAAATTCGGAGCGCGAACTGCGGGCGGTCGAGCACCATCGCATAGGGCGCCCAACGTTCTTAGTGGCGCCGATCCCGCTGATCGCGGTTGTGCCGGAGCCGGTCGGCGCCCTGGTGGGGAGCGATCCGTTCATCCTGGTCCACGGACCGATCGGACCCGAGGGCAACCAGCTCCTGGTCGCCCGCGGCGCCGCCGGGGTCGGTGCCCCGCTGGTGATGGCCGGGGCGATCGACGACCCGCGCTATGCGGAGCGTCTGCGGGAGTTCGCGCCGGCGCAGCTCCAGATCCTCGATGAGCCCTCTCCGGCGCTGCTGATGGGGCTCTACCGGACTGCCGCGGTGGTGGCCGATGCTTCGTGGATCGGGCGGGGCCACAGCCGGCTGGCGACGGCGGCCGCGTTGGGCGCCTCGGTCGTGTCCTCGTGCACCCGCTGGGTCGAATTTCCCGGCAACGAAGGCCGCACGATCGACCCGGCCGACGTGAACAGCATCGCGCGGGGTATCGGTGAGGCGTGGGATAACGCGGTGAACCGCGACGAGAGCATCGAAATGGTCGCTTCCTTTGCCCGAGAACGCATGGCTACGGCTGCAGCAACGATCGTCGCCAGCTATGCTAAGATCGTCCAAGGATTCTAAAGTCACTGCTCGCCCGGCCGATACTTTTAGGTAGGAGGTTTCTCGAACATGGACGTTCAGGCCGCTGCCCCAACCGTGACCATTTTGACCCCTGCGTTCGTGCAGAGCGTCACGGCGCCGGCTCCCCAGCCGAGCCCCGCATCGCAATCTTCCGGCGCCCCGGCAGCCGCAGCATCGCCGGCCGTTGCGCCGGTGTCGACGAGCGCCGACGGCAGTTCGGCAATTGGTCCGACGCCGGGCCTCGCAACGCTTCCGGCGGGACCGCCGGACGGCTCGAAAAAGGACGATTCCGACCGGACGCTCGCCAGCGGTGTGGCCGCACTCTACAACGTGCAGCAGCAGAACATCTCGGTGTCTTTTCAGATCGAACAGAACCCCAACGAAATCGTGACCGTGTTCACGGATAAGCAAACCGGTAAGGTGATCGTTCAGTTTCCGAGCGAAACGATGATTGCGCTGGCAAAGCTTTTCGACAAGCTTGACGGCAGCGTCGTCAACAAGAAAGTGTAATCGTGTCTGCAACTTCCGGAACCAGCTCCGTTACCTCGGGAACCCTGGGCGACGCCGCTCCAGTTTCGTTCCCGGGTATCGCCTCGGGCATCGATTACAACTCGATCATCGAGAAGTACACCGCTGAGACGCTCGCGCAAGAGAAACCCACCCAGACGCAGATCAACAATCTGAGCCTGCAGAACACGGCAATCCTCAAAATAACGAACCTCATCGGGGCGGTCCAAGACTCGCTGACGGCGTTGAGCAATCCGGCACTCTTCGGTGCCTATAGTGCGACGGTTTCGAATGGAGTGAACGGTTCGCCGGATGCCACAGCGACGCAGATCACGGGCGAGACGCCGGTTG
>PLTN01000024.1 GCA_003164495.1 Vulcanimicrobiota bacterium
CGCTCGAGAACCCGAAGATCGCGATGCTCGCGCACGGCGGCCGCGTCGACGTCAAGGTGATGGCCAAAGCGGAGAGCCAAGCCGCCGCCGACGCGATGATCGCGCCGGTCGCGCAGCAATTGCGCGAGCGGATCGGCGCCGGCTACTACGGTGACGATGCCGTCACGCCCGGCGGCGCCATCGTGAACGAACTCGTGCGCCGCGGCAAGACGATCGGCGTGGCGGAATCCGTGACCGGCGGCGGCGTTGCCGAAGGCATCGTCGAGACGGCCGGCGCGTCACGCGCCTTTTACGGCGGCATCGTCGCCTACGACAACTCGGTGAAGCAATCGGTCCTGGGCGTGCGCCCCGAAACGCTCGCGCAGTTCGGCGCGGTCAGCGAAGAAACGGCGATCGAGATGGCGCGCGGCACGAAGCAGGCGCTGAACGTCGACTTCGCGCTGGCCACGACCGGCATCGCCGGCCCCGACGGCGGCAGCGCGGAAAAGCCCGTCGGCCTCGTTTGGTTTGCGCTGGTCGACGACGCCGGCGAAGTCACGACGCACCGCGGGACGTTTCCCGGCAACCGCAACGACGTGCTCAGCCGCGCAACGATGACCGCCTTGAGCCTGATCTGGCGCCGCCTGGAGCAGCCTGCTACGGAGAGCATTCTCTAAGGACTGGCGATCGCGGTACCCATGTCATCCCGAGCTTGTCGAGGGACAGCTCTAATCTCGGCGCTCGCACTCGGTAGCATTGATCGCGGCGGTCCCTCGACAAGCTCGGGATGACATGCCGCCCTTAAGGCCACTCGTTCCGCCGTGCTTTCCGGCCATCGGCATCGAACGCGTTAGGCTTCGTAGCCGATCGCGTGGAGGACGCGTTGGGCGGCGAGCCCGTCGGCGAAGGTCGGGCAGTTGCCGCCTCCGGTGGCGATGCGTTCGGCGAAGTCGTCGAGCAGCGCCATGAAGTGCGGGATGCTGTAGAAGACGTTCGCGTACTTCGCATACTTCATCGGCTTGAGCTCGTATTCGCTCGAGTCGTCGCCGTCGATGATGTAGAGCGTGAAGTCGGTCAGCGCGGGGCCGCTCGCCACGGCTGTCCGCCCTTCGGCGTGCACGGCGACGGTCGACTGGTCCATCGACATCGTGCCGTCGACCTTCATCTGCGCGACGAGGCCGTTCCCCAAATCGGAGAACGCGTAGCAGCCGTCCGCAACGTTGCTCGGATACGTGCTGCCGTCGGGCGCGGTGCGCACCGGGTTCGCCGTGCGCAAGAAGCCGTACGATGATTTTGCGGCGCCACCGCCGAGCCACAGTGCGAGGTCGACGATGTGCGGCATGAAGGCGTTGCCGAGACCGCCGCCCTTGCTCTTGTCATACCACCAGGACGAAGGGGGCCGGGCGTTATCGGCGACCATGTCGCGACCGAAGCGCGTCACTTCGATCAGCCGGAGCTTCGGCATGTGATCGTTGTCGATCAGTTCCTTCAGCGCTTGCAGCGCCGGATTGTAGCGGTACTCGAATGTGATCGCGTTGGCTATGCCGGCCTTTGCGGCCGCGGCCGTCATCTCTTCGGCTTCGGCCAAACGCGTGCTGACCGGCTTTTCGCACAGGACGTGCTTGCCGGCGGCGATCGCGGTCATCACGGCTTTGTGATGCTCGAACGGTGGCGAGGCGATCGCGATGACGTCGATCTCCGAGCCCATTTTCTCGAGCATCGCGTCGAGCGAGGGGAAGGCGTGCGGGATCTTACGCTCGGTCGCGACCTTTTGCGCGCTGTTCGGCGACGCGATCGCGACCGGGTCGAATTGCGGGTGAAGCGAGAATCCCGGGGCGTGCACGCGGCCGCCAAAGCCGCTGCCGACGATACCGACGCGATAGGGTGTCATGGTGTCTCCTCAATGGTGCGATCGAGCAACGCGATCGCGCGCTCGAATTGATCTTCTCCGATGTTCAGGGGCGGGGCCAGCGTGATCGACGTTCCGTCAACGCCGGACTGCAGCAGGATCAAACCGCGCTGGAGTCCGGCCCGCACGACGCGGTTCGCGACGCCGGCATTCGTGAACTCGATGGCCCAGAGCATTCCGACGCCGCGCAGATCGGTTACGGTTGCATGCCGCCGCAGCGGCGCGAGGCGCTCGCGCACCCACGGTTCGCGGCGCGCCACTCCCGCCACGATCGCATCGCGTTCGAACGCATCGAGCACCGCGAGGGCCGCGGCGCAGGCCAGCGGGTTGCCCAAGAACGTCGCGGTGTGCAAGGCTTCGCCTTCACTGCGCGGCCACGCATCCATCACGGCCGGGCGCCCCACGGCCGCCGAGAACGGCACGCCGCCGGCGATCGCCTTGCCGATGCACAGGATGTCGGGCACCACGGCTTCGCGCTCGCAGGCAAACATCGTCCCGGTTCGGCCATAGCCGGTGTAGATCTCATCGAGAATCATCACGCAGCGGAACTCATCGCACAGCGCGCGGATGCCGCGCAAAAAGCCATCGGGCGGAACGATCACGCCGCCGCGTCCCTGAATTGGTTCGAGCAGCACCGCGCCGATACGCGCATCACCCGCGAGCGCTTCACGCGCGGCGGCCAGCGCGCCGGCAAGCGTGTCGCCGGCGCCGGGAAACGGGATGAACGTCGCGCGCTCCTCGATCAGCGCGGCAAATGGTTCGCGGAAGCGGGCGATGCCGCCGACCGGCAACGCGCCGAGCGAGAGCCCGTGATAGGCGCCCTGATAGGAGAGCACGCGCGAGCGGCCGGTGGCGAGCAGCGCCGTCTTGAGCGCGAACTCGATCGCGTCGGCGCCGTTGGAGCCGAGGTAGGTCTTCGAACAATCGCCCGGCGCGATCGCCGCCAAACGCGCCAGCAGCTTCGCCTTGACGTCGGTGGGGTGCACGTCGCCCATGCCGTGCACCAGGTGGTGCGCTTGCGCGGTAATGGCGTGCGTCACGGCTGCGTTCGTATGGCCAAGCGCGGCCACGCTGAACGCAGAAGTCAGGTCGAAATACCGGTTCCCGTCGGCGTCGGTGACGAGCGCGCCGTGCGCGCGCGTCCACGCGATCGGGTAATCGTCGGCGATGTAGGTGACGCCGGGGGCTTCGTATCGTGCGACGAGGGCATTGAGTTCGCGCGAACGCGGTCCGGGAATGGGACCCGCGATGTGCTCGAAACGCTCGTTCATGCGCGATCGGTCCAGCGGATGAAATCGGCGATGCGCGCCCGTCCGCCGTGATGTCCGGCCAACGGCGGGTTCTGCATCTCCCCGAACGGCGTGATGCGCACGGCGCCGAGCCGTTCGGCTAATTCGCGCGCGCCGTCCACCGCCGCGACGCCCAAGGCTTGCAGCGGCAGCGCATGCCGCTGCACGTACTCCGCCGCGCCGGCAATATCGTCGACGAACACGACCGGGATCACGCCACCGCCGAACGGCGGGAGATCCTCGCCGGGCGGATCGACGACGATCGTCCACGCGCCGTCGGGTGCGCGCACGACGCGGCCGTTGCCGTTGGCCGCGCGCACGGCCGCCGCCGCCGCATACGTCCCCACGCGCGCCGCGCGCGCCGGTTTGCGCGGCCCGGGCGGGAACTCGACCGCATTGTCCGCGCACGCCCCGGCCAGCGCGTCGACGAACCGTTCGTGCGCCCCGTCCGCCGCGCGCTCGATGAAGAGAAGATGGAGCGACAGGCAGCCGTCGCCGTCATAGAGCAGCGCGTCGCGCGCAATTCCCGCCGCGAGGGCGACGGTATTGCCGGCGAGTGCCGCGGCGGTCAGATAACCGGCGCTCGCGCGATGACCGAACGGCACGAAGGCGGCATCGGCCGCGCAGCGCGCGCGGATGGCACGCAGCGCGTCGGTTCCGCCGAAGGCAACCACGACGTCCGCTGCACCGAGCGTATGGGCTTCGATGTCGTCATCACCGCCGCTCCACGCGCGCACGTCCGTGGCCGCGCGCAGTTCCGGGCGTTCTTCACCCAGCGTTTCGACGAACGCCGCCACCAGCGCGTCGGCGCGGTCTTTCACCGTNNGTGTCGCTCGACACGATCGTGACGGCGTCCGCGCCGCGCGCCCACGCCGCGGGACGTCCGGGTGTGGCCGTAAATCCGTCGAGGACGTCGAGCGAGCCGAGTTCGCCGGCGATCGCCGCAACGATCGCATCCGGCGTGATCGCGTCGAAGAGATGGTCGAGCGCGTAGTCGACGACCGGCGTCGTGTAACCGAGACGCGCTTCGATCGCCGCGGTCGCGCGAACGCGCGGCGGAAAATCGGCGTCCGTCCAGCGTTGGGCGGCATCGGCGATCGCGCGCACGATCGTGCGTGCCGGCAGCCACCGCAAGGCAGTGCTATCGGCGCAGGAGGTCTTCGGCATCCAGCGAGCAGCCGCGCAGCGCGGCGCCTTCCTCGCGTCCGAGCAGCAGCAGCCCCTCGGGCGTGACGACGCCCAGATCTTCGGTGTCGATCGCGACCACCGAAGATCGGTTGGCACAGTCGATGTGGCGGATCGCGCCGACGATACCGTCGGGCAACGGCTTGCCCATCACGTCGACGACGAGCGGACGCAGCCACGGCACCGGCTGCTTGATGCGCCGGGACGACCAGCGCGAGCCCGGCGAGTCGTAGTACTGGCTCGAGAGCTCGGTCATACCGTATTCGGCCACGATGGCGGACTCGTCGATGGCGAAGGCTGCCGCCGCACGCGCATAGAGTTCATCGCGGCCCACGACGCGCGTGCGGCCTTTGAAGCCGCCGGTCTCCATCACGCGCGAACCCGCCGGCAACGGCAGTTTGCGACCGGACGCCTCGAGCTCATCGAGCAGCGCGAGCAGGGCGAAGGCGGTCGTTGCGATGCAAACCGCGGCGTTGCCGGCGTGGGCGCGCTCGACGTCGCTGCACAGGCCGGCCACGTCGAGCGCGTCATCGCGCAGATACCAGCCGTCGCGGCCGTCGCCGCGCTCGCGTGCAACCGTCGCCATCATGTAGCCGAGCGAGGAGTGCGGGCGTTCGCGCGGATCGGGCACGAGCATGAAATAGCGCAGCTGCGCACCGTCGGCGAGCATCGCGCGATCGAACCCGGCCAAGAGCGCGGCTTCATACAGCGCCGGCGTTTCCAAGTAGTGGCGGCCGCTGCGCGCTTGCGTGGTCCCGCTCGTTTCGAACCACAGCGCGGCGCGTTCGGGTGCGACCGTGCAGAGCGCGGCGTCCTTGAAGGCCGCCGCGGGGACCGCCGGAATCGCCGCGATCGTACGGGGCAGCGAATGTGCCGTGATGCCGAGGCTGCGCGCGTATGCGGCATACGGAGCGTTCCAGCGGAACTGATGCGCGAACACCGCGCACGCCAGCGCGTCGAAAGCGTCATCGTCGAGCGCATAGGCCGCGATCGCGGTCCGGATGCGCGCGTCGAGCGCATCGGCCTGCGCGCGGTACTCGTTGCTCACCGCAGCAGGCGGGCGATCTCGATTTTGAGGCAGTGATCGACCACGACGTCGAGGCCGGCCGCATCGGCGGCCGCGATCGCATCGTCGTTCACGACGCCGAGTTGAAACCAGATCGATTTCGCGCCGGCGGCGATGGCCTCGCGCGTCACTTCCGGCGCGTCATCCGGATTGCGGAACACGTCGACGATGTCGGGACCGCCGTTTTTGGCCGCGTAGGCCGCGAGATCGGGAAAGGCCGCGATCCCGTCGATCTCGGTGAGCGTGGGATTGATCGGCGTGGCGATATAGCGTCCGCCGCGAACGATGGCGCGGAAGACGTCATTGCTCGGCCGCGATGCGTTCGCGGACGCTCCGACGACGGCTACGGTCTTCGAACGCTCCAGCAGTTCCTTGATCGCCGCATCGGTGGTGAGAATCACTAGTTCTTCATTTTCTTGCGATGCTGCGCGGTGAACGCCGTTCCCGAATCCTTGTCGCTCGTCTTGTAGAGCCCGACCATGTCGGCGAAGGTCTCCACGTAGCCGTTGAACGTCATGGTCTGGCCGTTGGGCATGGTGACGCTCATCGAGATCAGGCGGCCGTCGAAGGTGCCCGTCATCGGGTACTTGGGTGCGCCCTTCCCGCCGGCTTGGTAGTAGCCGATGATGTCGGCGCCGGTCGTGTTGATGCTCAGGTGCGTGTACGTCGCCAAGCGCTTGCCGAGCGGCTGTGCTTCGACTTCCCAGATTCCGTCGAGGGTGGTGAACTGCGGCGGCTCGGGTGTTTCCGAAGGCGAGGCGTTCGGGCTCGGCGAGCCGGACGGGGAGGACCGCCGGCCCCGGCGGGGGCCCCCGCTGGGGCTCGGGCTGGGCGCCGGGGTGAGGGCCGGCGCAGGCGCTTGGGCGTCCGACGCGTTCTGCGCGAGCCCCGCTGTGGCCGTAGCGATCCCAAGGATGACCGCGAGGCCGATGCCGAGGCGGAGACGACTGAAGTTCACCTGGTATGTTTCTCCCGAACTGAGGCTGTTCGCTTTGACGAACCGCAGAAAGTTATGCCACCCGGACCGGACCCCCTTGCCACCGATGATATAATCGGAGGACTGTGAAATCGAAGATCCATCCCAAGTGGTTTACTGACGCCAAAGTAACGTGTGCCTGCGGCGCTCAGTTCACGACGGGCTCAACCTTACCCCAAATCTCCGTCGAAGTGTGCTCGAACTGCCACCCGCTCTATACGGGTCAGCAGAAGTTCCTCGATACCGCCGGCCGCGTTGACAAGTTCAACCAGCGGGTTGCTCAGGCGCAAGTCAAGCAAGCCGAAGCCAAGGCGCGCAAGGCCAAGAAAGCCGCCGACGAGACGACCGCCGCCACCGCTTAGCGAGGCAGCCAGAGTCCCACGAGCGAGTCGCAATGCGGCTCGCTTTTGATTTGCTCGCGGCGAACTTGAAGGCGTAGCCACCCATGCAATACACCGACCGGCTCGAGACCCTCTCTCAACGATTCGATGAAATCGAAGCGGCGCTAGCCAATCCCGGCGGCAGCTTCGATCAGTCGCGTTTTACCGCGCTGATGAAAGAACGTTCGCAGATCGAGGAAACGGTGATGGCGTTTCGGGCCGTGCGCGACCTTTTGCGCGAGATCGCCGAGAACGAAGCGCTGGCGGCCGACGCGAGTGACCCGGAGCTGGCGGCGATGGCGCAGGAGGAGCTCGAGAGCCTGCGCGCGCGGCGCAAGCCGCTCGAAGAGCGTTTGCAAGAGCTCATGCTCCCGCGCGACCCCAACGACGACAAGGATATCTTCATCGAAGTGCGCGCCGGGGCCGGCGGCGATGAAGCGGGCATCTTCGCGGGCGACTTGCTGCGCATGTACTCGCGCTTTGCCGAGAACCGCAAGATGCGCGTCGAGCTGCTCTCGGAGAACGAGAACGAAGCCGGCGGGTACAAAGAGGCCGTGATCTCGGTCAAGGGCGGCGAGCCCTACCGGTTCTTCAAGTACGAAAGCGGCGTGCACCGCGTGCAGCGCGTGCCGGTCACGGAATCGGCCGGTCGCGTGCATACGTCGACCGCGACCGTGGCCGTGCTGCCGGAAGTCGACGAAGACGACGCCGACGTGCAGATCAACCCCAAAGACCTCGAGATCGACACGTTCAAGGCCTCCGGCGCGGGCGGCCAGCACGTCAACAAGACCGAGTCGGCGATCCGCATCACCCACGTGCCGTCCGGCATCATCGTGTCGTGTTCCGAGGAGCGCTCGCAATTGCAGAACCGCACGCGCGCGATGGACATGCTGCGCGCACAACTTGCCGACCGCAAGCGGCGCGAGGCGGAAGAAGCTGTCGGCTCGCTGCGCCGCAGCCAGGTCGGCACCGGCGACCGGAGCGAGAAGATCCGCACCTACAACTATCCGCAAGACCGCATCACCGACCATCGCATCAACCAGAACTTTCAGAACATCAAGGTGATCCTCGACGGCGACATGGACCGTCTGATCACCGAATTGCAAACCGACGAGCGCGCGCGGCTTTTGGCCGGAGAAACGTCGGCCGCATGACGGTTGCCGAGGCGCTGCGAGAAACCGGCCGGCGCCTCGAGGCCGTCGGCGGCTCGGGCCGGCTCGACGCGACGCTGCTGCTGGAATACGTCACGGGGGCAACGCGCGAGAGCTTCATCACCGCGGATGCCCGCGAGCTGACGGCGGCCGAAGACGCCGCCTTCGCTCAGGCCGCGCAGCGCCGCCTCGCGGGCGAGCCGATCGCCTACATCACCGGCATTGCGGGCTTCTACGGCCGGACGTTCGCGGTTGACGAGCGCGTGCTCGTGCCGCGTCCGGAGACCGAGCACCTCGTCGATGCGGCGCTGAAGCTACTGCGTGCCGCGGGCACGACCGGCGGACGGATCGCCGATATCGGCACCGGCAGCGGTGCGATCGCGATCGCGCTGGCGGCGGAATTGCCGGATGCGTGGGTGTTCGGCACCGACATCTCGCACGGTGCGATCGACGTTGCTCGCCGCAACGCCGCGCGCAACAACGTCTTCCAGCAGTGTACGTTTCTGCACGGCGACCTCGCGCAACCACTGGCGAAGTTCGCGCCGTTCGATGCGCTGGTCGCGAACTTGCCGTACGTGCCGACGGCCGACGTCCCGGCGCTGCCGGACCCGGTGGGATTCGAGCCGCGCCCGGCGCTTGACGGCGGAGCCGACGGGCTCGATCTCTATCGTCGCCTGATCGCGCAATTGCCCGCGCTCCTCGCGCCGCAGGCGAGCGTCCTCTTTGAAGCGGCGCCCGGAACGATCGAGCCGCTGGCCCGCCTCATGGAATCCGCCTTCCCCGGTGCTGATCTTACGATCGGTGAGGACTACGCCGGCCTCCCCCGCTACCTGTCATCCC
Source organism: Vulcanimicrobiota bacterium (assembly GCA_003164495.1). Classification (GTDB taxonomy): domain Bacteria; phylum Vulcanimicrobiota; class Vulcanimicrobiia; order Vulcanimicrobiales; family Vulcanimicrobiaceae; genus Lustribacter; species Lustribacter caenicola. The sequence goes on from PLTN01000024.1 coordinate 8,776, forward strand.
GAGGGACCGCCACTCAGCGACAACGATAGCGGTGCTCCCTCGCCCTGAGCTCGACGAAGGGTCGGGATGACATAGTAGGTGGGTCGGCGAAGCGAAGCAGTCCGTAATGGCGAAGTTTATTTTCTTCACCGGCGGCGTCGTGAGTTCGCTTGGCAAGGGAATAACTGCCGCATCGCTCGGCCGGCTTCTCAAAAGCCGCGGTATCAGCGTCTCAATTCAGAAGCTGGACCCCTACCTCAACGTCGATGCGGGGACGATGAATCCGTATCAGCACGGTGAGGTCTTCGTCACCGATGACGGCGCCGAGACCGATCTCGATCTCGGCCACTACGAGCGCTTCATCGACGAGCCGCTCAGCCGCGACAACAACGTCACGACCGGCCAGATCTACAAATCCGTCATCGAAAAAGAGCGTCGCGGCGATTATCTCGGCGCGACCGTGCAAGTCATCCCGCACATCACCAACGAAATCAAAGCGCACATCACGCGCACGGCACAGAACAGCGGCGCCGACGTGTGCATCGTCGAGGTCGGCGGAACCGTGGGCGATATCGAGTCGCTGCCGTTTCTCGAAGCGATCCGGCAGGTGCGTCATATCGTCGGCGATGAGAACGTGATGTTCGCCCATCTCACGCTGCTGCCGCATCTCGGCGCGGCCGACGAACTGAAGACGAAACCGACGCAGCACAGCGTGCGCGAGTTGCGTTCGATCGGCATCTCGCCCGATACGATCGTGTTGCGCACCGGTTCCGCGCGGCCGATCGCGGTCGAGCTGAAGGAGAAGATCGCGCTCTTCTGCGACGTCGCCGCGGAGGACGTCGTGCAGAACGCCGACGCATCGACGATTTACCGCGTGCCGCTGAACCTCGAAGCCGAAGGCTTGGCCGAGATCGCGATTCGCAAGCTCAAGCTGCCCGTGCCGCATCCGCCGCAACTCGAGGAGTGGGCGAAGATCGTCGAGCGCATCGAGAACCCGAAGCTGCGCGTGAAGATCGCGCTCGTCGGGAAGTACGTCGAACTCAAGGATGCCTACATCTCGATCAGCGAAGCGATCAACCACGCCGGTATCTTCCACGACGCCGCCGTCGACGTCGTGCGCGTCGACAGCGAGCGCATCGAGAACGAAGGCCTGGGCGGACTCGAAGGCATTCACGGGATGCTCGTGGCGCCGGGCTTCGGGGCGCGCGGCGTCAACGGGAAGCTCATGGCGATCCAGTATGCGCGGGAAAACAAGATCCCGTTCCTGGGCATCTGCTTCGGCATGCAACTCGCCTGCGTGGAGTTTGCGCGCAACGTCTGCGGGCTCGGCGACGCGAACACGAGCGAAGTAAGCGAAACGCCCAACGCCGTCATCGACTTCTTGCCCGATCAGCGCAACCTCGACCTCAAGGGCGGCACGATGCGGCTGGGCGCCTATGACTGCGTCCTCGAAGCCGGCTCGCTGGCCGCTGCCGCCTACGGTGAGCTGCAGATCAGCGAACGCCACCGCCATCGCTACGAGTTCAACAATCGCTACAAGGCGCTCTTCGAAGAACATCGCATGCGTTTCTCCGGACATCACATGACCGGCGGCACCACGCTGGTCGAGGTGATCGAGTTGCCGCAGAGCATCCATCCGTGGTTCGTGGGCACGCAGGCCCATCCGGAATACAAGTCGCGGCCGAACCGGCCGTCCCCGCTCTATCGGGACTTCATCGCCGCGGCGCTCGAGCACGCTGCGTTGGGGAGCGAGAGCGCCGGGACCGGCGCCCTCGTACGTCGCTGAGCGACGGCCAACTCACCGTCGTCGTCCTCACGAAGAACGAGGCGCCGCGCTTAGCGCGGACGCTCGGCCGCGTGCCGGCGGGTGCGGCGGTGTTCGTTCTCGATGCCGAGTCCTCCGATGCAACGGCGGACGTGGCGCGCGCGTGCGGCGCGCAGGTCGAGGTTCGGGCGTGGACGGGATACGTCGATGCGCGCCGTTACGCGCTCGGACGCGTCACGACGCCCTACGCCTTCATGCTCGATGCCGATGAGCTGTTGAGCGATGAGTTGAGGGCGGCGCTGGAGGGCGATCTCGCGCGCGCCGACGGCTTTCGCGTACGGCGGGTCACGATGCTCGCAGGCCGGGCCGTGCGCGCCGCCGGCTGGTCGGCGGAACGGCTCGTGCGCTGCTTTCGCGTCGACCGGGCGCACGTCGTGCCCAACAGCGTCGGCGGCGCGGCCGACTTGCACGAACGCTGGGTCGTCGAAGGCACGCTGGCCGATCTGCCCGGCATGATCGTGCACGATTCATATCCGAGCGTCGCATCGTATCGCGAACGCTTCGCGCGCTACACGCAGATCGAAGCGGCCGCGCTGCGCGGCTCGCGCCTGGCGTGCGCGATCGCGGTGGCGAAGCTGCCGCTGCGCTTCGTGTGGCTGTGGACGCGCTACGGCGCGTGGCGCGACGGCTGGCGCGGGGCATTCGTGGCCTGGTATTCGGCCCTCTATCCGGTGGCCGTCCAGTGGCGCGCATTGACGGCCACGCGATGATCCGGCTCGCGTTCGACGCCCGCGAGACCTCGCACATGTCGGCGGGCGTGCTCAATTACTCGCGCAAGCTGCGCGAGTGGCTGCCGCGCGTGGCCCCCGACGTCGACCTCGTCGCGGTCGGCTGCGGCGACAACTTCGATCTGGCCGAACAGATCGGTTTGCCGCTGGCCATTGCGCGCTCGCACGCGAAGGTCGCGCACTTTCCCACCTTGTTCGTGCCGCGTTTCGTTCCGTGCCGCTACGTGGTGACCGTGCACGACCTCATCGACCTGCACTATCCGCAGTTCGTCAAGCGGCGAGTGGCCCCGTACGTGCGCGCGCTCGTCGCACCGGTGGTGCGCGGCGCGCGTGCGGTGATCACCGACGACGATGCGACCGTCGACGATCTCGAACGCTTTCTGGGTGCCGACGCGCGCCGCGTCCGGGTGATTCCGCTCGGTTACGACGAGCCGCCGGCGGCGGCGGTGCCGGCCCAGCACCCGCGACCCTACGTGCTCTACGTCGGCAATCGCCGCCCGCACAAGAATCTCGCGACGCTGATCGCCGCCTGGTCGGGACTGCCGGCCGGACGCGCGGTCGATCTCGTGCTCAGCGGACCTCCCGATGCGGCGCTGCAAGCGGCGCGCGGCCCGGGCGAGATCGTTTTTCTCGGCGAGCGCACCGATGAGGAGTTGCGGCGCTGGTATGCCGGCGCTGCAGCCTACGCGCATCCTGCTCTGCGCGAGGGATTCGGTTTGCCGTTGCTCGAGGCGATGCGGAACGGCGCGCGCGTGGTGGCCTCGAAGGCCGCGATGCCGCGCGTGCTGGCCGCGCACGCGGTGATCGTCGACGCCGCCGACGTCACGGCGTGGCGCGATGCCTTGGCGCGCCAGCTCGACGATCCGGCCGGCGCACGCGCGGCCGCCGATGCGGCACGCGCGGCGACGCGTGAGCTGACGTGGGAGCGCACCGCGCGGCTCACCGCCGATGTCTATCGCGAGATCGCCGGATGATCGACGTGGCGCTCGATGCGCGCTTCACGCCCCGCATGTCGGTGGGCGTGCGCGCCTACGTCCGCGCGTTGATCGACGGCTTGCCGCGCGTTGCGCCCGATATCCGCCTGCATGCGGTCGGCCGCGGCCTGAACTTCGGGCTCGACGAACAGCTACGGCTGCCGGCCGAGATCGATCGTTTGGCACCGGACGTGACGCACTACCCGACGATCTTCGCGCCGCTGCGCCGTCGCCGGCCGTACGTGGCGATGGTGCACGATCTGATCCATCTGCAGTATCCGCAGTTCTTCGGCCGCGCGACCGCGGCGTACTACGCGGTTGCCGCCAAGCCGATGTTGCGCGGCGCAGCATTGCTCTTGATGAGCGACGAGCGCACGGCCGATGCGTGCGTCGAACTGCTGGGCGTGGAGCGCGAGCGCTGCCGCATCGTTCCGCTGGGTTACGACCCCGCGCTGTTCGCTGTGGCCGAAACGCGACCGCCGCGGCGGCCGTTCATCATGTATGCCGGCAACCATCGGCCGCACAAGAACCTCGATGTGCTCTACGAAGCGTGGGCCGGCTTGCCCGAAGCGATCGTGCTGGACCTCGTGATTACCGGCCCCGCGGATCCTGCCGCGCAGCAACGCTACCGGCGGGCGGGCAGCGAACTGCGGTACGCGGGCACGCTCAGCGACACGCACCTGGTTGCCGGTTATCGCGCTGCCAGCGCCTACGTACATCCTGCGCTGGTCGAAGGGTTCGGTTTGCCGATGCTCGAGGCGATGGTTGCGGGAACGCCGGTCATCGCCAGTACGACCGCCTTGCCGTCGATTCTCGCGCCGTACGCGTCGGTATTTGCACCGCACGACACGCTGGCGCTGCGTGCGATGCTTACCGACCTCGCTGCAAATCCGGCGCCGTACCGCCGGCGCGCTGCCGAGGGGCAAGCCGTCGTGCGCGCGTATACATGGGACCGGTTTGCGGCCGCCACGGCCGCGGTGTATCGCGAGGTCGTTGATGGATCGAGTGGAGCGTAGAATCGGAGCCGCGCTGGCGGCGTGCGTGTTGGCGCTCGTTCTTCCGGCCTTCGCGTCGGCCCAAGGTCATCCCGACCCTTCGTCAAGCTCAGGGGAGGGACCGCCACTCAGGTTCATGATTGCGGCTGTCCCTCGACGAGTTCGGGATGACAGAAAGGCGAAACTGCACCGGGGTCCGCCGATCGCGATCGCCGTCAACGGCCAAGAGTTACCGCGCTATCCCTCACCGCGCATCGTCGGAAAGGACGGCGGGCGGCTGGTCGTTCCGGTGGTGCGGATCTACAGCGCGCTGGGCATCGGCATCGTCCGCAACGGCAATTCGATCACGGCGAGCGCACCCGGCAAGCGGATCGTGCTCACGATCGGCAGCGCCGACGCCACGATCGACGGCAGGCCCGTGCGGATGGAAGCGCGCGCGATGACGATCGAGGGCTCGACCTACGTGCCGCTGCGCTTCGTCGCGACCTCGCTCGGCGCGCAAGCGACGTTCAATCCGCGCGCGAACCGGGTGGAGGTCGTCTCGTCGCTCGTGGGCCGCAACCCGGCGCTCGAACAGCGTGCCGCCGGCGGCACCGCGCAGATCGTCGGCGGCGTCAGCGCCGTCGACCTGAACTCATCGCCGCAATCGCTCACCGTCGAGCGCGGCCCCGACGTCCGCACGGTCGCGATCACCTCCAACGCGAGTATCCAGCTCCAAGACGTGGTGGCCCGTACGAGTTCGCCGAGTGCGCTCACCGACGTGCACGTCGGCGATGCCGTGAGCGTGAACGTGTTGCGCGACGGTCACGTGGCGTCGGTGATCGTGCGCTATGCCTCTCGCATCGGGACGATCGCCGCCGTCTCACCGAGCCAGTTCGTGCTCAATACCGGCTTCATGGTGACGCCCGACAAGTCGACGACGATCTCGCTCAACGCGGCGCCTGCGACGCTGGGCGACCTCAAGATCGGCGACAGTGTCGTCGTGCGCCTCAACCCCGATACCAACGAGAAGCGCGAGATCATCGTGTCGCGCGCCGTTGAGGCGACGTCGGCCCCGGCCGGCCCGGTGACGATCAGCTCGTTCACGATCGACGCGCAACACGCGCTGCGCGCCGGCGACAGCTTCAACGTTGCGTTGCACGGCACTCCGGGCGGGCGAGCGACGTTCGACATCGGCAGCTACCTCACCAGACTGCCGTTGAATGAAACGCAGTCCGGCGTCTACACCGCGCACTACACGATCCCGCCCAACGTGAACTTCGGTCAGACGACCGTGTACGGGCACCTCTTGGCCGCCGGCAACGACGCGCCGCGTGCCGAGGCGCCGCAACTGCTCGCCGTTTCCAGTACGCCGCCGCAGATCGTCGACATCGCGCCGTTCAGCGGGCAGATCGTCAACAACGACCGGCCTTCGATCTACGCGACGTTCCGCGCACCGACCGGCGTGACGATCAACCCGTCGAGCGCGATCATCACTGTCAACGGGCTCGACGTGACGCCGTCATCGACGCGCACGGCGCAGTTCATTACCTACAGTCCGGACGTCTCGCTCCCGGACGGCAACGTCAACGTGCAAGTGCGCGTGGCGGATGCGGCCGGGAACCTGCAGACGCGCTCGTGGTCGTTCACGATCCACGCACATTGACGGTCATCCCGAGCTTGTCGATCACACTGATGTGCGTGCTGCTGCTCATCGTTCTGGCCGGTTGCGGAAACCTGGATGAGACCGGCACGCAAGAACTCGTGATGGCGCGCGTCAAGGACGCGATCAACCTCGATCCCTCGCACGCCACCGACGGGCAGTCGCTCAACGTCTCATCGGAAATCATGCAAGGGCTGGTCGCGTTCCGGCCCGGGACCTTCGAGGTCATGGGGCAACTCGCGCGCTCGTGGACGGTGAGCCCCGACGGCACGCGCTGGACGTTTCATCTGCGCCCCGGCGTCACGTTCTCCGACGGAACTCCGCTGAATGCCGCCGCGGTGAAGTTCAACTTCGACCGCTGGCGCCTGCAGCGCGATCCCTACCACGGCGCGTTTTCGTACGCGTATTGGGTGTCGGAGTTCGGCGGCTTCTCGGACGATCCGAAAAACCGGGGCGTCGTGCGCGACGTCATCGCCGATGCACCGCTGAGCGTCATCTTCGTGCTCGCGCAGCCCTCCGGGACGTTCTTGCGCAACATCGCGATGCAGTCGTTCCTGATCGGCTCGCCGGCCGCGATCAAAAGCGACCCGCAGGCGTTCGAACAGCATCCGGTGGGCAGCGGTCCGTACGTGCTGCGCGAATGGCTGCGCGACGATCACATCACGCTCGATGCCAACCCGCACTACGGCGGTGCCGAACGCCCGGCGATCAAAACCGTGGTGATCCGCGACATTCCGGATCAGGCGACGAGCGTGCTGTCGATCCAGAAGGGCGAGCTCGCCATGCTCACCGACGTGCGTTCCGACGACGCGGCGATGCTCGCCAAAGAGCCCGACATCGCGATCGTTCACCAACCGTCGAACAACTTGGCCTACCTCGCCATGAACATAGAGAAGAAGCCGTTCGACAACGTGCTCGTGCGGCGTGCGGTGGCGCAGGCGATCGACATCCCGGCGATCATCCACGCGCTCTACGGCCCGGGTACGGTCGAAGGCGACAACTGGACGCCGCCGGGCATGCTCGGCGAAAACACGCACATCAAGATCTGGCCGCACAACGTGTCCGAAGCCAAACGGCTGCTCGCACAAGCCGGCTTCCCGCACGGATTCTCGACCACGCTGTTTCTGCCGACCACGCCGCGTCCGTACATGCCCGACCCGCAACGACTGGCCGAAGCGATCCAGGCCGATCTCAAAGATGCGGGGATCAACGTGACGCTCGAACCGCTCGAGTTCGGCGTGTTCCTGGCCAAGATTCAGAACGGCGAACATTCGATGTGCCTGATCGGCTGGAGCGGCGACAACGGCGATCCGGATAATTTCTACTATCCGTTGCTCGATCAGGATTCGGCCGTGAAGCCGTACGCGCAGAACTACGCGTTTTGGCGCGATCCCGAATTTCATCGCCTGATGCTCGCGGGCCAGCGGACGGTGGACGAGGCGAAGCGGCGCGCGATCTACGAACGCGCGGCGCAACTGGTGCACGACCAGGTGCCGGCCATCTCGCTGTTGCACACGCCGGTGCCGCTTGCGCTGCGCACGTCCGTGCACGGCTTCGTGCCGAGCCCGGACACGACTTTTCACTTCGAACTGATGACGACGGGGACGTAATGCACGAGGATTGTCTGTTCTGCAAGATCGTCCGCAAGGAGATCAACGCCAAGGAAGTCTTGCGCGACGAGCACGTCGTGGCGTTCCACGACCTCAACCCACAGGCGCCCACGCACGTGCTGGTGATCCCGACCGTGCATGCCGAGCATCTCTCCGACTTCGCCAAGCAAGGCAACCCCGTGACCGCCGGCCGCCTCCTGGCCGCCGCTGCCGAGATCGGCACCCGCTTCGGCCCCAACGGCTACCGGGTGGTCATGAACGAGGGCCCCGACGCCGGCCAGAGCGTCCACCACCTCCACGCCCACGTCCTCGCCGGCCGCCCCCTGGCCTGGCCCCCCGGCTAGCCCTTCCCTGTCATTCCGAGCGGAGCGCCGCAGGGCGCGTAGTCGAGGAACCAGCCGCAGTGTTTGACCTAGAGCTCCGTCGGTGATAGCATTACGCGTTGGGCCCCAAAGGGTCCGGAATGACGGCTTTGAGCCGGGCGAAGGGAGGGTTGTTCGTGGAAGTACGCATTGCACCGGGAGAAACGATCGAGAGCGCGTTGCGCCGTTTTAAAAAGGCCACGCAGAAGGCCGGCGTTCTCGCCGAAGCCCGCAAGCACGAGCACTACGAAAAGCCTAGCGTTCGTCGCAAAAAGAAGTCCGCCGCCGCCCGGAAACGCCGAGCCTAGCCGGTTCCCCGAAGAAAACCCCGGAAGGCGTCTCTGAGAGGCGCCTTCCGATTTTAGAGACTGTGTGGACCGCAGCGTAACGGAGCGCAGCGCAGTGCAGTCGAGGACCACACCTGTGAGCGTTAAAGACCAGATTTCCGCCGATCTCAAAGAGGCCATGAAAGCGCGCGACCAGGTGCGCTTGGATACGCTGCGCAGCGTGCTGTCGGCGTTCACCTACAAGCGCGTCGAGGCGGGCCACGATCCGACCGACGACGAGCAACTGGCCCTCGTGCAGAAGCTGGTCAAACAGCGCAACGACTCGATCGTGGAGTTCACTAAGGGCGGACGTCCCGAACTCGTCGAAAAAGAAACCCGGGAACGCGACATCCTCCAGCACTATCTGCCGGCCCAGAAGTCGGCCGACGAGGTCCGCGCGATCGTGCGCACGGCGCTCGCCGCTATCCCCGCGGAGGGGCGTAACCAGGGAGCCGCAATGAAGGTCGTCATGCCGCAGCTCAAGGGCCTCGCCGACGGCAACATCGTGCGCCAGATCGTCACCGAGGAGCTCGCCAACGCGTAACCCGGCACCGCCGGCCCGGTAGAACGTACCGTGTTCGCCGACCTCTTGCGATTCGTCTCCGACCCTTCCATCAGCGGGGTGTTGCTGGCGATCGGTTTGGCCGGCTTGCTGATCGAGATGCAGACGCTGCACCTGGTTGCCGGAGCGATCGGGATCGCGGCGTTCGCGCTGTTCTTCGGCAGCCACGCGTTCATCGGCGCCTCCGACAGCCTGCCGGCCGCTCTCGCGGCGATCGGCGTCGTGGGCGTGCTGCTCGAACTGCACATCGTTCCCGGCCACGGTGTCTCCGGGATCTTGGGATTGCTGGCGCTCTTTGCCGGGATCGTGCTCGCGTTCGGATTTCCGCTCGCGTTCGTGGCCGCGCAATCGATGGCGATCGCGATCGTGCTGACGGTAGTCATCTTCGTTATTGCGGCGCGCGTGTTTCCGCAGAACGCGTTCATGCACCGGCTGGCATTTACCGGCGTGCAAGGCAAAGAGTACATCGCTGCGCCCGATCGTCGCGGGTTGATCGGCCAAGCCGGTTTCGCCACGTCGTATCTGCGGCCGGCCGGCTACGCTGCCATCAATGGCCAGAAGGTCGATGTGCTCACCGAAGGTGAGTTCGTTCCGGCCGGTACACCCATTACCGTCACTCGAGTTGAGGGTGCGCGCATTTTCGTGCGCCCAAGGAGCGAACCCATGCCCAAGAGTTGGAAGCGACCGTGATCGGCTTCGCCTCGTTGTTCGCCTTAGGCGTCATCGTCGTCATCTTTGTCATCCTCGTGTTGCTGCTGTACTATTTCCCTCTCGGGCTGTGGATCCGTACGCTCGCCGCGGGGGTGCCGCTCTCGATCGGCGCGCTGATTCGCATGCGCGTGATCGGCGTGCCCGCGGGCGTGATCGTTGCGAATCTCGTTCGCTCGCGGAAAGCCGGCCTGAACCTCACCGTGGATCAGCTGCAGTCGCACGTGCTCTCGGGCGGCAACGTCGAGAACGTCACCCTGGCGA
>PLTN01000028.1:0-5284 GCA_003164495.1 Vulcanimicrobiota bacterium
AATCGCGGATGATGTAGTTGTAGAACTGCTTCGTCCAGAGCAGACCGGCCAGCGCGCGGCGCTGGATCGTGCGGTGTTCGTCGTTCGCCGTTGCGGGCAGCAAACTGGCATAGAACGCATCGGCGTCGGCGATGCGCTCGTCGACGATCGCATCGAACGCGACCGGATCGATGACGAGTTTTCCCGGCGTGTCGGTCAGCCGCAAGCGGATCGTTTCGGTTGCGCCCGGCTCCATGATCGTCACGTACTGGAAGGCGGCCTTGGTGCCGGTGCGCTTGGGGTTGATCGCGGTCGGATCGTTGTTGATCAGGTAACGGCCGAACGCGTCCTTCACGTACGGCCGCGGGCTCTTGACGCCGAACGCGCGCTCGTAGTTGGTTTCGTTCTCCGTATAAAGGATGCTGACCGCATTGCCGTCGCCGATCAGCCAGCGCCGGCCAAGCGTCGGATGCTGCGACACCATCGCCACGTTGGTCTCGCCCGCGTCGCTGATCGTGGGCTTCGTGACGCCGGCTCGCCACGACCATTCGTTGCGATACCACAGCGTCGGCAAGATGTGCAGCGGCGCCCGGTTCGCGCTGCGATTGGTGACGGTGATGCGGACGAGGATGTCCTCGGGCGTGGCCTTGGCGTACTCGACCACGATGTCGAAGTAGGCGTCGTCGGCGAACACGCCGGTGTCGACCAGCTCGTACTCCGGCGACTCGCGGCCGCGCTTCGCGTTCTCCGTACGCAGATCGTCGTACGGAAACGGACGCTGCGGATATTTGTAGAGCGCCTTCATGTAGGCGTGCGAGGGCACGTTGTCGAGGTGGAACCAGACTTCCTTAACGTCCTCGCCGTGGTTGCCTTCGTGACCGCTCAGCCCGTAGAGGCGTTCCTTGAGGATGCGGTCGCGGCCGTTCCAGAACGCGGGTGCGAAACACAAGCGCTGATGGTTGTCGCTGATCCCCATGATCCCGTCCTCGCCCCAGCGGTACGCCCGCAAGTGCGACATCTCGAACGGGAATGAGTCCCAGGCGTTGCCGTCGGCCGAGTAGTCCTCCCGGACCGTTCCCCACTGGCGGCCGCTGAGGTATGGACCCCAGCGCCTCCAGTGCGCTTCTCGCCGCTCGAGGGCGAGGATGCGCTCGGTTTCCGGATTCGCCACGCAGGGTCGGTTCGACGTACGTGGCAAGTTCCGCTTCGATGACCATGCGACGGCTTGCCCGGCCGGAATGCTCCGATCTGTGGGTCGCCGAGCACCGCGAATGGCTCCTCACGAACGGCCGCGGGAGCTACGCGATGGGCACCGTCGCCGGAACCCTCACCCGCAGCTACCACGGCCTGCTGGTCGCCGCCCTCGAACCGCCCGTATCGCGCCGGCTGCTGGTCCCGGCCGTCCTGCTCGACGTGCAATACCGGGGCGCGAGTTACTCGCTCGCCACCAATCGCTGGGCCACCGGCGGCCGGGTGCCCGAAGGCTGGCACTTCATCGAATCGTTCGCCGTAGCGGACGGCGTGCCGGTCTGGACGTTCGTGCTCGGGGACGCCGAGCTCGAACTCGCCTTGGCGATGCCCTACGGCCACGACCGCACGGCGATCGCCCTGCGCGCCGTCCGGGCCGCGGAGCCGTTGCGGGTCACGGCCCGGGTACTCGTGGCCGACCGCGATCACCACGGCGGCAGCCTGCCGGATCCCGAGCGCTTCACGGTCACCGTCGACGGCGACCGGGCCGCGGTGAGGCTGCCGGAGGGCGGGCGCACGCTCCACGTGTCGGCGCCCGGCGCCGCGATGAGCCCGCACCGCGATCGCTGGTCGGCCTTCTTTCTTGCCCGCGAGAGCGAGCGCGGGCTCAACGCGATCGACGACTATCTCTACGCCCTGGATGCGCGCTTCACGCTCGCCCCGGGCGAGCGCGGGGGCCTGGTGGTCGGGCTCGACGCCGGCGGCGACGATGCGCCGCACATCATTGATGCGGCGCGGGCGCGCGGCGCGGAGCTCGCGGCCGGCGAAACCGATCCGCTACGCGCGGAATTGGCCATTGCGGCCGATGCGTTCGTGGTGCCGGCTGCGCCGGGCGGCGCATCGCGCACGACGATCGTCGCCGGTTATCCGTGGTTTACTGATTGGGGCCGCGACACGATGATCTCGCTGCCGGGCCTCTTGATCGCGAACCGGCGCGGCGACGTCGCCGAGGCGATCGTGCGCGGGTTCGCGCCGTTCGTCGACGGCGGCATGTTGCCGAACGTGTTTCCCGACGCGGGCAGCGCGCCCGAATACAATACGGTCGACGCGGCGCTCTGGTACGTCGAAGCGATTCGCGCCTGCGCGTCGGTGACGCGCGATCCCAACTTCGCGCGCGATCTCTTTCCGGTGCTGCGGGCGATCGTTGCGGGCTACACGGCGGGAACGCGCTTCGGGATCGGCGTCGATCCGGAAGATGGTCTCGTGCACGCCGGCGTTCCGGGCGTGCAGTTGACGTGGATGGACGCGAAAGTCGGCGATCACGTCGTCACGCCGCGTATCGGAAAACCGGTGGAGGTCAACGCGCTGTGGTTTGCGGCGCTCACCACGACCGCGCACTTCGCCGAGCACTGCGCGGCCGATCCGCAACCGTATGAAGAAGCGGCCGCGCGCGTACGCGCGAGCTTCGAGCGTTTTTGGAACGAAGACCGCGGCTGCTGTTTCGACGTGATCGACGGACCCGGCGGCAACGATCCGGCGATCCGTCCGAACCAGTTGTTCGCCGTTGCACTCGCGCCCGAACTCCTCGCGCCGGAACGCGCGCGCGCGGTCGTCGACGTGTGCGTGCGCGATCTTTGGACGCCGGTCGGTCTGCGCACGCTCGCGCCGGGCGATCCGGCGTACGTGGGACACTACGGCGGCGATCAGACGGCGCGCGACGGCGCCTATCATCAGGGAACGGTCTGGCCGTGGCTGCTCGGCGCGTTCGTGCAGGCGCATCTCAACGTGTACGACGACCCGGCGCTCGCGCGCACGTTCATCGCGCCGCTGGCGGATGCGCTCGGCGGTTACGGTATCGGGACGCTCGGCGAGATCTTCGACGGCGACGCGCCGCATGCGCCGTGCGGAACGATCGCGCAGGCGTGGAGCGTCGCGGAACTGATCGCCGCGTTACGTCTCGTGGGTTGATTCGGCCGCTGCTGCGGCATCGGCGGCTTTGCGCTGCGCTTCGCGCTTCATGCCTTTGGCGATCAAATCGATGTCATTCGCGTTCTGGCGTTGTTGGTCGACGTTTGCCTGCGCGCGCTCGGTCGTCTCATCGATTTCCTCGCGCAGGGCCTTCGCCAGCGTGGGTTTGTCGGGCGTGAATCCCGGGTCGAGGTAGAGGGCGCGGTTCATCTGTTCCCCGAGGGTCGGCGAGTCTTCGGGTTTGTCGTCCATAGAGGAAGCCTTCCGCGAGGTAACCCCTTTTCCTCGGGATCGAAGATTCTACCCAACTTTTTGTCATCCCGAGCAGCGCCGTTAGGCGCGTCGTCGAGGGACGCGCCACAATCCATACTACTGAGTGCGAGCGCGAAGGCGCGAGCAGTGGAGTAAGAAGAAGAAACAAGCCACCGCTGCTCGCGCCTTCGCGCTCGCACGTTAATCGCAGAGATTTTCTCGCGTTCCTCGACGACGGGCCTTCGGCGCTCTGCTCGGAATGACACGGTGGTGGGCAACGCGTTCTGCCTATAATGTGCTCTGCGCTTCGGCGCGAATTGCGAGCGCGATGGCGATCAGGATCAGACCTGCGCCGGCGGCGGTGAACGGCGCGGGACGTTCGCCGAAGACGAACGCTGCGGCGATCGCGGCGATCAGCGGTTCGAGCAGCGTCGTCAGCGCGACGAACGTGGCGCTCAACACGCGCACCGCGGCGTTGATCGCCGTGTGACCGAAGAGCTGCGAGATCAGCGCCATCGCGAAGATGCCGCCCCACGCGGCGGTTGCGGCGACGTTCGGAACGCCGGCATGGGTGACGAGCGCGCTCGCGCCGAGAACGATCGCGGCGACCGGATACGTGCGGCCGACGACGGCCAGCGTCGTGTAACGCGGATCGCTCGCGCGCACCAGCTGCAGGTACGCGCCCATCGCGATCGCGCCGCACAGCGCGAGCGCGATGCCCAGCGTCGTCTCGCTTCGGCTCGGCGTTCCGGCCACGATCGCAACGCCGGCCAGCGCGAGCACGATCCCGGCCAGCACCGCCGGGCGCACCCGCCGCGTGCGCATCAGGGACCAGGCTTCGGTGAACACGGGGGTGGAGCAGACGAGGAGCGTCGAGACGGCGACGCTGGCGTGTTGCAGCGAGGCGATCCAACTGCCGAAGTGCACGGCCAGCGCGAGGCCGGCGAGCCCTAAGCGCCGCTCGGTCGGCTCGTCGTAGCGGGCATATCGGCCGCGGAACGCCGCGAGCGCGACGACCGGAATCGCGGCGATCGCCATTCGCAGCGCGGACACCGATAGCGGCCCGGCCGCGGTCAGGGCGAAGCGCGCGAAGATCGCCGCGGCGCCGATCGCGAGCTGTGCCACGGCCAGCAAGCCGAGCGCCCGAGCGTTCACCCCGGGGCCTGCGGCGCGTGTCTTGACAAGGCCTCGCCATCCGCGTAGCTTCGTCAGTACCACGGGAGCTCGCAAGGGCTGAGAGGGCGGGGATTCTCCCCGTCGACCGTTGGAGGCACCAATTGTGGTGCGTCCGCACCTGATCCGGATAATACCGGCGAAGGAAGAGGAGAGAGTTCTCAATGGATACCGCTCTGCCGAACGAGGCCATTTCGCGCGAACCCTTCCCCGGCTCGCGCAAGGTCTACGCGCAGGGATCCGATCCGAGCATCCGGGTCCCGTTCCGTGCGATAGCGCTGACCAACGGCGAAGTGCACACCGTCTACGACACGAGCGGGCCGTTCACCGATCCCGACGTCGCGATCGACGTGCGCGCCGGCATCGCGCCGCTGCGCCAACCCTGGATCGAAGAGCGCAACGATACCGTCGCGCTCGCGAAGCCGTCGTCGGTGTATCGCATCGGCCGCGAATCGATGCACGAGCTCGACGCGATCCGCTTCAAAGCGCAGCGCCCCGCGCGCCGTGCGAAGCCGGGTGCGAACGTGACGCAGATGCACTACGCGCGTCAGGGCATCATCACGAAAGAGATGGAGTTCATCGCGATCCGCGAGAACTGCGAGCCGTCGTTCGTCCGCGATGAAGTCGCGCGCGGCCGCGCCGTGATCACCGCGAACATCAATCATCCCGAACTCGAACCGCAGATCATCGGTCGCAACTTCCTCGTGAAGATCAACGCCAACAT
>PLTN01000028.1:5316-26409 GCA_003164495.1 Vulcanimicrobiota bacterium
TGCCGATCTATCAGGCGCTCGAGAAGGTCGACGGCAAAGCGGAAGAACTCACCTGGGAACTCTACCGCGACACGCTGATCGAACAGGCCGAACAAGGCGTCGATTATTTCACCGTGCACGCCGGCGTGTTGCTGCGCTACGTTCCGATGACGGCCAAGCGCATCACCGGCATCGTCTCGCGCGGCGGATCGATTCTCGCGAAGTGGTGCCTCACGCACCACAAAGAGAATTTTCTCTACACGCACTTCGAAGAGATCTGCGAGATCATGAAGGCGTACGACGTCACGTTCTCGCTCGGCGACGGACTGCGTCCGGGCTGCACGGCCGACGCTAACGACGAAGCGCAGTTCGGCGAACTCGATACGCTCGGCGAGCTCACGCAGATCGCATGGAAGCACGACGTGCAAGTGATCATCGAGGGTCCCGGTCACGTGCCGATGCACAAGATCAAAGAGAACATGGACCGTCAGCTCGAGGTCTGTAAGGAAGCCCCGTTCTACACGCTCGGGCCGCTCGTTACCGACATCGCGCCGGGCTACGATCACATCACCTCGGCGATCGGCGCCGCGCAGATCGGCTGGTACGGCACCGCGATGCTGTGCTACGTCACGCCCAAAGAACACCTCGGCCTGCCGAACAAAAAAGATGTCAAGGACGGCGTGATCGCCTACAAGATCGCCTCGCATGCGGCCGATCTCGCGAAGGGCCACAAGGGCGCGCAGCACTGGGACGACACGCTCTCCAAAGCGCGCTTCGAATTCCGCTGGGAAGATCAGTTCAACCTCGGCCTCGATCCGACGACCGCGCGCGAATTCCACGACGAAACGCTGCCGGCGACCGGGGCGAAGGTGGCGCATTTCTGCTCGATGTGCGGGCCGCATTTCTGCTCGATGAAGATCACGCAGGACGTGCGCGACTACGCCGAACGCGGAATGGCCGAGAAATCTGAAGAGTTCGTGAAACTCGGCGGTGAGGTCTACGTGCCAGCAGAGGCGGCGGCGACCGGCGCGCCGTAACGCGCCCTCAATGACGAGCGCGCGGTATCTCCTCGCGGTACTGATCCTGCTCGGAGCCGCGCTGGCCGCGTGCTCCGGCAACTTCGGTTCGGGAACGACGCCGCCGAACGGGCTCTTGCCGTCGGGAAATCTGGCCGGCATCAGCCCGACGCCCACACCCACGCCGAACTCGGCCAGCAACATCGTGACGTACGGTTCGTCGGGGTCATTTCAGCCGTTGCCGACGGTCGCAGGATACGGCGGCGCGATCGCGTTCCCGGTGCCCTCGCCCAAGCCGTCGGGTTTCGCCGACGTCGCGATCGGCGCGACGCTCTCAGTCGTACGCCCGCCGGATATCCCCGACCTCAACCTCGCGACGAAGGGTACGAAGGGCAAGAAGCGCGACCGGCCGGCGCGTGCGCTCGCCTACATCACGCTGCTCCCAACGCACGACATGACGCTCGATTCGTATCCGCGCATCGCCGTCGACGTGCCGCGTGACATCGTGACGATCTATCGCGAGAACGAGCTCGGACTCGCGCTCTACAACGCATCGAGCAAAGACGGAACGTTCCGCCTGGCGGCCGCCGAGCTCGACTCGTCGACCCCGCCGCCCACGCCCTCGCCCAATCCGAGCGCGCCGCCGCCGCCCACCGCTATTCCGGTTAGCGCCTCGCCGACGCCGAGCGGCAGCCCGCGGGCGACGGCCTCGCCGACGGCGCTGCCTTCGGGCGTTACACCGGCTCCCGGCACGTCCGCCTCCGGCGCGGTGCCCGCAGCGTCGCCGACGTTACCGCCCGAACGCATCCTCTTCGCCGGCACGGCGGCGACGCTCAAACTCACCGCCAACCGGCCGGTGGTCTTCGCGCTCTACGCGCTGCCGGTCGCCACGCCGGCGCCGACGCCGCGCGCGTCGGGTGCGCTCATTCAGGCCGCGCCCGTTGCGAGCGGAAGCCCGGTGCCCGCGGCAAGCGGCCCGGCGCCGAGCACCAGCGGCAGCGCGCCGGCTGCGGCGCCAACCGGAACTTAGGGCTGGTTTACGATCGCTGCCGGCAACGAGACCGGCAGCGCGGAGGCATCGGAATTCGCCAGCCACTGCTGATCGTCGGCAGCGGGGACAACGCTCTCGGCGTTGTCCACGAACGCCTTCGCTACGCGCATACTGAGCGTATGCCACTGCGCGATCACCTTCGTGACGTAGCGCTGCGTTTCGTGATATGGCGGAATGCCGCGATACTGTTCGACCGCGTGCGGTCCGGCGTTGTAGCCGGCGATCGCATCGCGCATCGCGTTGACGCCGCGGCTCGAGAACCGGTTGATCAGCGAGCGCAGGTAGGCCGACGCACCGCGCAGGTTCTGCGAGGGATCGCGCGGGTTCACGCCGAGTTTCGCGGCCGTCACCGGCATCAGTTGTCCGAGCCCGCGCGCACCGTGCGATGAGACGGCGGTTTGGCGCCACGACGATTCAACGGTGACGAGCGCCATGATCAAGTTCGGATCGAGTTTGGTCCGCTCGGAGTCGGCCAAGAGCGAACGAGCGTAGGTGAGACTCTGATGAATCTGCAGTTGCGGGTTGATCGTCCGCAGCACCCTCGCGTAGTTCGTTTCGGCGGTCGGCGTTGCTTCGGCGGCACCGGCCGGATGGACGAGAGCAACGAACGCGATCAGTAGCGTAACGGCGAAGCGCGACGCTGCAAAGGGCGAGGGCATGTGGGGCGGGTTACCCCGCCGAGGGCGAACACCCTTCCGAGGAAGCGGCCGGGTGGATCGGGTCGACCCAGGAGACGGCGGTCGGCTCCTCGGCCGCCGCGATATCGAGGTTGACCACGATGGGATCCTGACCGCTGCGGACCATGACGCACTCGAGCGCCTGGTCGGCTGAGGCATTGATCTCCTGGTGCGGCACGTAGGGCGGGACGAAGATGAAATCGCCGGGCCCGGCTTCGGCCACGTACTCGAGCCGCTCGCCCCAGCGCATGCGCGCCTGGCCCCGCACGACGTAGATCACGCTCTCGAGGTCCCCATGATGGTGCGCGCCGGTTTTTGCATCGGCGTGAATCAGCACGGTGCCGGCCCAGAGCTTCTGGGCTCCGGCCGTTGCCGCCGTGATCGCGGCGGCGCGGTTCATCCCCGGCGTCTGGGGCGTGTTGGCGTCGAGCTCGTGAGCACGAACGACGCGAATCCCGTTGTGTTTCCAGCGATCTTCGCTCATGGACGATGCTTACACCGGAACGTCGGCGCTTCTTTCCGAAGCGCCCGGGGATATGAAGGTCGCGTATGTCGATATGATCGGCGGAGCTGCGGGCGACATGCTGATGGGCGCGTGGGTCGATGCGGGTCTCGACGTGGGCGAGCTCGAGCGCGCGTTGCGTACGGTCGTTGCCGACGGCTGGGAACTCGTGACCGAACGCGTCGAGCGCGGCGGGATCAGCGCGACGTATCTCGATCTCGTGATCCCCGGCGAGGACGACCACGCGCACGCACCTGATGGCGTCCACCAGCACCACCACAATCCCGGGCATCGGCTGCGCGACATCCTCGCGATCGTCGAGCGCAGCGGGCTCTCGCCGCTCGCGATCGAGCGCGCGAGCGCGATCTACCGCCGGCTCGCGCAAGCCGAGGCGCGCGTGCACGATGCAAACGTCGACGAGATGCTCTTTCATGCCGTCGGGCAGATCGATGCGATCCTCGACGTCGCGGGTACGTGTGTCGCGCTCGAAATGCTCGGCATCGACGAGTTGCGCATCTCATCGTTTCCGCTGGGGCACGGCATCTCGCGCGGCGGCCATCCGAACCCGGGGCCGGTGGCGCTCGATTTGATGCGCGGCTATCCGGTGCGCGCGACCGGGATCGAGGCGCAGCTCGTTACGGAAACGGGCGCCGCGATCCTCACCGCGTTGGCGTCGCCTGGGCCGCCCATCGACATGACGCTCGAACGCGTCGGTTACGGTGCGGGGCGTAAGTCGTTCGCGATTCCGAACGTCGTGCGCGTGATGATCGGTGAGCGTCCTTCGACAGGCTCAGGATGACAACGTTAGAGTAGATCGTCGAACTTGCGCAAGCGGTCGGTCATGATCTTCATCACTTCGAGCGCGAAGAACGGATGATTGCGCACGAGGTAAAGGAAGCGCTTCTGATCGATCGACGACACCTGCACGTCGGTTTTCGCGGTGACGTCGGCGCTGCGTTCCTTGTGATCGATGAGCGCCATCTCGCCGAAGATTCCGCCGGTGTGGACCGTCTCGAGCACCTTGCCGCGCAACGTGATCTCGACCTCGCCCTCGGTGACGACGTACATCACCTCGCCCTGATCGCCGGTGGTGAAAAATCGATGCCCGGCCGGATAGTGCTGTGCATCAAGGTCGCTCGCAAACATCGAAAGATCGGCCACAGTAAGGCAACCTTTCGCTTTTTCGCAGGGAATATCCGTTACGGAAGAAGAGTGGACGCACCATGAATCGCCGCACCGCGCTCTCGACCCTGGCCGCGACGGCGGCCGCGTCGCTGGTGTCCCATCGCACGGGTCGCTCGCATCGGCCGTAGCATCGGGCGCGCTCGAAGTCGGTTTCGGCAGCGTGATTCCCCTCGCCCAAGCCCACGCGCGCGGGCTGAATTTCCGCGTCATCGCACCGGCCACGATCTACAACGGCACGACGCCGGTCAACGTGATCATGGTCGCCAAGAACTCAACGGTGAAAACGGGCGCCGATCTCAACGGGCAAACCGTGGCGGTCAACGGCTTGCGCGATCTCACGCAGTACGAGATGCAAGCCTGGATCGATCAGAACGGCGGCGACGTGAAAACGGTGAAGCTGATCGAGACGCCGTTCTCCGAGATGGCGGCGGCACTTGAAGCGGGTCGCGTGGCCGCCGGCATTCTGGCCGAGCCGTTCTGGACCGCTGCCCTGGATACGTGCCGCGTGATCGGCAACGGTTCGGCGCCGGTCGGCAAGCACTTCATGGTCACGGGCTGGTTCGGATCGACGGATTGGCTCACCAAGAACGCCGACACGGCAAAGCGCATGCAGGCCGTGATGCTGCAGATCGCGCGGTGGGCCAACGCCAATCACGCCGCCACGCAAGCGATCGTGCCGAAATACACCAAGATCACGCCCGAAGTCGCCGCGCACATGGTGCGTGCGGTGCTCGGCGAGACGCGCCCCGACCCGGCGTTGATTCAGCCGGTCATCGACGTCGCCGTCAAGTACGGCGATCTCCAGCCGATGCGCGCCTCAGAGCTGATCTGGCAGGGCTAACGCCCTTCGTTACATCCGCTGGAAGCGGAACACCGTCGTCGTCGCGCCGAGGATATGGTCTTTGATCGCCGCCACGACGCCGTCGTGATCGAGTCCGGCGGGCATTGTGGGCGGAGCGCCGAGCGCGTACAGCGTGACGATGTAGTGATGCGGGGCGTCACCCACGGGCGGACACGGCCCGCGATAACCGACGAGGTCGCCGGTACCGCGGCCCGGCGTGAACTTCGCGCCCGCGATGTCGGCGGTGCTGATCCCGGTGGCGGTGCCCGGAATGTTGTAGATGACCCAGTGGTTTACGCCGTGACCGCCGGCCCCGTCGGGATCCACTTCGAGAATCGCATAGCTCTGCGTATTTGCCGGCGGGTTGACCCAACTGAAGCCGGGCGCGTGGTTCGTGCCGCCGCACGAGTGCACGTTGTCGGACGACATCTTGTCGTATCCGTCCGATGCCGGCAGCATGGCGTCGTCGGCATAGCCGTTGGTCGAGATCGCGAAGCCCGCGGCGTTTGCGATCGCGGGCGCGCCCGCGAAGAAAACGGCCAGGGCGAGAATGAACAAGCGGTCGGCAATTCTCATGCCGACCGCTTTGCGACAAAAGTCGCGTTACCTACCTAAAAGTAGATCCAGACGCCGTTGCCCCAGCGACGGTGGCTGAACCAGCGGCCGTGCCAGTAGTAGCCCTGAAAGCCACCGGGCGCCCAGCCATGGTAGCCGTCATAATACACCGGAGCGGGAGCCGGAGCCCAACCGAAGCGGTGCCGGCCGTAACGCGGCGGCGGCGGAGGCGCCGGTCGTCCGCAGCCGTAGCACGGACCGCCCGGATTGACGTAGCCCGCATGAACGTTATAACCGGGACCACCAACGTTGATACCGATACCAAATGATGCGGCGCTTGCCGTTAACGGTGCCATGGCGAGCGCAACACCGAAGACGGCGACCAAGATTTTGCTGATGAATGATTTCATGTTATGCACCTGCTGCGGCATGGCCGCGACGTAACGTATGTCATTCTTACGCAGGTGGGCGCCGGAAAATGCGAAGTGGCGCAAAAGCTAAGCCGCCTTTAACGCGACGCGCCGGCTTGGAAAGCGTGCTACCAGACGCTGGTTTCGAGGATGTCCACGCCGCCGCCGCGATCGACGAGATAGATCAAGCCACGGTCGTCGATGGTCACGTCGTTCGATTGCCGGCGCTCGCGGCCGGCCGGCGGATCGGGCAGATACGAGCCGACTTCCTTCGGTGCGAACGGATCGGAGACGTCGACTAAGCGCAGCCCTTGCGCGAACCACGCGCACGGTAGAATCGAACCGCTGAACCGTTCCGACGGCTGATGACAGCCGGTGTTCGGCGGTTGCGGCGCGCCGTCGGGATCGAGCCCGGCAACTTGAAACGTGCTGATCGGCACCGGTGCCGTTTCGTTCGTGATGTCGTAGATCCACATGAACGCCGGCGCTGCGGGCCAGCGTTTGTCGACGTCTTCGTCGGCCACCAGCATCACGCGGCGGCCCTTGAGCGGTTCCGGCATCGCGAGCAGCGTGTGCGTCGGATGCGGAAACGTTTTCGTGTAATCGAGGCGTCCGACGAGTTGTGGATGCGCCAAGTCGCTCACGTCGAGGATTGCGCCGCCATGTTGCCAGTAGCTCACGTAGAGCCGGTCGCCCAAGCGCAGCGGATGGTGACAGCGCGGGCCGCGTCCGTCGGTAAACGTGGGCTCCTCGCCGCCCGCCGTCCATTGCCCGGGCAGCCACCAGCGGCCGGCTTCCACCGGATTCGCCGGATCGGCGAGATCGAGGATCATCACGATGCGGCCGTTGTAGCCTTCGGCGGTCGGTGAGATGTACGCATAGCGTCCGTCGAACGAGAACCGGTGCACGCCCGCGCCGGCGGTTTTCCAATGCTTGCGCAGCACCGGTTTGGAGGGGTTCGTGACGTCGTAGATGCCGAGGCCGCCGCCGAACTCCGGGTCGGCATCCTTCCCCGACCGCTCGTAGTTCACGACCATCGTGCCGTTGGCGACGCGCACTTTGTGCGAATGCCAGCCTTGCGGCATCTCGTCGACCGTCGCGAGCGCGCGCGGCTTTTTCGGATCGGTGACATCGAAGATCGAGGTGCCGTTGGGCGCGCTCATGTGTCCGACGTACATCGTGTTGCCGTCGATCCAGACCTGACCGCCGCCGGGCGTATCGACGTGCGCGACTAGCGTGGTGTTCATGAGGATTTCTGCGGCAGCTCGAAGCGCGGCGTGATCCCGCGCTTGCGCATCTCTTCGAGCCAGATCTGATGGATGCGCGGATCTTGATCCTCGTACTCGATCTGATCGCCGCCGAGTTTGACGCTCACCTTCCCCATGGCATTGGCGGTTCCGCCGCCGCCCGTGCGGCGTTGCTGCGCGGTGAAGACGTAGCTGATGCCGCCGAGGCCGGTCGCCAGATAGCGCGAGGCGTTTTCGCTCGTGACGAAGTGCTGGTGGAACTGCTGGTCGCACGGCGGAAAGACCGTGCCGTACTCCCAGTCGACGCGTTCGAAGTCTTTGTCGCCCGGCCGCCACAACAGCGAATAGCCGCCGCCGGAAAGCGTGAGGACGTGCGTGCCGCCGCCGTGCCGGTGACCCTTCTTGTATGTCGCCGGCGCGATCTCCGAAACGTGCACGTGCATCGGGCTGTCGGCTAAGGCAAATTTGATGTTGAGCGAACCGGGGCCGCGCTCGTCGTAGGCGGTGAGCTTGATGTCGGCCAGGTCAGCGACGAAGTTGGTTTGCCAGGTGTTGTGTCCAGCCCGGATCATGTGCAGGTCGCCGTCGCCGTTGTAGTAGCTCTCGCGTCCGATGCGGCCCGCGAATTCGTACGGAACGTTGAAGACGAAGTTGTCGTCGTGAAAGAGCTTCATCACCATCGGGGCCGTCGTCGTCGCGACGATCAGCGCGCGCTGCGTGCCGCTTGCATTGAAGTGGCGGTACTTCGCGTTGAGCGGAATCGCAAACAGGCTGCGCGGTCCCCACTCGAACTGACGCTTCGTGCCGTCGGCAAACTCAAGCTCCGTGCTGCCGCGCCCTTCGACGACGAAACAGATCGCCTCGAAGAGATGATGCACCGGGTTCGTCGAGGCGGCGGCCGGGATGTCGAAGAGAAACTGCGAGCAGAAGTCGCCGCCGCCGGTGAAGTGCAGCGCGGCGCCTTTGACGCCGAAGCGCGGCCAATCGCCGGTCTCCGCGCGCAACAGGTTGAGCGAGAGGCCTTCGTGGACGCGCAGGCCTTCGCGCGCAACCCAATCCTTGTAGAGATCGACGCCGAAGGGCAGTGTTGCGGTGGTCATGCGGCGGACCTCGGCTGCGTTTGCAGTGCTGCGTAGATGCGTTCGGCCGTCAGCCCGAGCCGGTCGAGCCGGACACCGCACGCGGCCGTGATGGCGTTCGCGATCGCGGGCGCAACGCCGGCGGTATTGAACTCGCCCGCGGCACGCGCGCCGTACGGCCCCGGACCGTCGTCGGGCTCCATCATGATCGCGCGGAACGGCGGGATGTCGCGTTGACACGGCAACTTGTAGTCGGAGAGCGCGATGTTGACGAGGCGGCCGTCTTCGATCTGCAGTTCCTCCGTCAACGCGCTTCCGAGGCCCATCATGAAACCGCCGTCGATCTGACCGCGATGCGCGAGCGGGTTGATGATCGTGCCGACGTCGGCGATGAAGACCACGTCGTGGATCGTCAGCGCGCCGGTGTCTTGGTCGACCGAGAGGTCGACGCCGTAGGCGCCGAAGTTCAGCCAGATCGGATCGCCGTGCTGGTGCATGTAGTCGCTCTCGCCCGTCACCGTGACGGGGCCGCTGTGCGGGAGCGCGAGCGCGGCCTGCAGCTTGTGCGCGGCATCGAGCGCCGCGCGTCCCAGCAGCAGCGTCCCTTTGCTGCCGCCTATGCCGGGATCCCATGGCACGTCGCTCGTCGTGCCGCGTTCGACCGCGATGCGTGAGGGATCGATGCCGAGCTCGGCCGCGAGCACGCGCTGGATGACGGTGAGCGTCCCGACGCCGGGCTCGGTGATGCCGGTGTCGACGGCGATCGTGCCGTCTTCGCGTGCCGTAACGATGAAGCTCGTCTTGCCGCCGGCGATGTGTCGCGCGGTCAACGCGAAGCCGATGCCGCGTCCCGACGGCAGCGGCTTGCCGTAACCGATCTCCTTGCGCACCATGTCGAGCATCTGCCGCGCGCGCGGCTTGGCGAACGGGTTACCTTCGAGGTCGGTGTCGCCCTCGGCCGCGGCGTTGCGCACGCGAATCTCCAGCGGATCGATGTGGAGTTCCGCCGCGACGATGTCGAGCATCGACTCGAAGGCGAAGATCGTTTGGATATCGCCCGGCGCGCGCACGAAGCCGGCCGGAATCGTGTTCGTATACGCGGTCGAGCGTTCGACCACGCCGTGCTCGATCTTGTAGGGCAGTTTCGGACTGCGCCCGGGCATCAGCCACGGCACCGGCTTGCCGGCGGCATAGGCGCCGCCGTCGAACACGACGCGAATATCGATCGCTTCGAACGCGCCGTCGGCCTTGGCGGCGATGCGCACCCGAACTTTGGAAGCGTGCCGCACGTGCGTCGAGCGCACGTCGTCGGCATGGGTGCGCACGTGCTTGACCGGTTTCCCTGTCGCCTTCGCGAGAAAGTAGAGCGGAAATTCTTCGATCGTGAGCGCTTTGGCGCCGAACTCGCCGCCGATGAAGCTCGGATGGATGACGACCTTGTCTTTGGGCAGCTCGGTCATCAGGGCGAGCTGATCGCGGAGCGCGAACGGGCTCTTGTTGGTGGAGAGCACGTGCAGCGCTCCGGCGTCGTCGATCCACACCAGCGTGGCGCGCGGTTCGATGTAGCCGCCGTGCGTGCGCGGCGTGGTGAACGTGCGCTCGAACACGTGCTTCGATTGCGCGAACGCCGCCTCCGGATCGCCCTTGCGCAGGATGTCGTAGCCGTGCATGTTGCGATGCGGTCGCGGCGGGCGTTCGCCGAACGCGTACTTGAACGATGCGTCGTTGGGATGGAAGAGCGGAGCGTCGGGCGCGAGCGCGGCTTCCGGATCGAGCATCGCCGGCAGCTCTTCATATTCAACGTCGACCGCCGCCGCCGCGGCTTCGGCGATCGCGCGCGTATCGGCGGCGACCGCAACGAGGTATTCGCCGACGAACTGCACGTGGTCGACGGCGAGCACGGGCCAGTCCTTGAGCACGCAGCCGAAGAAGCGTTCGCCGATGTCGGCGCCGGTCAGCACGGCGCGCACGCCCGGCATCGCGCGTGCGGCCGCGGTGTCGATCTTCACGATATGCGCGTGCGCGTACGGTGAGGCGACGAAGGCCGCCCAGAGCATGCCCTCTTTGGCAAAGTCGGCCGTATACATCGTGGCTCCGGAAACCTTGCCGCGCCCGTCGATGCGGGCCTCGTCGGTCCCCAGGATTGCCGGGGTGATACCGGTCGCCGGAGTTGCTGTCGTCGTGCTCGCCATAGCACCCCCTTCGACGCCATTGGACGAAACCTGCACGCTCCGCTAGACTCTAGTCATGATCACGCCCGCGATGAACGAACGCCTGACGCAGGTCGGCCCGGAGACGCCCGGCGGCGAACTGATGCGCCGCTACTGGATCCCGATCGCGCCGTTTGCGCAACTGCTCGAGAACCCGGTGCGCAAGGTGCGCATCCTCGGCGAAGACCTCGTGCTGTACCGCGATCGCTCGGAGGGGCTGGGGCTCATCGGCGACCGCTGCTTGCACCGGCGCGTCGATCTGCAATACGGGATCCCCGATACGAACGGATTGCGCTGCCCGTATCACGGCTGGCTGTTCGGCGCGTCGGGCAAGTGTCTCGAGCGCCCGCTGGAAGCGCATCCCGAGCGCGAGGTGCAACAGCAGCTCAAGGGCTATCCGGTGCAAGAACTCGGCGGGATGGTGTTCGCCTACATGGGTCCGCTGCCGGCACCGGCGCTGCCGCGCTGGGATTTGTACGTGCATCCCAATTCGATCCGCCAGATCGCGGTCAACGTGCTCGACTGCAACTGGCTGCAATGCCAAGAGAACACCGGCGATCCGCTGCACAGCGTGTGGGCGCATGGCCGTCAGTTCGAGTACATTCTCGAGCGCAGCAATCAGCTCGAACGCGCGCAGAGCGAAGGCCACACGATTCACTCGCGCTTGAAGATGGGCGTCGGCATCAAGGAAGTGTATGCCGAGCGCACGGTCTACGGCATGCGCAAGGGCGTGATCTATTCGAAAGAACTCGGTGCGGAAGAAGATCGCGTCAGCGAGCACTCGACCGTGATCTTCCCGTTCTACACGCAGACGGGCAAAGCGGGTGCGCCGCGCAGCGAATACCAGATCCGCGTGCCGATCGACGACACGCACACGCTCCACATCTGTTATCAGGCCTACGCCGGACCGCCCGGCATCAACGTGCCGCATCAGGAGGTCGTGCCGTGGTACGAGCCGCCGACCGTCGATGAACACGGCCGGCCAATCCTCGACTACGTGCTTGCGCAAGACGCGATCGTCTGGACGGCGCAAGGCGAGGTCGTCGACCGTTCGCTCGAAGTGTTGGGCCGCACCGACATTCCGATCAACCTGTTGCGCAAACAGCTCGACGAACAGATCCGGATTGTCGAAGAAGGGGGAACGCCGATGAACGTGTTTACCGAATCACCCGACGTGATCGACGGCAGCGGCAAACCGGCCGACCGCGATAACCCTGACTACGCGCTCGCCGGTGCGTACCGGAAGATGTATCACAAGGGCTTTGGTAACGACGACGTCGACCGTTACGGCCCGGTGCTCGAGCTCGTCAAAGACCTGCACCGGCGCATCGAAGCCGCTTCGCTGGCGGGCGCGCGCTGATGCGCCGCACCACGCTCTTGGGCGGCATCGCCGGCGTGGCGGCCGCGTCGCCGTTCGCCGGCATCGGGTTCGCGCAATCGCTGCAAACCGTGCGCGTTGGTCTCGCGGAGGGCGATGATGCGACGCCGACGCTCTATGCGGTCAAATCGGGCTTGTTCAAGAAGTACGGCATCGACGTGCAAGTGACGGCGGTTGCGAGCGGGGCCGCGGGATTGGCGGCGCTGGCGGGCGGTGCGATCGACGTCACCAGCACGAGTCTTCTGCCGTTCCTCTCGGCGCGCTCGAAGGGCTTGCCGCTCACGATCGTTGCGCCGCTGGCGGCGTATTCGCCCGATTCCGTCTATGCGGTGATCTTGGTGAAGAAAGACGCGCCTTACAAAACCGGTCGCGATCTGAACGGCAAGACGGTCGCCTCGCCCGCGCTGCGCGACCTCAACTGGGTGGCGAGCATGGCGTGGATCGACCAGAACGGCGGCGATTCGACGACCTGCAAGTCGCTTGAAGTGCCGGCATCGGTGATCCCTGCGGCGCTCGACGACGGCCGCATCGACGCGGCAACGGTCACGACACCACGCTACGTGCAAGCGGTGAACGGCGGCCTCGTACGCGCGTTGGGCAAGTCGTACGAAGCGATCGCCAAGCGCTTCACCTTTGCCGCGATGGTGTCGAACGTCGACTTCGCCAGCAAGAACGCGGATGCGATCGCGCGTTTCGGCCGAGCGCTGCGCGATTCGACGATGTACACCAACACCCATCACGATCAGACGCTGCCGATCTACGCGGCGTTTGCGAAGATCGACCCGAAAGACATCGAGGGTGCGCCCCGCGCGGAGAGCGCGCCCTACGTCGATGCGAAGGACATCCAGCCGATCATCAACGTGGCCGTGAAGTACGGCGTGATCGCGCAAGCGATGAACCCGCAAGACCTCATCAGCCCCTCGGCGCTCAAACCCGGGAGTTAGGCCGTCGTAAAACCCGACGCGCGCAGTTGCTCGATGCGCGCGAGCTGATCGGCGCTGAGCGGGCCCCGCGCCTCGGCCTCGGCGGCGGCATCGACGTGGGCGGCATCGGAGATGCCGACCAGTACCGTCGAGAGGGCCGGATTCGAGAGCCCGAAGCGGATCGCGGCGGCGACGAGCGTCGGATCGCCTTCATCAGCGAGAAAGCGCAGCGTTTTCGCTTGTTCGATGAACGCAGCGTAGTCGTCGCCGCCCATTGCGCCGGCATTGGGATGACGGTCGAAACCGGTGGCGAGCGCGCCGCCTTCGAGGATGCGCAGCGCTACGATGCCCATGCCGCGCTGCGCGGCGCGCGCGCCGACGCGGCCGTAGGTGAAGAGCGGGTTGACCGTCGGCCCATCGAGCCACGCCGACTGGTTGAGCATGCTGTAGTTGATGATGATCGAATCGAACTTGCCGCTGTCGATCAGCGCCTCGATCAACGCGTTGTCGCCGCCGAAGGCCTGGCAGCCGGCGAAACGCACGAGTCCGCGTTTCTTCGCGCGCTCGAAGCCTTCCACGACGCCGTTCTTGCCGAGCACGTCGTCGAGCGTGAGCAGGGCGCCGCTGCCGTACGGCGACTTCGCCATCCGCTCGCGCCCGACGCGGTTGTGCATGTGCACGATCGGCAGCACGTCGAGGCCGAGCCGCTCGAGGCTGCCCTCGAGCGAGCGCACCACGCCGCCGGCCAGATCGTCGTAGTCCGGCACTTCCAGCGCAACTTTGGTCGAGATGACCGGTTTCGCATCCAATTCGCGTAACGCTTGCGCGAGATGCGTCTCGGAAAGCGTATCCCCGTAGACGGGGGCTGTGTCGAAGAGCGTGATGCCGCGTTCGAGCGCGCGTTCGATCGCGGCGCGCCGAGCATCGGCCGGTCCGCTGACCATCAATCCGGCCGACGTACCGCAGCCAAACCCAATCTCGGAGATCTCGAGCCCGGTGCGCCCCAGCGTGCGATACTTCATGCTGCGGGCTTGCCCGAACGAGACGGTGAACCCTCGCGTGTGAGCGTCGAGGAAGTTGCGCCCGGGATATACGTTACGCGCGCGTTCGAAGCGGACGAAGCAGCGGACGTCGTTGCAACTGCCGCGCGCGCAACAACGTGGCAAGACGCGGGCATCAACGCCGACCTCCAAGTCGATCGCTCCGTTCGCAACGCCGAAGTTCTCTTCGAGTCGTCGGGCCCTGTGGAGTCCGCGGCACATGCGCTGATGGGCCGCTGTCGCGATCGTCTGTTTGCATGCACGCGTACCATCGCCGTCACGTTCGCACCCAAAACCGTCCTCGCCGAAATACAAATCGTACGCTACCATCCCGGCGGCCGCTACGTCGATCACCGCGACACGCCCGCGATCGGAGCAACCCCACGCACGCTCTCGCTAGTCTGCTATCTCAACGACGACTTCACGGGCGGAGAAACCGTTTTCACCGACCCGGCCACAACGATCCCCATCGTCACCGGAACCGTGGTCGCATTTTCACCCGTACTCTTACACCGCGCCCAACCCATAATCGCCGGCACCAAGTACGTCATCACCGCCTGGTACCACACCCTACCACCTCGCCTACCATCGTGATTCCCCATGTCATCCCGAGCGGAGCGCCGTAGGGCGCGCAGTCGAGGGACCGCCACCCGACCACCCACCGAAGGGAACCCATGTCGCAAGACGCCCAGAGCACCGCCGAAATCGTACCCGAAGACCGCACACCCGAACAATCAGCCATCACCGATGCGGCAATCAAAGGCCGCGGCTTCCTGCCCACGCCGTTCCTCGTGTGGCTGCACAGTCCGGAACTCGCGAAGCGCTGGGAAGCCCTCGGAACCTATCTCGCCACGAGCACCGCTCTAAGCGCGCGCGAACTCGAGATCGCGGTCGTCGTCGTAACGCGCCGGCTCAACAGTGCCTATCCGTTGAGCGCCCATCTCAAGAACCTCACCCGCGAGGGCCATCCCCCGGCCGTGGTGGAGGCGCTGCGCGAAGGCCGCGTTCCCGAACTCGCAACGGAGCGCGAGCGCGTTGTGTACGAGATCGCGCGCACCTCCGACGACCCCGAACCCGCTCCGGACGAACTCTTCAACCGCGCCGTCGCCGCGATCGGCCGCGACGGTCTCGCCGATCTCCTCGCCCTCATCGGCTACTACACCGGCGTGAGCGTCGCGATGAAACTTCATCGCGTACCGGCCGCCACGTAGGCGTCCCAAGTGCTCCCGCAGTACGAATTTACGCGGGCTGAACGCTCGTGCAGTACATGCAACGGTGCGCTCCGAGCGGAATCGTACTGAGGCACTCGGGGCACGACTTGGTCGTCGGCGTCACTTCAGCGGGCTTGCGCCACGCAGCGACTTTCTCAGCCGGCAGCACGATGACGTAATATACGGCAGCCGCAATACAGATAAACGAGAAAATCGCGTTGAGAAAATCGCCGTATAAAAAATGACTGTGATTGAGCGTCAGCACGAGCGACTCAAAACTCGGCTTGCCAAAGACCGCCGCAATCAACGGCGTGATCAAATCCTTGACGAGCGCGGTAACCACCACCCCAAACGCCCCGCCGATCACGACCGCGACGGCCAGATCGATCACGTTCCCACGATTGAGAAACGCCAAAAACCCCTTAACCATGCCCGCACCATACCTTACTCAACCACACGACACAAGAGCCACACCGTATGAAGCGCAGATCACGCGGGACCATGTCATTCCGAGCGGAGCGCCTTTAGGCGCGCAGTCGAGGAACCGCCGCCCACCTTGCCCATCAGTACATCTGCTTCGTCTCAATAGCGGCAATCTTGTCCTCAAGTTCGCGCTTATCGAGCATCCCTTGCAGATGATCCACCTCAGCCCAACTCCCCGCACCGAGGAACGCCGCCGCCAAGAGCATACACGCAAGCGCCGCCGGCAACTCGAACGGCGCAACATTCCAACGCGCAACCCCGCCCAAGAACGATTCCCCGCTAAACCGCGACAACCAGACCGCGCCGAGGTAGAGATACCACAGCACGAAGTACAACGCCCCGCCGGCCAGCGCGCTCAACACCAGCACCTGCACCATGCGGAATAAGGTCCCGCCGCCGGATTTCACGTGCGAAAGCTCCAGTCGGCGACATTCCAAAACGTGGAGTTCACGATCGGCGGACGAACCCCATCGAGGTTGGCCGAACGCATGTCGGTAATCTCGGCCCAGCGCAGCGTATAATACGGCAGTTCGCGCACCAGCAGTTCCTGGATCCGGTCGTAAAGCGCCTTGCGTTTTGAAAATACGGGCGTGGAGGCCGCTTGCATCTCCAACCCGGTAAGCTCCGTGTTCTTGTAAAACGCAAGATTATTTCCGCTCGGCGGAATGCTCTCGATCGTATTGATGTTCACGCCATTCGGATCGGGTACGGCGTTGACGAACGCGGCAAGCGCAACGTCGAGCTTGCCACCGTAGTACGGCCCTCCGGCCGCGGCCGGAGCGAAGAATGTCGAGGCGGGATACGTCTTGATGACCGTCTCCACACCGATGGCCAGCCATCGTTGCTGTAAGATCACGCCCGTTTGTTCACGTGTGATATTGCCCGTCGGGAAGCCCAGAATGATACTGAGCCGCTTGCCACCCTTCATCCGAATACCATCGGGCCCAGGCTTCCAGCCGGCCGCTTCGAGCAGCGCCGCAGCCTGCTTTGGATCGTACGGGTAGTACGCGAGTTTGTGGTCGTACCAGGGTGTGCTCGGATTCTGGTCGGCTGGTCCGAGGACACCAATACCATGCGCGACCTTGGCGAACAATTCGTGAACGTCGAATCCGTAACATAAAGCCAGACGCACGTTGCGGTCATCGAGCGGCGCACGTTGCGTATTGAACGTGAGATGCTTCCAATATGATTGGGCATTGAGCGCCGGCAGCATGCCCGGAATCTGACCCAGATTCACGTAGGTCGAAATGTTGAGCCGATCGGCCATATCCAGTTCGTGCGTGCGCAGTGCGATCATCATCGTGTTGTCGTCGGTGAGGAAACGAACGACCACGCGCGCGATTTTCGGCACGCTGCGAAAATAGTCACGATTTGCCTCGAAGACCATGTCGCTGCCGCGATGCCACGCAACGAGCTTGTAGGGCCCGCTCCCGATGGCCGCAGTTGCAACATCGAGGTGATTGAGATTAGGCAATGACCGTAAGAGATGAGCGGGCACGATTGCCCCGCCGACGCGGTCGCTGAAACCATCGATCGCGGGAGCCCACGGCCGCTTGAGAACGATCCGCACGGTGTAGGGGTCGGGTGTTTCGACGCGGTCCATCATGTTGTACGGATCGCTGACGCTGACGTTGTTGTTCGGATTGCGCAGCGCCGCGAACGTGAAGGCGACATCAGCCGAGGTCACCGGAACGCCGTCGTGCCAGCGCGCGTTGTGTACGAGATGGTACGTAATCGACCGTCCATCCGCCGCGATGTCGCCGTTCGCAAGGGTCGGCACGCGTTCGGCCAGATCGGGCACCTGATTGCCGCGCTCATCGTATCGCGTGAGCCCGTCGAAGAGAAACTGCGTAATATCCGTTTCGACGGCCAACGTCCCGACGATCGGATTCAGCGTGCCCGGCTCCTGGGTCAACGCAACGCGCAGTTCCGCGGGTGACTGCGCGGAAATATGCCGGAGAGGTGCCGCGAGAACAGCGATAGCGAATGCACTTGCCAGCGCGAGACGAACCAGGCGCACCGCGCGATGTTCTCTGCCCTGTTAAGGAAGCCCGCCGCGCAGGCGGCAAATGAACGGTCCGCAGAGAACGGCCGGGGTGAAATGACCGATAGCACTTCGCGTATCCAAGACATCGCACCCGAGCAACTCTCGCCCGAGCAGAAGGCGGTGCTGGAAGCCGTCCAGGCGGGCCGCGGATTTCTGCCCGCGCCCTATCGTGTGTGGCTGCACAATGCCCCCGTAGCCGAGCGTATGGAGCGGCTCGGCACGCATTTGAACAAGCGCGGCTTGCTGAGTGAACGGGAATTCGAGATCGCAATCGTCGTCGTGGGGCAGCAGCTCAACAGCCCTTATGTCATCGACGCGCATCTGAAGGCGCTGGTGCGCACCGGTCATCCAGCGGAGGTCGTCGACGCAATGCGTGCGCGGCTCCGGCCGACGTTCGCCACCGAGCGCGAAAGCGTGATTTACGACATCGCGATGAACACGTATGACCCGCAGCCGGCATCGGACGAGTTGTTCGACCGTGCGACGCGCGTACTCGGCCGCGACGGACTCGCCGAACTCATCGTGCTAATCGGCTATTACACTTCGGTTGCGTTGGCAATGAAGATGCACCGCGTCCCGGTGCCGCAGAAATAGCGGCCTAAAACTACCTGCCGGAAAAGTAAGTTTCGCGGACTCGTCCCGAGACGCGAAAATCATGCCTTGATTGCTGCCGGCATCAACACGCAAGCAGCGCGCTGTTTGACTGCACGTCGAGCGATCGCGATTTGTAACCAGTAGGTGCGAACTTACGCTATTGCTTCTAATCGTACGCCAGAGTAGCATCCGGAACACCGCTTCGGCCCTCACCGACACCGCATCTGCGGACGTGTGCGCGACGCACAACTTGTTGCCGAAGTGTGATGGAAAAAAATCAGACAACTTTAAGAAAGCATAAGCTCCTTAAGGGAGATTACTCATGTCAAAGGGAGACGAATCAATGGCCGTCACCGAAACCGATAAACTCAACAAAGGCAACGCGATCGACGTC
Organism: Vulcanimicrobiota bacterium; assembly: GCA_003164495.1. GTDB lineage: Bacteria > Vulcanimicrobiota > Vulcanimicrobiia > Vulcanimicrobiales > Vulcanimicrobiaceae > Lustribacter > Lustribacter caenicola. The sequence continues at coordinate 24,139 of PLTN01000028.1, forward strand.
GGAAATGCGAAGGCGATCATCTTCGATAAGCGCTGGGATTTCAGCACCGGAAACTTCCAAGGGGCGAATATTCGGGGGTACGTCGAGCTCCGCGTACTCGAGAGCCTACAATCCCAGCAAGCTGAGTTTAACTGGATCGTAAGCATCGCGGACTACGTTCCACTGCAGTACAACGTTGACGTCAACAGCGACGGTTACCGCGAATTCGGTTTACCGTTAGGCAGCAAGCTGTTGGTCGACGTCGCGAATTTTCGAACCTCGCGACGTCAGTGCGCATTCGATCTGCTGATAGAGCTCAAGTTGCCGATCGGCGCTATCGCACCGCTGCGAATTTTCAACGATACGGTCCACTGTGCGGTGCCGACCACGAACATGGTGGAAGAGCAACTGCATGCCCAGCCCAATATCGCGCAACTAGAGCGGGCCCTCGCCTCGATGCGAGCCATCACCTCGACCAGCAACTAAAACTCTACACCGCGAACCGGCAGCTCGGGACGTCTAAAAGCGTCCCGAGCGCGTTCCATTTGTAGTCCGCTAGTGCGAGGCGGCGCCGAGCGCTTGGAACTTCGACACGTCGACGCTCCGCAGCGCGCCGAGCGCGGTGTCCATGTCAACACCTGTACCAGTCACGCTAATTGCGTACCGGTTGTCGATGATTTCCAGCAGTTCGCTGTGCTTATTGGCGTTGGTCCACTTCTCGTGGACCCTGCGGCCGTCGACATCGACGTTTTTCTCGTAGCCGGAATCGCTCTCCGACTCGACTTGCAGGGTCGCGGCCATGTTGGCGATTGCAGCGATGCCACCTAGGTTGCCGAGGTCGCTGACGTCCACCTCGACCGCTCCGTCGGCACCACCACCGTATGTCGCGCTGGCCGAGGAGCCCGCGATCCCGGCGATAGTCGTGGAGCTACCCTCGCTCGACGTACGCGCAAGACGGCCGGCCGAATCGGGGAGTAACGTCTTCAGCTGATCGCGCGCGATTGGCGTGACCGCGGCCTTGCCGCCGCGTACAACCGTGTTGAGCGCGTTGATGTCCGCCTGCGCCTGTGCGTTGGCATCGTCTGATGTCTGGGAGCGATTGGCGTCGGCGCCGGCCGATGCGATCGCATCGACCATCTTCTGCGCGCTTTGCTCGTTATTCGATCCGCCGCCCATCGCGGAGCCGAGGATCTGCGACACGACGGCTCGCCCTTGGGCATCTCCGCTCACCGCCGATATCCCTGGAACATGACGGGCGAACGTGCCGCGCGTGAAGCCGACCGCACCGGCGACGAGCATCATGACGAATCCGAGCACGACTCCACACGCGACGCACGTCGCGGTGTACGCAAGCGCCTTGTCCTTCGCGCACATGAGCAGCACCGGCGCACCGCGGTAGAAGACGTAGAGCGTCCACAACCCCGCGAAGATCTCGAGGAACGTGAACGGTGGGAAGATGCCGAGCACACCCGCGATGAATGCGGGCGTGTAGGAGTACCCGACCAGCTTGAGCGCGGCCACGACGTCGCGCCGGCCGCCAAAACGGGGTGCGAGGGCGTCGGCGATCACGCTCATGATCGCCACCCCAACTAGGACCATCACAAACGTGAGGAAACCTTGCATCAGCGAGGTTCCGAGCGGCGCTCGGTACGTTCCGACGAACGGGATGCCGATGCCGATGATAGAGAGCCCGATGACGAGCGCGATTGGCCCGATCGCCGCAAGCGGTGCGACGTACCCCGTGAAGATGCCGGCGAACGAGTTCGTTTCAGCGGCGATGACCGGCCACTCGGACTGCGGTCGCAGAGTGACGTTGGTCGCGCGATCGACGAGACCCATGACATCCTCCAATCAGCTGCTGCAACGGAGTGTTCGGCGACCGTATCACCCAAAGTCCAAGTATCCCCTGCCGTTGTTCCTCAGAGAAGATGCAGCTACTCCAAACGAGGTCGAAAGTGTCGGGGTTCTGGCCCCTAACGCGGTTGTGGTCCTCAGGCCGTTGGATTTACGAGGGACCTCAATTCGGTGGCGCAGTAGCAGAAGTGCCTCTGGGCAGCGGCCTTCACCAACGGGTCATTGAGGTCAGTAAGACCCATGACCCGCTCCGAATCCTTAGAGACCTCTTTGAGAAATAGCTGCGCCTGACGGTGGAGCGTGTTGAAGAATCCGCGAGCGGTTCGGATTCAGCTAGAACGAGGACGAGGGGTCAGAAATTGTCTGGGGTGCGTCGTCAATTTCCGCAAAAAACCACGCGCGAATTTCTGCGACTTGCTGGTACGGATACTTGGCTAG
>PLTN01000231.1 GCA_003164495.1 Vulcanimicrobiota bacterium
GTGCCGAGGTCTTCGCCGATGACCATGCAGTGGGCGCGGACGCTCTCCCGGGCCACGATCGCGAGCAGGTCGTCGAACGGATAGCTGACGTACGCGCCCTCGGCGGGGCGTTCGCCGCGCGGAATCCAGAACAGGCGCATCAGCGACATCGCATGATCGATGCGCAGNNGGCGAGAGCGGCGGCAGCCCCCAGTCTTGACCCTGTGTGTTGAGCAAGTCGGGCGGACAGCCGACGCTCGCCGTCGTGAGGTAATCGTCGCCGCCCCAGGCCTCGGCGCCGCCGGATTCGACCCCGACCGCCAGGTCACGATAGAGCGCGACGCCGTGTTCGCGGGCGCCGGCGGCGACGGCGTCGAGCTGCTCGTGCGCGCACCATTGCAGATACATCGAAAACTCGATCGCGCGCGGCTCTTCGCGGGCGAAGGCGTCGATCGCGTCGGGCTCTGCGGCGCGCAATGCCGCGGGCCAGTTGGCGTTGTTGCGGCCGTAGCGGACGACCAGCGCCTCGTGAATGGCAAACCGCCGCAGCGCCTCGCCGCCCGCGTCCACGTAGGAGCCGAAGGCCTCGGTGCGCGCACCGCTCAGGGCCGCGAAACACAGTTTGAGGGCCGGCGCCTTCACCATCGCGACGCCGGTGTAGTCGACGAACGCTTTTCGGCGCAGCGCGACGAGGTCGTCGCTGACCGACGCGATGTAGTGCTGGACGTCGGGATCGGCGGCCTCGGGCACGGCTTCGACGTCGATCGCCAGCCAATTCAGGTAACGGCGTGACGTCGGCGCGTAGGGGCTTGCGGCTTCGGGGTCGCTGCGGTGCGAGGCGTGCAGCGGATTGATGCCGACCAGCGACGCGCCGGCCTCGCCGGCGATGCGGCAGATCCGTTTCAAGTCGCTGAAGTCGCCGATGCCCCAGTGGGTTTGCGAGCGCAGCGTGTAGAGCTGAACCGAAAGGCCCCACACGCGCGCGTCTCCCGCCGGCAGAAACGCGTGCGGCGGCGCGATGAGCACGTCGATGCCGGCGTGGCCGTGCGTGCCGGCGTCGAGCGTCACGCGATACGCGCTCGCCGCCACCGTGAACGGCAGCGCGACGCGCCGCGTTTCGACGGTCGTTCCGCCGCGCTGAACGAAACGTCCGGCGGGCGCATCGCGCAAGGGAATCGTACCGGCCTTCACGGTCCCGTGATCGTCGCTGATCGTGTAGAGCAGGGTTTCTCCCCAGTAATCGGCGGCGAGCGTGACGTCGATCGTCAACAGATCGCCTTCACGCAGCACGCGGGTCGGCGGCGCGATGCTCGTGCCGGGCGGCACCGTCAGCGCCGCGATGAAGGCTTCGCGCGTCGCGGCCGGCACGATACGCTCCAAACCGAGCGCGTCGGTGTAGCGGTCGGCAACCAGTTCGCGCGGCGTCATGCCGGGATCCCGTTGAACACGGCGATCGAGCGCGCGTGCACGGTAAACTCGGCCACCGCACCGTCGGGCGCCCCTTCGTGGCCGGGCTGGTCGAACGCCGTGTCGAGTAAGAGATACCATTGCACGCTGCTTGCGTCGGGCAGGGTGAACTCCACGTCGTTATCGGCCGCGTTGAAGAGCACGGCAAACATCGGACGATCGCCGAAGAACACGCCGATGCAGCGCCCGTCGCTGCCCCAATCGCCGTCGTTCTTCTCCGTGCCCGCGGGCGTGTACCACGCGATGTCCTTGCGATCGCTGCCCGGCTGCGGCCGGCCGGTGAAGAACGCGTCGCGTTGAAACGCCGGGTGTTCGCGACGCAGACGCATCACCGTTTTTACGAAATGCTGGAAGGCCAGGTCGCGTTCGCTGCGGTTCCAATCGATCCACGAGATCTCGTTGTCCTGACAGTAGGCGTTGTTGTTCCCGCGCTGCGTATGTCCGAACTCATCGCCTGCCAGCAGCATCGGTACACCCAGTGAGAGGAAGAGGGTAGAGATGAGGTTGCGCTTTTGCCGTTCGCGCAGCACGAGGATCGCCGGATCGCCGGTCGGTCCTTCGGTGCCGCAATTCCAACTCGCGTTGTCGTCGGTGCCGTCGCGGTTGTCTTCGAGGTTGGCCTCGTTGGCCTTGTGATTGTACGAGACGAGATCGGTCAGCGTGAAGCCGTCGTGGACGGTGACGAAGTTGATGCTCGCGCGCGGCCGCCGGCCGTGGCGGTTGAAGAGATCGCTCGAGCCGGCGAGCCGTGAGGCGAACTCGGGCAACAGGCCGCCGTTGCCTTGCCAGAAGCGCCGGATGGTGTCGCGATACTTGCCGTTCCATTCCGACCAGCCGGGCGGGAAACCACCGACTTGGTAGCCGCCCATCCCCACATCCCACGGCTCGGCGATCAGCTTGGCGCGGGCCAGGACCGGATCTTGCTTGAGCACTTTGAAGAATGCGGCGTTGTAGGTGTAGCCCTCATCCTCGCGCGCGAGCGAGGTGGCCAAGTCGAAGCGGAAGCCGTCGACGTGCATCTCCTCGACCCAATAGCGCAGCGAGTCGGCGATCATCTGCAGTACGCGCGGATGACGCAGGTTGAGGGTGTTCCCGCAACCGGTCGTGTCTTCGTAGTACCGGCGGTCGTCGGCCAGCCGGTAGTACGATGCGTTGTCGATGCCGCGGAACGAGAGCGTCGGCCCGAGCTGATTGCCTTCGGCCGTGTGGTTGTAGACGACGTCGAGCACGACTTCGAGTCCGGCTTCGTGCAGGTTCTTGACCATCGTCTTGAACTCGTCGTGATGGGTCGAGAGATAGCGCGGCTCCGGCGCGAAGAAGCCGATCGAGTTGTAGCCCCAGTAGTTGCGCAGCCGATGCTCGACCAGGCGGCGGTCGTCGACGAATGCGTGAATTGGCAAGAGTTCGACCGTCGTCACGCCCAGATCGACGAGGTGCTCGATCACCCGCGGCGACGAGAGCCCCAAGAACGTGCCGCGCGCCTGCGGCGGTACGTCGGGGTGCAACATCGTGTAGCCGCGCACGTGCGTCTCGTAGAACACGCGGCGCATCCACGGAACGTCGGGCGGCCGGTCCGATCCCCACATGAACGACGGATCGACGACGACCGACTTCGGCATGCCCGAGGCGTTGTCGCGACGGTCGAAGGTGAGGTCGGCGCGGTGCGCGCCGATACGGTAGCCGTAGTGCGCGTCGCTCCAGCGTAGCGGCCCGCTCAGCGCTTTGGCATACGGATCGATCAGCAGCTTATGGTGGTTGAAGCGATGGCCGTTCTGCGGATCGTAGGGACCGTACACGCGAAAGCCGTAGAGCGCGCCGGGCCGCAGATCTGGCAAGTAGCCGTGCCAAACTTCGTCGGTGAACTCCGGCAGCGTATAGCGCGCGATCTCGCGCCGGCCGCGCGCATCGAAGATGCACACGTCGACGCGCTCGGCATTGGCGGAGAACAGCGCAAAGTTCACGCCCGTTCCGTCCCAGGTTGCGCCCAACGGATAGGCGCTCCCGGGTTCGATGTGCTTCGGTGTTGCCACTACGGTGCGAGGATGATCGCAGCGAGGGGCGGCAGCGTGAGGGCGAGGGACTGCGCGCGCCCGTGCATGACCACCGGATCGGTGTGCACGGCGCCGTGGTTGCCTTCGTTACGGCCGCCGTAGACGGCAGCGTCGGTGTTCAGCAGTTCCTGGTAGGTCCCGGCGTGCGGTACGCCGATGCGGTAGGCCTCGAGACGCACGCCCGAATAGTTGCACACGACGACCGCATGGGTCGCACGCCGTGCGTCGTAGCGCACCCACGCACAAACCGCATTGCGAGCATCGTCGTACTGGATCCAGTCGAAGCCCGCGCCCGACGCGTCGCGCGCATACAGCGCCGGCAGTTCGCGGTAGAGCCGGTTGCAATCGCCGATCAGGCGCTGCATGCCGTGGTGCGGCAGCCATTGCGTGAGGTGCCAGTCAAGTGAGCTTTCGTCTTTCCACTCGTCCCATTGCGCGAACTCGCCGCCGGCAAAGATCAGCTTCTTCCCCGGATGACCGAACATGTGCCCGAAGAGCAGCCGCAGGTTCGCGAACTTCTCATCGTTGCTGCCGGGCATCTTGCCGAGCAGTGAACCCTTGCCGTGCACGACCTCGTCGTGCGAGAGCGGCAGCACGAAGTTCTCGGTGAAGGCGTAGATCAGTCCGAACGAGATCTCGTTGAGGTGATGGCTGCGATAGAGCGGATCGCGCTTCATGAATTCAAGCGTGTCGTGCATCCAGCCCATGTTCCACTTGAAGCCGAAGCCGAGCCCGCCGTGCGAAACCGGCGTGGTCACGCCCGCGTAGGCCGTCGATTCCTCGGCGATCGTCATCACGTCGGGGAATTCGGCGTAGACGACCGTGTTGAAGCGGCGCAAGAACGCGGTCGAATCGAGGTTTTCGTTCCCGCCGTACACGTTCGGAATCCACTCACCGTGTTCGCGGTCGTAGTCGAGGTAGATGATCGACGAGACGGCATCGACCCGCAGGCCGTCGACGTGAAACTCGCGCAGCCAGTAGAGCGCGCTCGCCAAGAGGACGTTCGCGACTTCGGTGCGGCCGAGGTTGAACGCGAACGTGCCCCACTCGTGATGGAAGCCTTTGCGCGGATCGGCGTGCTCGTAGAGGCTCGTGCCGTCGAAGTGGCCGAGGCTGAAGTCGTCGGTCGGGAAATGCCCCGGCACCCAGTCGACGATCACGCCGAGCCCGGCGTTATGCGCGGCGTCGATGAACGCGCGCGCGTCGTCGGGCGTGCCGAAGCGGCTCGTCGGTGCGAACCAGCCCGTGGTTTGGTAGCCCCATGAACCGTCGAACGGGTGCTCGGTGATCGGCAGCAGTTCGAGGTGGGTGAACCCGAGATCGCGNNACTTCGTAGATCGAGATCGGCGCATCGCGGTGCTGCCGCGCGCCGCGCCCGGCCATCCATGCGCCGTCGCTCCATGGAAACGGCGGCGCATCCCACACGATCGACGCGTTGCGCGGACGCTGTTCGGCATAGAAACCGATTGGATCGACGCGCAACGGCAGCAAGTGCCCGGCGTTGTCCTCGAGTTCGTACTTGTACCGCGCGCCGGGGGCGACGCCGGGCACGAACAGTTCCCACACGCCGCACTCGCGGCGCAGCCACATCCGGTGGCGGTTACCGTCCCAATCGTTGAAGTCGCCGACGACGCTCACGCGCCGCGCGTTGGGCGCCCACACTGCGAACGCCGTTCCGGTGACCCCGTCGAAAGTGCGAACGTGCGCGCCCATCACGTCGTAGAGCCGAAGATGCGTGCCCTCGCCCAAGAGATAAGCGTCGAGGTCGCCCAGGACCGGTTGGTGGACTGCGTTCACGTCAGCATGCTTTCAACCGGTAATATACCCGATCATCGCGCGGCTTTCACGGTGAAGTCGCGGCCCACGGCCGGATGCTCGGGCGATTCGTATTCGGAGACCTGCTGAACGAGCTTGGCCACGAGCGCCGTCCAGCCCGTTTGGTGCGAGGCCCCGAGTCCTTGACCGGTATCACCGTTGAAGTATTCGTGGAAGAGCAGCTGGTCACGCCAATGAACGTCGTGTTCGAACGGCGTGTCGGAACGTTGGAACGGACGCGACCCGTCGGGACCGGCCCGGAAGAGCCCGATCAAGCGGTGCGAGAGCTGTTGTGAGATCTCCCACAGGTTGAGCATCGTACCCGAGCCGGTCGGAAATTCCACCTTGTAGTCGTCGCCCAAGTAGTAGTGGAATTTCTGCAGCGCTTCGATCAACAGGTAATTGAGCGGAAACCAAATCGGTCCGCGCCAGTTCGAATTGCCGCCGAAGAGCCCGCTGGTCGACTCGGCCGGTTCGTAGTCGACCCGGAAGCTCGCGCCGCCGACGTTGAGCACGTAGGGGTTCGCGTCGTGAAACTTCGAGAGCGCGCGCATCCCGTGCGGGCTCAGGAATTCGTCTTCGGCGAAGAGGCGGTGCAGGATGCGGCGCAAGCGGTCGGGGTTGACGATCGCGAGCAGACGGCGCTGCCGCAAACCGCTGACCTCGATGCGGGCGACGTTTTCCGCCAGCTCCGGGCGATTGGCGATGAACCACTCGACGCGCGCTTTGAGCAGCGGGAGTTTCTCGAGCGTATCCGGGTCGAGCGTTTCCACCGCGAAGATCGGGATGATGCCGACGGCCGAACGCACCTTGAGCGGGATGCGCTCGCCGGTCGGCAGATAGAGCTGATCGTAGTAGAACTCGTCCTGCGAGTCCCACAGGCCGACGGTGCTGTCGTCACCGTTGCTCTGCGAGTTCATCGCGTCGGCGATATAAAGGAAGTGCTCGAAGAACTTGTTGGCGAGATGCTCATACACCGGATCGTGGCGCGCCAACTCGATCGCAATCGCCAGCATGTTGAGCGAGTAGACGGCCATCCACGCGGTGCCGTCGGCTTGGGCAAGATAGCCGCCGGTCGGCAGCTTCGTGCTGCGGTCGAACACCCCGATGTTATCGAGGCCGAGGAAGCCGCCTTGAAACACGTTGCGCCCGGCGACGTCTTTGCGGTTGACCCACCAGGTGAAGTTGAGCAGCAGCTTCTGGAACACGCGCTCGAGGAAGGGCAGATCGCCGACGCCGCTGCGCCGTTTGGCCTCAATTTTGTAGATGCGGTACGCGGCCCAGGCGTGTACCGGCGGGTTGACGTCGTCGAAGGCCCACTCGTAGGCCGGCAGTTGACCGTTGGGATGCATGAAGCGCTCGCGGGTGAGCGCGACGAGTTGGCGCTTGGCGAAATCCGGATCGATCAGCGAAAACGCGATGACGTGAAAGGCCAGATCCCAACTGGCGTACCACGGGTACTCCCACTCGTCGGGCATCGAGAGCACCTCGTCGTTGTAGAGGTGCGTCCAGCCGGAATTCCGTCCGTGCAGACGGCTCGCCGGCGGGACCGGCATCAGCGGGTCGCCCCTGAGCCAATCGCGGATGATGTAGTTGTAGAATTGTTTCGTCCACAGCAACCCTGCGAACGCGCGGCGTTGAATCGTGCGATCCTGCCCGTCGGTCTGTGCGGGCAACAGGCTAGCGTAGAATTCATCCGCTTCGGCGATGCGCTTATCGACGATTGCGTCGAATGCAACCGGATCGATCTTGAGCGAGCCCGGCATGTCGGTGAGCCGCAAACGGATCGTCTCGGTCGCGCCGGGTTCCAAGACCGAGGTGTACTGAAATGCTGCTTTCGAACCGGTGCGCTTGGGGTTGATCGCGGTCGGATCGTTGTTGATGAGGTAGCGGCCGAATGCGTCCTTGACGTACGGTCGCGGATTCTTCACGCCGAACGCCCGCTCGTAGTTGGTCTCGTTCTCGGTGTAGAGGATGCTGACGGCATTGCCGTCGCCGATCAACCAGCGCCGGCCGAGGGTCGGGTGCTGCGAGACCATCGCGAGGTTGGTTTCACCGGCGTCGCCGATGGTCGGTTTTGCGACGCCCGCTTTCCACGACCACTCGTTGCGGTACCACAAGGTCGGCAACACGTGCAGCGGCGCGCGCTGCGCACTGCGATTGGTAACGGTGAGCCGGATGAGGATATCTTCGGTCGTCGCTTTGGCGTACTCGACGACGATGTCGAAGTACGCATCGCCGGCGAAGACGCCGGTATCGACGAGTTCGTACTCCGGCGACTCGCGGCCACGCTTGGCGTTTTCTTTGCGCAAATCTTCATACGGAAACGGCCGCTGCGGATACTTGTAGAGCGCCTTCATGTAGGCGTGCGAGGGCAGGTTGTCGAGATGGAACCAGACTTCCTTAACGTCCTCGCCGTGGTTGCCTTCGTGCCCGTTCAGCCCGTACAGACGCTCTTTGAGAATACGGTCGCGACCATTCCAAAAGGCCGGCGCAAAGCACAACCGCTGATGGTTATCGCTGATACCGAGAATGCCGTCCTCGCCCCAGCGATACGCGCGCAGGTGCGACATCTCGAAGGGGAACGAATCCCAGGCGTTGCCGTCGGCTGAATAGTCCTCCCGAACCGTGCCCCACTGGCGTCCGCTGAGGTAGGGTCCCCATCGCCGCCAGTGCGCCTCTCGCCGTTCGATCGCGACGATGCGCTCGGATTCGGGATTCGCCACGCAGGGTCGGTTCGACGTACGTGGCAAGTTCCGCTTCGATGAGCATGCGACGGCTGAGCCGGCCGGACTGCGCCGATCTCGGTATCGCCGAACGGCGGGAATGGCTCGTCACGAATGGGCGTGGGAGCTACGCCATGGGCACCGTCGCCGGAACGCTCACGCGGAGCTATCACGGCCTGCTGATCGCCGCCCTGGAACCGCCGGTGGCACGGCGGCTGCTGGTGCCCTCGGTGCAGCTCGAGGTACAGTACCGCGGCACGGCCTACGCGCTAGCGACGAATCGTTGGGCGTCCGGCGGACGGGCGCCCGAGGGTTGGCGGTTCATCGAATCGTTTGCGGTCGTCGACGGCGTGCCGACCTGGAATTATATCCTCGGCGATGCCCAGCTCGAGGTCGCGATCGCGATGCCCTACGGCCACGACCGCAGCGCCGTTGCCCTGCGGGCCGTGCGGGCCGCCGAATCGCTGCGCTGCACCGCGCGGGTCCTCATCGCCGACCGGGACCATCATGGGGGCGGCTTGCCCGACCCGGAGCGTTTCAGCATCAACGTCGACGCCGATCACGCGTCGATCGCGTTGCCCGACTGTGGGCGGACGGTCCACGTGGCCGTTCCCGGCGCCGTGTTGAGCGGAGCGCACGACCGCTGGTCGGGCTTCTTCGCCGTGCGCGAGGGCGAACGCGGCCTCAACCCGGTCGACGACTATTTGCACGCGATCGACGCGCGCTTCACGCTCGCACCCGGCGAGCGCGGCGGTGTCGTGGTCGGACTCGAACCGGACGGCGACGCCGCACCGACGATCGTCGACGCGGCGCGCGCGCGCGGTGCGGCGCTCGCCGCCGACGAGCCGGACGCGTTGCGCGCGCAGCTGGCGATTGCGGCAGATGCGTTCGTCATCGTTGCGGCGCCGGGCGCCTCGTCGCGCACGACGATCGTCGCGGGTTACCCGTGGTTCACCGACTGGGGCCGCGATACGATGATCGCGCTCCCGGGTCTCTTGATCGCCAATCGGCGCGGAGACGTTGCCGAAGCGATCGTGCGCGGCTTTGCGCCGTTTGTCGACGGCGGCATGTTGCCGAACGTGTTTCCCGACGGCGGCAGCGCGCCCGAATACAACACGGTCGATGCCGCACTGTGGTACGTGGAAGCGATACGCGCGTGCGCCGCAGTCACGCGCGATCCGCAATTTGCGCACGATTTGTTTCCGGTGCTGCGCGCGATCGTCGCGGGCTACACGGAAGGTACGCGCTACGGCATCGGCGTCGATCCGGTCGATGGTCTGGTGCGCGCCGGCGTTCCGGGCGTGCAGCTAACCTGGATGGATGCGAAGGTCGGCGATCACGTCGTGACGCCACGCATCGGAAAGCCCGTGGAAATCAACGGGTTGTGGTTTGCCGCGCTAAAAACGACCGCGCACTTCGCCGAGCACTGCAATGCCGATCCGCAACCCTACGAAGACGCCGCCGCTCGCGTGGCCGACGCGTTCGAACGCTTCTGGAACGACGAACGCGGCTGTTGTTTCGACGTCATCGACGGACCGGACGGCAACGATCCGTCGATCCGTCCCAATCAGCTCTTCGTCGTTGCGCTCGCGCCGGAGTTGCTCGCGCCCGAACGCGCGCGCGCGGTGGTCGACGTGTGCGTGCGCGAATTGTGGACGCCCGTCGGCTTGCGAACGCTCGCGCCCGGCGATCCCGTGTATGTCGGTCATTACAGCGGCGACCAGACCGCGCGCGACGGGGCCTATCATCAAGGCACGGTTTGGCCGTGGCTGCTCGGTGCGTTCATCCAAGCGCATCTCAACGTCTACGACGATCCGGAGCTGGCGCGCACGTACATCGCACCGCTGGCCGATGCGCTCGACGGCTACGGCGTCGGAACGCTGGGCGAGATCTTCGACGGCGACGCGCCGCACGCGCCGTGCGGAACGATCGCGCAGGCGTGGAGCGTCGCGGAGTTTATCGAAGCGTTACGGCTCGTTCGGTGAATCGGCCGGCGCGTCGGCCGGGGCATTTTCTGCGAGCTCTTTGCGTCGAGCTTCGCGAGAAAGGTCCTTAGCGATTAACTCGACGTTGGCGGCGTTCTGCCGCTGCTGATCGACGTTTGCCTGCGCGCGTTTGGCCGTAGTGTCGATGTCGTCGCGCAATGCGTCGACCAGGTTCGGCTTGTCCTGGGTGAAGGCGGGATCCAGGTACATGCCGCGATTCATCTTTTCGGCGAGGGTCGGCGAGTCTTCTGGCCTATCGTCCATACGGGAAACCTTCAGCAAGGTCACACCTTTTTCCCGGCCAAAATTCTAGCAAGCGCTTAATGACGGNNAGCGAAATGCGACGCTTTCTTGCAGCCGTTCTGTCTTCGTCTTTACCGCTCTTGGCGGCTGTGCCGGCTGAGGCCGACGGGCCGTCCCGGCAAGTGCAATACGCCATCGTCGCGACGAGCGGCGGTGTTGCCCGCCGGGCGACCGTGACGGTCGATTTTATCGGCGGTTCGATCAATCGCGTGATGAACGTGAACGTCGACGAAGCGATCGACGACAACACCCAACGCCAAGCCTCCGTTGGGATCGAGCCGACGGGCGCGCTGCGTTCGGCCGACGTCGCGCAACTCACGGCTGAAGAAGAGACGATTTGCTCGCTCATTTCGATGGGTTCCGAAGACCTCGAGGGTGTCGAGACGGGCGACCACTGGGAACGCGAAGGCGCGCTTCCGGGCGGCCGCCATCACACGCGTTTTTCCGTTATCGGCGTTACCGACACGGGCTATGTCGATTTCGCCTTGGCGCGCGATCTGCGCCACAACGACGGCTCGAGCGCGCAGTGGCGCGGAACGATGCACTACGATTCCACGGCCGCCGTGCCGGCAACGATCACGCTCAACGGAAATCTGATCGCAAGTGACGATCCGGCCGCCGGCCGTAACGTCGCGATGACGATCCGCCTCGTTCACGATTCGTTCAAGCGCTAACCCCCTCAACTGACAAAGGTAACGCAAGCGCGATCGCCACGAAAACGAGCAACGCGCCGAGTGCGGTGAACGGCGCGGGGTGTTCGCCGAAGACGATCGCGGCGGCAACTGCGGCGACGATGGGTTCGAGTAGCACCGTCATCGCAACGAACGTTGCGCTCAGCACGCGCACTGCGGCGTTGATGGCGGTGTGACCGAACAGCTGCGAGACGAGCGCCATTGCGAGAATGCCGGTCCAGGCGCCGCTCGCGTGAACGCCGGGGAAGCCGTCGCGAGCAAGGACCGCCGCACAGCCGAGCGCGAGCGCCGCGATCGGATAGGTGCGGCCGACCACAGCCAGCGTGCTGTAACGCTGATCGCTGGCCCGCACGAGAATGAGGTAGACGGCCATCGCCGCGGCGCCGCACAATGCCAGCGCGATGCCGAGCGGGGTCTCGGAGCGGCTCGGCGTACCGGCCACGATCGTGACTCCGGCCAGAGCCAGCGCGAGGCTCGCCAGGACGAGCGGCCGGGCCCGCCGGGTGCGCGCGACCGACCAGGCCTCGGTGAACACGGGCGTCGAGCAAACCAGCAGCGTCGAGACGGCCACGCTTGCGTGCTGCAGCGAGGCAATCCAAGTTCCGAAATGCACCGCCAAAGCGACGCCGGCGAACCCCAAGCGCCGCTCGGTCGCCGGATCGAAGCGCGCGTAGCGTCCGCGCAGTGCAGCCAGCGCCACGACGGGCACGGCGGCGATCCCCAAGCGCAGCGCCGACACGGACAGCGGCCCGGCCGCCGTCAGCGCGAAGCGCGCGAAGATCGCGGCGGCGCCGATCGCGATCTGTGCCCCCGCGAGCAGCCCCAAGGCCCGGCTAGGGTTGCTCGCTGCGCTCGCCGCTTTCGTTTGGGCTGCGGCCCAATACTTCACGCCGGGCGATGCGTCGCTCGGCTTGACAAGGCCTCGCGATCCGCGTAGCGTCGGCTATACGCACGGGAGCTCGCAAGGGCTGAGAGGGCGAGGTTCACCTCGTCGACCGTTGGAGGCACCAATTGTGGTGCCGTCCGTACCTGATCCGGATAATACCGGCGAAGGAAGAGGAGCGAATTTTATAGTGGATACTGCACTGCCGAACGAGGCCATTTCGCGCGAACCGTTCCCCGGTTCGAAAAAGGTCTACGCGCAGGGATCCGATCCGAGCATCCGGGTACCGTTCCGCGCGATCGCGCTCTCGAACGGCGAAGTCCACACGGTCTACGATACGAGCGGACCCTTCACCGATCCGGACGTCGCGATCGACGTGCGCGCCGGCATCGCGCCGCTGCGCCAGTCCTGGATCGAAGGTCGCAACGATACGGTCGAATTGGCCAAGCCGTCGTCGGTGTATCGCATCGGCCGCGAATCGATGGCCGAACTCGACAGCATCCGCTTCAAATCGCAGCGGCTCGCGCGGCGCGCGAAGCCCGGCCAGAACGTCTCGCAGATGCACTACGCGCGCAAAGGCATCATCACGAAAGAGATGGAGTACATCGCGATTCGAGAGAATTGCGAAGCCTCGTACGTGCGCGATGAAGTCGCTCGCGGCCGCGCCGTGATTACGGCCAACATCAACCACCCCGAACTCGAACCGCAGATCATCGGGCGTAACTTCCTCGTGAAGATCAATGCCAACATCGGCAATTCNNTCTATCAGGCGCTCGAAAAGGTCGACGGAAAGGCCGAAGAGCTGACCTGGGAGCTCTATCGCGACACGCTGATCGAACAAGCCGAACAAGGCGTCGACTACTTCACCGTGCATGCCGGCGTCTTGTTGCGCTACGTGCCGATGACGGCCAAACGCATCACCGGTATCGTGTCGCGCGGCGGCTCGATCCTCGCGAAGTGGTGCCTCACGCATCACAAAGAGAATTTTCTCTACACCCACTTCGAAGAGATCTGCGAGATCATGAAGGCNNTCGCTCGGCGACGGACTGCGTCCCGGCTGCACCGCCGACGCGAATGACGAAGCGCAGTTCGGCGAACTCGATACGCTCGGCGAGCTCACGCAGATCGCGTGGAAGCACGACGTGCAAGTGATCATCGAAGGCCCCGGCCACGTGCCGATGCACATGATCAAAGAGAACATGGACCGCCAGCTCGACGTGTGCAAAGAAGCGCCGTTTTATACGCTGGGGCCGCTCGTCACCGACATCGCACCGGGCTACGATCACATCACCTCGGCGATCGGCGCCGCAATGATCGGCTGGTACGGCACGGCAATGCTCTGCTACGTGACGCCGAAAGAGCACCTCGGTCTGCCGAACAAAAAGGACGTTAAGGACGGCGTGATCGCCTACAAGATCGCCGCCCACGCGGCCGATCTCGCTAAGGGCCACAAAGGCGCGCGGCATTGGGACGATACGCTCTCGCTGGCGCGCTTCGAATTCCGCTGGGAAGATCAGTTCAACCTGGCGCTCGATCCCACGACCGCGCGCGAGTTTCACGACGAAACGTTGCCGGCGAACGGCGCGAAGGTGGCACACTTCTGTTCGATGTGCGGTCCGCATTTCTGCTCGATGAAGATCACGCAGGATGTGCGTGAGTACGCCGAACGCGGGATGGCCGAGAAATCCGAAGAGTTTGCGAAGCTCGGCCACGAGGTCTACGTGCCTGCGGAGGCGGCGGCGACCGGAGCGCCGTAACGCGCTTTCAATGAACAGCGCGCGGTTTCTCGTCGCGGTACTGATCCTTGTCGGAGCGGCGCTCGCCGCGTGCTCCGGCAACTTTGGTTCAGGAACGACGCCGCCCAACGGCCTGTTGCCGTCCGGCAATCTGGCCGGCATCAACCCGACGCCGACGCCGACGCCGAACTCGGCCAGCAACATCGTGACCTACGGTTCGTCGACGGCCTTCCAGCCGTTGCCGCAGGCCGGTGGGTACGGTGGGGCGATCGCGTTCCCGATTCCCTCGCCGAGACCGTCGGGCTTTACCGACATCGCGGTTGGCGCGACGCTCTCCGTCGTGCGTCCCAGCGACGTGCCCGACCTCAATCTGGCCAGCAACAAGGGGAAAAAAGGCGGCAAGAAGCGCGAACGTCCGGCTCGGCAACTCGTTTACATCACGCTGTTGCCGACTCACGACATGACGCTCGAGAGTTACCCGCGCATCGCGATCGACGTGCCGCGCGATATCGTGGCGGTCTACCACGAGAACGAGTTCGGAGTCGCGATGTACAACGCCGGAGCGAAGGATACGACGTTCCGGATGGCCGTCGCCGAACTCGACACCGCAACACCGCCGCCGACCCCGACGCCGAATCCCAGTGCGCCGCCGCCGCCCAGCGCGATCCCCGTCAGCGCGTCGGCCGTACCGAGCGGTGCGCGTCCGGCGAGCGCGTCGCCGGCACCGGTCGTTTCCGGCGTAACACCCGCACCAGGTGCGTCTGGTGGTTCGGCGGCACCGGCAGCCTCGCCGACACTGCCGCCACAACGAATCGTGTTCGCCGGCACGGCTGCGACGCTCAAGTTGACCGCGAATCGAGCGGTGACGTTCGCAGTCTATGCGCTGCCGGTGGCAACGCCGACGCCGAATCCGCACGCTTCCGGCGTAACTGCGGCCGCAAATCCCGAACCTGCCGGTAGCGGAACGCCGGTGCCCGCCGCGAGCGGTTCACCCGTTGCAACCGGATCGCCGGTCGGAACGGCTCCTCCGGCGCCCGCGAAAACTTAGGGCTGCTGCTCGGCCGCCGGCGGCAACGTCGCCGGCAGCGCTGACGCATCGGCGTTCGCGAGCCACTGACGTTCGTCGGCCGCGGGCGCTGCGATGCCGGCGTTGGCCACAAACGCTTTCGCTACGCGCACGCTGAGCCGCTGCCACTGCGCGAGTACCTTCTTCACGTAATGTTGCGTTTCGGAGTACGGCGGAATGCCGCGATATTTTTCCACCGCGTGTGGCCCCGCGTTATACGCGCCGATCGCATCGCGCATTCCGTTCACGCCGCGCGATGCGAAGCGATCGATGAGCGTGCGCAAGTAGGCCGAGGCGCCGCGCAAATTTTGCGATGGGTCCCACGGGTTCACACCTAAGTGAGCGGCGGTCGTCGGCATCAATTGTCCGAGTCCACGCGCGCCGTGACGTGAGACGGCGGTTTGCTGCCACGACGATTCGACGGTTACCAGCGCCATGATCAAATTCGGATCGAGCTTCGTGCGCTCGGAATCGACCAAGAGCGAACGCGCGTAGGCGAGGCTCTGGTGAACCTGCAGGTGTGGATTGATGGTGCGCAAGACCGTTGCGTAGTTCGTTTCGGCCGCCGGGATTTCGGTGGCACCGGCCGGATGGACGGAGGAAACGAACGCGACCATGAGTGCAACGCCAAAACGCGGCGCTACAAAGCGTGGGTGCATGGGGTCCCGTTACCCCGCGGGGGGCGAACACCCTTCCAAGGGAGCGGGCGCGTGGATTGGGTCGACCCACGAGACGGCGGTCGGCGGCTCGGCAGCCGCAATGTCCAAGTTGACCACGACCGGATCCTGGCCGCTGCGCACGAGAACGCATTCGAGCGACTCGTCGGCCGATGCGTTGATCTCTTGATGCGGAACGAACGGCGGTACGAAGATGAAGTCGCCGGGGCCGGCTTCAGCGACAAATTGCAAGCGATCGCCCCAGCGCATGCGCGCTTGTCCGCGCACGACGTAGATGACGCTTTCGAGTTCGCCGTGATGGTGCGCGCCGGTCTTCGCATCGGCGTGGATCGACACCGTCCCGGCCCAGAGTTTCTGCGCGCCGGCAGTCGCCGCCGTGATCGCCGCCGCCCGGTTCATCCCGGTCGTCTGGGGCGTGTTCGTATCGAGCTCGCCGGCACGTACCACGCGAATGCCGTCATGCTTCCAGCGGTCGTCGCTCATTCCGACCAGTACGACCGCCACGAAGCGGCGCCTTTTCGGGTCGAGCCGGAATATGGGGAAGGTTGCGTACGTCGACATGATCGGCGGTGCCGCGGGCGACATGCTGATGGCGGCGTGGGTCGATGCGGGCGCCGATGTGCGAGAACTCGAGCGCGCGTTGCGGTCGGTTGTTGCGGATGGTTGGGAACTCGTGATCGAGCGGGTCGATCGGAGCGGCATCAGCGCGCTGCACCTCGATCTCGTGATCCCGGGTGAAGACGACCACGCGCACGG
>PLTN01000026.1:0-30173 GCA_003164495.1 Vulcanimicrobiota bacterium
CGATCTTGTTCGGATCGTAGAGCTTGTCGCCGAAGTCTTTCTCGATCGCGATGATGCCCTGAGGCGAGGTGATCTCGTGCGCGACCACCAGGTCGACGAAGATCAGCGCGTTGCCGCCGGCGAGTTCCTCGACGACGTGCGATTCCCAAATTTTATCGAACAGTGACTTTTTCACGATACAAATATTTTCTCGAATTGGACGATGCGATCGATTTGCGCGCGCAACCGGTCGAGTTGCTTCGCGTCGCCGGCGAATTCAAAGTGCGCCGTGGTCACGGTATCGCTCGAGGTCGAGTCGACGCGCGACGCGCGGCATTGGAAACGGTGAGCCATGTTGATGACTCGCGCAACGGTGCGCGGATCACCAACCACGAGATCGTAGGTCACGTCAGGTCCTGGATTCCATCAGGTCTTCGACGACGCCGCCGGCCGGAATCATCGGCCAGACGAGTTCGTCGGGGTAGCACGAAACGTGCAAGAGCGCCGGGCCGCTGTAGGCGAGGAACGCTGCGAGTACCGACGGCGCATCCTCGGGCCCGCTGATGCGGAACGCTTCGATGTCGTAGGCGCTGGCGATCGTGCCGAAGTCGGGATTGTCGGAGAGGTTCGTCGCGGAGTAGCGCTCGTCGTAAAAGAGCTCTTGCCACTGACGCACCATGCCGAGGTTGCGGTTGTCGATCAACACGATCTTCACCGGAACCTGGTAGCGTTTCACGGTTGCGAGCTCGGGCATCGTCATTTGGAAGCCGCCGTCGCCGCAAATCGCGAACACCGGCCGGCCGGGATTTGCGAAGCACGCGCCGATCGCCGCCGGGAAGCCGAAGCCCATCGAACCCAGACCCGCCGAGGTGCAGAAATCGCGCGGCGTGTTCGGTTTGAAGCGCTGCGCGGTCCACATCTGATGCTGGCCGACGTCGGTCGAGACGATCGACTTGGACGGCATCGAGGCGACGAGCTGGTCGAGGAAGTCGGTCGCCGAGAGGTGACCGTCCTTGGACTCATCGCTCGGTAACGGTCCGCCCAGCGCTTTCGCCTGTACGGCCCAATCGTCGAAGCGCGGGATGTGTCCGGTCTTCAGTTCGGCGATGAGCGCCTTGATCGTGTCGGCCGAATCGCCGTGCAGCATGATGTCGGTCGGGATGATCTTGTTGAACTCGGAGAGGTCGATGTCGTTGTGCACGATCGTCGCGCCCTTGGCGAAGCGATCGGGACGGCCGGTGACGCGGTCGTCGAACCGCATGCCGAACGCGAGCACCACATCGGCCGTGTGCACGGTGAGATTGGACGCCTTCGTGCCGTGCATGCCGAGCATGCCCAAGCCGTGTACGTCGTTCGGATCCGACGCGCCGAGACCGCAAATCGTCGTCGTGTGCGGCAGCCCCAAGAGCGCGCACAGTTCGCGGAACGCTTTGACCGCACGCGGTTCGCGCGCGCCGCCGCCGGCGATCGCCACCGGACGATGCGAATTGCGAATCGCGTCGGCCGCGGCTTTGATCGATTCTTGGGTCGCGACCGGCTTCACGTCGTTCACCTTGCGCGGCGGATGCTGTTCCGGCACGTAGGGCGCTTTCAGCACGTCGGTCGGGATGTCGACCAGCACGGGACCCGGCCGGCCGCTGCGCGCGAGCGCGAACGCTTCACGCACTTTCGTGTAGAGCTGACCCGGATCGGTGATCAGGATCGAGGCTTTGGTCGTGCATTGCGTGATCGCGCAGACGTCGGCTTCTTGGAAGCCGTCGGTGCCCATCAGCGCCATGCGCACGTTGGCCGTGATCGCCACGACCGGGATCGAATCCATCATCGCATCGACGAGGCCGGTGACGAGGTTCGTCGCCCCCGGACCCGAGGTTGCACAGCAGACGCCGACGCGTCCGCTGGTTCGCGCGTAACCACCCGCTGCAAACGCCGCGCCCGCTTCGTGCCGGACGAGGATGTGACGCATGGGGTGTCCGTAGAGCGCATCGTAGAACGGCATGATCGTGCCGCCGGGATAGCCGAAGATGACATCGACCCCCTCACGTTCGAGCGCTTCGAGCACCGCGTCACCGCCGGTACGCGGCCGCGGCGTTACAGCTGGAATCATCGTGCTGCTGAGGCCGGAGCCTTGTCGGTTTTGAACCACGGCATCAACTGGCGGAGCTTGACGCCGACTGCTTCGATCGGGTGCTTTTCGGCTGCGGCCTTGTAGTTCTTGAAGTTCGGCTTGCCGGCGGCGTGTTCGGCAACCCACTGCTTGGCGAACTCGCCGGACTGGATCTCTTGGAGCATGGCCTTCATCGTCGCTTTGGTTTGATCGTTGACGATGCGCGGACCGCGCGTGTAGTCGCCGTACTTGGCGGTGTTGCTGATGCTCTCGCGCATGCCCTCGATGCCTTTTTCGTACATCAAGTCGACAATGAGCTTCAGCTCGTGCAGACATTCGAAGTACGCCATTTCGGGCGCGTAGCCGGCTTCCACCAGCGTTTCGAATCCGGCCGTCACGAGCGCCGTGGTACCGCCGCAGAGAACCGCCTGTTCGCCGAACAGATCGGTTTCGGTCTCTTCGCGGAAGTTGGTTTCCAGGATGCCGGCGCGACCGCCGCCGATGCCGCTCGCGTATGCCAGGGCCGTGGCTTTGGCTTTACCGGAGAAATCTTGATGGATCGCGATCAGGCACGGCACGCCGCGGCCCATTTCGTATTCGTGGCGGACCATGCGGCCCGGCCCCTTCGGTGCGCACATCCACACGTCGACATTGGCCGGCGGGACGATCGTGCCGAAGTGAATCCCGAATCCGTGCGCAAACGCGAGCGCCGATCCGGGCTTGAGGTTGTCCTTGATGTCGCGCATGTACGTTGCCGGCTGCTCTTCATCGGGGATCAGGATCATCGTGATGTCGGCGCGCTTCACGGCGTCGGCGACTTCCGCCACCTCGAGCCCTTCGCGCTGGGCTTCCGGACGCGACTTCGAGTCGCCGCGCAGTCCGACGACAACTTTGCAGCCCGAGTCGCGCAGGTTCAGCGCGTGCGCGCGGCCCTGGCTCCCGTAGCCGATGATGGCGATCGTCTTTCCTTCGATTGCGCCGCGGTCGATATCGCGGTCATAGATGGCTTCCATGGATCCTCCGGAACGGTTGGCAACAAAAAACCCCTCGTCGACTTCGGCGAGGGGCTTGCAGCGTTCGTGGACTCGTTCTACGCAGCAATGCCTCGCCGACCCGTAAGGGCGACAAGAACGATAAGAACGAGGCCGAGGCGAACGGGATTTAACACGTTGCACCGAGACTAACACGGCCTCGCCGAAGCGTCAACCGCGGTTATTCGATTTTCTTCCGCAAGCACCCGTACGGAGGGCCCCGTTGAGCGATCCTAAGGAAGCGGCCAAGCGACTCGTCGGCTTTGCCGCCGTGGACCGGTACGTCGAGCCCGGGATGTGCGTGGGCTTGGGCACCGGGACGACCGCCTACTGGGCGATCAAACGGACCGGCGAACGGGTCGCGGCGGGCGAGAAACTCGAGGCGATCGTGACCTCCGCGGCCACGGAGCGGCTCTGCGGGGAGTTCGGGGTGCCGGTCGTGCCCTTCATGAGCCGGGACATCGACGTGGCGATCGACGGGGCCGACGAAGTCGCCCCGGACTGGGCGCTCACCAAAGGCGGCGGCGGGGCGCTCTTCCGGGAGAAGGCGATCGCCATCGCCGCCCGGCGCTTCATCGTGATCGTTGACGATTCGAAGGTGGTCGACCGGCTCGGCCGCTTCCCGACCCCGGTCGAGGTGGTGCCGTTCACGCTGCCCTGGGTCGAGCGTGAAATCGCGGCGCGCTTCCCGCACGCCAAAGCAACCGAGCGCATCCGGGACGGGCAGCCGTACCGGACCGACAACGGCAACGCCATCCTCGACTGCGCCTTCGGCACCATCCCCGACCCGCGTGCCCTCGCCGCGACGCTCCAGGCGATCCATGGCGTGCTCGACGTGGGCATCTTCCTCGACCTGGCCGACGCCGTACTGTGCACCGCGGACTCCGGCGTGCGCGAATTGACGAAGGCGTAGTGCCGAAGCTCTCGGCCAACCTGACCTGGCTGTTCACGGAACGGCCCCTGCGCGAGCGCTTTGCCGCCGCGGCGGCCTGCGGCTTCCGCGCCGTCGAGATCCTCTGGCCCTACGAACTGCCGGCCGACGAGATCGCCTCCGCGTTGCGGGCCAACGGCCTCGAACTGGTCTTGATCAACCTTCCGCCGGGCGAGTTGGCGCAGGGCGAACGCGGGTTCGCGGCCCGGCCCGGTGACGAATCGCGCTTCACCGCGGCCCTCGAGACCGGGTTAGCGTACGCGAAGGCGTGCGGTTGTCCGCGGCTGCATGCGATGTCGGGGGTACGCATCGACGGCATTTCGCTCGCCGCGCACGAGGACGCGCTGGTCGCAAATCTCACTGCCGCGGCCCCGCGTTGCGCGGCGGCCGGCATTACGTTGACGATCGAGCCGCTCAATGCCAAAGAAAATCCGGCCTACGTTCTGCAATCGACCGCGCAAGCCGTCGCGATTCTCGACCGCGTCGCGCAGCCGAACGTCGCGCTGCAGTTCGACTTCTACCACGTCTTTCACACCGAAGGTCACGCGATCGAGCGCGCGCACGAACTGCGCGGCCGCTTCGCCCACGTCCAAATCGCCGGCTGCCCGGACCGTCACGAACCCGACACCGGCGAACTCGACGTCACCCGCGCCCTCGCCCAACTCGACGCCGACAACTACCCCGGCCACGTCGGCCTCGAATACAAACCCCGCACGACGACGGAAGCCGGCTTCGCCTGGACAGCGCCCTATCTCTAGGCCGCATTTTTTACTCCACTGCTCGCGCCTTCGCGCTCGCACTCGATAGTGAAGATTGCGGCGCGTCCCTCGACGAGCTCGGGATGACATTGGGGACCTCGCTGCTGACAACCAGGAGCGAGCTGCTGCAAATTTGAGCGCGCTGCTGCAAAAATTTGTCATTCCGAGCAGAGCGCCGAAGGGCGCGGCGTCGAGGAACGCGCCACGATCGTGCGCTCTGGCCAGGGCAACTCTACTAACGGTGAGGTTAGCGGCTGTCCCTCGACAAGCTCGGGATGACAGAGGCGTTAGAAGCCTTTTGCGATCATTGACGTTGCGGCGGTTGCGGTTCCGAGTACTTTGTATTTGAAGGCGGTGTCCAGTACCGGCTGCACCATCGACGCCTTGAGGTCGGTGGCGTAGCCGGAGCGGTTCATGCGCTTGATGCGGTCGACGTCGATCTTCGTGTACTTCGAGAGGATCGCGGCCGAATCGTCGTGATGCGTGTTGGCCCAGCGGGCCGTATCGTAGATCGCTCCGACGAAGCGTTTTGCCACGTCCGGGTTCTTCGCGAGCCAGTCGCGCGTCGTGAACCAATCGCTGATGTAGAATTGCTTCGCGATCGCGTCGTACGGCTTGGCGAAGACTTTGGCGTCGGCGGCGAGCGCGTCACTCATTATCGGCTCGCTCAAGGTCGCCGCTGCCAGCACGCCGCGCGAGAGCGCGCCCGGCATCTGCGGGAACGGCATCTCGACGAATTTGATCTTCGTGATATCCGCGCCGTTCTGCGTGAGCCAGCTCTTTACGCCGGCGCTCATCAGCGATACGAGCGAAACCACCGCAACGGTTTGTCCTTCGAGGTCCGCCGCTTTCGCGACCGTCGACGCCTTCGCTACGCACAGAGTCGTCGTCGGGGCGGCGCTCGAGTAGACGCCGCCGCCGGCGATCAGCACGAACGGGATTCCGCGGCTGATCCCGTTGGCGAGTTCGGTGGCGTCACCGATCCCGACGTCGATGCTGCCGCCGGCCGCCGCCGCTGCCATCGCCGCGCCGTTTGCAAACGGCGTGATCTCGACGCTCAGCCCGGCCCGCTCGAAGAGGCCGAGGTCGAGCGCGTAGTAGCCGCCGGCGTAGGTGTCGGCCGCGACGCTGCCCATTCGCAACGCAACCGGTGCGCTCTGCGCCGACGCCATGCGAGGAAGCATTGCCGCGCCTGCCGCGATGACGCCGAGGGCCCGTGAACGCGAGAGATGTTGCATTGCAGCCCCTTCTCAGCGGGCAGGCGAGCGGCCTTGGTCTAAGGGATGATCGTTTGGCGGACGGCGGGCTTCCACTCGTCGCCGTCGACGCCGTTCGCTACGGCCTGGAATTCGCGGTAGAGCTGCAGCGCATCGCGCATGTCGCGAAAACGGTCGGGCGTGCCGTCGGCCAACGGCAAGTCGATCGAACCGTAACCGAACATGCGGCCGAAGAAGCCTTGCGAGAGCGTCGAGCCCGCGAGCGCCGTGTTACCGAGGGGTGTGATGCGGCGAATGATGACGCCGCGAATCGCGAAGATCCGGCGGTTCGTCGCGACGATGCGAAGCGAGAGAAAACGGAATAAACGCTTTACGAACAGGCCCAGCGCGGCCGCCTCCAGCGCGAGTTCGGCGGCGAACTCGACTTTCGGCCACGTGCCTGCTTCGAACCACAAGTGGGCGTGCGTGTGCCCGTACCACTGCAGCGCGACGAACGCCGTCGGCACCACGAGCAAATAGAATATCGGCAGCATCAACACCGCCGGATGCACCGCCGTCCCAAAGGTGATGCGTTCGCCCGGCAGCAGCATCTTCGCCAGTTTCGGCGGCGCCGCGGCGGTGAGAGAGATGCCGGCGGCGCGCGCTTGCTGACGCTCGAGCGCGCCCTCGACCGTTTCGAACGGGACGGTATCGCCGTCGCTCATCCGGACGGCGGGCCGGAAATCTCGTGGTTGCATACCTGCCCCTACAACGTTGCCCATGAACGCCGACGTTCCCTAGCCCCAAAATCGTCAAGCAACGGTAACGCTGAGCCCATCTTTACCAAAGGTTGAAGCAAATGATTCCGTCGCTTAACGCTGGCTACTTTCGCTCGTTTTTCGGGCGTGCGAGCATGATGGATGTGTTAGCCAGCTGTTGATCGACCCGATCCAAAGCTCAATGACAATGATCCTCTGCGCGTTTTCCGTCGTTGTCGTTCTCGCCGTCACGGTCGCGTCGCACCAACGCCCTTGAACCCCGCGGGAGTAACGCTCCCGGCTGCACACGTCCTCGGCATCGCGACGATCGTCGTCGCTGCGGTCTACGTCATCCTCGGCTTCGACGATCTGTGCGGCGACATTGCATTCTGGCTGCGCACCGCGTGGCGCCGGGCGATCAGCGTGCTGCGCAAATATCCGCGGCTCACGATCGAGCAGTTGCGCGAGCAGCCGCAGAAGCGTATTGCGGTCATGATCCCGTGCTGGCACGAAGCCGGGATCCTCGGGCCGATGCTCGAGTTCGCCTGCACGTCGCTCGACTACAACAACTACGATATCTTCGTCGGCGTCTATCCGAACGATGAAGAGACCGTGCGCGAAGTGAAGGCCGCCGCCAAACGGTCGCCGCGCGTTCATCCGGTGATCAACGAGCTGCCCGGCCCCACCACCAAGGCGCAAAATCTCAACCAGGTGTTCGCGGCGGTGCATCGTGAGGAAGCCGGCAATCCCTATGCGATCGTCGTCCTGCACGACGTCGAAGACGTGATCCACCCGCTCTCGCTGCGGGTCTACAACCACCTGATGCCGCGCTTCGACATGGTGCAGTTGCCGGTGCTGCCGCTCGAGCGCCCGTGGTATGAGTGGACGTCGTGGACGTACGTCGATGAGTTCGCCGAGAACCACCTCAAAGATATGGTGATGCGCGAGGCGATGGGGAGTTTCGTGCCGTGCGCCGGCGTCGGCTGCGCGTTCGGGCGCGAAGCGCTGGCCGCCGTCGGCAATAGCGAACTCGAAGTCTTTCCCAGCCGCACGATCACCGAGGACTACCAAACCGCGCTGCGCTTGAGCCTGCGCGGCTACTCGACGATCCTCGTGCACCAGCGGCTCGGTTCGCGCGGTCACCGCTACAGCACGGCCGCATCGTACGTGGCGACGCGCGCTTATTTTCCCGACCGGCTAGCGACCGCCGTGCGCCAAAAATCACGCTGGGTTGCCGGCATCTGCCTGCAGGCATGGCAAACGCTGGGCTGGCGCGGCAACGCCGCCACCCGCTACTCGCTCTATCGCGACCGTAAGGGCATCGCCACGAACCTCTTCGCACTCTGCGGTTACGTCGTGATCCTCCCGGTGCTGTTGCTGGAACTCTGGCACGACTTCGATCGGCGCGTAGCCGTCCCGAGCGTCGGCAACAACCACCTGCTGTGGCTGCTGCTCGATACGGCGCTCTTTCTCACCCTCTGGCGCTTGCTGCAGAAGGCAATCTTCGTCTCGGCCGTCTACGGTTCGGTGCAGGGCATCCTGGCGATCTTCCGCCAGCCGTGGGGCGCGATCATCAACGGACTCGCAACGCTGCGCGCGCTCACACTCTTCTTCCGCGCACTCCACGAGCGGCGCGACATGTCCTGGAACAAGACCGCGCACGTCTTTCCGTCGGCGAACGTGCTGCGCGAATTTCGCCGTCAGCTCGGCGACGTGCTGGTCGACCAGCACAAGATCGATAAGAACCAGCTCGCCCACGCGCTGGGCAACCAACTCGCAGGCGAGCGCATCGGCGACACGCTCCTGCGCCTCGAGATGGTACAGCCGCGCGATCTGGTCGAAGCGCTGGCCGAGCAGCACGGCGTCGCCCACGGCACCGGTGACGATCTAATCATCGAACCCGCCGCCGCGGCGCTCATCCCCGAAGCGCTGGCCCGCNNTCGTCCCGCGCGAGCAACTCGAAGCCGTGCGCGCTGCCGCCGGGATCCCCGTCACCACGCTCCTGGTCGAGCCCGAACGCCTCCAAGCCGCGCTCGAACGCGCCTACCGTCACTCGGGGGAACGCCGGATGCCGATCGGCGCGTGGCTCGTCGGACGCGGTTTCATCGCCCGCGACCGGCTCGACCAGCGCCTCGGCGAGCCGTCGGGCGGGCGCCGCCTCTTCGAGCGCCTCGTCGATGCCGGCGACCTCGACGACGGTGCGATCGCGGCCACCCGGCGCGACTACTTCGAACTCGAAGGCCGCGCCGTCGCCTGACCGCGCGCCAAAGTGTGCGCGGTTCCTCACCTGATCTCGGGAGTGGCCCGGGCGAGTTTCGTCGTGGTACACTAATGCTGCCAAGCGGGCGGGTGCTTCCCGCCCGATCAGTCTTGAGGGCGTACGATCATGGCTGCCAAGAGCACGAAGACCCCCCAGGCCAACGCCGACGCGCGCGTTCCCCATACCGGGAAGGTCATTAGCGTCAGCACCAAAGAGAATTTCCGGCGCCCGATCCCCAAGACGTACAGCTATCGCTATGAAGTGAGCGGCGACGCCGGACCGGCGGGTGAACCGCTCGTGCGCGCCGGCGCCGCGATCATCGAGAGCCGTTACCGCGGCCGCGGCGCGACGTGGAACGTTGCCCGCTCGGTCACCGAGACGCAGACCTACCTGGTGCGCGGCGGCTACGTGCACCCGCTCGAAGACAACCCGATGGCCTATCCGCCGCGCGCGGTCGTCTCGCCGGACGCCGCCGCGGCCAAGGGGCGCACCCCCGGCTTCGCCGCGCCGTCCGCGGTCAACAAGGTGGTGCGGCCGCCCCGCGCCGTCGCCGACCCCGTGCCGGCGAAGCGCTTCGACTCGCCGGCACCCGCGCAAGTCCCGGCCGCGGCCGCGATCCGCCGCGCCGCGCGCCCGACGCCCGCCAACGAATCGGCCTACAAGAAAACCGGCTAAGGACCTGAGCCACCCGTAGCGGAAGCTTCGCGGGATGATTCAGGAAGGCGTTCGCGAGCGTAATAAAGCGGAGCGGCGCCGGCGTGTCCTCGAGGCCGCACGGGCCGTGTTTCTCGAACACGGTTACGAGAACGCGACCACCCGCGAGATCGCCGCGCGGGCGGGGGTTGCCGTCGGCACGGTGTTCGTGTACGCCCGCGACAAGCGCGATCTGCTGATGACGATCGTCAACGACGATCTCGAAGCGGTCACCGAGGAATCGCTCGCAAATCTGCGCGGCGAGGGGCCCTTTGTCGACAAGCTGATCGCGCTCTTCGAGCCGCGTTACCGCTACTGGGTGCGCGATCCGGAACTCTCCACGTTCGCGCTTCACGAGACCGCCTCGGCGCGCGTCAGAGACGTTCCGAGCGAAACGGAACGCTTCTATCGCCGGCGCTACCGCATGCTCGACCGCATCGCCGAACTCGTCGACGAAGAGCAGCGTGCCGGACGGCTCGGTAAGCCCGACGATCCGCAGACGATCGCGCTCTTTCTCATGGGCACCTATCTCGCGCACGCCCGCTTCTGGCTGAGCGAGCGCGATCCGCAAGTGCCCGACGGCATCGCGCGCCTGCGCCGCCAACTGGAACTCGCGATGAACGGCCTAAAGCCCTAACCTGCGCCGGCGGCGCCGCTGCCAGCGATCGACCGCGACCACGATCGCGACCACGATCAGCAGCACGCCGGCGACGGCTTCCAGCCCGCGCTGGGTGATGAAACTGAAGCCGCCGGCTTGGGTGCAATTGCGAAACGGCGTCGTCCCGAACGCGGTCGCCGCGCACCAGTAGATGGGCCAGTTGCGTTCGTTGATCTCGGACGGTGCGCCGGCGTTGTAGAGGCGTTCGAACGCCGGACGCAACGAAGGATTCGCACCGAGGCGCGCCTGTAAATCGACGAGCGCCTTCCCGGTGAACGCATCGACGCCGAGCGAACGCATCCCGCCGATGTCGATCCAGCGGCCTCGCTTGAACGACGTGACCTCGACGTGGCGTAAGCTGCCGTCGCCCGTCACGTCGGCGGTGAGAAAAGCGGGCTTGTTGCCGAAGATCGGCGAGATCGCCGGAACGAGCAACATCGGTACCGGATTCGGACCGGTTGCATCGATCACGCGATAGGCGAACTTGTGCGTGTGCCCGGCCACGGCCAGCGCGATGTGCTTATCGCTGAGGTCGGCGGTGAAGCGGTCGCGCAGATCCGGCCGCATGAACGGCACGATCACGGTGCGCTTGGAGATCAGTGCGGTCGAGAACGTATCCACGCCGGGCGGGATGTGGAAGAGCACCCACAGGTGTCCCGGCGTAGCGCGCAGCGCCGACTCGACCTCGGTGAACGAAGCGTTGACGACGTTTCCGCCCTTGCCGCATGCGGCGTGGTAACGCGGCGACCAGTAGACGTCGTCGAAGACGATTGCATGCAGCCCCGCTACCGGCAGCGTTGCGGTGTAGAACCCGTCGCGCACGAAGGTGCGCATGAAGCCGGGCGCGGCACCGCGACGGTTGATGAGAGGTCCCCACGCCGCTGCGACGGCGCGCAAGAACGTGGCATCGGGCGCGAGCGCGTAGTCGCCGCAGCCCGAATCGTTGTTGCCCAGCGCCAAGATGAACTGGGCATGGGGAAAGGCACGGTCCAGGCGCTGCGCGATCGCGACCGCCGTCGGTATTGCGTCGCGGCGCGAAATGCTGTGCGCGAGCAGGTCGCCGTTCACGACCACCACCGGCGGGTCGGGATCGATCCGCTGCATCGCGTGCACCGCGGACTCCCAGAGCACGGCGTCCGTGTCCTGACCGCGCCGCGACGGAAGTCTTTGCCCGCTCGAGCGCGCTTCGAGGTGGATGTCGGTGACGAACAGCCAAGGCGTGGCCGCTGCCGCCTTCGCCTGCGCGAGAACGCACGCGCAGATGAAGGCGCAAACGAGCGCGAGCTTAGTAGGTTTCAGTCGGATCCTTCACCATGGGCACGGTTTCGAACTCGACGTTCTCGAGTTGCCCCCGGACCATCGTCAGCTTGCGCAAGTACACGTTCTGGATCGAGTCGCGCGTTGCCGGATCGATTGCGAAGGGTCCGCGCGGGCTTTCGAACTTGATCGCCTTGACGACGCTCATCACTTTGTCGGGGTCGGAAAGATCGCCGTGCAACGCATCCGCAACGACATATACCGCGTGCAGCGCATCGAATTCTTGCACGGCGGTGAAGTCGGGTCCGTCGTTGTTGCCTTCGGCGGCGTGATAGGCGGCGATGAATTTTGCATTGGCCGCCGAGTTGTGCATGCGCGAATAGTTGAACGCGGTCACGAGGCCGAGCGGCGGCACCGTGATCGTCGGGTTGATGTATTCATCGACGATATCGCCGGTCGCCACGACCTTGATGCCGCTCTTGATGAGGCCGGCCTGTTCGATGTCCTTGAGCAGTTCGGCCCCGCCGCCCGACGCGTTGAGAAAAACGAACAAGATCGCCGGTTTGGCGTCGCGCACGCGCTGGATATAGGCGGAGAACTCTTTGTTGGTGACCGGAATCGGGTCCGAACCGACCATCGTCCCGCCGGCATCGGTGAAGCTCTTCTCGAACGACTTGCCGGCGTCGATGCCGGGTCCGTAGTTCTGAAAGATCGAGTACGCGGTCTTCCCGTAGTTCTTTTCCGCATAGACGGCCAGCGGCGGCACGATCGTCTGCGTATCGAAGCCGAAGCGCGCGCTGTAGGGCTGATCCTTCATGATGTTCGACGTCGCCGAGTTGACGATGAAGAACGGTTTCTTGGCTTGCGTCGACACTTGCGCGACCGCGATGGAGTTCGGCGTGAGGTTGGTGCCGACCAGAATGTCGACGTGTTCTTGCACGATCAGTTCTTGCGCCTGACGCCGTGCCACTTCGGGTGCAATTCCGGTGTCGTCGCGCGTGATGATCTGAACCTTCCGTCCGCCCGCGGTGTCGCCGTAGAGCTTGGTTATGGCACCGATCGTCGCGGCCGACTGTTGCGGCGCCCACGTTACGCCCCCGGTGAACGACATGATCAAACCGATCTTCAACGGCGGCAAGGCGGTTTGCGCCGTGGACGGCGGCGGCGCCAGCGCGACGCCGAGCGAGAGAGCGGTCGCGACCGCAACGAAACGGGAGAACGACGCCATGGTTCCTCCTAGCGGGGATCGGGCATCACGGAGCCGCAGGCCGTGCACGTGCGGTTCGGTTCACTATCGAAAAATGTCGCGTAGGCTTTCGACACCGGATCGAGCGCGTAGTCACTGACCACGAAGCGTTCCTCGTGCAGCAACCCGTCGCATGCCGGACAGTACCACTGGAACCGATCGACCTCCCCGTTCGCACGTTTGCGTTCGATGATCAAGGCGAACGCGTCGGGCGGAAAGCGCGGTGAGTGCGGAATGCCGCTCGGGGTGTAAATGATCGAGCCCTCGGTGAGCACGGCGACGTCTTCCTTGCCCTCCGAGGTGCGGTAGTGCAGGCGCATCTCGCCGCGCAGCATGTACATCACTTCATCGGCCGGGTTGATGTGGAACTCGCTGCGGTACTCGCGGCCGCGAGCGACGAACGCCAACGTCTCGTCTTCTTGCCAGAGCACGTGCACGCGACGGCCGGTGCGCGCGAGTTCGGTCGAAACTTCTTCGAGGTCGACTAACGGCATCTTGAACGCCGGCGGCATCTTCATCTCTAGTCCACGACCGCGATGCAGTCGATCTCAACGTTGACGCCGGTTCGATGCGGCGTTCCACCGATGCACGTGCGGGTGACCTTCTCTCCCGCCATCACTTCGCCGAAAGCTTCGTTGAACTTCGGAAAGTCGGCCACGTCGCGCAAACACACGCGCATGTTGACGACGTTTGCGAAACTCGCGCCGGCGTGAGCCAGGATCGCGCGCAGGTTTTCCAGCGTCTGACGCGTCTGCGCGCCGATCTCGGTCGAGACCACCTCGCGCTGCGCATTTAGGGGGCCCTGGCCCGAAACGAACAGCAGGTTGCCGGCGCGAATCGCCTGCGCGATCGGGGCCGGTTTCGAGGCATCGGTAAACCCGGTGACCGGCGCGTTCGGGGAGGTGATGATCTCCTTCATGGCACGCTCTTCCGAGTCCGGGCCAGGCGTTCATGCCGTGGCACGACAAAGAGCACGTTCATGATGATAGATCAGCCGTTCTTCGATCGCTGGCGCGCGAAGCTGATCGCGAATCTGGAGCCCGGCGACGTCGGCGAGCTCGATACGATCCGCTTCGCCCAGGTCGCACCGACCGTCGCGGTCGTGTGCCCGTTTCTGCGCTTCGACGGCGAACCGTGCGAGCAGTTGATCACCTACTACCTGCAGGTCGGCAGCGGCGTCGAGGATGACCTCTCCTACGCGCTTGGCGCGTGTCATCGCCACCTCGGTCATGCCTTCGACGTGCTGTTCACCGCCGACCGCTTCGGCCTCGCCGATCCGTGCGACGACGATGCCGTCGACGCATCGGCGCCCGCCCCGCCCGCCCATCCGCCGGCGCTGGCCGACGATGCCGAACTCGCGGAGCGGCTGCTGGTCAGCGGCACGGTGACGTCGGTCGATTTCGGCACCACGGCGCTCGACGAAGGCTATCCGACCGTCACCGGTGCGCGCGTTGCGCTTTCGGCGCCCGTCGCCGAGCGGTTGCGCGAGAGCGGCGTCCTCGAATTGGCGGCCGATCTCGGCTTTGCCGTCAGCACCGGCGAAGGCGGCGCGGTGATGCTTGCGACCCCGCAGCCTGATAGCGCCGAAGAATGGATCTCGCAGAATTGCGCGCTGCGTGAATTGATGAGCGACGTGCTGGAAAACGCGATCGACCCGATCGGCTATCGCTATCGCACGATCGCCGACGCATTGCCGGAGCTGGTCGCGTTCGAACCGCGCTTCTACACCAACGTGCGCAGCGGTTCGCTCGAAGTGCGCGCGCGCATCGCCGCGACGCCGGCCGAACGGACCTGGGAAAGCGACATCGAAGCCGACCGGCGACCAACACTACAGCTCTTCGTCGATCGCTTGCCACGCCCGGGCGACTACCTCGACGTCAACTTCGGGCTCTACCGTTTCGTGCGGGTGTGGCCCGACGGCGCCGTGCACGGCGCAGAGACCGTCCTGGAACGGGTCAAGCAACCGTCCCGCAATTGACGTAAGGATTTCCACCCGGCCCGCGAAGGCCTGGAGATGTTCGTTTCCCCCCGCTTGCCGGCGCGTGCGCTCGTGGCTGTTTTTTGTGCGGCGTTAGCCGTCGCGCTCCTGGGCGCATCGACGCAGAACTTCTTCGGAACGCCGACGCTTGTCATCTTCCCGTACCGGCCGTCAGATGGTATGGACCCGAGCGCCGGCATCGGATATGCCAACCAACTCGGCACGGCGATAAAAGCACTCGGCGGCGTGAACGTCGTGATGGCCGATCCCGCAACCTTGCCCGCCGATTATTTGCACGTGGCGAAAGCGGCGGGTGCCGATTATTATTTCATGGGTTCGTTCGCACCGCCCACGCAGAACGCCGTACCGCTGATCGAGCAGGTCGTCAGCGCGCGCAGCGGCACCGTCGTGTGGTCATCAACCGCATACCTCACCGTGGCGACCGACGTGGCATCGCAGGCCCCCATCATCAAAACCGCGGTCGTGACCTATATAACGCGCGGCTATGCGGACGTCCTCAACCCGCCGCCGCCCAAGCCCGCCGCCGTCAAGGAGACGCCGCCGCCGAAAAAGGTCGTCAACTCGGCATCACGCGCCGGGAGCGGCGAACCGGGCGTGGACGGACCGCCCTTGAAACTACCCAACGAAGCCTACGGCTTCTCATCCAAGCCGACGGCGCCGCCGAAGGTATACGCCGCCGCGAGCCGGCCGAGCCGCTTCGTCGTTCTGAACTTCGTCGGGAAAGACGTGCCGCCGAACGTTCGCGATTACACGGTCGCGGCGCTCGAGACGTCGCTCAAGCACCGCGGTCAAACCGTCGCCGAGGGCGATCCGCTCTCCACCGGCCATCGGCTTCCCAGCCCGGAACTCTGCGCCGATACCGGCGCATCCTATCTGGTGTTCGGTTCGATCTCGGCCACCGCGACCAAACCGGTAGAAGACAACAACTACATCGGAGTCGTGAACGCGCTGCTCAACGTTTCACTCTACAGCTGCAGCGCACAGAAATTCTTGCCGCCGGCAAATGGGGTTCGCGGCGCCGGAAGCACGTGGCAAGCGGCCGTCCAGAAATCGGCCGATGCAGCGGTCACCCGCTACCTGATGAAAGCTGTTACGGTCGCGAGTTCGTCGTAGCTTGCTGCCCGAGCGCGTCGTAAACGCGCTCGGCAGTGACCGGAAACTCATCGAGCCGCACGCCCGTGCAATTCGCGATCGCGTTGACGATCGCCGGAGCGACGCCGCTGTTGGTCATCTCGCCGGCCATCTTCGATCCGTAGGGACCGCCCGCCGACGGCGCGACGACGAGCACCGTCCGCAGCGGCGGAATGTCGCGCATCGTAGGAAGTTTGTAGTCGCCGAGACTCAGCGAGGTGAGCTTCCCGGCCTCGTCGATCGGCATCTCTTCCATCGTCGCGCTCCCCATACCGTAGATGAAGCCGCCTTCGATCTGCCCCTGGTGCGCGACCGGGTTGATGATCTTGCCCACGTCACACACGAGCAGCACGTCGCGCACGTCGAGTGCGCCGGTTTCGCGATCGACGGCGAGATCGAAGCCGAACCCGGTAAAGCTGTAATCGGCCGGGTGCGCCGCATCGTGCTGCGTCCCGTCAAATTCGCCGACGACGTGGATCGGCGCGTCGACGGCGCGCCCGTCGCGGCGCTTGAGTTCCGTCAAGAGCGCTTCGGCCGCGATGCGGGTGGCGTTGCCGACGATGTAGGTGACCCGGCTGCCGCCAGATCCCGGATCGCGCTTCGCCTTGAGCGTCGAACCTTGACGCACCGTCACCCGGTCGAGTTCGCATCCGAACGTCGCCGCAAAGACGCGCTGCGCGACCGTGAACGCGCCCGAGCCTTGATCGGGAACGCCGAGCACGACCTCGACGTGGCCGTCGGGAAAGAGCGTCGCGTCGACCGCGGTTTTGCCGCCGCCGGTATGCCGGCAGATCAGTGCGATGCCCCACGCGCCGCCGGGCTTCGCCGGATGCGTTTCGAGTTCGCGCTTGAGCGCCTCGAGAACCGCGTAACCCTGCGGCTCGTGCAGGTGCTCGCCGGTGACGGCCGTTTCGCCTTCGCGCACGACGTTGAGCATGCGCAGCTCGATCGGGTCGATGCCGAGTTCGCGGGCAATCATGTCGACGTGCTGCTCCCAAGCAAAGAAGCATTGCACGTCGGCGGGCGAGCGGACGTGCGCGCCCACGATCGTGTTGGTGTACACGCAGGTGATGTCGAGCCGCACGTTCGGGATCTGATAACCGACCGTCGCATAGCCGCCGCCGGGCACCAGGAACGGTGTCGGTTTCCCCGCCGCATACGCGCCGCCGTCGTAGATCACTTCCGAGGCGTGCGCGAGAAATTTCCCGTGCTCGTCGACCGCGGTCTTGAGCGTGATGTAGGCCTTATGGCGCGTCGAACTGGCCTGCAGTTCCTCGACGTAGGTGTAGATGTGCTTCACCGGCCGCCCCGTGGCGCGAGCGAGAAAATAGCACACGTACTCGTCGGTCGTGAGGCCCTTGCCGCCGAAGTCGCCACCGATGCCGATCGGTTCGACCGCGATCTTCTCGAGCGGAATGTCGAGCGAGTTCGACATCCACTGTTGCACCGAGAACGGCTGTTTGTTGACCGTGTAGACGTGGACGATGTCCTGATCGTCGATCCACACCATCGCGGCGTGCGGTTCGATATACCCCGCATGCTGGCGCGGCGTCACGAACTTGTGCTCGAAGACGCGATGCGCACGCGCGAAGATCGGTTCGAGGTCGGCTTCACCCTTCGTGATGAGCTGCGCGCCCTGCACGTTCGGATGCTTGCGTTTGGGCTGCGCCTTGCCGGCGAAAAAGTATTTGTCGACGTCGGGGTGCAGCACCGGCGCGTCCGGCGCGAGCGCCGCGAACGGGTCGATCAGCACCGGCAGTTCTTCGTACTCGACCTGCACGAGCCGCGCCGCTTCTTCGGCCGCCTCGCGCGTTTCGGCGGCCACCGCCGCCACGCGATCCCCGATCATGCGCACGGTATCGTAGGCCAGGACCGGCAAATCGTAGAGCATCCGCCCCGAGCGTTTCCCGGGGCCGATGTCGGCCGACGTCAGCACGGCGTGCACGCCCGGCACGCGCTTCGCTTCGCTCGTGTCGATGCTGATGATGCGCGCGTGGGCCAGCGGACTGATCGTGAACGCCGCCCACAGCATGTTGGGCAGCTTCATGTCGGCTGTGTACTTCTGCTTGCCGCTGACCTTGTCGCGGCCCTCAACCCGGATCTCGTCGGAACCGAGGACCGCGTCGGCGTGACGCGGTGCAACGATCGTGGTCATGCGGGCGTTGCGAGCGCCTTTCGCAGGTTTTCGGCGACCTCTTGGAGCGTCTGATCGGCCTTCTTGCGAATGATCGGCTGACCGAAATCGCCGATGCGGCCCATGACGTTTGCGTCAGTCGTCACTTCGAGTTTCGAGCCGTCCCCTGCGGGCGTCAACTTCATCGACATCGTGGCCTTGACCGCGCCGCCGACCCGCTTGTCGGCCGCTTCGACGAGCAGTGAAGCGGTGCGGTCCGCTTCGTTTTTCTCAACGATCGAGATTTCGCTCGCCAGCGTGAGCCCGATCGGGCCCACTTTGATCTTCACGGTTGCTTTGTAGCGGTTATTGCCGAGGTCTTCGACCCCCTCACACCCGGGGATGCACTTTGCCATCGACGGCACGTCCATGACGAAGGTCCAGACGCGATCGGGGCTCGCCCCCGGCAGGTCGATGGTCTGCTCGAACTTCATGCAGTGGGCTTCGCCAACAACGCGATCGTTCTCTCCGTCCAGACACGCGCCATCTCGCGCTTGTATTTGGCCGAGCCGCGCACGTCGTCGAGCGGATCGACTTCGTCGCGCACCAATGCGGCGGCTTCCTTGATCGATTTCTCCGTCAGCTTCTGGCCGAGGAGCGCTTTCTCGACGGCCTTCGCGCGCAGCGGCGTCACCGCGAGCGCACCGAGACCGATGCGGATATCCTTGCACGTTCCATCGGGATCGACGCCGAGCCGCACGGCGACCGATACGGTCGCGTAGTCGTCCTCGGTGCGCGGCAAGAATTTCTTATAGGCCAAGCGCGAGCCGGCCGGCATCGGCGGAATCTTCACCGAGCGGACCAGTTCGCTTTCGCCGAGCGCCGTCTCGAAGAAATCGGTGAAGAATTCTTCCATCGGGATCGTGCGCGCGCCGCCGCCGGCGCTGACGACATCGACGAGCGAATCGAGCGCGATCAAGACGGGCGGCGGATCTTGCGCGGGATCGGCGTGGACGAGGTTGCCGCCGAGCGTCGCTTGGTTGCGCACGCGAATCGTCGCGATGACGCCGAGCGACTGCGGCAGCGCCGCGGCGTAGGCAAACGCTTCGGGCGAGGTTTCGAGCTGGCGGTGCGTCGTCATCGCGCCGACTTCGAGTCCGCCGTTCGCCGTGCGCTTGATGCCGCGCAGCTCTTTGATTTGCCCGAGGCCGACGACTTTCGACGGTTGGACCAGCCCCTGTTGCATCATCAGGACCAGCGACGTGCCGCCGGCGATGAACTCGACGTCGTCGCCGTACTCTTGGAGGGCCGCGAGCGCTTCGTCGATCGAAGCGGCCGCGCTATAATCAAACGTTTTCACGGACGATCCCGGCGGCGGCTTCGATCGAATCGATGATCTTGTAGTATCCGGTGCAGCGGCACAGGTTGCCCATCATCCATTCCTTGATTTCTTCACGATTCGGTTTTGCGTTCTGCGCGAGCAGTGCGGTCGCGGCGATGATTTGCCCCGACGTACAGATGCCACACTGGAAGCCGCCCTTGCGGATGAACGCATCCTGCAGCGGCGAGAGCTCGTCTTCCGACGGCGCGATGCCCTCGATGGTCGTCACCGATTTGCCGTCGACCATGATGGCCAGCAGCAGACAGCCCGACATCAGCGTGCCGTCGACGAGGATGCTACACGCGCCGCAGACGCCGATGCTGCAGCCGACCTTGGTTCCGGTCAAGCCGATGTCGTCACGCAGCAAGTCGACCACGAGGGTTTCGGGGCCGACGGACCGCTCGACGGTCTTACCGTTGAGTTCGAATGATATTTGGTGAACGCTCACCCAGCCGAAATGCCACACCGTCGTGCAGCCGCCCTGCAGGATTGCGCTGCGCGCAATCCGTGGCGTTTGGCTTCGCCAAGCCGCACCCTTAAGGAATTTCGAACAGGCCGGCGGCGCCCATACCGCCCCCGATGCACATCGTGACGACGACGTACTTGACGTTGCGCCGCTTGCCTTCGAGCAGCGCGTGCATCGTCATCCGGGTGCCGCTCAGCCCATACGGGTGCCCGACCGAGATCGCGCCGCCGTCGACGTTGAAGCGCTCGTTCGGGATGCCCAGCGTGTCGCGGCAATAGACGGCCTGGACCGCGAATGCTTCGTTCAGTTCCCACAAGCCGATGTCGTCGACGCTCAGACCATGGCGTTGTAGCAAGGCGGGAATAGCGAAAACGGGGCCGATCCCCATCTCGCCGGGCTCGCAGCCCGAGACCACGAGGCCGCGGTAGATGCCCAGCGGCTGCAGGTTGCGCCGGGCGGCTTCGCGCGCGTCCATGACGACCACCGCACCCGCCCCGTCGGAGAGCTGCGATGAGTTGCCGGCCGTGATCGGCGACTTCGCATCGAGCACGCCCCGCAGCGCGGCGAGCCCCGCCGGCGTCGTATCGGCGCGATTGCCCTCGTCCTTCGTCAGCGTGACCGCCTCTTCGCTGAACGACCCGTCGTCTTTGTGCTCGACGTACTTCCACGTCGGCAACGGAACGATCTCGGCGTCGAATCGTCCGGCGGCCTGCGCGGCGGCCGTGCGCTGCTGGCTCTGCAACGCGTATTCGTCCTGCGCCTCGCGCGAGATCTTGTAGCGTTTCGCGACCGCGTCCGCCGTTTGCAGCATCGGCATGTAGAGGTCGGGCTCGTGCCGCAGCGTCCACTCTTCGGTGAAGTTGTGTACGTTCATGACGTTCTGCACCATCGAGATCGACTCGCAGCCGCCGGCCACCACGATCTTCGCACCGTCGGCAAGAATGCGCCCCGCCGCCGTCGCGATCGACTGGAGGCCGGAGGCACAGTAGCGGTTGATCGTCGCCCCGGGGACGCTCACCGGCAAGCCGGCGCGCAGCGCCGCGACGCGTCCGAGGTTGTTGCCGGTCGCGCCCTCCGGCAAACCGACGCCGAGAATCACGTCGTCGATCTCGGCCGGGTCGACGCCGGCGCGTGCGACGGCGTGCGCGATCGCATGTCCGGCCAACGTCGCACCGTGCGTCTGGTTGTACGCGCCGCGAAAGGCGCGCCCGATCGGCGTGCGCGCTGCCGAGACAATCACCGCCTCAAGCATGCGCGAGTTGCTCGGAAGCGTACCACATTGGGCCGCCGCGGTGCGGGGGGAAGCCGTAGCCGTAGACATAGACGATGTCGATGTCGCCGGGCCGCAACGCGACGCCGGTGCGCACGAGTTCTTCACCCACCGCGATCAGCGCACCGGTTAGGCGCTGAACGATCTCGGCGTCGCTCACGTCCGGCCGCGGTGCAATACCGGCCTTCGCCGCTTCCTCACGCAAGAGTTCGATCGTGACCGGATCGGGGATCGGCTCGCGGCTGCCCTTCTCGTAGCGATAGATGCCGGCGCCGGTCTTCTGGCCGAAGCGCTTCTCGCGATAGAGACGGTCGACGATCGCGGAACGGCTGCGCACCTGCGGATTGCCCTGCTCGATGTGCCAGAACACGTCGAGGCCCGAAAGATCGAACATCGCGAACGGCCCCATCGCCATGCCGAAGTCCTTCATCACGCGATCGATGCGTTCGGGCGCAACCCCCTCTTCGGCCAATCCGATCGCGGCCCGCGCGTAATCGAAGAGCATCCGGTTGCCGATGAATCCGAACGCGTTGGCGGATACGACGCCCACTTTACGTAGGGTCTTCGCGAGCGCGATCGCGGTCGCCAGCGTTTCCGCCGAGGTATCTTTCCCGCGCACGATCTCGAGCAGCTTCATGATGTTGGCCGGCACGAAGAAGTGCAAGCCGAGCACACGCTCGGGACGCTTCGTCATCGCGGCCAGCGCGTCGATGTCGAGCGTCGAGGTATTGCTGGCGAGGATCGCCGCCGGTTTCGCGATCGCGTCGAGCTGCGCGAAGACGGCCTTCTTTGCTTCCATGTTTTCAAACACGGCCTCGACGACGATGTCGGCCTGCGCCAGCTCCCCCAGCTCGTTCTCGAACCGGATCGACTGACCGCGCTCCCACGCTTCTTCTTGCGTCAGGCGGCCGCGCTGCACTTGGTGCGCGAACATCCCGAAGACCATCTGCTTCGCGCGTTCGATCTGGTCGTCGTTGGGCTCGATCACGACGCTCGGAATGCCGGCGTTGGCGAACGCGATGGCAATGCCGGTACCCATCGTTCCGGCGCCGACGACGCCGGCGCTGGAAATCGCCGGCGGCGCGGCCGGTTCGAGGCCTGGAATCTTGCCGAGTTCGCGCTCGGCGAAAAACACGTGGCGCAGCGCCGCCGACGGCGCCGAACGCACGAGCTCGTCGAAGAGCCGGTATTCGCGCGCCAGGCCGCGCGGGAATTCGAGTTCGATCGACGCCTCGACCGCGTCGACGAGCTTGTGCGCGGCGAACCCGCCGCGGTCTTCCGGCGGCACCATCTTGTGCGCTTGCGCGACGACGAACGGCGTGGCAAACAGCGCGAGGCCGGCGATGCCCAGCTCCGTCCGGCGCGCCGACGTGCGGCGTTTCGGCGCACGTTCGCGCACGCGCGCGATCAGCGCCAGCGCCGCGGCGACCGCATCGCTCGCGACGACCTCGTCGAGCAGGCCTTTCTTGCGCGCCTCCTCGGCGTCGAGGTTGTCGCCCTTGAGCATCATCTGCAACGCATCTTGCGCACCGATCAAGCGCGGCAGCCGCTGCGTTCCGCCGGCACCCGGAATCAAGCCGAGCTTGATTTCGGGAAAGCCGAATTTCGTGCCGGCAACGGCGATGCGGTAGTCGCAAGCCAGCGCCAACTCGACACCGCCGCCGAGGGCCGTCTTCTCCAGCGCCGCGACGTAGGTTTTCGCGCTCTTCTCGACGGTGGCGATCACGTCGCGAATCGTCTTCGTTCCGGCCGCCGGCGCGGTCGTGAAATCGTTGATGTCGGCGCCCCCGCTGAAAAGTCCATTGGCACCGGTCAGCACGATCGCGTGCACGCCCGTGTCCGCCTCCGCCGCCTCGAGCGTCGCGACGAGCGCCGCCGAGTAGGCAAACGAGATGGCGTTGACCGGCGGGTTGTCGAGCGTGACGACACGCACCCCGGCACGGTCGACCGCGGCAACGTTCATATTTGCGCGAGCGCGCGGCGATCCAGATCGTAGCCCTCGTCGGCGAGACGCATCACGGACGCGGCCCCGTTGACGATTTGATGCTGCAGCCAACCTGCTTGGCTGAGAACGTGGTCGGCATAGAAACGCGCGGTCGTCAACTTGGCGCGATAGAAGTCGGCTTCGCGATCGCTCGCCGCGATGCGCGCGGCGGCGATCTGCGCGGCGCGCGCCATCTGCCAACCGCCCGCGACGATGCCCCAGAGCTTCAAGTACGGCACGGAAGCGGCAAAGGCGAGATTGAGGTCGCTCATCGCGTTCATGCCGAGCCGCGTCGAGGCATCGCCGAGCGCTTTGACGCCCCGCTCGAGTTCGGCTTTGATGGCGATGATGTCGGGATCGTCGCCGTCGAGCGTTTGCGTGAAGGCCGCGATCTCTTTGACGATCTTGGTCGCGGTCGCTCCCATGTCGCGAATCAGCTTGCGTCCGACGAGGTCGAGGGCTTGGATGCCCGTCGTACCCTCGTAGATCGAGGCGATCTTGATGTCGCGATACTGCTGGGCGATGCCGGTCTCTTCGATGTATCCCATGCCGCCGAAGACTTGCACGGCCGTCGAACACAGCTCGGTCGCCGTTTCACTGCACCAGCCCTTGACGATCGGAATCATGAACTCCGCAAAGGCCTTGTGCCGTTTGCGCACCGCTTCGTCGGGCGACTTGTGGGCCGTATCCAGTGCGCCGGCGGTGAAGTAGGCGAGCGCGCGCATCGCTTCGATTTGGGCCTTCATCGACATCAGCATGCGCCGCACGTCGGGGTGACGGATGATCGCGACCGGTTCCGGCGTGCGCGCGGCGACGTCGCGGCTCT
The DNA here is from genome assembly GCA_003164495.1 of Vulcanimicrobiota bacterium. Lineage (GTDB taxonomy): Bacteria > Vulcanimicrobiota > Vulcanimicrobiia > Vulcanimicrobiales > Vulcanimicrobiaceae > Lustribacter > Lustribacter caenicola. Next base: position 24,042 of record PLTN01000026.1, read on the forward strand.
GGATGCGCTCCTTTGCGTACGTGAGCGCGCTCTGGTACGCGCGGTCGGCGATTCCGATCGCCTGCACGCCGACGGCGAAGCGCGCCACGTTCATCATGATGAACATGTACTCGAGCCCGCGGTTGGGTTCGCCGAGCAGGAAGCCTTTGGCACCGCCCGTCTTCTCACCGTAGTTCAGGGTGCAGGTGGGGTTTGCGTTGAGCCCGAGCTTGTGCTCGATGCCCGCGCAATGGACGTCGTTGCGTTCGCCGAGCGTGCCGTCGGCGTTGATCAGCATTTTCGGCACGATGAACATCGAGATGCCCTTCGTGCCTTCCGGTGCATCGGGCAAGCGCGCAAGCACGAGGTGCATGATGTTCGGGGTGAGATCGTGCTCGCCGAACGTGATGAAGATCTTCTGTCCGCTGATCGCGTAGTGGTCGCCGTGGGGCACGGCCTTCGTCCGCACCGCGGCGAGATCGGAACCCGCTTGCGCTTCGGTGAGGCACATCGTGCCCATCCACTCGCCCGACACGAGCCGCGGGATGTAGGTTTGCTTTTGCTCCGCCGTTCCGACGAGTTCGATCGCTTCGATCGCACCTTGATTGAGCAGCGGACCGTTGGCGAAGCCGACGTTCGCGCCGTTCCACATCTCGAGCACCGCGCCGAGCAGCACTTGCGGTAAGCCTTGCCCGCCGTGCTCGGTCGCAACCGGCAAGCCGATCCAGCCGGCCTGCGCGAACTGTTTGTAGGCCGCCTTGAATCCGGGCGGCGTCGTGACCGCGCCGTCGTTCCACGTACAGCCGGCGCGATCGCCGGAGGCGTTGAGCGGATCGAGCACTTCCGCGGCAAACGTGGCGGCCTCCGCGAGCACCGGATCGAGCACCTCAGCGGTTTCTTCGAAACCGGGCAGCGTCGCGATGTCGTCGATGCCGGCGAGTTCGCGCAGAACGAACGCCATGTCGCGCAGCGGAGCACGATAGGTTGCCATAGGAATACTCTTCGCAACCGGTGGCGAAAGACTAGCAACGTGCCAACCCGACGAAAATCGCGGCGTCGCAAACGGTCGCCGGCCTTCTTACTGCTCCTTCTCGTCGGTTTCGGGTGCATCGCGGTCGCCGCAGCGCTGTGGCTCTGGTCGCCCGATCGGACGCCGCAAACCGCCGAGGCTTCGCCGCCGCCGACGGCTCCGCCCGACATTCCCGCGCGTCACGCGCCGTTACCCACCGCGGCTCCGGTGGCAGTTGCAGTCGTAACCGCGCCGCCGCCGCCGGCCGTACCGGGCACGCCGTCGCCGGTCGCGTTGCTCGCAACGCAGGTGCCGCTAACGAGCGGCGAACCCGGCAAGGGTGCGCGGCTCGCGATCATCATCGATGACTGCGGTCAGTGGCCGGCGACCGAGCGGGCGTTCGTCGCGCTGCCGTTTCCCGTGACGCTCTCGGTCCTGCCGCACGTGCGCTTCGGCAGCGCCATCGCGCGCGATGCGAGCGCCGCCGGTCAGGGCGTGATGCTGCATCTTCCGATGCAGACGATCTCGGGTGAAAACCCGGGCCCCGGAACGATCACGACCACGATGCCGGACGCAGCGATTCGCAGCGAGGTCGCAAGCGATCTGGCCGAGCTGCCGGAAGCGCGCGGCGTGAACAATCACGAGGGCAGCCTTGCGACGCAAGACGCGCGCGTGATGGGCGACATCGCCGACGTGCTGGCGCAAGACGGACGCTTCTTCATCGATTCGCGCACCAGCAGCGCCAGCGTCGGCGAATCGGTGGCGCACGAACGGGGCGTGCTGACCGCGAGGCGGAGCGTGTTTCTCGACAACGTCGACAGCGAGCCGGCGGTCGAAGCCCGCTTACTCGAAGCGATCTCCGATGCACGCACGACCGGCAGCGCGATCGCGATCGGGCATCCGCGCGCCGCAACGCTGGCCGCCGTTCGCACCGTGGCACCCCGAGCCGCCGCCGACGGCGTGGAGCTGACGCTCGCGAGCGCGCTCGTCCACTGAGCCGCCGGGCGGGGCAGCGTTTCGATGCCGAACACGGGATCACGACCGAAGCGCTGATCTTTCTCGGCGAACTCGACCCCGAGGCGATCGGCCCGAACCTCGAATTCGCCACGCACTACGAACCCACGCCGATCGCCGACCTCGACCGGCTGCTCGATGCCGTGCCGCTGGCGCCCGAACGGGCGACGCTGGTCGACGTGGGCGCCGGCCTCGGGCGGGTCGTGCTCCACGCGGCACGCCGGCCCTACCGGCAGATCGTCGGCATCGAGATCTCGCCGGCGCTGGTTGAGATTGCGAAGGACAACCGCAGCGCCTACCGCGGGGAGCTGCTTTGCCGCGACATTCGCCTCGTGCGCGCCGATGCGGCCACGTTCCGGTTCCCGCGCGGCAACCTGGTCGTCTATCTCTACAATCCATTCAACGCCCGGGTGCTGGCACCGATGCTGGACCGGCTCGGCAGCGACGGTCGCCGCGAGGTCGTCCTCGTCTACCACACGCCGCTGGAGCGAGCGACCATCGACGCGCACCCGGCATTCGAGCTGACCGCCGACCTCGGATTCGGCCTCATCTACCGGGCTCGCAGAGAACTCCATGACCTACGGCGTATCATCGGGCGAGCATGAGAAAAACCGTCGCCCTGCCTTTTATCGCCATTGCCCTCGCGTCGGTGATCGCCGCGGGCTGTTCCGGCACCAATCTCTACAACCCCAACGCCAACAGCACGCCGACCCCGCTGCCGAGCCCCACGATCAGCTGCTCGCCAAGCATGTTCCCGGCCGGCGAACAAGTGCAGATGGTTTTTCCGCAAAATGGAGGGGTCAACGTCGCGAACCTCCAGGGCGTCGTCTTTGCAGTCTCACCGAGTCCCTTGCCGACAAATTGGTACATCTACGCCGCCACGCCGGGGTACGGCACCGGTAGCACGCTGGGCACGAGCTCGATCGCGTTCCTCGCCGTTCCCTCCCCCGCGCCGGGATCAACCGCAGGGTCGACGCCGACGCCGTTGCCGACTCCGTCCGATACGCCGGCCTTCGCGAATCCGATCTACGAGAGCGCGTCGATCGGAACGTTCGCCAACAGTTCGAAGTTCACGATCTACCTTGCGAGCACGACGTGCTCGCCGGGCATCGCCTACAGCACGTTCACGACCAACGCAACGGACTTGCCGTCGCCGAGCCCCACGCCGACCTCAACCTAGCCCGATCCGGTAGCGCACGATGAAGAAATGGATCGCGGGAGCGCGCCTTCCGACGTTGCCGGCGGCGATCGTACCGGTGCTGATCGGCACGGCCGCTGCCGGGATGCCGTATCACTTCGGCCGCGCCGCGCTCGCGGTGATCGTTGCGCTCGCGATTCAAATCGGCTGCAACTTCGCGAACGACTACAGCGACGGCATTCGCGGTACCGATAAGAACCGCACCGGACCGCCGCGGCTGGTCGCATCGGGACTCGCCACACCGGCCGCAGTGCTGCGCGCCGCGATCATCTCGTTCGCCGTCGCGACCGTCGCCGGCATCGTCCTCTCGTTGCAAGTCGATCCGTGGCTGATCGCGGTCGGCTTCGCGGCGATTGCCGCGGCGTGGTTCTACACCGGCGGGTCGAAGCCGTACGGTTACAGCGGCCTCGGCGAAGTCGTCTGCTTCATCTTCTTCGGTTTTGTCGGCACGCTCGGCTCGACGTACGTGCAGCACGGCTCGTTCACCGTCGTGTCCGCGCTCGCGTCGCTCGCCGTCGGCTCGCTGACGACGGCCTTGCTGGTGGTCAACAACTTGCGCGATATTCCGGGCGATGCAGCCAACGGCAAACGCACGCTGGCTGTGAAGATGGGTGACGGCCCGACGCGTCAACTCTATCTCGCACTGCTCGCCGCCGCCGCAATCGCGACGTTAGCGGTAGTCGCACTGCGTCCGTGGGCGCTGCTCGCGTTCGTCGCCGCGGCGATCGCCGTTCGGCCCGTGCAAACCGTTCGCAGCGGAGCCACCGGTCGCGCGCTGGTGCCCGCGCTCATCGACACCGGCCGGCTCGAACTCGTTTTCGGAATCCTGTTCGCGGCCAGCGTGGGCGCCGGCCACTAGACCTCGGGCGCGGCCGCCCCGTGCGTGCGCGCTTTTGCTTCGTAGCACGCTTTGTCGGCTTCGCCCATCACCGCTGCGGCACTCAACGACCGGTGATCGAGCGCGGCCAAACCGATGCTCGCGCTGAGCACGATCGTCTTGCCGTTGAAGACTACCGGCAGCGACTCCACCGACTGGCGAATCTTCTCTACGACGCGTTCCGCCTGCGCCGGCGTACATTCGTGCAGCAGCATGGCGAACTCGTCGCCGCCGAGGCGCGCGAGGATATCGTTGCCGCGCACGTTGAGCGACATGCGGTGCGCGACGTCGCGCAGTAAGCGATCGCCCGTCTCGTGCCCGAACGAGTCGTTGACCTGTTTGAAGCGATCGAGGTCGATGAACGCAACCGTGTGCACGGCGGTGCTGTGCTTGGCGCTCACCAGCGCGCCCTCGATCATCTCCTCGAAGCGGCGGCGATTGGGCAAGCGCGTGAGCGAGTCGTGACTCGCTTCGTATGCCAACCGGCGCGTTAGGCGCACTTGCGCCGTCACGTCGCGCAACACGATCACGTAGCCGAACGGCGTGCGCGGATTCAGCACCCCGCACATCGGCGAGCTGACGAACGCGATCTGCGTGTTGCGCTCGGGGCCGTAGAGCAGGCCTTCTCCGCGCACGTCACCGGCCGGATCGAGATGAATCTCGCATGGCGCGTCCTGCTCGTCGCGCAAGTCGACGATCGAACGCAACGGCATGCCGTAGGCTTCGGAGAAGACGACGTTGAGCAGCCGCTGGGCGGCGGCGTTGATGAAATCGATGCGGCCATCCGGCAGGGCCGTGATCACGGCGTCGCCGATCGCCTTGAGCGTGACGCTCAGCCGCTGCTTCTCGGCCGCGACGGCGGCCTCGAACTCTTTGCGCGCCGAGATGTCGCGCAGCGTCGACACGTAGTACGTGGGATGCTCGCCCGGATCGTAGGCGACGCGCGAGGTCATCTCGATCCACAGCGGCAGGCTTTCGCGCGTTTGCAACTCGAGGATCCCGCGAACCGGTTCGCCGGCTGCGAGACGGTCGCGCATGTGCATCACGTTTTCCATGGAGGTGGACTCCATGTAGAGCAAATCTTCGGTGAGGCCGGTGAGATCGCGCGACGCGTAGCCGAAGAGGCGCTCGAACGCGCCGTTGACGCAGGCGAAGCGCGCAACCTCTTCACCCGGCGCGGGCGGATGGAAAACGGCGACCGGATCGGCCAGCGTTTCGATACTCGCCGAAAGCGCGGCCAGGTCGCCGTCGAAGACCGACTGGCTTTCGAGCACCGCGTGTCCCAATTCGTTGGCCAGCGCCATCAACGCGGCATCGCCGGCCGTTGCGCGCGCGGGCTCGATCAGCACGAGGGTCATCGGCGATACCGGCGTGCGGCAATCGATATAGGCACCCGAACCGTCGCGCAGCGCAAGTGCGGCCGCACCCTGACTGCACCCCGTAAAGGCAACGGGACGATGATCGTCGTCATAGGCGACGATCGCGGCAGAGGCACCCGCGATGCGAATCGCGGCCCGAAGAAGAGCCGATACAGCATCCATGCGACGGAGATAATATGCTCGCCGTTCTGGCGGAACGCCTTTCCGTTCCGCTTCACACATCGGCGTTAGCGCTGAAATGCGCGGTCTTCGATCGCCGTCGCGGCCGCCTCGACGAAGCCGTAGAGCGCGAAGAGCCCGCAGGCGCTCGAAGCGTCGCCGCGATCGCACTCGGTGCAAACGTCCCCGGTTTTGTGGTTCCACACCGGGTGACCGCAGCGTTGGCATGTGACGCGGTCGACGCGGCCGCGGTCGGGAGGCGGAAAATACATGATGGAGAGAGCATCCGGCCCCCAGGATAGCCTAAAATGCGACTTTAGTCGCAACTACACCGAGTCTTCGCCAAGGCTTCGCCGAGCCGTTACACTGGCTGCTCGGCCAACCGGTCGCTGTGCCGGAGCGCCGGGAAGAGACCCGCCCAAGCGGCAACGATCGCCAGCGTCGCCGCTCCGCCGACCGCCACCGAGGCGATCGGCCCGATGAACTGGGCGACCGTCCCCGATTCGAAGGCACCGAG
>PLTN01000026.1:30200-61586 GCA_003164495.1 Vulcanimicrobiota bacterium
CCGCGATCGAGAGCCATAGGTCGCGCGAGTACGCGAACGCGAGCATGGCGACGCCGTAGGCCGCGACGTTGAGCAACAGCGTTCGGCCGACGTGGCGCTTGGGCGCGCGCTGCGAGAGAAAGATCGCCATCGCGAACGCCCCGATGCCGCCCGCCGCGCGGAGCATCCCGAAGCCGAACGCGCCGACGTGCAAAACCTGATCGGCGAAGATCGGCAACAGTGCGCTGGCGCCGCCGAACAGCACCGCGAACAGATCGAGCGAGATCGCGCCCAGCACGATCGGCCGTGACGCGATGAAGCGCAAGCCGTCGAGTGCCTTGCCCGCATCGAGGTCTCCGCCCGGCTCATGCACGATCGCGCGAACGTGAACGAAGGCGAAGGCCGCAACCGACACCAGCGTAAGCACGGCGGCCGCGACGAACGCGGTGACGTCGGAAAACGCAACCAGGGCACCGCCGGCGAGCGGGCCCGCCATCACGACCACCTCGCGCAACGAGTTGTAGCGCGCCTGAACGCTGACGTAGGCGCCGGCATCGACCATGTTGACGAGAACCGTCGCCTCGGCCGGGGAACCGAACGCCCGGCCGATGCCGAGCAGAAAGAGCACGCCCAGCATCAGGCCGAGATCGCGGATGCCCGCAAACGCCAAGCCCGCGAGCACGAGCGACGTGAGCGCTTCGAGCACCGCCGACGCGATGATAATCAGCTTGCGGTCGTAGCGATCGACGACTTGACCCGCGACGAAAACCAGCAGCAGCGACGGCGCAAACGACACGATGCCGACGAGCCCGAGGTCGAACGCGCGATGATGGATATTGTAGACCGTCCAGGCGACCGCGACTTGCTGGATCTGCGCGGCGCCGTCGCCGGTGAGAAAGGCAACGAAAAACAGCAGCAGGTTGCGTAGCTCGCGCGGACGTTCCAAATCAGGGGCTCCCCAGCATTGACTGACCGTAACACGTAGGACAACGCGCGGTCATCACCGGCCCGTATCGTAGGCCGGATGATCGAAGCCGCGCCCCCGCATGCCGCCGCCGTCAAGGCAGTGCTCCGGCGGTTCGGTCCGGGTGCGATCGCCGTCGCCGAACGCGCCGGCGTCCGCATCGCCGTTCTCGGTGAAGGCGAACGCTTCGGCGACCGCTCCCCGGTGTTGCGGCGCATCGTTGCCGGCGTGGACGGCTGGCCGATTCCGCCGGCGGGCTTGTTCGTCGTCGAGGAACGGACGATTTACCTGCGATCGCTCAGCCCGATGACGATCGCGCACGAATTCGCTCACGCGCTCGACTGCGCGCTCGGCGGCGGTGTGTACCTCAGCGGCGTCGACCCGCGCATCCGCCGCGCCTTCGCCGGCGCGACCGCGTTCGTCACGCCCTACGCGGCGTCAGCCTGTGACGAATATTTCGCCGAATGCGTCCGCGCGTTCGTAGAAGTAAATGATCCACACTCGCTGTGGCCGCGCGCGACGCGCGACCGCCTGTGGTCGGTCGACCCGCGCATGGCCGCGATCGTCGCCTCACTTTTCGAGTTCGACCTCGTCGCCTGAGTGGCGGCTATTTTCGTTGCTTCGATTGTTTGAGGAGGCGCTTCACCGGCCGAATTCCGTCACGCCTTCGTTCAGAGTTTCAAAAGCGGATTTGAAACGGAGGAGGAGATCGTGAATGCTTTCCGCCGCAATGCGATGACCCAGAATTGCATCGAAGACAGCTCCGGCGATGCCTCCCGGTGGCGCGTAGTTGCCTTCGATTTCCAACCGGCAGGAGCCACTGTCCCCACGCAATGCAAAAAGGTTTCCTTTGAACGTTGGATAGGGGCCGGAAACCGGACGCCAGCTGACCTCGAGTACAGCGAAACGCGGCTCCGTCTTGATCGGAACCGCTTTGAGCATCACTTCGCGCTCGACCAAAACGTTGCCGAACCAGGCGCGAAGCGTGAAGTGCGAGCCGCTTTCGTTCGACGGAAATGATTCGAGATAGCGCACGGCCAGATGCGGGACGTCTTCGTAGGGAACGTTCGAGTCAATAAAATCTCGGATGCTCGTCATCGCCAACCTCCGCGTCGATGATCGAACAGCCGCGTGAAGAACGAGTGAATATCCCGAGAATGGTCGATCGCCTCGATCATCAGGATCGTGGCTGTCCCTCGACAAGCTCGGGATGACAGGGAGCGTTAGAGTGGCGCGCCGCCGGGTTTGGAGACGGGGACGAATTTGGCGGCGGTATCGGGTTCGTATTTTACCCAGACGATGTCGGCGTCGCTGAGGCCGTGGTGGTCGCCGGTGCGGAAATCGTAGAGGCCGCTCGAGCCGGCGAAGTCGTGCAGGCCGGCGATGTATGCGGCGACCTGCTCGCCGGTGGCGGCCGGGCCGAGCGCGCGCAATGCCGCGACGACGATCTTGGCCGGGTCCCATGACGTCGCTTCGGGCGACGGGTTGATGCCCGCCATCTTATAGCCGGCGTAGAACTCGTCGACCGCCGCGCGGACGGCGCCTTTGCGGTCTTGCGGGCGCGCGTAGAACAGGGTGCTGTTGAAGACGAGCTCTTTGGGCAAGAACGGCTCGTACTGCTTCAGCTCGTTCTCGTTCATGTTGACCGCACTCGTGATCACGGGGATGTCAAGGCCCGTGTCGTGCATGCTGCGCAGCACGGTCGCGAACGCGTTGCCGGTGGCGACGACGACGATGCCCTGCGGATTCTGGCTCTTGATGCGCGCGATCTGGGCACTGACGCTCAGATCGGCCGGCGAGAAGTGCTCGTAGGCGACGATGCTCATGTTCTTGAAATCGGGCCGGTCCATCGTCACTTGGCTGAGCACGTCGTGGCTTTGCCCCGTCGCGTCGATCGACGTAATGACCGCGATCTTCTTGTAGCCGCGGTCGCGCATGAACTTGTAGATGGCCGGCACGATGTAATTCGTCGACACGGCCGCCGAGAAGATGTTCGCCTGCTTCGGGTTGAGGCCGGGCGAGAGGCAATAGGCGACCGTACTGTTCCCGAGAATCGGCGACTCGGCGAGACACCCCGCCTGATACGAGGAGCCTAAGAGAACCGGTGCCTTGGCCGCGACGATCTGGTTCGTCAGCTGCACGTCGACGAGCGGGCTCGACTTGTCGTCGTGAATGTCGAAATGCACCGGGCGGCCGTTGATTCCGCCGTTCGCGTTGACGTAGCGTTCGTATACGCCGATCGTCTGCGCGTGAATGGCGCCCGAAAACGCCTGTCCGCCCGTGAGCGGCAGAATCACGTCGATCGTAACCGGCGTTCCGGTGGCCGGAGCCGCGCCTAGCAGCGAAACGACGGCGAGCAGCGCGAAGGCGCGGAGCGATCTCATAGTGCGGCGGTATATTCCTCGACCGACACCGGCCGCGGCAACATGCCGTAACGCGTTCCGAGCACGAGCGTGCCCTCGATGTATTTCCGGTCGTTCGCGGTTGCGAAATACAAACGGCGCATGCCGGCTACGACGGCCGGATCCATCTTGGCAACCTTGGCCAGCATCGGCGCCGACAGATCGGGGTGCGCATTCGCCCAGCGTGCCGTCGCGTAGATACCGTTGACCAGCTTTTTCGCCGTGTCGGGGTTCTTCTGCAGCCAGCCTTTGGTCGTAAACCACACGATCGTCGCAAATTCCGGGGCGACCGCGATGTAGGTGTCGGCGAAGTCGCGCACTTGGCCCGCCAGCACGGCGTCGGTCTTGGCCGGTTCGGTGATGATCGCCGCCTGCACGATGCCGCGCGCCAGTGCCGGCCCCATCTCGCTGAACTTCATCTCGACGAAGTGCACGCCCTCGCGCGGCACCTTGTTCGTATCGAGCCACGCCAACAGGCTGAGCTGGTTGAAATCACCGAGCGCCGAGACGGCGATCGTTGCGCCGGTCAGGTCCTTGGGTGATTTGACCGGCGAGGCTTTCGCGATCATGAGGTTTGCGTTCGCATCCTTTTTCGAATACAGCGACGCGGGCGCAATCATCTGCACGGGAATCCCGCGCGCAATCGCCCCGGCGACGTTGACGGTGTTGGCCATACCGACGTCGAGATCGCCGCCGATGACGGCCGACATGATCGCGGCGCCGTTCGAGAGCGTGGTGATCTGCGGGTTGATCCCATTGCTCGCAAAAATTCCGGTATCGTTGCCGAAATACGCTTCGCCGAACGCATCGATCGACATCGCGCCGATTCGTACCGTTACCGGAGCCGTCTGTGCGATTACCGGGCGAACGCCGGCGAGAATGCCGCCGGCGATAATCGTCAGCGCGGCGGAACGTCGTATCATGCACGAGCGCTTCTGTCCGCTGGAGGCGCAACCTTCCGGTCCCGTCGAAGGCTGTCTGCGATGGAACAGATCGTCGACTTTCATACGCACTATATTCCGGATAGCGCCGCAACGTATCGCGCCGACGGCTGCACCAAACTCGAGATCGAAACGCCGACCTGCGGGCAGCTCTACGAAAACGGCAAACACTACCGGACGATCGACGAGCGCTGTTGGGACGCGCAACGCCGCATCAACGACATGGACGAGCGCAACATCGCGCGCCAGGTCATCTCGCCGATTCCGGTGACGAACTCCTACGCGTCATCGTCCGAAGACGGACGCAAATGGGCACGCCTGCACAACGACGGCATCGCTGAAGTCGTGCGCAAGCGACCCGATCGCTTCTCGGGCCTCGGGGCCATCCCGCTGCAAGACGTCGACGCGGCGTGCGCCGAGCTCACCTACGTGCGGCGCGACCTCGGCTTGCTGGGCGTGGAGATCGGCACCACCGCGGCCGGTCGCGAACTCGACGATCCCGCGCTCGTTCCGTTTTGGGAACAGTGCAACGCATTGCGCGCGCTGATCTTCATCCATCCCGAAACGGCGCCGGGCTTCGAGCGCCATCGCAACATCCTCGGTTACAGCGCCGCGGGCGCCTATCCAACCGAAACCGGCGTGATCTCCTCCAAGCTCTTGCTGGGCGGCTATCTGACCCGCTTTCCCGACATGAAGATCGTGCTCGCGCACGGCGGCGGGACGCTCATGTGGATGCTGCCGCGCCTCGATCGCTTCTGGAGCGTCCAGAAATCCTGGCAGGCGACGCTGCCGGAGCGCCCGTCGATCGAAGCGCGCAAGTTTTACTGCGACACGCTGACGTTCGATGCGACGAATCTCGAGCTGATCGCGAAGCGCGTCGGCCTCGATCATCTCATGGTCGGGAGCGATTACCCCTTCGGCGTCATGGAAGATCCGCCGGGTGAAGTCCTCAAGGACGTCTCGTTCGACGGGCCGGCGCTCGATGCGATTCGCGCCGGTACGTTCCGCAAACTCGCCGCACACGTCGCCGGAACGGCGTAGCGCACAGCACCGTGGCCCCGCCGCTCGACGGAATTCGGGTGCTCGATCTGTCGCGCGTTCTCGCGGGCCCGTGGGCCACGATGGCGCTCGGCGATTTGGGTGCCGAGATTTGGAAGATCGAAAACCCCGCCGGCGGCGATGAAACGCGCAGTTGGACACCGCCGGCGTTTCACGGCACCGCAACCTACTATCTCGCGGTCAACCGCAACAAGTCGAGCGTTGCCGTCGACTTCCGGACCAAAGACGGACAGACGATCGTGCGGGAGCTCGCGCAACGCGCCGATGTCCTCGTCGAGAACTACCTCACCGGAACGCTGGCTCGCTACGGCCTCGACTATCCGGCGCTCGCGGCGCTCAACCCGCGGCTGATCTACTGCTCGCTCTCCGGTTACGGGCGCACGGGGGCGTTAGCCGAACGCGCCGGATATGACTTCGTCATCCAGGCCGAGAGCGGCCTCATGTCGATCAACGGCGAGGTCGACGGTACGCCGCACAAGTTCGGCGTTGCGATCTCCGACCTGCTGGCCGGCAACGCCGCCACGCAAGCCATCCTCGCGGCACTCTACGCACGCGAACGCACGGGCAAGGGGCAGATGCTCGACATCGCGCTGCACGATGCGTCGGTCGCGGCCCTGATCAACGTCGCCAGCGCCTCGCTCAACGGCGGGGTGAACGCGAAGCGTTACGGCAACGCCCACGCGAGCATCGTTCCCTACCAAACCTTCGATGCGGCCGATGCCCCGTTCGTGCTGGCCTGCGCGAACAACCGCCAGTTCCGCGACCTCTGCGAATCCGTCGTCGCACGTCCCGAGCTCGCGACCGACGAACGCTTCGCGACCAACGCGCAACGCGTGGCGAACCGGGAGACGTTGATCGCGATTCTGGCCGAGGACTTTGCCCAACGGACCTGCGACGACATACTCGCCGCGTGCGCGGCGGTGAACATCCCGGCCGGCCGCGTGCGCACAGTCGAGGAAGTGCTGGCGGCGCCGGAAGTCGCCGAGCGCAGGATGATCTACGATACCGGCGGCGTGCGCACGACCGGCTCGCCGATGCATTTCTCCGCGACGCCGGTGCGGACGCCGAGCGCGCCGCCGGCTCTGGGCGAGCACAGCGACGCGATTCTGCGGAACGTCCTCGGTTATGACGAGGCGCGGTTACGCGAGTTGCGAGACGCGAAGGTTATCGACTAGCACCTGCGGCGAGACGAGGAAGCCGGTGAGCGCAAAGTAACGGCAGGCGCCGGCGCTATCGTGACCGTCGCACTCGGCACCGGCTTCGCTGACGAAGTGGTCCCACGCGGGGTGGCCGCAGTTACCGCAGATGACCCGGTCAATCGCCGCGGGCTGGACTCGGAATGGATGCATGATGCTTCAAGGATCGGCAGCCCTTTTGCGATCGCCTATGCCGAATACAGAGTCTTCTCCGGCCCTTCACCATCCCGTTACATTACCGGGCGTTTTTAGCCCAACGGGGCGAGTGTGTAAAGGTCCGAAGCCGCAAGCTCTGCGCAATACGCCTGCAAGCTAACGCTTGCCGGCAAGCGCTTCGTAATGACCACGAGGTCACTGAAATCGTTGTCTTTGGGGTCGCGCACGACACCGAGCGGGGTCTCGCCCGCGGCAACGGCCTTCGCGGCTTCGGTAAGTTGCTTACGCGCGCGCAGAATTGCGACATCGCTCGACGCGAGGTGCTCCTCGTCGTGCGGCAAGATCGGTCCTTGCGACTCGGTGATGAAGATGTCGTGCACCGGGAAGACCTTGCCGAGGCCGATGTAGCTCTGCGTCGCCATCGACTCGCGGTCTTGCAAATAACGGTTCGCGGGATTGCGGCGCATCACGTCGGTGCCTTCGATCTTCTCCGCATCCTGGAACGATGCCATGCGGTCCTTGGCCATCGCGGCCTTGGCGTGAAAGCCGAACGAATAGCGCCAGTGATGCGTGTCGTCGATCGGGACGTTCCACGACATGCCGCAGCCGCCCGGACCGAGATCGGCTTCGGCCCCGTTGATCGAGCACGTATTGGGCATGACGAAGTTGGTGATGCGCAGATAGCGGTCGGTCGAATCCGCGATTTTGCGCTCGGCATAGATGCGTAACCCGAACCGCGTCTCCTCGATCGTGAGATCGGGTGCGCCGTCGGCGGCAAAGACGCCGAGTCGTGTTTTGTTGGGGTCTTCGGCCAGCGCGAAGCGATGCAGGTACGAGGTGTGCACCGGATCGATGTTCCCTTCGGACCCCTGCATCCAGTTGCAGTTGCTGAACCAGCGCGTGGTGAGGCGATACGCCTCCGGTGCAACGACCGCGGGATAGTTCGGAAACAGCGGCGGTTCGCCCGCGCCCATGTACGCCCAGATCGCGCCGCCGGCCTCGTGCGTGGGATAGGACTTCTGCCGCACGCGATCTTTGAACGTGCTATTCGCGCCTTCGGCCGGCTGTTCGAGACAGCGGCCGTCGACGTCGAACAGCCAGCCGTGATAGAGGCAGCGCAGGCCGCCGTTTTCGACGCGTCCATAACTGAGGTCGGCGCAGCGATGCGCGCACTTGATGCCGAGCAGCCCCGCACGCCCGGCATCGTCGCGGAAGAGCACGAGATCCTCGCCCATCACGCGCACGGGATGCGGCGCACCGCCCGGCGCGACGTCACCGCTCAATCCGACCGGCTGCCAGTACGCGCGCAGCAGCGCGCCCGCCGGCGTCCCCGGATTGGTGTGCTGCAGAAACGCGTAGGGGGTGTGGCGTCCGCCGTTTTGCTGCGCGACTTCGAGCGTATCCGTCAAGGTAAAGCGCCCTCCCACTGGCAAAGCACGAATTTCGCCCGTTGGAAGAGGTTCTCATGCGCTCACTCACGCGCTTAGCGATGGTCGCCGTCTCGATGATGGTCCTCATCACGGCCGTTGCAGCGGCGGCCGATCAGACGCCGATCCGTATCGGCATCATCTACCGCTACTCGGGCGGCGGGCCGCCGATGGGCAAGTCGCTCGACGCGGCGATCGCCGCCTACCAGGCGCTGCACGGCGACAGCGTTGCCGGCCGCAAGATCGAGTTCATCAAACGCGACGACGGCGGCGTCGCACCCGACGTCGCCCGGCGGCTGGCGCAAGAACTGATCGTCGGCGAAAAGGTCGACGCCCTCTACGGTCTGCTGTTCACGCCCAACGCGATCGCGGTCGGAAGCGTGTCGACCGCGGCGAAGATTCCGGTCTTCGTCACCAACGCGGCGACCTCGGAGTTGCTGCCGCCCAACCCGTACATGGTGCGTTTCAGCCTCACCGAAACGCAGGTCGCCGCGCCGCTGGCGGTGTGGGCCGCGAAGAACGGCATCAAGACCGTCTACTCGATCTACTTGGATTACGGCGCCGGACACGAAGCGGCCGAAGCGTTCAAGACCGCCTTCACCGCGAACGGCGGCAAGATCGTCGGCGAGATCGCCGCGCCGCTCACGACCGAAACCTACGTTCCCTACGCGCAGCGCATCAAGGATGCAAAGCCCGACGCCGTGTTCGCGATGGTCGGACCGGTGAACGGCGGGCAAGGCTGGGTCAAAGCGTATCAGGACGTGGGCTTGGCTGCGGCCGGGATCAAGTTTCTCGCCACCAACGATCTCACCACCGGCTGGAACTTGCCGCTGCTCGGCGATGCCGCCGTCGGAATCGTTAGCGCGTCCAACTACACCTCGTCGTTCGACACGCCGGCCAACCGCACGTTCGTGAAAGCCTATCAGACGGCGTTCGGTTCGGCCTTCCAACCCGATTTCGAAGCGGTCGCCGCCTACGATGCGGTCGACGCAATCTACCGGGTGGTGAAGGCGCAGGACGGCAAACTCGATCCCGACAAAACGCTGGCACTGCTGCGGGGTATGAAGTTCGACAGCCCGCGCGGCCCGTTCTACATCGATCCGCAAACGCGCGGCGCCGTGCAGAACATCTACATCTTTCGCACCGATAAGATCAACGGTGCGAACGTCAATGTGAAAATCGCGACGCTCCCGATGATTAAGGAAAACGGTCAGCCGTAGCGGGCTACATCAGTTCCGATAGGGCGACGGGGCGGCTCAGCACGCCGACTTTCACGGCTGCGGCGAGGCTGACCGCGATCGGCTGGAGATCGCGTGAGGTAACGAACGCAGCGCGCTTCATCGAGCGGGCGCGCTCGACGTCGACGTGCGTCGCGTCGGCCAGCACGACGGCCGTGTCGGCCTGGTGGTCGTTGGACCAGCGCGCAACGTCGTAAATGGCCGCGGTGAGCCGGCGCGCGAGCACGGGATTGCGCTCGAGCCAGGCTGCGGTGGTGAACCAGGCGCTGGTGGCGTAACGCCCGCCGATCGCATCGTTCGGGTTGGCGAGAATACGCACCGTCGGCGGCAGTTGCGAGATGAACGGTTCGGCAATCGACGCGCCGGCGATCGCGCCGCGCTCGATCGCGGCGGCCATCGAGGCGTACGGCATCTCGACGAACTTGATCGTCGAGAGATCGGCGCCGCCCGCGGCCAGCCACGACTTCGTGGCCACGAACGCAACCGACGACGCCAGCGTGACCGAACCCATCGTCGCGCCGTTCAAGTCTTTCGCGCTGGTGATGGACGACGACTTCGCGACGCAGATGTACGACGTCGTTACGCCCATGTAGACCGAACCCGGAGCGAGAATGCGAAATGGAATGCCGTGCACGACGCCGTTGGCGATGGCGATCGGATCGGCAACGCCGACGTCGAGGGCGCCCGATGCGCAGCCGGCCGCCGTCGCGGTGCTGCTCGAGAACAAGCTGACGTCGAGCGTGATTCCCGTCTTGGCGGAAATGCCGGAGGGCGCGAAATAGAGCGGTTCGGCGTACGCGTCGGTCGGCGACGTACCGGCCTTGAGCGTCACCGCCTCCGCCGCCGCCACGGATCGCGGCGCGGCTAGCGCGAACGGCGCGGCGGCCGTCAGCGCAAGCGCTCGCCGGCGCGAGAGCATCAGACGCTCACGGCATCGCGGTCGAAGGTGACGAAGCGGCTGGCGCGGTTGAGGCCGCTGACGATCGCGCGCAGCGACGCGGTGACGATGTTGGCGTCGCGCGCGATGCCGTACACCGATTTGCCCGCAACTTCGAGTTCGACGTACGCCACGGCCGCCGAATTGGCGCCGGACGTCGTCGCGTGTTCGTGGTAGTCGCGCACCTTGATCTCGATGCCGAGACCGGTACGCAAACCGCCGATGAAGGCATCGATCGGACCGTTGCCCTGGCCGCTGATACTGCGCACGGCATCGCCGTCTGCGACGCTCGCGCGGATGGCCGACCCGCCGCCGGCCGTCTCGCTGATGTGGTGCTCGATGAGGCCGAATGGCCCGGCCGGCGTCAGGTATTCGCGTTCGAAGGCGTCCCACAGCTCGGGCGCGGTCAGTTCGGCGCCGGTCTCATCCGTGTGCGCCTGCACGACCTTGCTGAACTCGATCTGCACGTTGCGCGGCAACTGGAAGCCGTAGTCGGTCGCCATGAGGTAGGCGATCCCGCCCTTGCCCGACTGGCTGTTGATGCGGATGATCGCTTCGTAGCTGCGACCGAGGTCCTTCGGATCGACGGCGAGGTAGGGCACTTCCCACGGCGCGCCGTCGGTCTTCGCCAACGCATCGAGGCCCTTCTTGATCGCGTCCTGATGCGAACCCGAGAACGCGGTGAACACGAGGTCGCCGCCATACGGATGACGCGGGTGCACCGGGATCTGATTGCAGTACTCGACCGTGCGCACGATCTGCGGGATGTCGGAGAGATCCAGTTCCGGATCGACGCCCTGCGTGAACAGGTTCGCTGCCAGCGTGATGATGCAGACGTTGCCGGTGCGCTCGCCGTTGCCGAACAGCGTGCCCTCGACGCGATCGGCGCCCGCCATCAACGCGAGTTCGGCTGCCGCCACGCCGGTGCCGCGATCGTTGTGCGGGTGCAGCGAGATCAGCACGCTCTCGCGGTCCTTGACGTTACGGCAAAACCATTCGATCTGGTCGGCGTAGATGTTCGGGGTCGACATCTCGACCGTTGCCGGCAGGTTGAGGATCATCGGCTTTTCCGGCGTCGGCTGCCAGATCGCCATCACCGCCTCACATGCGCGCTTGGCAAACGGCAGCTCCGTGCCGGTAAAACTCTCGGGCGAGTACTCGAAGCGGATGTCGATGTCCGTCATCTTGTCGGCCAGTGCGCGAATCTGACGGGTGCCGCGCTCGGCGATCCCCACGATCCCGTCTTCATCCATCCCGAATACCACACGCCGCTGCAGCGTCGAGGTCGAGTTGTAGAGATGCACGATCGCGCGTTTCGCGCCGCGCAACGATTCGAACGTGCGCTCGATGAGCTCTTCGCGCGACTGCGTGAGGACCTGGAGCCACACGTCGTCGGGGACCGCGCCGCTCTCGATCAGGTCGCGCAAGAAATCGTAGTCGGTCTGCGAGGCCGAAGGAAAGCCGACCTCGATCTCCTTGAAACCCATCTTCACGAGGAGATCGAACATGCGCCGCTTGCGCTGCGCACCCATCGGTTCGATCAGCGCCTGGTTCCCGTCCCGAAGGTCGACGCTGCACCAACGCGGCGCACGATCGATCGTTTTGGACGGCCACGTGCGGTCGGGCAGCGCGATCGGAGCGAAGGGTCGGTAGCGGTTGTGGGGCATGGTCGACATGAGATGCTCTCTCTCGATGATGGCGGAAAATAAATTGGCCCGTCGCTTTCGCGGCGGGCCATTTCAGGCAAGCGCAGCTAAGCGACTACGGAGTCGTATCGCTAAGAAGGAGGAGGAACAGCGCGGCCAGGGTGGTCATCACAGAGCCTTTACGACGCTCCCCCCGGCAGGGACCTCCCGGCCGAGGCCCGATTTCATCGCGTGAGCAGCTCCGAGACGGTGTCCCAGACGATTGCGCCGGCCTTCGTCGACGGATCGAAGGGCGCGAAGTGATCGACGCCGTCGAGCACGACGAGCTTTGCGCGGTCGCCGCCCGCTTGCGCGCGCTGTACGTAGCGGCGCGAGATCTCGATCGGCACGACGTCGTCGTCCGTGCCGTGAATGACGATCACGGGGATACCGGTCGGCAGCCACGCCGTCGGCGACGCGAAGGCGTAGTGTTCCGGAACGTCGTCCGGCGTGCCGCCGAGAAAGTCGTGCACCGGTATGCCCACGGCATCGCTCACCCGCATCGCCGAGACGTGCACCAGGTCGAGCGCGCCCGCCACCGGCACCGCGCCGATCAGCGGCAACGGCTCGCCGAAGATGTCCAGTTCGCGATGCGCCTGTTTCGCGGCGAGCCACGCGGCGATGTGTCCGCCGGCCGAATGGCCCGTCACCACGACGCGCCTGAGATCGAGCGGGTAATCGCGCGCGATCTCGCGCAACGCGCCGAGCGCCGCGGTCACGTCATAGAGCGTGTTCGGATAACCGCCGCCGGGATTCCCGACGCGCCGGTACTCGATGTTCCACGTGGCGAAGCCGTCGGACGTCAGCGCTTCGCACAGGTGCCCGGCATAGGTGAGGCCGTAGGTTGAGCGCCACCAGCCGCCGTGCACGACGACGGCAACCGGAAACGGGCCCTCGCCGGCCGGGACGCGCAAGTCGCCGAACTGCTCGGGCGCCTCGCTCGCGTACGCGATGCGAATGCCTGCCGCGGGCGTGCGCGTCAGGTAATCGCGCGTCGTCAACGGTTGAGGTCGGTCAGTGCAACGATGTCGGCGCCGTCGCGGCTCGCGCGGTCGGCGAAACGCGTGATCGCATCGAAACTCTGCGCGCGCGCGTGGACGGCGACGATGGCCGTCCCGGTGCGCTGCGCGATCGCCAGGGCGTCACGTAACATGAAGTCGACGTAGGCACCGTCGTCGCGCGCATCGGCGATCACGTCGCGCGTTAGGAGCTGGCGGTGCAAGGCCCGGGCGGCCGGTCCGATCGCATCGTCTTCGGAAAGCGCCGCGTCCACGACCAGCGCGCCGCGATCGATGCCGCGCAACAGCACGCCGGCACGTTGTTCGTCGAGCGAGGCGATCACGCCGCGCGCACCATCGTGGAGTAACGCCGCGATACGCGCGGGTGAACCTTGGGAGCCGTCGACGACGGCCGTCTTGCCGGCGGCCTCGATCGACTGCACGGCCGAACCCGCGTCGTCGTCGCTCGGCGCTACCGCCAAGGTGAGCGGTAACGTCGAATGGGTGAACATGTCGAGCCCGGGCCCCGCGCTGCCCGCGTCGATGACGATCACGGCGATCTTGGCCCGGTCGGTGCGCGGATCGTAGCCCGGGGCCGCGTGCGAGCGCTCGGTTACGCCTAATTCGGGGTCACCGTAGGGATCGAACGCCCCGGCCGCATCGAGCGAGTGAGCTCCGAAGAGCGAGCGCCGCATGAGGCGCTGGCGGATGGGGGCGGGGAGACCGTCGTCGGCCTTCGCATCAGCTACCGGTAGGGCGCCCGCCGAACCAATCGAGCGACCGCCGACAAAACCCGCACCGATGGAGACGGTCGAACCGATAAGAACGATCGACCAAAAGGCCGTCGAGACTCCCCTCACTCGGCTACCCTTCGACGTTCGCCCGAAATTGCCCATACCAGCGCGACGAGCAAGAAGTTCGTCACGAGCGAGCTCCCGCCGTATGAGACGAACGGCAGCGTGATTCCGGTCAGCGGGAAGAGGCGCAACACACCGCCGACGATGATCACCACTTGAAAGCCGAGCGTTGCCGCCAAACCCGTCGCGAGCAGCTTGGAATACAGATCGGGTTGGCGCTGCGCAACGACGAGCATGCGCAGGATCANNTAGGCCGCGTACACGTAGTCGGTTGCGACGTCGGGAATGAAATCCGGCCGTCCGGCATGGTAACCGGTTCCGAACAAGCCCCCGGCCGCGAGCGAAAAGAGCGACTGCATCGCTTGATACCCGGCACCGTAGGGATCGCGGAACGGATCGTGCCAGACCGCGATGCGCGCTTGCACGTAGTGGAAGTGCGTCGCGGCAAACCAGATCGCGGCCGCGAAGATCGCCGTGCAGCCCACGATCAAATCGACGCGCCGGGTTGCAACGTAGAGCATCGCCGCAAACGTGGAGAGCAGCAACACGGCCATCCCCAAGTCGCGCTCGAGCACGAGGATCGCCATCGACGCGCCCCAACCGATGAACAGCGGGCCCAGATATTTCGCGTTGGCACGCAGCGACCACGGCTTCGTGCGCTCGATGACGTCGGCGGTTCCGGCCAGATACGACGCCATGAAGAGGACGACGAGCAGTTTGATGACTTCCACCGGTTCGAACTGCACGCCGCCGATACGGATCCAGAGCTTCGCGCCGTTGACTTCCTGACCGAACAGCGCCAGCGCCACAAAGAGCACGATGGCGACCACGATCCACACGTACGTGTACGCTGAGAGCACGCGAAAGCGCGTGAATGCCGGGCCCGCGATCAGCGCGAGCACGAGCGAAAACGCAAGCCACAGCATTTGCTTGGCCGCGAGATCGGGCGAAAGGCGCGCGACCATCAGCACGCCGAGCGCGGCGATCGCGATCGCCAGCGCCGGCAGCGTGTCGTCGCGCGTGGTCGAGGCCGGCTGCAACGCCACCCACGCGATCGCGAGCACGGCCAGCATACCGGAGATCCACGGCGGCCCGAGCGAATGCGGCGCGGCCAGCGTGAACATCCCGGCCGCAAAGACGAGCGCCAACGCCATCGGCCACAGCTCGCGCACGCGATCGAGGATCACGATGCGCCGCGCTCGATCGGCGGAATCGGCAACGCCGCGGCGTGTTTGACGACGTCGAGCGAGATGTTCGAACGCACGCCCTTGACCCCCGGCAGTTTGTTGAGCACGCCGAGCACGAACTGCGAAAACGTCTCGAGATTTGCGGTTGCGACCTCGAGCAGAAAGTCGGAATCCCCGGTCACGATGTGTGCGGCGACGACTTCGGGCAGGGCCTGGATCTGCGCGCGCAAGAGATCGGTCTCGGCTTTGCGATTGCGTTCGATGTCGATGCTGACGAAGGCGGTCAGCCCCACGCCGACCCCCGAGCGGTTGAGCAACGCGCTGTAGCCGGTGATCACGCCAAGCTTCTCCAGCCGCCGGACGCGACGCAGGCACGGCGAGGGCGAGAGGCCCACGGCGGCGGCCAAATCATTGTTGGGCAAACGAGCGTTAGCCTGAAGCGCGATCAGGATATCACGGTCGATTGCGTCCAGAGCGATTTGCGCCATCTTGTGCCGCGGGAATCCCATTCTTTAGCGGATTATTGCGGCTCGGCCGCCGCGTTCGCGCCTGTCGCGCGGTATCTTGATAGTATGACGATGACCGCTCCGCTCCCCGTCGGCCGCTATGACGGCGGCGCGCTGCGCTTCGACCACCTCGAGCTGTGGGTCGGCAACGCAAAACAGGCCGCGGAGTACTACATCACCGCCCTCGGCTTCCGGCCTTTGGCCTACGCCGGCCCCGAGACCGGGCTCGCCGACCGTGCCTCCTACGTGGTCGCGCAGGGCGACATCCGCCTCGTGCTGAGCTCGGCGTTGCGGCCCGGCGGCCCGATCAACGATCACGTCGCGCGCCATGGCGACGGCGTACGCAGCGTCGCGTTCTCGACGCCCGACGCCGCGGCCGCGTTCCGGCATCTCGTCGCGCATGGCGCGAAGGCCGTGTTCGCGCCGGCCCTCGCCGAGGAAAACGGCGCGCGCGCGGTAATCGCCGCGGTCGGTACGTACGGCGATACGATTCACACGCTGGTCGAACGCTCGGGGCGAGCGCGATCTGGCTGCCCGGCTTCGTCGCGTGGGAGAGCCCCGCGCACGCGAACGCCGCAGTGGGCCTGCGCGCGATCGATCACTGCGTCGGCAACGTCGGCTGGGGTCAGATGGAAATGTGGTGCCGCTTCTACGCGGAGGCGTTCGATTTCCAGGAACTGATCAGTTTCGACGATCGCGACATCTCGACCGAATACACGGCGCTGCGCTCGAAGGTCATGCGCAACGCGACCGGCACCGTGAAGCTGCCGATCAACGAACCCGCCCACGGCCGCAAACGCTCGCAGATCGAGGAGTACCTCGATTCATACGGCGGTGCCGGCGTGCAGCACGTGGCGATCGCAACGGACGACATCGTCGCCACGGTGCGCGCGCTGCAGGCCAACGGCGTCGAGCTGCTCACCACGCCCGCATCGTACTATGACGATCTCTCCGCACGCGTCGGCGAGATCGACGAAGACGTCGCGACGCTGCGCGAGCTGAACATCCTCGTCGACCGCGACGATCAGGGCTACATGCTGCAGATCTTCACCAAACCGCTGCAAGACCGCCCGACGCTGTTCTTCGAAATCATCCAGCGCCACGGCGCCGAGTCATTCGGCAAAGGCAACTTCAAAGCGCTCTTCGTCTCGATCGAAAAGGAACAAGCCCGCCGCGGCAATCTTTAGGGCTGAAGAAAAATGTGGAAGACGGCGGCGGCGATCAGCGAGGCGATCACGAGCATCGTGAGCGCCAGCGCGGCGGTGCGAATGTGAAACGACGGGCCGGCGTCGACCGGCGCCGCGGCGTCGGTGAGCGCACGGCCCACGATGACGGTACCGCCGAACGCGCTGCCGCGCATGTTCCCGACTTCGAGTAAGCGCTGCGTCACGGACTCCGATGAGTCGGTCGTGCGCAGCGCGTAGGAGATCTCCTCATCGGTGATCGCCTTGTGGAAACCGCCCGTCGCGAGCACGAGCGCGTCACCGTGCATCAAGCGCACGTTGGTCACCGTCGCATCGAGGGTCGCTTGTGTTCCGAGCGTACGCGTCAGCATGGGTCCCGTCAGCGCTTCGGTCGGCACGCTCGTCCAGGCCGACACCCAATCTTCACCGCCGAGTTCGTCATCCGTAGTGAGGGCCATAAGCGATCCGTCGCGGCTGAGGTAGGCGCGCGTACCGCCGACGTGCGCGATATGGGCGCGGTCGCCGACGATCAGCGCCGCCGAGATCGACGAACCCGAAGCGACGAAGTCATCGTGGCTTCCGGAGTGCGCGAAGACGCGTGCGTTGGCGCTGGCAAAAGCGGAGAGCAGGGCGGCGCGCGCGTCACGTCCGTCCGGACGGACGCGGTGGCGCAAGGCATCGCGCACGGCTAGGGCGGCGACCAGCGGCGCGGCCTGACCGCGGACGGAGCCGAAGCCCTCAGCAACGGCAAGCAGCACGACCCCGGGAGCGATGACCTCGGCCACGTGCGCATCGACGTTCCCGCGCGACCGGGCTCCGGGCTTCGAACCGACCGCTATTTCCATGAGCCGACACCTCGGAAAATGATGGACGCAGTTCCGATCGTGAGCTCGGCTCCAGGAGCAAGCTGCCGACTGCTCACCACCGGTGCACCGTCGACGAGGGTGCCGTTCCGACTCCCCAGATCTTCTACGTACACACCATCATCCCGCATTTCAATGCGCGCGTGCAAGCGGCTGACCCGGGGATCGTCGATCCGGACGTCGGCGCTCGGCGCGCGCCCGACCAGAATACGCCGTCCCAGGTGCCGGGTGGTAATCGTGGCGCCGTCGTCGACGACCAGCTCGATGCCGGCCGGGATCGTCGCTTCGAGCGCGGGCGGGGGCGGGGCACCGCGCCGGTCGCGAACGAGCAGCACGAAGAGCGCGAGGCCGGCGCTGACGGCCAGGGTCGCGTAACGCGGGTCAGCCACGGATCTCGAGCACCGTCTCGCCGACCACGATCGACGCGCCGGCGTGCAAGCGCGCTCGCTGCACCTGCGCGCCGTCGACGAAGGTGCCGTTCGACGATTGCAGATCTTCGATCGCGAAGCCGTCACCGTCCGCGACGATGCGCGCATGATGGCGCGACACGCGGCCGTCGGTGATCGTCACGTCGTTGTCCTCGTTGCGTCCGATGCGCAAACCGTCGAAGAGCGCGATCGCCTCACCCGGGCGCACGAGCGTGAGTATTGCCGGCCGATCGTCGACGAGCGCTTCGACGGTCACGGAACCGGCCACGATCTCCGGATCTTCGTGCAAGATCGCCTGCGGCGACTCGCGGGCCGCCGCTCCTTCCCGCAACATCGCGCTCCAGCGCGCTTCGAGAAACGTGCGATCGCCTGCGAAGCGGGCGTAGTCGACCGGGTGCACGCGCACGAGGTAGGTGTCGGTCGGGGTGGCGGCCTGCGCCGCGATGAGTTTGCGCCCGACCTGCGCCGGTTCGAGCGCACTGGGAAAGATACGGGCAAACGTGCCTTCGACGACGCGCGCGCAGAGCGCCTCGAAACGCGCGATCGCGTTCACCGCCGGCGCATCACCGCGATGAAGAACCCGTCACGGCCCTCGATCCCCGGCGCAACGAGCACATCGCCGGCCGGCGTCGCAAGCGGGGCGTAGCGCTCGGGCAGCGCGGCCCGCTCGAGATCGGGATGCGCGGCGAGAAACGGGTCGATCACGCCTTCGCCTTCACGCGGGTCGGTCGAACACACCGCGTAGACCAGCCGGCCGCCGGGTGCGAGCGCACGCGCCGCGGCGTCGATGAGGGCGCGCTGAGCCGGCGCCAGGCGTGCGCCGTCGTCGGGCGACTTGCGCCAGCGCGCTTCGGGTTGGCGTCCGATGATGCCCAACCCCGAACAGGGCGCGTCGACGAGGATCGCATCGAACGTCTCGCTGCCGTCAAGCGCGCTCGCATCGCCGGTGCGCAACGTCACCGACGATACGCCGGCCTCGGCCAACCGTGCTTGCGCGCGCGAAATCTTGCGCGCATCGGTATCGATCGACACGATCGTACCGCGATCGCCGATTGCGCTCGCGAGTTGCAGCGTCTTGTTCCCGCGCCCGCTGCATGCTTCCAGGATGCGTTCACCGGGTTGCGGATCGAGCAGGTCGACGGGAAAGCACGCCGCCTCGGAGTGCAGTTCGGCGCGATCGCCCAGCGCCTCGCGCAGCGCCGGCGTGGGCACGGCGGCGGTGAGAACGATCGCATCCGCCGCAAATGCCGACGGCACCGCGCCGATGCCGTACTCGGCCAGCCGGGCGATCGTCGCGTCACGCGTCGTTTTGCGCCGGTCGATCGACAAACCGGTCGCGGCGGGCCGGTTCACGCCGTCGAGGATGGCTTGCAGTTGCGCGTCGCCGAAACGTTCGCGCCACATCCGCACGATCCACGTCGGCAGCGAAGCACGCGTACCGAGCAGGTCGTCGGCCGAAGCGAAATCCGCTTCGGTCACCGGCCGCTCGGGATCGGTCGCCACGCGGCGCAGCACGGCGTTCACGAGGCCGGCCGTTCCGGGGTGACCGAAGCGCCGCGCAAGCTGCACGCTCTCCGAGACCGCTGCATATTCGTGCACGCGCATGGCGCGCAACTGATAGGTTCCCAACCGCAAGATCTCGGCGATCATCTGCGGCAGCTTCGCCGCGCGCGCGCCGAGATAGGGTTCGAGTTGCCAATCGAGCCAGCGCCGGCGTTCGATCGTGCCGTAGGCGAGTTCGGTCACGAACGCCCGATCGCGCGGATCGAGTGACGACTTGCGCAGATGCCGGTCGAGCGATTCGGCCGCCCCGCGCGCTTCGGGTCCGAAGACGTCACGGATGACGGCAAAGGCCACGTTGCGCGCGCTCGGCGCCGGACGTAATGCGGTCGTCATCGGGCGAGCAGCTCGCCGCTGCGTTCGCGAAAGCGCAACGCGCCGAGCCCGTCGACGACGTCGTCTTCGGGCACGTACACGTTGTCGATGCGCCGGCCGTTCGCAAACGCTTCGATCCTCATCGCCGCTTTGCCGGCCGGCACCACTTCGTCCACGACGATCCACGCGTCGTTGGCGCGCACGTAGAGATAGCCCCGATGGGCGACAACGGTGCCGCTGGGCACGTCGCGACCGTCGGCGAGCGGCGATTCACGGCTGGTATGCGCGCGCAAAATCTTGAACGCCGGCAGCGGCGTCGCACCGATTGCCGGACGCAGGCCGCCGATCAGTTGGGCACCCGGACTCGGCGCGAGCGAACGGATGCGATCGATCGCTTCACGCGCCGTTGCGTAGGGCGGCAGCACGCGATCGTCTTTGCCGAACGGCCGTGTTGCCGTGCGCACGATCTCGTCGTCGTCGATGCCGAGATCGCTTGCGCGCTGCGACTGCGGATTGGGGAAAGACTCGCCGCGCGCGTCGGCGTCAAGCACGTCGGCGAGCAGCTCGGCGCCGATCTCGGCCAACCGGTCGTGGAGTTCGCCGTACGTTTCGTCGGCGGCGATGGCAAGCGGTTCCGTCTGGGCGAGCAAATCGCCCGTATCCATACCGGCGTCCATGGCGATGATCGACACCGCGGTCACGCTGCGCCCGTCGCGAATCGCGGATTGAATCGGCGTTGCGCCACGGTAGAGCGGGAGCATCGAGGGGTGAATGTTCAGCCACAACGGCACGACGTCGAGCAAGGCTTGCGGGACGATGCGCCCGTACGACGCCACCACGCAGCGTTCGGGACCGAGCGCTGCGAGTTCGCTCGCGAACGAACGCAATTTTTCCGGCGTTAGAACGGTGAGGCCCAGCGCTCGCGCCGCGACGTTCACCGGCGTCGGTGTGAGTTGATGACCGCGTCCGGCCGGGCGATCGGGTTGCGTGACGACCGCCAACACTTCGGCGACGGCGGCCAACCGCTTGAGCGCCGGAACCGCGAACGTGCTGGTTCCGAAAAATACAGCCTTCAGCGCGCTAACGCCGCTTCGGCTTCCGCCCGCTCCTCGTCCGTCGCGGCGGGACGGAGGTTCTGCGCTTTGTCGATGAAGAGCACGCCGTCGAGATGATCCATCTCGTGTTGCAGGCAGCGCGCAAACCAGCCCATCGCGTCGAGTTCGATCTTCTTCCCGTTGCGGTCGAGTGCGTGGCACACGACGTGCTCGAAACGCGTCATCTCGCCGACCATGCCCGGCACGGAGAGGCAGCCTTCGGTCGCCTCGACCTCGCCCTCGGTCAACGTGAACTTCGGGTTGATCAGGACCAGCGGACCGTGCTCCGGCTCGTCGTCCTGCAGATCGACCGTGAAGACACGCTTACTTACGTTAACTTGCGGAGCTGCCAAGCCAATCCCCGGCGCAGCATACATCGTCTCGAACATATCGTCGAGGAACTGCTGGAAGATCGGGTCGGCGATCTCACCCACGTTCACCCGCTTCGCAACCTTGCGCAAGGTCGGGTGCCCCTCGGTGATGATCTCGCGGAGATAGGCCATGGTCACCTAGTATAACGCATTTCGGTGCCGCAGATTTGCGCTTCCGACAGGCCGGTCAACCGATACTGGCGACCACGTGCAGGGGCAGGCGCACGGCGAAGACGGTCTCGCCCGGTTCGCTGCGCTCGAGCGTAAGTTCGCCGCCTGCCCGCTTGGCGGCGCGCGCGGCGATGGCGAGTCCGAGGCCCGAACCCTCGACGTCCGGGTGTCCGCCGCCGCGAAAGAACCGCTCGAAGATCTTCTCGCGTTCGAGCGGGTCGATGCCGGGGCCGCAGTCGCTCACGCGGACGACGACCGCGTCGCGCTCGTGTTCGACCATCACGCGAACCAGCGAGCCGGCGCCGTACTTGAGCGCGTTGTCGACGAGGTTCGCGATCGCTTCGTGCAAGTCGGCCGGATCGGCGCGCACGTACGTCCCCGACTCCACCCCGCACGAAACGTCGCCGCCGCGTGCGGCCACGATCGCCTCGACCGCGTCGCGCGCGAGTGCGCCGAGGTCGAGCACCACCGGCTGCGTCGTCTCCGGCTGCTCGAGCCGTGCCAGCGCGACGAGCCGGTCGACCAGGCGGCGCATGCGCAGCGTCTCGCCGGCGAGCGTGGTGAACGCCTGCGCGCGCATGTCCGGATCGTCGGCTCCGCCCTTGCGCAGGATCTCGATGTACGCGGTGACGACCGAAAGCGGCGTACGCAGCTCGTGACCGGCGTCGGCGAGAAAGCGGCGCATCCGCGCTTCGCCGCGCTCGCGTTCGGCGAACGCGGCGGCGACCTGTTCGCCCGCGCCGTTGTACGCGTCGATCAATTCGCCGACGTCGGAGAAGCGTCCGAACGGAACGGCATTCGGCGTGAAGTCGCCGGACGCGAAACGGCGCAGCTCGGCCGTGACCGCGACGAGCGGGGCCACCGCTTGGCCGGCGATCCAGCGCGCGATCAGGCACGCGAGTACGAACGCCAGCACGAGCACGAGCGCGAGCAGCCCGAAGATCTCGCGGATGCGACCGTCGAGGAGCGGTCCGTTCGGAAGAATCGCGAGTTGCGTGTCGCCGACCCGTACGAATTCCGGCCGCACGTTCGCGGGCCAGAACGGCGGGCGATACGGCGGGCCACCGATACCGCGGGGCGGACCACCGCCAAAGCGTGGGCCGCGGTCGCGCGGAGGCGCGAGGAACACGTCGATGTCGCTGCGGCCGACGAGCGCGCGGACCCGTCCGGCAAGTGCGGCCGGCAGGATCGACGGCTCGTTCGCAACGATCGCCCGTCCCTCACTCGCCGCCGTGGAGATCGCATCGGCGGCCGACCGCATCACGCCGTCGGCGGCGACGACGGCGAACGCGATCGCGACGGCGGCGATGATGCCGCCGACGATCACGGTGTACGAGACCGTCAGCCGCCGCTGCAGCGAGATCAATGCGTTTCGCTACGAATCGAGTACCCCACGCCGCGAATCGTATGCAAGAGCCGGGGTTCGTTCTCGGTGTCGACTTTCGCGCGCACGTACGAAATGTAGGTCTCAACCGTATTGCGCGTGACGTCGCGGTCGATGCCCCAGACGAGATCGAGCAATTCCTCGCGCGTGAACACGCGCTGCGGGTAGCGCAGCAGCGTTGCGACCAGATCGAACTCGCGCGTCGAGAACGAAATCCAGCGCTCGCCGCGTTTGGCGCTGCGCGCGTCGAGATCGAGTTCGAGGTCGGCGTAGCGCAGGTTGTTGACGCGCTTGAGCATCGGGCGGCGCAGCGCGCTCTTCAGCCGCGCCGCGAGCTCGCCCAGATCGAACGGCTTGCTCACGTAGTCGTCGGCACCCGCCTGCAGACCATCGATGCGGTCGCGCACGTCGCCGCGCGCCGTCAGCATGATGATCGGGACTTGCGTCAGCCGGCGGATCATCGGGATCACCGCCAGCCCATCGATCTTCGGCATCATCACGTCGAGAACGATGCACTCCGGTTCCCAGTCGCGCACCAGCGTCAGCCCCGCCGCGCCGTCGGGGGCCGAACGAACCTCGAAGCCTTCTTGCGCGAGGCCGATCTCGAGAACTTCACGCAAGTGCGCTTCGTCGTCGACCACCGCAACGCGGGGCCGATAGTGCTCTGCCACGCCCTCTATTTTCGCTTTCCCGCCTGAGAGACCGCTCCGAGAAACTCCCAAGAATCTCCAAGATTCCGCTCCCTCGCTGTCCCTCGACAAGCTCGCGATGACGATTAGCGCGTCACCCTTTGCGCAATAAAAGGTCGATGGCGTCGAGGTAGGATTGGGGGCCGCGGCCGCTGATTTTTGCGATGCAGACGTCGGCGATGGTGGAGATTTTGCGGAACGGTTCGCGGGCTTCGACGTCGCTCAGGTGCACTTCGACCGTCGGCGTGTTGATGCCGGCGATGCAGTCGCGCAGTGCGTACGAGGTGTGGCCGTATGCGCCCGGGTTGATGACGATGCCGCTCGCCCAGCGGCGGGCGCGCTGCAGCGCGTCGAGCAGGCGCCCTTCATGGTTGGATTGATACGTGCGTATCTCGCAGCCCTTCGCCCGTCCGTGCTCGCGAATCTTCGCGTTGAGCTCATCGAGCGTGAGCGTGCCGTACACGCCGGGTTCGCGTTCGCCGAGCAGGTTGAGGTTCGGCCCGTGAACGACGAGAATCGTCATGCGATCGCGGTCAAAGCCGCGCGCACCGACGCTTCGGTCACGTCGTCGACGATGTAGGGATCGGCGACGTCATGGATCAGGATGAACCGCACCTTGCCCGCCTTGCGCTTCTTGTCCGATGCCGTCGCCTTGATGATCGCGTCGGGCGCGGCGTCCGGACGCGGCGCCGGGATCGCGTTGACTAGGGCCATGATGCGATCGGCTTGGGCCGGCGCGAGGCCGCGCTCGCGCGAGAGCGCCAGCGCCGCGCGCATGCCGAGCACGATCGCCTCGCCGTGCCGCAAGACGCCGTAGCCGCACGTTTTCTCGAGCGCGTGCCCGACCGTGTGGCCGAAGTTCAAGATCGCGCGACCGCCTGCACCGCTGTCGTCGGTCTCCCGCTCATCGCCCGCCACCACGCGCGCTTTCGCCGCAACGCAGTGCGCAACGGTCGTCGCCAGCACGTCGGGATCCGCGGCGAGGGCACGCGGCATCTCGCGTTCGAGGAACGCGAACAGTTCGGGATCGGCAACCAGCGCGGTCTTCAGGGCCTCGCCCATGCCGGCCGCGACGTCGCGCGGATCGAGCGTGGTGAACGCCGCGGGTTCGATCGCGACGAGCGAGGGATGATGGAAGACGCCGACGAGGTTCTTGCCGGCGGAAAGGTTGATCGCGGTCTTGCCGCCCACGGCCGCGTCGACCGCCGCCAACAGCGTGGTCGGTACGGCACACCAGCGCAGTCCGCGCAGGTACGTCGCGGCGATGAAGCCGCCGAGGTCGGTGACGGTTCCCCCGCCGATCGCGATCAGCACCGTGTCGCGGTCGACGTGAACGTCGGCCAGCCAATCGTAGATTTCGCCGGCCAGCTCCCACGACTTCACGTCTTCGCCGCCGACCAAACCGCGCACCAGCAAGACGCGCGACCCGAAGGCCGTGAGCACTTGCTGCGCCAGCGCTTCGACGGCCACGTCGTAGAGCACGACGACCGTGCGCGCCTCGATCGCGGTGAGTTCGTCGATCGCGCCCGGACCGATCACGACGTCGTACGAACGCGCGTCGCCGAGCTCGACGCGAATGCGTTGCCGAGCGTTGGCGATCACGCGCGTTCACCCACGAGTTCGTTCGCGCGCAGCGCTTCCAGCACTGAGGCCGCGACGCCCTTGGGCGCCAGCGACGCATCGACGATCACGTGCGCCTGGCGATAGCGCGGCTCGCGCGCCGCCGCCAGTTCGTGCAGCTTCGCCAGCGGATCGCCGGCCAAAAGCGGGCGATCGCCGTTGCCCGACAAACGCGAGGCGAGCGTCGGAACCGTTGCCTTGAGCCACACCAGCGTATGCCGGCGCGCATCGGCGAAGGTCGCATCGTCTTCGAGCGCACCGCCGCCGAGCGAGATCACGGCCGGTTTCGGCGAGCCGAGGGCGCGGATGACCGCCGCGCGCTCGTGTGCGCGGAACGCCGCCTCACCATCGCGCGCGAAGATCGCCGGCACGCTGCTCCCCGTGGCGCGTTCGACCAGCCGGTCGATGTCGACGAAGTCACGGCCGAGCGCGCGCGCGACGAGCGCGCCGACGGTCGTCTTGCCCGAACCGGCGGTGCCGCAGAACAGGATGTGATGCGTGGGATCAACGGGCATGGATGCGCTCCCGCCACGCGCCGACGTAGTCGCGCAGCATGTTCATCGTGTCGCCGGGGAACGTCTCGAGCACGGCATCGGCCAGCACGAGCGCGAGCAGCGATTCGCCGATCACGGCCGCTGCCGGCACGGCGCACACGTCGCTGCGTTCGATGTAGGCGCTGGTCGCCTCACCGGTGCGCAGATCGACCGACGGCAAGGGTTTCATCAACGTGGAGATCGGCTTCATTGCAACGCGCACGACGATCGGCTGGCCGGTGCTGATGCCGCCCTCGATCCCGCCCGCGCGATTGCTGCCGTAGCGCGTCAGCGTGCCGTTTTCGCCGGGAAAGTAGGAGTCGTGCACGGCCGAACCCGGCAGGGCGGCACCGCGGAAACCGAGGCCGAGTTCGACGCCCTTCATCGCGTTGAGCGCGAGGAACGCTTCGCCGACCCGGCCGTCGAGGCGGCGATCCCACTGGGCATGCGAACCGAGGCCGATCGGCACGCCGCCGGCCACGACTTCGAACACGCCGCCGAGCGTGTCGCCGGCTTCCTTCGATGCGTCGATGTTCTTCATGATGCGCTCTGCCGCACCGGCGTCGAGCACGCGCACGGGCGATTGGTCGACGCGCGCGTTGAGCGTCGCGATATCGGCGTCGAGCGGCGTTTCGTCGACCACCTCACCGATGCGCACGACGCGGCTCGCAATCGAAACCCCGAGTTCGCTCAGCAGCTTGCGGGCCAGCGCACCGAGCGCGACGCGCATCGCCGTTTCGCGCGCGCTCGCGCGCTCGAGGATGTCGCGCATATCCGCCCGGTCGTATTTGAGGCCGCCGACCCGGTCGGTGTGACCCGGCCGCGGAATGTACACCGCGCGGGCCGCCTCGCCCTCACGCGGTTCGGCCGTCATGATCTCGAGCCACTTCTGATGGTCGCGGTTCTCGATGTAGAGCGAGACCGGGCTGCCCAGCGTTTCGCCGCGGCGCACGCCGGCGAGGATCTTCACCTCATCGGTTTCGATCTTCATCCGGTTGCCGCGACCNNAAGCCTTCCATGATGCCGCTGAGTGCGGGGCCATGGGATTCACCGGCGGTGAGATATCGCAACCGCGGCATAATTTAGGGAGCCTCCACGAGAGCGGTGAGTTCAGCCTCGGCGGCGCGTCCGAAACGCACGTCGTCGCCGTACCAGAGATAGAACGTCGCGATCGCTTGTGCGACGAGCATGTGCGCGCCGCTGACCGCGTTGCGTCCGGCCGCGCGCGCAGCCAGCACGAACGGCGTATCCGATGGACGGTACTGCAGATCGACGCACCAGCCGCCGGGCAGACACGCGCCCACCGCGTCGACGACGGCCGCGCCGTTGCTGGTCGCGTTGATGACGATGTGCGAAGCGACCGGATCGCCGATCGCCAGTTCCGTCGCCCCGGCTGCGGCGCGCAAGTCGTCGACCAGCGCGCGCGCCCGCTCCAGCGTGCGATTGGCGACGACGATGCGTTTCGCGCCCATCTGCACGAGCGCGACGACGGTCGAACGCGCCGCACCGCCGGCGCCCAGGAGCGTCACGACGCTGCCGGCAGGATCGATGTTGCTCTTGCGCAGGAGCGAGATCACACCGCCGACGTCGGTATTCGCAGCGTAGGCCTCGCCATCGCGAAACGTGACGACGTTCGCCGCACCAACCAGGCGCGCATCGTCGCTCGAGACGTCGGCCTTTGCGAGCGCGCGTTCTTTGTGCGGAGCAGTGACGTTCCAGCCGTCGAAGTTCTCGCGCGCATCGGCAAACGCGAACGCGAACTCGTCCGGTGCCAGCTCGAGCCGCTCGTACGAGAGCGGAATGCCCGACGCGCGCGAGAGCGCGGCGAAGATTTCGGGCGAGCGCGAGTGCGCGATCGGCTGACCGACCACGGCGAAGCGTTTCGTCCACGGGCCGGCCGAGACGGCGGGAACTAGCCCCGACATAGCGCCTCCAGATCCGCGAAGAACGACGGATGCGAGATCGCGACGCAGCCCGAATCCTCGATCGTCACCGGCGCGCTCGCGCCCAGTGCCGCGATGGCGAAGGCCATCGCCAAACGATGATCGCCGCCGCTCTCGACCGTTGCGCCGCGCAGCGGCACGGAGCCTGTCCCGAGCGAAGTCGAGGGGCCCGTCACATCGAAACCATCGTCGACTTCGTCGATCGACCCCCCGAGCGCGCGCAGCCCCTTGACGAGCACCGCGATGCGATCGCTTTCCTTCACGCGCAGCTCGCGCGCGCCGCGCACGGTCGTCGTGCCGGCGGCATAGGCCGCAACGATGCCCAGCAGCGGCAGCTCGTCGAGAATCGCCGGCACTTCGGGTTCTTCGATCGCAATCGCATGCAGCGGACGCGCGCTCACTTCGATGTGCCCCATCGGTTCGGGCTCTTCCGCAGTCACCGTGATCGTGACCCCGGCGCCCATGCGTTCGAGCGCATCGACGAAGCCGAGCCGGGTGGGGTTCAGGTTGACGTTCTCCACGACGAGCCGCGCGCCGGGCACGATCGCCGCCGCCGCGAGCCAAAACGCCGCCGCCGACGGATCGCCGGGCACCCGGAAATCCGCTGCCCGGAACGTCTGCGGACCGTCGACGACGATGTCGTCACCGTTACGCTGCACGGCGACGCCGAAGTGCGGCAGCATCTTCGCCGTATGATCGCGCGCCGTGCCCGCACCGGAAATCGTCACGCGCCCGTTGGCCCCGGTTGCCGCGAGCATGAGCGAACTCGCGAGCTGCGCGCTCGCAACCTTCATCACGATGTGCCCGCCGTGCAGCGGGTGCCCGCCGCGCACGTGCACCGGCGCCGTCCCGCCGGACGCAGTATCGACGACCGCGCCGAGCTCGCGCATCGGTTCGGCCACGCGCAGCATCGGCCGGCGGCTGAGCGACTCATCGCCCGTCAGCGTTGCGGCAATGCCGCGCCCGGCCAGCGCACCGATGAGGAACCGCATCGTCGTACCGGAGTTACCGCAGTCGAGCGCCTCGGACGGATCGCGCCACGCGCCGCCGCGAATGCGCACGTTGAGACCGTCGCGCACGACCGTTGCACCGAGCGCGGCGACACAGCGCATCGACGACGCGACGTCTTCACCCGGAGCGACGTTCGTCACGTGCGACTCCCCCTCGGCCATCGCGGCAAAGATCACCGCCCGGTGCGAGATCGACTTGTCGCCGGGAATGTTCGGCGCGAGGCGGCCGAGTGCGCGCGCCGGAGCGACCGTCTCGCTCCGTGCTTGCGTGTTCATCATCGCGGAATCGCTAGTCCTGAATGAACGGGATCCGCGCGAGGTCGGCCACGATGTCTTCGTAGTCCTGGAACGTCAGGGCTTGTTCCGCGTCGCTCTTCGCCACGGCCGGGTTCGGATGCACCTCGATCAGGATACCGTTTGCGCCGACGGCCTTGGCGGCGCGGCAGAGCGGGCGGATCCAGCGGCGGACCCCGACGCCGTGCGAGGGATCGACCATGATCGGCAGATGCGTCTTCTCACGCAGCACCGCGACCGCCGAAAGGTCGAGCGTGTTGCGCGTCGCGGTTTCGAACGTGCGGATGCCGCGCTCGCAGAGCACGACGTCCGGATTGCCTTCGGAGAGGATGTATTCGGCCGCGCTGAGCAGCTCGTCGAGGCTCGCCGACATCCCGCGCTTGAGCAGCACCGGAATCTGCGTCTTGCCGACGGCCTTGAGCAGATCGAAGTTCTGCATATTGCGCGCGCCGATCTGGTACATGTCGACCGACTGTCCCATGCGCTCCACCTGGTCGATGCTCATCACTTCGCTGACGATCGGCATGCCGGTTTCGCGGCCGGCTTCGGCCAACAGCGCCAGGCCTTCCCAGCCCATGCCTTGGAACGCGTACGGCGACGTGCGGGGCTTGAACGCGCCGCCGCGCATCATGACCGCGCCGTGATCGCGGATCTCGTGGGCGACCGCGAACAGTTGTTCGCGCGATTCGACGCTGCACGGTCCGGCGGCGATGATGAACGTGCCGTCTTCGAGCACGACGTTGCCGACGCGCACCTTCGAGCGCGGCTGGCCCGGTTCGCGGGTGACTTTCGGGAAGTTCTGCTTCTGTTTACTCACGCTCGGAACGACCGCCGGGGCGTTGTCGACCACCACGTCGATCGCGCGGCGCACGCGCGCCGGCGCCGTGCCCGCGTCGTAGGAGCCGATGATGTGCAGCGACGACGTGTACTCTTTGAGATCCTGGAGCGCGTCGGCGAAGCGCTCTTCGCGCACGTCACCGTCGATGTCGGCGTAAAACGCGAACTCGCTCGTGCCCAGGCGCGACTTCGAGTCGAGTTTCGAGACGTTGAGGCCGTGTTTTCCGAACGCGTCGAGCGAACGCGCGAGCGCGCCGGGTTTGTCGGCCACGGAGAACACGAGCGACGTCTTGCGATCGGCGCCCGACGCGGCCGGTTCGAACTCGGCGGCGACGCCGGCCGCAACCGGTGCGCGGAAAAGCAAGAAGCGGGTCGTGTTGTCGGGATGATCGGCGATCGAACCGGCAAGCTCGACGAGACCGTAACGTTCGGCCGCTTCTTTGGAGCAGATCGCGGCGTGGCTCGGGTCCTTGGCTGCGGCCACGTTACGGGCCGCGATCGCGGTGTCGCCCACGGGAACGCGCTTGACGTCGGGCAGCGAGGCGAGAAAACGTCCGCATTCGGCGAGGACGATCGCGTGCGACTCGATCTCGCGCACGCCCTCGAGCGTGGCGCCGGGCAGTCCGACCAGCCGGTGTTCGAGCCGCAGCGTGATCTCCGCCAGCGGATCGAGCTCGTACTCGGCCAGGATGTCGTAGCCTTCGCGGATCGTTCCGGCGATCGCGTTGTCGATCGGCAGCAAGCCGACATCGGCCCGTCCGCCGAGCACGGCGTGGGCGACCGCGCGGAACGTCGGGCAGCCCAGCGGCTCGAACGTCACGCCGCGCCGGCCCGCGTAGGCCTCGAGCACGACGTGTGAGTACGCGCCCTCGATCCCCTCGAAGGCGGCGGTCATGGTCAGGGCAGGGGTTGCGGTAGCCGGGGCTTGCGTCTGGGCGGTCGTCATCGCGTCTCCATCACAGAAAANNACCCAAAACCGTTCACGAGCATCTCGTGGTTTGTATCACGCCGTGCCCAGGGCTGTCAATTGCGGGGCCTAATGCGCCTTGGGCGCGTAGGCGATGCAGTAGCCCTTCGGGCTGATCTTGCCCTTGACGAGCTGGCACGCCGCAGGCGCCTTGAAGAGGGCGCAGCCGCTGCAGACCTGGCCCTTGGGCCCGGGCTTGGCTTGGTACTTGTACTGGGCCTTGGTGCCGCTCGAATCGTCGGCGGCGGAAGCGACGGCCGTGGTTACGGCAACGGCGGCGGGCAAGCCGGCGATCAGCGAGATGATCTCGCCGCGAGAAATGCGGTCGGACAAGATGAATCCTCCAGGTGGACGTGGTGGTCTGGCTCTTCTCCGCATCATGCGCCCGCCATCGCAATGAGGCAACACGAACTCGCCTCTTAGGGGCGCCTCAGAGAATGAAATTGGAGAGGTCGGCGCTGGCGGCGATTTCGCCCAAGCGGTCGGAAACGTAGGCCGCGTCGATGACGACCGTTTCCGCGACTTCCGGTGCGGCGAACCCGATCTCTTCGAAGACGCGTTCGAGCACCGTGTGCAGGCGGCGGGCGCCGA
>PLTN01000033.1:0-6191 GCA_003164495.1 Vulcanimicrobiota bacterium
TTATCGGCGCCCTCGTGCTCTGCGTACTGATCGCGCCGCTCCGGGGCGGCGCGCAAACGGCACCCGACCATCTGCGGATCGGCGCCGCACCGGTCGAGGTCGGGGCGCTCGTCTACTACGCGCAGGACGAAGGGTTCTTCAAGAAAGCGAACCTCGACATCGAGATCGTCGCGGCCGCGAACGGACCGGCGATTGCCGCCGCCGTCGCGTCGGGCACGGTCGACGTCGGTTCGGGTAATGCGCTCTCGATTGCGCAAGCACACGAGAAGGGCTTGAACTTCGTTTATGTCGCACCGGCCGGCGCCTACACGACCGCGTCGCCGACGGCGGCTTGCGTCGTTGCCAAAGCGTCGCCCGTACACGTGGCCAAGGATCTCAACGGGAAGACCATCGCCGTAGCCACGCTCGGAAGTCTCGGCGAGATCTCGATGCGCGCCTGGCTCGACCAGAACGGCGCCGATCTGTCCACGATCAAATTCGTCGAGATGCCGTATAGCGCGATGGACACGGCGATCGTCGCCGGCCGCGTCGACGCCGCCGCCATGGAGGAACCGGCGCTCGACAAACTTCTCGCGAGCGACGGCCGCATGCTGGCGCACTGTTACGACGCGATCGCCAAAGACTTCTCGGAAGGCGGGTATTTCGCGAACTCCGACTACGTCAAAGCGCACCTCGACGTAATGCGACGGTTCGCCGCAGTCATGTCGCAAACGGCACGCTGGGCGAACGCCAACCAGAGCATAACGGCGAAAATTCTCGAGAAATATACGGGCGTCGCCATCTCCGACCAAGCGCACCGCGTGTACTATCACGACAAGCTCGATCCGGCGAAGATTCAGCCGCTGGTGAATGCAGCCGCCAAATACGGAACGTTGAAGGCGACGTTCCCGGCCTCCGAGATCATGGCGCAGGGACTCTAGATTGCGCGTCTTCGCACTCCTCGCCGTCTTCGCCGCACTCGGCGCCGCGCCGAATTCGGGCAGCGCGCCGGTCGGATCGGCCGCACCGCTGCTGCACGCGACGACGCTAGGCGGAACACCGTTGACGGCGTCGGCGACCGCGGGCAAAGTCACGGTGCTCAACTTCTGGGCCACGTGGTGTCCGCCGTGCCGGGCGGAAACGCCCGACATCAACGCGGCCTACCGCAAACTGCACGCACCCGACGTCGTGTTCCTCGGCGTCGACACGACCGAAACCGCCCCCATCATAAAGACGTTCCTCTCCGCGAAGGGCGTCCCGTATCCGTCCGCGCTGGCCGGACCCGATGTGTACAACGGCTTCGGCATCGCGTACATTCCCACGACGATCGTGCTCGACGCACACGGCATCGTGCGCGCGCGCTGGGTGGGCGGGATCGAACCCAAACAACTGGCATCATACATTGCCGCCGCGCGCGCCGGACGTAACGCGGTCTTCTCATCGCCCCAGCAGACGGCGATCGACGCGGTGCTCAACCCGGCCCGCTACCATTTCAGCGGCACCCAAACCCAACGCAACGCGGCGCTCGCGGCGGCGCAGAACGCAATTGCGCGCGCCGACGCGACCGAAGACAAGAATCAAGCCGTCGTCGACGACGAGAAGACGCAACGCGAAGAGGGACTGCTCCGCATCGCTGCCGGCACCGCACTGCGCGATGCTGCGACGGCGCCTGCGCAGCGGGCCGCCGCGCTCGCGCTGCTCGCGCACGGTCAAGGCGATCTCAATCGCTGGTCGGATGCGGCCAAAACCGACCAGGCCGCGCTGGCGCTCTTGCCCGGCAATCCCTCGCTAACGCAAATGCTCTCGCGCGCCTACTACCGCTTACACGATTACCCCGCGATGATCGCGCAGGCGAAACGCTACGTCGAGTTGCGTCCGAACGACGGCGACGGCTGGTCGGATCTCGGCCTGCCCTACCAGCGGACGCAACAGTTCCAATCCGCCGTCCCAGCCTACGTCCATTCGCTCGCATTGTTGCGCGCGGCGGCCGCCAAAGCGCCGACGCAAGACAACGTCGCCGACGTTGCCGACACGTCGCTCGACTTGGCGAACGTGTACGTGTCGCTCGGCGACGTGAAGAACACGCGCGCCACCTTTGCGCAAGCGAACGCGTTCGGGGATCGTCTCGATCCCAAGGGCCGGTATGCCGAGCTCAAGCGCAACGTCAAGGAACGCACGCAAGAGGGACTCATCGCCGTCGCGCTTGCCGGCGGCGACGGCAAACCGGTGCTCTCGGTTGCGCCGTGGACCGGCCCCGATCTGCCGGGCAGCGTCGCCTCCACGCTCAAATACCGCTTGATCGTCGCGGCCGCCGGGGATTCCGCCGTGACGTTGCACGCGAACGGCTTGGCGCGCGATTGGGTGGGATCGTTCTGCGCCGACGGGTTGTGCTCGCCGCAGCAAGTGTCGTTTCGTACGCCGCCGACGGGCGTGAAGACGTACGAATTCCAACTCGTGCCGCCGGCACCGGGCGCGCGCCCGGGCACCGTCACGATCAGCGCGGCCGGCGGCAACACCGTTACCGTTCCCACAACGCATTGAATCGCGCAGTCTTCGCGGGCGCGCTGTTGTTCGTGCTCGCGTCGTTCGGCGGCGTGCGCGCCGACGATACGTCGACGCCTGCGCCGGCACGGGCCGCGCGCACCGTCGTCACGCATCACACGATGCACCTTGCGGACGGTGCAGCGCTCGCGTATACCGCGACCGCCGGTACGCTGACGTTACGCGACGACAAGAACGAACCGACGGCCAACGTCTTCTACGTCGCCTACACCACCGGTGACCGCAAACGTCCGGTGACGTTTCTCTACAACGGCGGCCCGGGCTCCGCGTCGCTGTGGCTGCACATCGGCGCGTTCGGTCCGCGCCGGATCGTGATGGCCGACAAGACGTTCGGCAGCCCGGTTTCCGGCCAGCTTGCCGACAACCCGGCGACGTTGCTCGATACGAGCGATCTGGTGTTCATCGATCCGGTCGGCACCGGCTACAGTGAAGCGACGGGCAAGTCCGCCGACAAAGATTTCTGGGGTGTCGATGAAGACATCCGTTCGTTCAGCCAGTTCATCCGGCGCTGGATCGCCGCCAACGACCGTGCGGACAGTCCGAAGTTCTTGCTCGGCGAGAGTTACGGCACGTTCCGCAGTGCCGGGCTCGTCGATCAACTCCAGAAAGACGGCGTTGCGTTCAACGGCGTGATCCTCGTCTCGTCGCTGCTCGATTACGCCGACGACTTCGGGAATCCGGGCGACGAGAACGTGCCCGACGCGTTCGCGATTCCATCGGAAGCCGCGGTCGCGTGGTATCACAAGAAGGTTCCGAATCCGCCGGCCGACGTGCAAACGTTCATCGATGCCGCCCGCAAATTCACAAGCGACGTGTATCTGCCCGCCATCATGCGGCCGGGTGACACTGATCCGCAGTTGGCGCAGCAGCTGCATGATTTTATCGGGTTGGATCCGGACTATCTGGTGCGCGCGAATCTGCGCGTTTCTCCGGCGCGGTTTGAGAGCGAGCTGTTGCGGTCGGACGGGAAGATTCTCGGTCGCTATGACGGGCGCTTCGCGGGCAACGCGATGGATCGCAATCGCGGCACGCCCGAATTCGACCCATCGTACGAAGCCGTCGCACCGGCCTTCATCACCACGTTCACCGCCTACGCCAAATCGGAGCTGAACTGGACGACCGACCGGATGTACCGCGCGTTGCCCGCCGACGTCGTGAACGGTTGGGATTTCAAGCGCCGGGGCTTCTTCGGGCGGGTCCTCGCGCCGACGGTGATTCCCGATCTGCGCGAGGCGATGCACGTGGAGGCGAACCTGCGCGTCTTTGCGGCCAGCGGGCTCTTCGATCTGGCCACGCCCTTCTACACGACCGAATACGAGCTCGGCGAGGTGGGCCTGGACCCGGCGGTCCGAGCGCGGATCTCGTTCGGTTACTATCCGTCCGGGCACATGATCTACCTCAACGACGATGCGCTCCGCGCGCTGCACTCCGATCTCAGCCGGTTCTATGCAACCGCCATCACTCGATGAAACTGGCGGCTCGGCCCCGGGAAATACTCCGCTGCAATCTAACGTGCGGCCCGAACGCGATGGATTCGCTTGAAGCGAATCCACCAGGCGAACCCTTTGAGGCGCCCGAAACGAGGACCGGTGAGGTTCCGCGCCGCCGCGCTTGCGCTTGTCCTCGGCTCACTCCTCGGGTGTAGCCAGGGCGGCTTTTTGCCCGGCGGTCCGCATGCGTTGCCGGCCGGGCAATTGAGCTCGCTCGTCGATTCGACCTCGCATGAGTTCGGCGTGAAGCCCAACCTCATCTACGCGGTCATCGATGCCGAGTCGCACGGCGATCCCGCCGCGATCAGCCGCGCCGGCGCGATGGGGATCATGCAACTGATGCCGGCGACGAGCGCGCAGTACGGCGTCAACAATCCGTTCGACCCGCAAGCGAACATCGCCGGCGGCGTGCACTACTTGCGCGACCTGCTGCATCGCTATCACGGCAACGTGTCGTATGCCCTCGCGGCGTACAACGCGGGTCCCGGGCTCGTCGATGCCGTGCACGGTATTCCGGCGATCCCTGAAACGCGCTCCTACGTGGCGCGCATCACCGCCGCCCTGCACTAATGGCGGTCGCTCCGAGCCTCGAGCGCGGCACGTTCGTCCGTAGCCTGCCCCGGCGGTTCCGTCTGCCGATCCTCGATGCGTACATCATGCGCGAGCTCGCCGGGCCGTTCGCGTTCGGCCTGGGCGCGGTGTACGTGTTCTGGTTCGCGAACATCTTCGTGCTCGCTGCCGACTACCTCATCAACAAGGGCGCTCCGGTTTTCCTGATCCTGCGCTTCTTGATCGCACGCATGCCGCAGGCGACGCCGATGGCGTTCCCGTTTGCCTGCTTGTTCGGTGCCCTGCTGGCGTTCGGACGCCTGGCCGCCGACAACGAGATCACGGCGCTCCGCACGTCGGGCGTATCGTTCATGCGCATCTGCCGAACGCCGCTTTTGCTCGGCTTCGGTATGTTTCTCGTCTCGTTCGGCGTGAACGAGAAGATCGCGCCCGGTGCCGTCGACGTCTCGACGCGCACGTTCTACCAGATCATCTACCGCACGGCGACGCTGCCCATCGAACCGCACATCTTCCGCACCGATCCCGCGACCGGCAAGACATTTTACATCGACTCCGTCGATCCCGACGGCAAGACGATGAACAACGTCATGATCTTCGAGCAGGGCAAAGGCACGCCGTTTCTCGACGTAACCACCGCGCGCAAGTCGACGATCGAAAACGGTTTCATCGTTTTACAAGGCGCAATCCAGACTCGCGTGCTACCCAATGGAACTGTGCAGGCGCTGACGATCGCCGCGCGCGATATCACCGTTCCGCTACCGTTGGGCGACAGCGGTGAGAAGTTCCTCAGCCAAGCGTACAACGATCCCTACGCCATGGATGCCAAGCGCCTGAGCGATCAAATTGCGTTTCGCAAACTCACCGGAACCGGGGGTGCAGATCTGGCCGGGCTCGAGATCACCCTGGCGCAGAAGTACGCCTTGCCGTTCGCCTCGTTCATCGCGGTGCTGATCGCGCTGCCGCTCGCGGTGCGCTTCGGCAAGAAGGGCCGCACGCTCGGCATCGCGCTCTCGGTCGTCGTGCTGTTCATCTATTACATCCTCGGCGCGGTCGGCGCCGCCTTCGGCAAGAACGGTGCGCTAACGCCCTGGATCGCCGTGTGGCTGCCGAACGTCATCGTGGCCGCCGGCGGCGGCTACTTGATCCTCAAAGAAGACCGCTAGTGCGTTCACTGCTCGCCATAGCGATCGCGGCGGCGCTGATCGCAGGGACGGTTTTGCCGGCACAAGCAACCGCACCGTCGATTACGACGAGCGCCGGCCAAGCGCGCGCGCTGCAGTTGCTGGACACCCCGTGTTTGCCCACCCCGAACACCGTCGCCCAGGCCGCCTCACCCGCGCCCGGCGACGATGAAGATGACGACGACGAAGGCGCATCACCCTCACCCGCGCCCTCGCCGTCGATCAGCCCCGGCGCGCCGGTGCCGCGCCCGATCGTCCCCTACGGTCCCGGCGTGCTCGTGCCGCCGCCGCTGCCGACCAACACGCCCCAAGTGACGCCGCCGCCGCTGCCGACGCCCTCGCCCACGCCCTCCGCCGCGGCGACCGGCCCGGTCTATCTCGTGCCCGCCCCGCCGCCGACGGCGAGCCC
>PLTN01000033.1:6269-7601 GCA_003164495.1 Vulcanimicrobiota bacterium
GTTCGACCTCGACGGTCACGTCAACGTGATCTACCAGGACGGCATCATCGTGGGCGATCACGCGCACTACGACGGCACGCGCTACATCGACATCACCGGCCACACGTTCATTCAGAATCGCGAGGGCAACTCGACGCTCACCGCCGACTCGATCCGTTTCGATACGACGACCCAGCACGCGATCTTGATCAACGGCCGCGGCGTCACCACGCAGGGCGTCGACCACGGCCGCCTGCACTTCGACGCGCAGAACATGGAGACGCGGCCCGACGGGTTCACGCACGGCACGCACGCGTCGATCACGACCTGCGAAAACCCGCACGGCGNNCACGGCGGCTATCACCTCGAAGCGAGGACACTCGACATCACGCCGGGCGATAAGGCGATCGCACGCAGCGTGACGGTCTTCTTGGGGCCGCTGGCGATCTTCTTCATACCGCTGCTGGTCATTCCGCTCCGCCACGAGCAGATTCCGGGCGTACGCAGAACGGGCTTCGTCCCGCTGATCGGCTATTCCGACGCGGAAGGCTTCTACGTCAAAGCGCGCATCGGCTTCGGTACGAGCAATCAATACTACGGCTACTACCGGGTGGAATTCTACACCAAGATCGGTTATGGGCTCGGCTACGTCGCATCGTTCCGGCGCAAAGACGGCAAACGTTCGATCGACGTCGACGCGTTCCGATTGCACAGCAAGATCGACGGCTCCGATCAGTGGAATGCCGACTTCAAGGATCAAGAAATCATCTCGCCCGCGCTGCGCGGGACGATCAGCTACACCTATCAGGCCGATTACGGTCCGCTGATCTCGCTGCCCCCGAATTCCTCGCTCGCCGTCGGCCTGACGAAATCGACCGGCAAGGACACGGAAAACTACAGCTTTTCCAAACAGTCCACCGGCGGACAGAGCACGACCGACAACTACGGCATCAGCGACGCCTACGCGTTTTCGCCGAAGCTGAACAACGCGTTCACGTCGTC
This sequence comes from Vulcanimicrobiota bacterium, assembly GCA_003164495.1. Lineage (GTDB taxonomy): Bacteria > Vulcanimicrobiota > Vulcanimicrobiia > Vulcanimicrobiales > Vulcanimicrobiaceae > Lustribacter > Lustribacter caenicola. The sequence continues at coordinate 7,251 of PLTN01000033.1, forward strand.
ATATACCGATAACCTCACGTCCTTCAACGGCATCAGCAACGACAACAGCACGCTGCATTTCAACGACGACCTGCACTTGACCGGCAATACCGTCGATTACGACCTCACCGTCGATCGGTACGACACGTCGGTGCCGAGCAGCGTCAACAAACTGCCCGAACTGCTCATTCGACCGCACGGCTCGCTCTTTCCGCACTTGCTCGGCGGCATTCCCAATACCGCAACGTTCACGCTGGGCGAGTACAGCGATCCGGTCGCGGCGCTGGCCACGGGCCGCGCCGAAGCGCAGTTCAACTTCGGTCCGGCGCTCTATCATCTGCCGATCGGCGACTTCAGCTCCTCGCTCAACAT
>PLTN01000034.1:0-29466 GCA_003164495.1 Vulcanimicrobiota bacterium
CCGGGACGAACCGGTCTCGACCTAGCGTCGGAGGGTCGCCTACCTGGTCCCGATTCGTTCGAACCGGCCGACCCGCGTTCGCACGGCGCCGCCCGCCGATCAGTCCGCCGACGAAGATGCGCCACATGATCACGAACGTCCGCATCGACGTGCCCGAAGCGCCGAACGAACTGCAGCCGAACATCGAGCAAGCCTCGTTCGCCCGGTGTACGCCACGACGTATTGCGGGTGGTCGAAAGCGCGCAGCGCTTCGAACTCGCACGCCGCACGGTCGTCTTGGACCAAACGATTCTGGCGACCAACACGCTGAGCTTGTTCTTCTGACGGCTACCGGCCGGCGTCCTCGAGATTGGCCCACAGCCGCCGTTCGGATTCCTCGAACGCCTCGACCTCGGGACCATCGTAGGGGACGCCGACGCTCATCGTCTCGTATGCGGCAACGAACATGTTGTGATACGGCGCGCCGCAGAAGTGCGCCGACTTCACGCGATCCCAGATCACGAAGCCGTTCTCGTCGACGCAGTCCTGGTCGACCGATGCGGCCGTGACCTTGCCGACCACCATCCGGCGCCCCATCCAGTCCTTCGTCCATTCGACCTTGCATTCGAAATGGCGCGGACACTCGACGATGCGGGGCGGCCGAACCGTCTCGGACGCCAGTTCGGTGAGCTTAGCCTTCTCCAATTCGCTGACGCCGCGCGCGAAGGGCAAGCCGATCACGCGCACTTTTTCGAGCGACTCGCGATCGAAGCGCGGCAAGTTGACGACGAATTCGCCGACCTCTTCCAGATTGCGCGCGGTGTCGCGCTCGGGACGGCACGTGAACGCGATGTAGACGGGATTGTGGTTGACCCGCGTGCAGGTTCCATACGACGCCGCATTTACGCGACCGCTCGCGTCGACGGTCGTGATCACCGCCAAGCACGACGAAGGGGCAAAGAGGCGGTCCCAGTACAGCTCGGGTTGATACTGCTTCAAAATAATCTCCCTTCGTTACGCCGGATTGCGCCCGGTCCGGCCGAGCATTCTATACGCTTCCCGCAGGTAGCTCGTATCAACCGCCCGAGATTCGGGGAGACGAGCATCCAACTGCTTCGTCTTGACGAGCAGGTCGTCGTAAAAGCTGAAAGCCTTGAGCGGCACTTCACCCGGCTGCTGCGTCACGTCCCTGAGACGCCCGTAGTAATCGAATTCCTTTACGATCGTCGTTACATCGGCTTCGCTTTCGCCGGTCGTCTTCATGAGCGTCGCACGGTCGAGTTCTCCGCCGTGATTCTGCGCGTCGTCAGCAAGCGCGTCGAACGCAAGCACCATGGATTTCACGAGCCGAACGACGACGTCGTGGTTGGCCTTCGCGTAGTCCTTGTTTGCGACGATGACCGCAAATCCGTCGAACGGCACTTGCGGCATCCAATCCGGCGGACTGGAGATTATTTTGACCGGCGAGCGCTTGAGGCAAGCGATGTAGCCGCCGGTCGTCATCACCGCAGCGTCGACTTGTTTGGTCAGCAGCGCACCGGGCATCTGTGGGAAATTGACGCCGATGATCTTCACGTCGCGATCGGGGTCGATCTTGTTTGCGGCGAGATAATCGCGCAGCAGATAATTGAACGTCGAGCCGAGATCGTTGACGGCAATTGCCTTGCCCTTGAGGTCGGCGGCGGTTTTTATGCTGCCGTCGTCGCGGACGACCAAATTGTTCGTCGCCCACGAGTGGCCCGACTTATCTTTGAACGTATACGCGCTGGTCGCGACGACGATGATGTCGGCACCATGGCTGATCGCCGGGATGACCGTCGCCATACCGAGTTGCCCGAACGGGCTTCGACCGGCGGCCACGGACTGCGCCAGGTCCGACGTATTGCCGAATTGTTGCAGCTTGACCGCCAGGCCGTCCTTGGGCGCGAAGCGGTCGGCTGCGACTTGCAGCACTTCGCTGCCCGAACCGGAGATGATCGCGATTTCCACCGGTGTCGGCGCCGTTTGGGCGTCCGCCTCTCCGAAGGAGCGCAATGCGGCCGCCGATGCTGCCACGCCGCAGGCGAACGAACGTCTATTCATTACCATCCGAGCCTCCTATTGGAAATCAGCTTTGTCTTGCCAGCCAAAGAGCCGCTCTTGGACGGCGAGCAAGATGCGATCGATAGCAAAACCGGTCAACGCGATCAGCATGATCGCCGCCAACATGTCCTCGTTTCGAAACGTACGCTGAGCGAACATGGCGAGATAGCCCAAACCGTCGTTCGAAGCGATCATTTCGGCAGCGACAACGAGCAAGATCGAGAGCGTGGCAGCGATACGCAGGCCGGCGAAAATAAACGGCAAGGAGGCCGGGAGAATCACGCGCCACATGATGCCGAACGTCGAGAGTCCCTTGTCGAGCGCGTTCCAGACGAGGAATTTGTCGACGCTCCGCACCCCCGTATACGTATTCAGCAGCACCGGAAAGAGGCACGATGCGAAGATGAGGGCGATCTTGCTGCTGTCGCCGATACCAAGCCACAAGATGAAGAGCGGGAAAAGCGCCAGCTTCGGCGTCGGGAAGAAGAGTGCGAGGATCGGATCCATGAACGAGCGCACCGGAGCGAAGCGTCCCATGAGGATTCCGAGCACGACGCCGACCACTGAGGCCAAAGCGAGGCCCGTCATCGCGCGTTCCATGCTGACCGCCCAATGACCGAGCAGCGCACCGGTGACGAATACTCCGGTGAACATCCGCATGACGACGCTGCTGAACGTCGGCAGAAAGAACGATCCGATCAGGCCGGAGCGCGTAGCGGCCTCCCAGAGCGCGGCCAAGATCGCGAGCGGGTACAAGCGCAGCAGTGCCGCGCCGGCACGCGAGAGCGCACGGGCGATCGCACCGGCAACCACGGCGGCGCCGGAGCGTTGGCCGGGCTGCCCGGGGATCGCGGTGAGGCTAGCCATGCAGCGCGACACCCGGACTGCGGACGAGTTTGTTGACGTATCCCCGCAGTTCGATAAACTCCGCCGAGTCGCGTACCCCGAGTTCCGGTCTTCCCAGCGCCGGAAGCCCCACGGCTATCTCAGCACGAATCCGCCCGGGTCTGGCTTGCATGACCAAAATGCGCGTTCCGAGATAGACGGCTTCGTCGACCGAGTGCGTGACGAACACGACGGTCTTGCGATCGCGCTCCCACATGCGCAAGAGTTCGTCTTGAAGCTCGTCACGCGTAAGCGCGTCGAGGCTTCCGAACGGTTCGTCCAGTAAGATGATATCGGGATCGCGAATTAGCGTCTGTGCGATCGCGACGCGCTGCTTCATGCCGCCGGAGAGTTCTCGCGGCCACTTCTTCTCGAAACCGGCGAGACCGAGCATCTTCATATACACGTGTGCACGGTCTTGCCGTTCGGCCGCCGCCATATCGCGCGGCAACCCGAAGGTGATATTGTCCATCACGGTGAGCCATGGAAAGATGCGGAACTCCTGGAACACGATGCCGCAGTCGGCACTCGGCCCCACGATCCCGCGGCCGTTCACCGCGATCCCCCCGCTCGTCGGGCGCATCAGTCCGGCAATGATGTAGAGCAGCGTGCTCTTACCGCAACCGCTCGGCCCGAGGATCGTGACGAATTCTTTGTCGCCGACCCCGAACGAAACGTCGTCGAGCGCCAAGACTCGCCCCCCGCTTTGTGCCTGGTAGGCATGGGAGAGGTGCTCGACGACAATCTTCGCGCCGGCGGCCGTAGTCAAGCGCGCGATTCGGAAACCGGACGGGGACCTGGGCCGCGATGCGGCGTCGGGATCATGTCGGCCGGGTGGTCCCACTGTTTGATCGGATTTCCCTCAGCCAAAGCTTTCAGCTCCCGGGCCCAGATCTTGCGCAGGTAGATGATACCGACGTCGGAGTGGCCCAACCGCTCGTGCTCGCGGTCTGCAATCGCACCCTGTCCAACTTGCGCGACATCGTCCTGGAAGCGTATAAGTTGCGTGCGGCCCGCATCGATCTCATCTCTGGCGACTCGGCCGCTCAATACCTCGTCGGCGAGGTCGGAGTGATTCAGATCGAACGCGGCCTGTCGAGCCGCAATGCGCTCCCGGTATTGCTCTGCCGCCTCACCCGTCAGCGGGAGCTTTCGCACGACGAATTGGCGATGATTCTCGTCGTCGATCGGAACCCACCAAAAGAGCGACTTCAGCCAGCCGAGCTCCGGCAACAACGGCAACGCGTACATGTAGTAGCTGTTCGGCAAGCCGATGTAGGTGGTTCGCTCGGCTCCGCTCGTGCGCTTAACGTTCACGGAGATTCCCCACTCGTTTTCCTCGACCGAGATTACCGGCCGATCGACCAGGCCGTCGAAGGCCGCGCCGTGGTCCCGATGCACGAAGCCGACGTGCGAGTTATCGAGTGAGTTTTCCAAATTCTGGAAAAAATTGCAGCGCCGATCGTAGGAGTCCCAATCGTAGATTCCCGGCGTCGCTTCGAAGTCCGGGAATCGCGGCAACGGCGGCGGCTCGCCCTCGCCCAGGTAGGCAAAGATGAGCCCGAGGTATTCGATCGCCGGGTAAGTCGCAATTCGCACCTTATGAGCGAAGCTCTCGATTTCGGCGGGCTGTTCGATGCACTGGCCGGTCGCGTCGTACTTCCACCCGTGATAGTAGCACCGCAGCGCATCACCTTCGACCCACCCGGCTGAAAGCTGCGTGCCGCGATGCGGACAGCGAAACGTAGTGACGTGAGGCGCACCGCTCTCACCGCGGTAGATGGTGAAGTTCTCGCTCATGATCCGAATCGGAAGGGTGCGGCCGGGCGCAACGTCGTGCGCGTGGCACACCGGTTGCCAGAAGCGGCGCATGTAACGCCCCGCCAGCGTTCCCGGTCCCGTATGCGCGAAATCGTGGTGATCGAGCGCGACCGCCGGCAAATCGTTCGTCAGCAAGCAAACCTCCTATGCATCTTCTATCGCTACCTACGCCGGGAAATAACGAGCCATCCAGCCTTCCACGAGCGAAGTGAGGCGCGGCGCTTCGCTCGATAAGGCGAAGTGGTCGATGCCCTCGAGCACGTGGAGTTCGGTCGGTTCACCGGCGTGCAAGAACAACTCGATCGATTCACTCGCCGGCGTGACCGAATCACGCGCCGGATGGATCAGAAGGAGCGGCCGCGGGCTCAAGCGGCCCACCACGTCTTCAGGCCGGAAGTTCCACATACTTTCCGCAACCTCCCAAGGGAACGACATATGGTGTCCGTCGCCGGCCATGTTGCCGCGCAGATGCTCGGGAATCGGCACGATATCGTAACGCGGGACCATCAGGCGTTCGCCCGAGTCCCGAAGACGCCGGCCTTCGGCCATCATGGTTTCGAACCTCGACCAGGCATCCGGCGCCACGTGCTGGCGGCGAAATTTTCGCTCCCCGTTGCCCCAGCCCGCGATCGATATGACGGCCGCCGCGCGTTCGTCGAGGCTTCCGGCCGAAATTGCGACCGCCGCTCCGTAACTCTGTCCCACCAAGGCTAACCGGTTCGGATCGACGTCCTCGCGCCCGGCTAGGTAGGTCAGCGAGTTGCGGGCGTCGGCGACCGCGTCTTCGCATAGGATCAGCGCCCGCTCGCCGTCGCTCTTACCGCACCCCCGGAAATCGAAACGCAGCGCGAGGTATCCGAGCGAAGCGAGGTACTCGCACATCCGCGGCGATCCGCCGCCGTCCTTCGTGCCGCCGAAACCGTGGAGCTTCACGACGGCCGGACGCCGTTTGAAATCGGCACCGTCCGGATGGTGAATCACACCCGAGATCTTCAAGCCGTCAGAAAGGAAAGTGACCTCCTCGACGCGGCGCTTCATTAGCTAACACCACTGTACCGATTATATTTGCCCTTTGCAACAGGAGCGGATTCATGGCCGGAAAGAATCTGCTTCGAGCGCAGTTTCCAGCCAGGGGGTCGGTATGACGAACGTGCTCGCCGCAGTCGCGGCGCTCGGGGTCCTTCTCGCGGTTTCCCTCCCGCTGTCCGCAGCCGCAGCCGTCGATCCCCTCGAAATCGACGTTATCGTTTCGTTGACGGGTAACGGTGCATTTCTCGGCAAGACGCAGGCGAGCGCGCTGCAATTGGTCGAGCAGAACACGAACAAAGCGGGGGGTATCGGCGGTCGGCGGATTCATTTCGCCATCTCGGACGACCAGAGCAATCCGCAAGTCGCGGTTCAGCTCGCGACCGACATGATCGCAAGGAAAGTACCCGTCATCCTCGGCCCGACCCTGACGGCCGGTTGCAACGCGGTTCGGGCCCTGCTCAAGAGCGATGGACCCGTGCTGTATTGCTTCACTCCGGGAAGCCACCCCGAGGCCGGCTCGTACGCGTTCGTCGCCTTGCCGTCGACGGTCGATCTGGCCGTCGTCAACGTCCGCTACTTTCATGACCGGGGCTGGAAAAAAATCGCCATGCTCAGCACGACGGACGCAAGTGGTCAAGACGGTGACGACTCACTTCAAATAGCCTTGAAGCGGCCCGAGTTCGCCGACATGAGCTTGGTTGCCGAAGAGCATTACGGCGGTACCGATCCGACCGTCGATGCTCAACTCTCCCGGATCAAGGCTTCGGGAGCGCAGGCGATGTTCGCGTGGGGCACCGGGACACCGATCGGGACCGTCTTCCGCGGTATCTCCGACCTCGGTATCGATATGCCGGTTGCGGTGTCCGCCGCCAATCTGGTGTACCCCGTCATGAAGCAATATGCAAACCTGCTGCCCGCGGCGATGGTGTCGGCCGGCGTTCCCTGCGTCGCCGTCGATTCGATCGCACCTGGCCCGCTGCACGACGCGGTAAAGCTGTATGTTGATTCTTTCAAGGCTCAAGGGGTCGATCCCGACGTCTCGCAGGCCGACGCTTGGGACCCGGCGCTCATTGTCGTTTCCGCCTTCAAGAAACTCGGCGCCGGTGCGACGGCGCCGCAGATCAGGCAATACATCAGCACACTGCACGGATTTGCCGCTGCGAACGGTATCTACGACTTTCGCGATGGAAGCCAGCGCGGCTTGAACATCGGCAGCGGCATCATGCTGCGCTGGGATGCGGCAAAGAATACCTGGGTCGCGATCAGCAAGTTCGGCGGCGCACCGCTCAAATGAACGACTTTAACGACTTTGCGCATACCGGTCCGGGCACGGTGGCCGGCCGCTATTTGCGAAAATTCTGGCAGCCCGTCTACCACCTCAAGGATCTGCCCGCGGGCCGGGCGGTTCCGATTCGCGTCATGAGCGAAAATTTCACGCTCTACCGGGGCGAGGATGGCACGGTGCATACGACGGCGTTCCGCTGCCCGCACCGGGGAATGCAGTTGTCGGCCGGATGGGTCGAAGGGAATAGCCTGCGCTGCTTCTACCACGGTTGGAAGTACGACGCTTCCGGTCAGTGCGTCGAGCAGCCGGCCGAAGAACGGAGCTTCGCGGACAAGGTGCAGTTGCGGACCTATCCGACCGAAGAACATTTGGGCTTGATCTTCGCCTATTTGGGCGACGGCGAACCGCCGCCGCTGCCGCGCTTTCCCGAATTCGAGGCCGGCCCGGGGATGTTCGAGTGGTCCTCCTACGTTCGGCGCTGCAACTACTTTCAAAACATCGAGAATTCATTCGACAATTCACACGTCGGCTTCGTCCATCGCGGTCACGGCGACGCGTACAACGGGATGAGCGATCGGCCCATCATCACGACGACCGAAAACGAGTGGGGCATCGCGGTGAACGTGCGGCGCGTCAGCGGAGTCGAGCGCACGACGTATTTCGGCATGCCGAACGTGTATTACATGTATGCCTTGGCCGAGGAAGGCGAACGCGGCTGGATCAGGTCGATCATGTGGTGGGTTCCGATCGACGACACGAGCCACGTCAACTATTGGGTTCGGCGTCTGCCCCTGGTCGGGGAAGCCGCCGAAGAGTACAAGCAACGAGCGGAATCACGCCAGAAGCGGCGCTTTCACGGCGACGTTGCCGACGACGTGCTCGCCGGGCGCGAGCATCGTTTGGATCTCGATCTGACGCAAACGCATATGGTGAATTTTCAAGACGACGTCGCGGAAGTCGGCCAAGGCGCGATCGCGGATCGGGAACACGAGCGGCTCGGACGTCAGGACGAGGGGATCATCTTTCTGCGCAAGATCTGGTCGCGCGAGTTGCGGGCCCTCGAAGAAGGGAGCCCGCTAACCGGCTGGGAGCGCCCACCGGGCATGGTGCCCACGCCGCGCGACCAGGCCGAGTTACTCACCGCGAAGGGCCGCTAAAGCGCACGCAGCGGATGGATAGGAAGCATTTTCTCGGGCTCTCGTTGGCCGCGGCCGGTCCGCTCGCCGCCGGCGCAGCCGCATCCGCCCCGCTCGTGCCGGCAAAAATCGACATCCATCATCATATCGTCGCCCCGCCGTGGCTCGCCGCGTACCGCGAGAGCCTCGCCGGGCTGCTTCGAACGAATCCCGCGGTCGCAAACTGGACCATCGCGGCGGCGCTCGAGCAACTGGACCGCTTCGGCATTCGCACGGCCTTCACGTCGATGTCTAGCCCGAACATCTGGGGCAGCGATATCGAGGCGGGACGGCGGCTCGCCCGCGCGTGTAACGAGTTCGCCGCGCGCAATGCGCTCGATCACCCCGGCCGGTTTGGTTTCTTCGCCAACATACCGTTGCCCGACGTCGAATCCAGCCTCACCGAGGCCGTCTACGCCCTGGACGTGCTCAAAGCCGACGGCATCGGCATGTTGACGAGTTACGACGACAAGTGGGCCGGCGACAGCTCGTTTTTTCCCGTGTTCGACGAGCTAAACCGCCGCAAGGTGACGGTCTTCGTGCATCCGGCGGATGCGGCGTGCTGCGCAACGGTCGTTCCCGGCGTGCCGCAGATCATCGAGGAGTATCTGTTCAGCACGACTCGAGCCATCACGAGCCTCCTCGTCAGCGGCGTATTCACGCGCTATCCGGACATTCGTTTCATCTTCACCCATGCGGGCGGAACGATGCCGATGGCGGCCGGCCGGATCGCCGGTTTGCTCGCCGCTCGTCCCGATCTCGCCGATCGCTTTCCGCGCGGGCCGATGTACGAACTCGGCCGCCAGTATTACGACGTCACGTCGTCGACCTATGCCCCCAACCTCGCGGCAGCTATGCGCTTCGCGGCGCCGGGCCATCTCCTCTACGGCACCGACTACCCCTGGGTTGCGATTGAGGAAACCGACCGCAACCTGACCGCCGGCGGACTAGACTCGGGAACTTTGAGCGCGATCTTCGCAGATAACGCACGCGAACTCATGCCGCGCGTGCGGCGCTAAAACGGCGGCGGCCATCACAGCGCGACCGTTCCGCCGAAGGCGATCAGGCCGAGGTCGTCGCCGCGCTGGTCCTCCTTGAGCAGCGTGTGATTCGGTAAGACGAAGATGTCCCGCATGAACCCTTGCATGGAATCCCCGTCGTGAATTGCCCGCGCGCCCGATCCGCGAAATAACGTGGTCACAGCTTCGGCGAGCGAATTCGCGTTGTACGAGGAATTCCAGATGTATGCCGCCCGGCGTAGCATCGGGATCGTCTCACCGCGCGCGATGTAGGCGTCCATCTCAGCCCAATCACGGTCGAAACGCAAGTGCGCGGCATCGATCGAAGCGAATGCTTCTGCGTAGCGCTGTTTGATGCGCGAGTTGCGCCGCAACTCCTCATCGCCTTTGGCCGCGATGCGAGCGGCCCACGTCGACCGGAAATCCTCCAGCGCACCGTCCGCGATGCCCAGCGCAACCGATGACAGGCAGTACGAGACCGTCGCTCGGAAGGGGTACTTGTAGGCGTCCGAGTGGATGCGGCCCGACGCGATTCCGTCGAGCACGTATTGATCGCCCATCGGGTGTGCGCGGTACTCCGGCACGAACGCGTTCTCGACGATGAAATCCTTGCTGCCGGTGCCGCGCATTCCGAGAACGTGCCAACTATCCGGAACGACGTGGTAAGCCCCGGGTTCCACGAACATCGCGTAATGCTGGAGCTCGCCGCTAACGGGATTTTCCACCATCGCACCGACCACGGCCCACGTCGCCAGATCGCAGCCGCTCGAGAAGCGCCAGCGCCCGCTGACGCGGTAGCCGCCATCGACGGCGATCGCTTTCGTGACCGGCTCGTACGACGAAGAGATGCGCACGGTTTGATCGTCGCCCCAGATGTCGTCGGCAACGCGCGGCGACATCAGACCGACTTCCCAGTTGTGAATGCCGACGACGGACAACGTCCAGGCGCTCGACGGGCACGCCGAAGCCAAACGCACGACGATATCCCAAAGCACTTTGGGGCTGTATTCGAAGCCGCCGTGCGAGGCCGGTTGGAGGATCCGAAAAAGCCCGGCCGCCTCGAAATCGCGCGCCGTCGCATCGGGCAGCCGGCCCAGCGCGGTGCACTCCGCCGCTCGCTCGCGTAACGCCGGCAGCAACGCTTCCACACGACGGTACAACTCTTCAATGGACGGCCGTTCCAGGAGTTGCATATCGAAATCTCGCTTCCTATGTCTATTTCGGCGGCTGGTAGATCATGTCTTCGGCTTTGAACGAGGCGTCGATTTGCTTGTAGCGTACGAGCAGGTCGATGGTCGGCTGAATCATCGCGGGTTTCAGCTGGTCGGTGAAGATCGTCCGTGAAGACGCTTTGATCATCTCGAGCGGAACGTTCGAGTACTTCTGGAGAATCAACGCCGACTTATCCGGATTCTTGTTGGCCCACTGACCGGCTTCGGCCACCGCTGCGGCGAAACGGCGGACCTGATCCGGGTGCGCCGCCGCCCAAGCCTTGGTCGTGACGAACGTTCCGCCGAGCCAGAAACTCGCGACGCTCGCCATCGGATCGGGGCCCACGGCCCTGGCAAACGGCTTGTCCTGCGACGCGAAAGGCTCGATCAAAATCGCGCCGTCGATTCGCCCTTGCTGCAAGGCGGGACCGGTCGCCGGGAAGGGGACCTCGACGTATTTCACCTTGGACGAATCGCCGCCGTTGGTGTCGATCCAGAGATCCATCGCGAGCTCGCCCACGTTGCGGAGCGGAATCGACGCGATCGTTTTCCCCTCGAGGTCCTTGGCCGTTTTGAACGGGATGTCGTTGCGCAGCATGATGTAGCCGACGCGGCCCTGCTTTATATCGAAGATGCCGGTCGGTGCGATCATGACGATCGGCAAACCTTTCTTGAACGCCGTCTCGCCGGTGGTGATGCCGACGTAGCCGATATCGAGCGAACCCCCGACGAGCGCCTCGAGCACCGCGCCGCTGTTCCCCATCATTTGGACGCTGGCGTTTAGCCCGTCTTTCGCATAGAGACCGAGGTCGGCGGCATAAAATCCGGTGCTTGCCGGATCGATCGGCGTGACACCGATGCGTACGGGCGTGGTGTCTTGCGCACGGACACTCCCAGGTACGAAACCCACAGCGAGGAGTGCGGCGGCAACGACTGCGAGCAATTTCATGAACGGTGCTCCACTGCGCGGGCTTGGTGGTGGAAGGTTTTACCAGCTACCACATTCGAAATAGTAACCCCTTGTGTATCGAAATTCAGCCGCCGCGCGGTCGGCGATGAGGTGATTCGATGAAGTGGCTTGACGGCCAGAGCACGCTGATTACCGGCGGCGCCTCGGGCTTGGGTCTCGCAATCGTCGAACGTTTTCTCGCCGAAGGTGCACACGTAACGGTGCTCGACCGCAACGCTGAGGGACTCGAACGTTTGACCGCTCGGATGGGTACCGTGGTCGAGACCGTGACCGGCGACGTGCGAAGCTTAACCGACAACCGGCGCGCCGTCGACGCAGCGGTTGCCCGCTTTGGAAAACTCGACACCTTGGTCGCGAACGCCGGCATTTGGGACTTCAACGTACCGCTGGTCGATCTGCCGGACGATCGGATTGACGAGGCGTTCGACGAGATCTTCGGCATCCTGGTGAAGGGATATTTGCTCGGCGCTAAGGCCGCGATCCCGGCGCTGGTCCGCGCGCGCGGCAGCATGGTGTTCACGCTCTCGAACGCGGCGTTCTATCCCGGTGGCGGCGGCCCGCTCTACACGGCGGCAAAACATGCCGGAGTCGGTCTCGTGCGCGAGCTCGCGTACGAGTTGGCCCCGCACGTACGCGTGAACGGGGTTGCGCCCGGACTCATTCCCTCGGATATGCGCGGAGCGCGTGCTCTCGGCCAGGACCAGCGTTCGGTTGCTGCGACGTTTCCGGCGCCCGGCTCGCCGTTCAGCGCGCCGCTCGCACGCGTGCCGCACACAGACGAGTACGCGTCTTCTTACGTTTTGCTCGCATCCGCAAAAGATGCGGCGACGATCACTGGCGTTGTCATCAACGCCGACAGCGGCCTCGGGGTGCGCGGCTTGCGCGGCCCGCGCGGCGGCGACGAGCTATCCACACGTTTTGACGAGGAGTCTCCATGACTGAAGAATCCACCCGGCGTTCGGTCCGCGTACGCGATCTTAACATCAGTTATCACGAAGCCGGAAACGGTTCCGAAACGGTGATCCTGTTGCACGGCGCGGGTCCCGGCGCGTCGGCATGGGGCAACTTTCATCAGCAATTCGGTCCGTACGCCGAACGCTACCGCACGCTGTTGATCGACATGCCGCATTATGGAAACTCCGACCGGCCGCCGGACCACCGCAACGATACCGTGTTTTACACGGCGGTCTTGCTCGACGTGATGGACGCGCTGAAGGTCGACCGCGCGCATCTCGTCGGTAACTCGATGGGCGGCGTGATCGCGCTGCGCGTAGCGCTCGACGCGCCGGAACGTGCCGGGCGACTCGTCCTGTTGGGACCCGCGGGCTCGTTGCCGCTCTTTACGCCCAGTCCGACCTACGGACAGCAGTTGCTCCGTGGTTATTATCAGCCGCCGGGTCCGTCGGTCGAGAAGATGAAAGCGTGGATGAGCGTGATCGTTCACGACCAAGCGCTCGTTACGGAGGAACTCATCCAGGAGCGGTACGAAGCGAGCATGGCCAACCGGCCGACAAGCCCGCCGGCACCCAACGCGATGATCCCCATTTGGCACGAGGTCGGCCGCGTGAAACACAAGACCCTAATCATCTGGGGCAAAGAAGACCGCGTCGTCCCGATGGATGCGGCGTTCGTCTTGTCGCGGCTCATGCCGAACGCCGATCTTCACATCTTCGGAAACACCGGCCACTGGGTGCAAAACGAACGCCCCGACGACTTCAACGCGGTCACCCTTACGTTTTTTTCGACGCCCTAGTTTTCGGTCCGCGAGCGCCGGCACCGGTCTTCGGCAAAGCGCTGTGCAGAAGTATATCGACGACGCTCTCACCATCGCCGGCGGTCATCGGGATATGCGCGATGATGCGCCGGTACCACGCAAGCCCCGACAAGAGATCGACGATCAGCTCGGGTTTCACGCCGGGATCGATCTCGCCGCGCTCGACGCCGCGCTGGATGATCGCGATTGCCGCAACCCGGCGCGTCATGATATAGGAGCGCACGATTCGCGCCAGCTCGGGGTTGTAGAGCGACTCAGCGACGAGTCCCGGGATGATCGGGCCGCCGGAGGTCATAATCGCTTTCGAATAGCGGCGGTAGAGGGCGTGCAAGTCGCTGCGGACCGAGCCCGTGTCGGGCAGAGGTGCGCTCTCACTGACCTGACCGAGCAAGTCGATCACGAGCGCGAGCTTGGTGGCCCAGCGTCGATAGATCGTCTGGCGGGCAACACCGGCACGTTCGGCGACCTTCTCGATCGTCAAGCCGGCGTAGCCGCCCTCGCCGAGCAAGAGGGCGGTCGCGTCGAGGATCGCTCGGTGCAACGGCTCGCTGCGTGGGCGCCCCGGCTTCCGCCGACGGACCTCCAACGGAGGGTTTTTTGCTTTTAGTTCCAATACACCAATGTAACGAAATTATGAGATCCGGCTGTGTCCGGCGCTGATCTCCCTTCCGCGAGGTCCAACCGTTGTCTTTCATCGTCGCCGTCGATATCGGCGGAACGTTTACCGATCTGGTCGCATTCGACAGCGCATCCAATCGCGTGCTGTACACGAAGAGCCCGACAACGTACGAGAACTTTGCCGACGGTATTCTCGACTGTTTCGCGAAGGTCCGGCTCTCACCCGGTGACGCGGCGCTCGTCAATCACGGCACGACGCTCGTGATCAATGCCATTGTCCAGCGTAACGGCGCGCGCACGGCCCTGGTCACGACGGCCGGCTTTCGCGATATCTTAGAGATCGCGCGCGGCAATCGTCCCGATCCGTTCGATCTGCATTACCGGCGTGACGAACCGTTGATTCCCCGCGAGCTGCGCTTCGAAGTGAACGAGCGGATGGACGCGCGCGGCAACGCGATTGTACCGCTCGACACCACCGCGCTGCGCGAGCTTGCCGGACGGCTGCGCGAGCTCGAGGTGGAATCGGTCGCGGTCTTCTTCCTTCATTCGTTTGCCAACCCGCAACACGAACTCGAGGCGGTCGCAGTGCTGCGCGGCGAGTTGCCGGGCGTGTTCGTCACGCACAGCACCGACCTGACGCGCGAATGGTACGAGTACGAGCGGACCTCGACCGTAGCCGCCAACGCGTACGTGGGTCCCAGCGTGAGCACCTACATTCGGCGGCTCGAAGACGATCTGCACCGGGACGGTTTCGGCGGCAGCCTCTACATGATGGGATCGAACGGCGGCGTGCTCTCGACCGATCGCACGTGCCGCCAACCGATCGCCTTGGTCGAGAGCGGCCCGGTCGGCGGCTGCATCGGAGCCGGCGCATACGCGAACGCGCTCCAGTACGGCAACGTCATCGCGTTCGACATGGGCGGGACGACCGCGAAGTGCGCGCTGGTCGAGGACGGCCGGTTTTCGGTCGACTCGGTCTACTATGCCGCCGGTTACAAGTACGGATTTCCGGTGAAGTCGCCGGTCGTCGACATCGTGGAAGTCGGCTCCGGCGGCGGATCGATCGCCTGGCTCGACGCGCAGCAACGCCTGCATGTGGGCCCGCAAAGCGCAGGCTCGACGCCGGGTCCGGTCTGTTATGGGCGCGGCGGCACGCAGCCAACCGTCACCGATGCAAACTTGCTGCTGGGGCGCATCAATGCGGACCACTTCCTAGGCGGCGAGCTGAAACTCGACGTAGCGAGCGCGCGCGAGGCCATCGAGCAGCGCATCGCGGGCCCGCTGGGATACGCCGATGGCGAGGGCGCAGTCCGGATCGCAGACGGGATCCTCTCAATCGCAACCGTCGTGATGGCGGGCGCATTGCGCCGCATCTCGGTCGAGCACGGGCGGGATCCGCGCGACTTCGTGCTGTTTGCCTACGGCGGCGGTGGACCGCTGCACGCCTCCGCGCTGGCGCACGAATTGTCGATTCCGACGATCGTGGTCCCACCGGAGCCGGGCACGTTTTCCGCCACCGGCATGCTGCTCGCCGACGCGCGGTTGGATGACGCGGTTACGTTCGCGCAGCCGCTCGAAGAAGCGACGCTCACGGACCTCGAAGCGCAGTTCGCAACGATGGAAACGGTCATGGCCGCGGCCCTCACCGCCGAGTTCGGCGCGAGCGAGCATCGCTTCGAGCGCTTTGCGGAGATGCGCTACCGCGGCCAGCGCCACAACATCAAAGTGCCGATCGCGCCGGGCGATGACGCCGCCTCGATTCGCGTCGCATTCGAGCGCGACTACCTACGCCGGTACGGCCATGCGGATGCGAACGCTCCGGCCGAATTTCAGGCCTTGCACGTTTCCGGCTTCGCCCGGCTCGACCGGCCGGAGATCGCCCGGTTGCCGCGCAGTGCTGCCGCGGGCGCCGCGCCCGGGACGCGTCCGGTGTACTTCGGGGACGCGGGGGGAATGCTCGAAACCGCCGTCTACGACCGGTACGCCCTCGCGCCCGGTACGAGCGGCGACGGCCCGGCACTGCTCGAAGAGTACGGCTCGACCACGCTCGTGTGGCCGGGCGACCGGTTCACTATCGGTGATTTACACGAGATCCGCATCGAGTGCGCGGTTGAAAGGAACGGATCATGATTGCGACCGCGGAGAGCCCCGCCACGCGCGCCACGGGAGAACGTCAGCGCGTGGATCCGGTCACCCTCGAAGTGATCCGGCACGGCATCATCTCGATTGCGGACCAAATCGACGCCAACATGACCCGCACCGCCTACAGCGCGTACATCTACGAGTACAAGGACTATGCCGTGGGCCTTAGCGGTCCCGACGGCGAGTTATTGGCCCAGTCGACCGGCGCCATGCCCGTGTTCGTCGCGGATTCGGTCGGTATGGCCGTGCGCGACGGTCTGGCGATTTACGGGAGGGACCGGCTGCGGCACGGCGATGTCGTGTTGTGCAACCACGCGGCGATCCAAGGCCAGCACCTCAACAACACGGTGATGTATACGCCGATCTTCGCCGGCCCCGCCCGCACGGAGCTCATCGGCTTCTTCGCGATCAACGCGCACTGGTTCGACATCGGCGGATCGGCTGTCGGCTCGCTCTCGATGAGATCGAAAGACATCTTCATGGAAGGGCTGCAGCTTCGTACCGTCAAGCTATGGTCGGGCGGCGAACCGGTCGAAGAGATGTACCGCATCATCGAGAACAACACGCGCTTCCCGCTGGAAGTGATGGGCGATCTCGGCGCGCAACTCGCGGGCTGCCTGTTGGGGCGCGATCAAACGGCGCGCGTGGCCGACAAATACGGCGTTTCGACGTATCTGAGCGCGGTGGCAACGATCCTCGACCAGACCGAAGCGGCGGCCCGCGAAAAGATCGCGCGCATCCCGGACGGCACCTATACGGCGGAGTCCTTTCTCGACGACGACGGTGTCGGCACGGACCCCGTCCCGATCGTCGTTCACGTCATCGTCGAGGGCGACGAACTGACGGTCGACTACACCGACATCGCGGACGAAGTGGTGGGAGCGATCAACTCCGGGCGCTACGGCGGCGGACGCACCGTCGCACGCGTCGCCTTCAAGTATCTCATCGCGACCGACGAACCGGCGAACGAAGGCATGTTCCGGCCGGTCAAGCTGATCTTGCCCGAGGGCAAGCTCGTAAGCGCCAAGGCGACCGCGCCGATGAGCAACTACTCGTTCCCGTTTCCGACGATCATCGACACGTTCATCAAAGCGCTGGAAAAGGCGCTACCGGACCGCGTGACCGGCGCGCATTTCGGATCGTTCTCGTCCTTGCGCTTCATCGGCAAGAACTCCGACGGTTCGCCGTTCCAATGCTACGACAGCGGGCACGGCGGCTGGGGGGCGTGCGCGACGCACGACGGCGCCGGCCCGTTCCGCACGATGGCTCACGGCGACACGCGAATCATTCCGGTCGAACTGCAGGAGTCGATGTATCCCTATCTCCTCGAGGAGTTCTCGCTGCGCGAAGATTCGGGCGGCGCGGGAACGTTTCGCGGTGGCATGGGTTACCGCAAGCGCTACCGCGTGCTCGCGCCGTGCACGCTCACCACGAACTACGAGCGCATCAAGTGCCCGCCGTGGGGCGTGCTGGGCGGCGGCACGGCCAAGCCCGGTCGCTGCATCGTCATTCGCGCCGACGGCACGGAAGAAGTCGCGTCGAAGACCGAGGGGCTGCCCGTCTATCCCGGTGACGTCGTCATCGCCGAAACGGGCGGTGGCGGAGGCTACGGCGCAGCCGCCGCGCGCGCGCTCGAAGCGATCCAACGGGACGTAACGCGCGGCTACGTGACGCCGGAAGCGGCTGCCCGCGATTACGGCGTGCGCGTTGCGCCGGACGGCGAGGTCACGCGCTAGCCGTCAGGCGCGCGGCTTGAAGATCATGTCGGCGGCGGGAAAGCTCGCGTCGATGAAGTGGACCTTCGCGCCGAAGTCGATGGTAGGCTGAATCTCTTCGGGAACGAGAGCCTCGGCATACACGGACCGCGTCATCTGCGCGAGCGTGGCGGGATCGACCTTGGCGTATTTCTCCAGGATCAGCGCGCTTTTTGCGTGGTTGGCGTTGCCCCAATCCGATGCTTCCCGGATCGCCGCCGCGAAACGCGCGACGAGATCCGGATGATCGGACGCCCACTGCCGGGTAGCGAAATACCCTGCCCCGAGGAACCGCTTGGCGATCGCTTCGTACGGGCGTCCCAGCAGCTGCGTGGTCGAGCGGATTTGGGTTGCGTACGGCTCGAGGGTGAACGCCGCATCGATGCGGCCGGCCTGCATCGCCGCCCCGAGCTCGATGTACGGAATCTCGGCCCACTTCAGCGTGCCGGGGTCACCGCCGTGGCTTTTGACCCAGGCTTCGGTCGCGAAATCGCCGAGGCTTTTGAGCTGCGCGGTACCGAGCGTTTTCCCTTGGAGGTCGAGCGCCGTCTTGATCGGCGATCCCTTCGGAACGACCAAATAGTTGCTCGGCCAACGGTCGTCGTTCACGGCTGCCGGCGCGACCATGACGATCGGAATGCCTTTGCGGAATGCCTGCTCGATCACGACGATGTTGTTGTAGGCAATGTCGATGGAGTTACCGACGACCGACGACACGGCGAGCTGGTTGTCGTTGGTTGTGAAAATCGAGACGTCCAAGCCGTGCTTGGTGAACAGGCCCAGGTCGTGCGCGTAAAAGAGTGCGCCCGACTGATCGACCGCGGTCGCAGCAGTGCGGACTTGCGGGAGCGACTGCGCGCCGAGCCGGCTCACGGCGCCGGCGACACCGAGAGCGGCCAGAGACGCGAGAGCAACACCACGCTTCATCTTCGACTCCATCGCCAGGTGATTACCCCGGCCTCGCAAATCAATTACAGTATTGTTCCGTATTTATACTGAGTCCTGGATACGGGGGAGCGGTTTCCATGATCGACACACCTAGCCACGACGATCCATGGTCGTATATTCAGGATTGGGACGTCGAGTATTTCGGCCCGGAGATTCGAGATGCGAAAGAACGGCGCCGCTGGGAGACTACGTTCGCGATTGCGGGCGGTCTGCCGTATATCTGGCAAGTGGTCGCGCGTCCGATCAGTCACGTTATCTACGGACTCCTGGAAGCCAAGGCGGGCGACCGCGTTCTGATCATCGGCGAGGCCGTCGGCCCGGCGAAGTGGGCGGACGATCTTCGGGCCATCGTCGGCGAGCAAGGCTCCGTCGACGTCGTCGAGATCATCCGCGACGGCCGGAATGCCGTCATGACCAAGGCGCGCGGGCGCAACGGCAAACTTGGCTGCTGGCAGTGGACCTATACGAACGACACACCAGCCGAAACGTACGACTGCATCGGCATCCTCCAGTCGACACAGCACTGCGACGACTGGCGGGAAACCGGCGCCGACCTTATCCGCGTGCTCAAACCGGGGCGCCGAATCGTTTTTGCTGAGGCCGTGCTGGGCGGCCAACTTTTCGTTCAGCGCATCAAGGCGGACGTGCACATGGCGCAGTGGTACGCGAAGATGTTTCCGAAGTCGCTCGATTTCAGCAGCGTTTCAAATTATTCGGGCGAAGAGCTGCTCGCGATGTGCGGTCCGATGCTCGTCGATCCGCAGTGCATGGAATGGCACGGCATCGAAATGTTTTGGGGGCGCAAAGCATCATGAATCGAGCGCGCGTTTTTCGGATCGGCGCTTGGGCCACAGCGACGGCGCTTCTCTTAGCTGGGAGCGCCGGTGCAGCCGACACCGCGGCGATCGACATTCCCGCCCTCTACCCCATGACGGGTCCGGCGGCGTTCATCGGGCAAGGCCAGACCAAGACGCTCGATATCATCGAGCGCATGGTCAACTCGCACGGTGGCATCCAAGGTCACCCAATCCATTTCAGCGTCCAAGACGACACCGGGAATCCGGCCACCGCAGTGCAGTTGGTGAACGGCGTCCTCGCCCGCAAGCCGGCCCTCTTTTTGGGCCCCGCGCTGACCGCCGAATGCGCCGCGGTGGTACCGCTGGTCAAAAGCGGGCCGGTGGATTATTGCATGTCGCCCGGGATTACGCCGCCGCCCGGTAGCTACGTGTATTCCGCCGGGATGGCGGGTCCGGATCTGATAAAACTCTACATCCGCTACTTCCATCGCAAAGGCTGGAATCGGATCGCCCTCATCACTTCCACCGACGCCACCGGTCAACTGGTCGACCGCTCGTACGACGAGGCGTTGGCACTGCCCGAAAATGCAGGCGCGATGTCCGTCGATCGCGAGCATTTCAATGCGACCGACCTCAGCGTGGTCGGTCAGATGGCGAAGATCAAAGCCGCGAACCCGCAAGTCCTCATCGCGTGGACCGCGGGTGCCGGCTTCGGTACCCTGCTGCACGGCATCCAGGAAACCGGATTGGATTTGCCCGTCGGCGGCGGCGGCGCAAACATGACGTATTCCCAAATGGAACAGTTCAAGGACGTGCTGCCCAAAGCGCTCTTGTTTCCATCGGTAAGTTCGCTGACGGCCAGCGGGGCCAATCCCGGTCCGATTCGCGACGCGCAACTCGTGTACCGCAAGGCCTTCAAAGCCGCCGGCATCCGGCCCGACTTCCAAAACAACATCGCGTGGGACCCGGCGATGATCGTCGTCGACGCCTATCGAGCTGTTGGACCGCAAGCGACCGCCGAACAATTGCAGGCCCATATTCAGAACCTGCACAGTTGGGCGGGAATCAATGGCATCTACGACTTCCGTGACGGTCAGCAGCGCGGAATAACGCTCGGGGTCGGGGTCGTCGTGCGCTGGGATGCCGCGGTGAACGATTTCGTCGCCGTCAGCAAGTTAGGCGGCTATCCACTTTGATGATCGACCGTTCTTCTTTTCTTTCACTGACGCTCGGTGGACTCGCCGCGATTCTCGACGCGACGAGCGGATCCGCTCAAACGCCGGGAGCCGTTCGGCGCAAGATCGACATTCACCATCATATTGTTCCACCTCAATGGCTAGCGGCGTTTAGCGCACGCGGCCGCAGCAACGACGTACTTGGGAATTCGCCCCACGTAGCCCAATGGACGCCCACCGCGTCGCTCGAGCAGATGGACATCTTCGGTATCCAAACCGCATTCACGTCATTATCAACGCCGGGAATCTGGTGGGGCGACGTGGCCGCGGCTCGCGCGCTTGCTCGCGAGTGCAACGAGTACGCCGCCCGCAACGCGCTCGATCATCCGGGGCGGTTTGGGTTCTTTGCCGCCGTCCCGCTTCCCGACGTCGACGGCAGCCTAAGTGAAGCGACGTACGCGTTCGACACGCTCAAAGCCGACGGCGTTGGCCTCTTGACGAACTACGACGACAAATGGCTGGGCGATCCCGCATTCGGACCGTTTTTCGCCGAACTCAACCGGCGCAGCGCCGTCGTTTTCGTCCATCCGACCGTCGCGCCTTGCTGCGGCTCCGTCATCCCGGGCTTGAGCGCTGCCGCCGAGGAGTACTTGTTCGATACCACGCGGACGATGACGAGTTTGCTGATCAACGGCACGTTCACGCGTTTTCCGAACATTCGCTTCATCTTCGGGCAAGCCGGCGGCACGATGCCGGTGGTTGCCGAACGACTCGAACGAATACTAGAAGTGCGCCCGAACTATGCGACGGATTTTCCGCACGGCGCCCAATACGAGTTGGCTCGTCAGTTCTACGACGTCACCACGTCGACGAACGCTCCGACGCTCGCCGCGCTCCGGCAGTTCACGGCTCCGACGAACATGCTCTTGGGGACGGACTATCCGTACGTACCGATGAGTTACACCGATCCGCAACTTACGAATGCCAAACTGGATAAGACACTACTGGCCGGCATACAGGGAGACAATGCGCGCAAGCTGCTGGAGCGCGCGCGGAGAGAATAGATCGGCGCCGGGAGAATGGGGGAAGTTGTCGTACCGGGGACACAAACGTGCATGCCACGTTTCCACGCGGAAGGAATTACAGCATGATTCGGAAGTACGCCTTAGCCGTGTTCGCCGCACTCTTGGTGCTTCAAACGCAGGCCCGGAGTCAGTCACTGCCCACGGTACGCGTCGCGACGCTGCCGATCGACGTCGCCTCGCAAGCGCTCTACGCCAAAGACGAAGGGTTCTTCCAGGCAGCGGGGCTCAACGTCGAAATCACCCTGATGTCGAACGGCGGTGCGATTGCGGCCGGTGTCGCGGGCGGTTCGCTCGACCTAGGCGCATCGAACATCGTCAACCTGGCGGCTGGCTACGAAAACCACGTGCCCTACGTGCTCGTCGCTCCCGGCGGCGCGTATTCCGACACGCAGCCGACCTCCAAATTGGTCGTCTCCGCCGATTCACCGATCAAAACTGCCCGCGACATGGCCGGAAAGACGATTGCGGTCAACCTTCTCAATAGCATCGATAGTGTCGGCGTCCTGGCCTGGATCGACAAGAACGGCGGCGATAGTAAATCGGTGAAGCTGGTCGAGATGCCCTATCCGACGATCGGACCCGCAGTGGACAAGGGATCTGTCGACGTCGGCTCGATCGATGAGCCGTTCCTCGGCGATGCGATTTCCACCAATCACCTGCGCTCGGTGGGTCTGCCGCTCGACGCTGTGACGAAGAAGTTCGTCGAGGGCGCCTTCTTCTGCACGCGCGACTACGCGACGGCGCATCCCGACGTGATTCGCAAGTTCGCGGATGCGATGGCGAAGGCGGCCGACTGGGCGAATGCCCATCCCGATTTGAGCGCGAAGGTGCTCGAGAAGTATTCGGGCCGCCCGCTCGCGCCGGGCGCTGCGCGCACCTACTTTTTGCCACGCTTCACGCGCGCTCAGGCACAGCCCTTGCTCGACGTTGCTTACAAATACGGTGCGCTCAAGACGCCGGTGCAGCTGCAGGACATGTTTGCACCGGGCATTACGTTCGCGCAATGATGCGCTCGCGCCGACTCGGCGGGGCCGACCTGATCCAGATCATCGAGGCCCATGGGCCCACGCACGATGCCGATTGGATGATGCCGGGCATCTCGCATCCGGCACTGGCGGCGAACGAGTCCTGGCTCTGTCCCGACTACTACATGCCGATCACGAACCGGCTGGTCTTTACGTTCCAAATGTGGGTGCTGAAGGCCGGGGCGAACACGATCCTGATCGACACCGGCGTCGGGAACTGCAAGCACCGCCCGCAGCCGTGGCAGCACATGCTCAACACGCCGGCAATCGAGTGGCTCGAAGCGATTGGATTGCCGCCCGCATCGATCACCCACGTCGTGCACACGCACTTGCACGGCGATCACGTCGGGTGGAACACACGGCTGGTCGACGGGCGTTGGGAACCCACGTTTCCCAATGCGACATACCATCTGCCCGAGGTCGATTGGTGCGCCTGTAAGACGCGGTACGACGCCGGTGAGACCGACCTCTACGGAGGTTCGATCGGCGATAGCGTCATCCCGGTGGTCGAGGCCGGACTGGCAACGTTCGTGCGCGACGGCGACGAGATCGCCGACTGCTTGACCGTGCACGCGTCGCCCGGTCACACGCCGGGCCACGTCGTGCTGGCGCTGCGCGATGCGGGCGAAGAGTATCTGTTCACCGGCGACGTCCTGCACTCACCGATGCAGGTGCTCGATCCCGATCTCAACAGCCGCTGGTGCGAGGACCAGGCGGCGGCTCGGTCGAGCCGGCGTGCGGTCTTACATCACGCCGCCGCGCGCGGAGCGACGATCTTCCCCGCGCACGCGATGAGCCTCGACGGCTGGAGCGTGGCCGAACAGGACGGGTGCTACGGGTTACTGCTCTAAAAAAGAACATTTTGCCGCACTCTTGACGCGGCGTTGCAAAAGATGCTAACTATTCAGTACACTGAATAATACGGAGCTCGGTTCGTGAATATCCGCGATTACTGCCGGAATCCGGGATTTCTAATTCGTCGCTGCAATCAGATCTTGGCGGCGCTATTCGCCGAGCAGGCGCAGCCGTTCGGCGTCACGGTGCAGCAACTCGCCACCCTTCAGGCGGCGGGTGAGTTCCCGGGGCTCGATCAAGGGCGCATCGCCGAGACCATCGGCATCGACCGCTCGACGATCGGACCGATCGTCGGCCGCCTCGTCGAGCGCGGGCTGCTCACCGTCACCGCGCCGCCCGCGGACCGCCGCAGCAAGCTCCTCGCGGTCACCCCGGCCGGCGCGACGGTCGTGGACCAGATGCTCGTACGCCTGGCACCCGTGCGCACCCGCTTTCTCTCGCCGTTGACCGCCGTCGAGCAAGAGCAGTTCATCGAGATGCTCGAGCGGCTCACCGCGGCCCACAACTTCGTGAGCCGCGCTCCGCAGCGCTTCGCCTCGGACGCGGTGGCATAGACGGTGCTCGACCGGGGACGTCGCCTTCGGCGCGTCGGTTTGCTGGCCGTGATGGTCTGGCTGACCGGCATCCCGATGGCCTTCGTCTTGTACGGCGCCCTGCATCGGCGCGGCAGCGCGGGTACGGTCCTCACGTTCGATTACTTGCGCAAGGTGTTCCTCACGACGGCCTACCTGCACCCGTTCCTCAACACGGTGCTGCTGGCCGGATGCGTATGCATCCTCGCAACGGCGATCGGATTCGCACTTGCGCTAGCGACGGTCCGCTTCGGCGCCTATGGACGCCGCGTTTGGGAAATCGCGATCGTCGTGCCGATCTTCATGTCGCCGTTCATCGGCGCGCTGGGCTGGGTCGCGCTTGCGACGCCGCGCACCGGTTATCTCAACGCGCTGCTCGCCGCGATGCATCTGCCGCAACTCGACATCTTCACCTTCGGCGGTACGGTCGCGACGATGGCGCTCTACCTCACACCCTACAGCTATAGCCTCCTGCGCGACCCGTTAGCGAAGCTCAATCCGGAGTTGGAGGAAGCCGCCGACGTCCACGGCGCGTCGTGGCTCGTGCGCGCCCGGACCGTCACGATTCCGCTGCTCCAACCACCGCTGCTCTCGAGCGCGATCCTGATGTTCATCTTCGCCTCCGAGATGTTCTCGATCCCGGGCATTCTGATCGTCCCGAACGGGTACTCGGTGCTCTCGTACGCGATACTCAATCTCACCACGCAGTGGCCGCTCGACTATGCCGAAGCGGCCGCCGTCGGTCTGCTGCTGTTTCTTCTCACACTAGCCGGCATCGTGCTCTATCGGCGCGTCGTGCGCGTCCAGGAGCGGTTCATCACAGTCGGGCCGCGCGCTCCGCGCGTCACTCCCGCAGCGCTGTCGCGGGCCGCGCGGGGAGCGGCCACGCTCGTTTGCGGCGCCTACGTGTTGCTTGCGGTGATCGCGCCGACGGCGGGACTGGCGTTGCGCTCGACCGTCCGTTACTTCAACGGCGACTTCGCATCGATTCGGCCGTCGTTCGGCGGGTTCAGCATCCTGCTGGGCGATCCGCTCGTGATCGGCTCGGTGCAGCATAGCATCGTCATCACCGTGGTCAGCACCGTGCTGCTGCTGCTGATCTCGTTTGCGGTGGCGTCGGCGAAGGTCCGCGCTCGGGACAGGTTGTCCGCAGTGACCGAGTTCTTGGCGAGCACACCCATCGCGATCCCCGGCGTACTCTTCGGCGTGGGCTTGCTTTGGATGTACATCGGGTCGCCCGTATACGCGACGATCTGGATCATCGTGCTCGTGATGCTCGCGCGTTTTCCACCGTTGCTAGTGCGCATGTTCGAGACCGCCCTGTTGCAGATCGGCCGGGAGGTCGAGGAAGCCGCAATGGTCTTCGGTGCGACCGACATCACCACGGTACGCCTGGTGCGGGTGCCGCTGCTGGCGGGAACGATCCGCAGCGCCGTCGTGATCGCGTCCACCCAGGTCTTCAACGAACTGACCGCCAGCGCGCTGCTGTTCACCGGGACGAGCAGCGTGGTCCCGGTCGTGATCTACCAGTATGCCGTGGCGGGCGACTACTCGCGTGCGAGCGCACTGGCGCTGATTCAAATCGCGTTGCTCGCCGCCGGTCTCTCGTTCGTCGTCCTCTTGTGGGCACTCTGGAACGCGCGACGCCTCGCCGCACCCCGTTACGATGCACCGATCGTGCGACTGGAGGAACAACCGACGTGATCGCCTCCTACGCGAAGCTCACCGCTGCCGATGGCCATACCTTCGCGGCTTACGAATCGCGGCCCGAGCATCCGCCACGCGGCGGGTTGATCGTGATCCAAGAAGTCTTCGGCGTCAATCGGCATATCCGCGCGGTCGCCGATTCATACGCGGCGGCCGGCTATCACGTCATGGCGCCGGCGCTCTACGACCGCGTAGCGCGTGACGCGGCGTTCGAATACACCGATGAGGGACGCGACGCCGGCCGGCGGATCGTCGATCAGGTGTCATGGGAAGACGCCCTTCGCGACATCGACGCGACGCGCGCCGCACTTGCAGGTAGCGGCCGCGTCGGTCTCGTCGGCTACTGCTACGGCGGAATCGCCGGCTGGCGTGCCGCGACGCACCTCGACGGCCTGGCGGCGGTGTCGGCCTACTACGCGAGCCGGATCGGCGAATTCGCGCATGAAGTGCCGCGGGCACCGGTGCAGTTCCACTTTGCCGAACGCGACCACTCGGTGAGCGCCGCCGATATCGAGACGCTGCGGGACGCGCAAGCGGGACGCGAGGTCGCGATCTGGGTCTATCCGGCCGCGCACGGATTCAACTGCGACCTGCGCCCGGCGATCTACGACGCGGCCGCGTCCGCCCTTGCGCGCGAGCGGACGCTCGAACTCTTCCGCCGGTACGTCGGCTAGCGTGAGCAAGATCGTCGTCGACCGGGTCAGCCGGCGTTACGGAAACATCGATGCGGTTGCCGACGTGTCGCTCACGGTCGAACCGGGTGAGTTCGTCACGCTGCTCGGGCCGAGCGGCTCCGGCAAGACCACTACCCTTCGCATGATCGCGGGGCTCGATCAGCCGAGCGCCGGCACGATCTCGATCGACGGCAACGTCGTGAGCACACCGCAGCACTCGCTGCCCCCGTACCGTCGCGGCATCGGGATGGTGTTCCAAAGTTACGCGATCTGGCCGCATATGACGGTGTTCGACAATATCGCTTTTCCGCTGCGCCGCCGCGGCGTGCCGCCCGAAGAGCAGGCGGCCAACGTGGCGACGATCGTGGGCCAGGTCGGACTCGACGGCTACGAAGCGCGCTATCCTGCGCAACTATCGGGCGGCCAACAGCAGCGCGTGGCGCTCGCGCGCGCGTTGGTCGGCGAACCGCGCGTGGTGCTGTTCGACGAGCCGCTCTCCAACCTCGACGCCAAGTTGCGCGATTCGGTGCGCGACCTGCTGCGCTCGCTGCACCGCCGGCTGGGCCTGACGATCGTCTACGTCACGCACGATCAAGACGAGGCCATGCTGCTCTCCGACCGGATCTACGTGATGAACGGCGGCCGGATCGTGCAAAGCGGTTCGGCCCGCAGCCTCTACGATCGCCCGGAAAACATCTTCGTGGCCGACTTCATCGGCCGCACCAACATTATTCCGATCGAGACGCTCGACTTCGCTCGCAATCGCGCGACGATCGCCGGCAACATCGAGGTCTCGTTCGCCACGATGCCGTCGGCGATCGCGGCGGGCGATCAACGCCGGCTGTTGGTGCGCCCGCACTGCGTGCGCCTCTGGCGCGACCGCGCGCACTCCGGCCACCGGCCCAATCTCTTCGACGCGACCGTGCTCGACGTGGCTTTCTTAGGCGACCGCCAGCGCTTCACGCTCGAAGTGCGCCCCGACCTCACGCTAACGGCCGAGTCCGCAACCAGCGACGATCTGCCGGTGACGGGCCCCATCGTCGCGGAATTGCCGCCGGCCGCATGCGTGATCGTGTGACCTCACCCCACGCTCCCTCCGACGGAGATCCTATGCCAGACAAACCGCGTTATCGCGTCAACCGGGCCGAGCTGCCCGCTTTCGAACATCACCCCAAAACCGGCGGGACCCTCGTAGCGCAGGCGTGCCACGGTTCCCGCACGAGTTGGCTCTTCGCCGAACGCTCGCCGGGCTATTATTCCGAGCCGCACCATCACGACGCCGAACAGATCAATTACTTCGTCTCGGGCGAGATGTGGCTGTTCGTCGAGGATCACGGTTACCGGTGCAAGGCGGGCGACATCATGCGCATTCCGCCCAACAAGTGGCACTGGGCGAAAAACCGCGGCAGCGAAACGGCCGTCGTGATCGAAACGCACGCCGGTCCCGCCACCAACGAACAGATCGCCGCGAATACCGTCTCCCTGCTGGGTCCCGACGAAGATCCGGCCTCCGTACACCACATCTACAACCTTCACTCGGGCGGTTATCCGGGCGATCAAGCCGCCGTCGAAGCGCGCGCCTTCCGCGAGGAAGGCGAGGGCTGAAGCGATGCGCCGCGACGCTCCGATGCGGGCGGGCAACCGCTTTAAGCTCGCGCTGTTCTCCGCGAACTGCTCGGGCGGCCTCGCGCGCACCCTCGCGCCGGAACGGTGGGACGCGAGCTGGGAACACAACGTGGCCCTCGCACGCATGGCCGACGCCGCCGGCATCGACGCACTGATTCCGGTCGCTCGGTGGCGCGGCCTCGGCGGCGAGACCGGCCCCGCAGGTTATTCACACGAAAGCACAACCTGGGCCGCCGGTATGCTCGCGCTCACGCAACGGATCTGCGTTTTCACTACGATCCACGTCGCCCTAATCAGTCCGGTCTTCGCCGCCAAGCAGCTCGCGACTGCCGACGAGATCGGCAGCGGACGGCTCTGCGTGAACGTCGTGGCCGGCTACAACGAGAGCGAGTTTCAGATGTTCGGCGTCACGATGCTCGAGCACGACGAACGCTACGCGCTGGCCGAAGAGTGGCTCGAGATCGTGCGCCGCCTGTGGACCTCATCGACGCCGTTCGACTTCGATGGTCGCCATTTTCAATTGCGATCGGCGATCGGCGATCCAAAACCCTACGGCGGCATGCAGCCGTTGCTGATGAGTGCCGGCGCGTCCGGCACGGGTCAGGCCTTCGCGGCCCGCAACGCCGACCTGCTGTTCATGGTCGCCGTCGAGATCGACGGTCTCGCGCCGCGGCTCGCCGCGCTGCGTGCGAGCGTACCCGACCGCCGGATCGGCGTCTTCACCAGCGGCCACGTCGTCTGCCGTCCAACGCAGCGCGAGGCGGACGACTACTACCACTATATCGGCTCCGAGATGGCCGATCAGCGCGCCGTCGATCAGGTGCTGGTCAATCGCCAGAACCAGCAATCGATTCCACCTGCACAGCTCGCCCTGATGCGCAACCGCATCGCGGCCGGCAGCGGCACGTTTCCGGTCGTCGGTGATCCCGACCGCGTGGCGGAAACGTTCCGGAGGCTCAGCGACGCCGGCCTCGACGGCATGGCGATCGCGCTCACCAACTACCTCGACGAACTGCCCTACTTCTGCGAACACGTGCTGCCCCGCCTGGAGCGACTCGGGTTGCGCGCACCTTTTTCTCCCAACGAAGAGGAACACGATGAAACCCACACGCTCGCCGTATCACGTCCATAGCGCCGACGTTCCGGCCGTCGACATGGCGCCTCCCGACGGAAAACAGTCGGGCAAAGGCGGTGCGCTCACCGCGCAGATGGTATTCGGAACCGACACCAGCATCATGCTGGCCGAGCGCGAGACCGG
>PLTN01000034.1:29544-68374 GCA_003164495.1 Vulcanimicrobiota bacterium
AATCTCTGGGCCGACGTCGCGGATATCGAGGCGATCGAGGCGCGCTGCATCGCGGGAGAGGCATCATGACGTCACTGCAGGACACCCGCGCGGCGGTCGCGGCAGCTCTGGCCATCGCGCTCACGTTGCTCGCACCGGTGGCCGGCCTCGCGGCGGGAGGCACAGAAACGGTCGGAATCACGCCGGCACTCATCGCTGCGGCGGAAAAAGACGGCGAGGTCGATCTTCAGTACAACTATCAGCTCGATCAGATGCAAACGATCATCGCCGCCTTCAACAAGGTCTATCCCGGCGTGAAGGTCGTCGCCGAGCGCCGCCCCGGAGCGCCGGGCGCGTTCGCTCTCGAACAGGAACTCGGATCGGGCATCAATCGTATCGACGTGTTCCAAGGGACCGACCTTGCAGCCAATCAGGACCTGGTCAAGAAGAACGCGTTCGCCGCACTGCGGCCGGCCGATATCAGCGACTTCCCCAAGCGTGCCCTGCCGATGGCGCCGTATCTGTACTATCCCGAAGAAGTCATCGCGGTCGTGGCCTACAACCCGCAATTCGTGACGCCGCCCGAAATCAAGATGTTGCACCAGTGGCGCGGCATCCTCGATCCGCGTTTCAAGAACCGCATCAGCCTCGTGACGCCGGCGCTCGGCGTGACTCAGGGAGTGCTGAACTACGTGATGAACACGCCCAGTTTGGGCACCGACTTCCTGACCCAACTGAAAGCACAGAACCCCAACATCTACCAGAACGCGGTGCCGGCGCGTGATGCCGCCGTGTCGGGCCAGAAGCCGATTATTTGGGGCGCGGTGTGGGACGCCTTGGCCATCCAGGACGTGGCATCGGGATCGCCGTTGCGCTTCGTGTTCACCGATCCGTCCGTGCTCATGATCGGCGCCGGTTGGGGGGTGCTCGCCAAGGCGCCACACCCAAACGCTGCGCGGCTGTTCTGGGCCTGGATCCTCAGCAAAGACGGCGCGCAAGCGATCGAGGGACCCGATTCCAACATGCACTCGATCCTCACCGGCGTGAAGGATCAGCGGCCCGCGCAGCAAGTCGTGCTGAAGACCGCGTGGTATGAAATGCCGAAGGTGCTGTGGTCGCCGGACGTGCAGAACTGGATCGACAACGGCCCCAAATTCCGCGCCGAATGGGAGAGCATCTTCCAAAAATGAGCGCGTACGGATTCCTCGAGCGGCCGACGGTGCGCGTCGAGATCGAACGTCCCGACGAAGCACTCGTCGCCCGCGCGCGCGCCTTCGGGAGCGCAACCCTGCACGAAGCGGCGGGGAAGATCGGGGCGCTTCCCGCGGCGATCAAGCCGGCCGTCGCCGGCTTCACCGTTTGCGGTCCGGCCGTCACCGTTCGCTCACCGGCGAGCGACAACGTATGGTTCCACCGCGCGATGGTCGTTGCGCAGCCGGGCGACGTTCTCGTCGTCACCGTCGGCGGCGTCTACGAACACGGCTATTGGGGTGAAATAATGTCCCACGCGGCCCGCGCGCGCAAGCTCGCCGGCTTGGTACTCGACGGTTGCGTTCGCGACGCCGCGACGCTCGCTTCCGTCGGTTTTCCGATGTTCGCGCGCGGACTCGCCATCGAGGGAACGAACAAAGACTTCGCAGCCGAAGGCTGGATCAATCATCCGCTGCCGATCGGAAAGACAACGGTCGAAGCCGGCGATTTGATCGTCGGCGATGTCGACGGCGTGGTGGCGATTCCCCGCGCCGCGCTCGCCGCAACGCTCGATGCGGCCCGCGCGCGCGAAGAACGTGAGGTCGAGGTCATCCGCAAGCTCGAAGCCGGCGTTACGACGCTCGAACTCTACCAATGGACTGAATGAAAAACCATGCGCTCGCTGTCAAACGAAGGTAACGATCAGCAGCGTGCACTCGGTGCGCGCGACGAGCGCTTCACTTTGCCGTGCCGCACGGCACGTGTAGACATTCGATGCCTTCGATTGTCGTGAGCCGCGGCGAGCCTGATCTATGACGTCCGGTTTCTAACGGCTCTTAATGGAGTTCGGGGAGCACGATATCGCCGGCTGGGTAGGGCGCCTTTAGGGCGCCGTATTTCGCTGACGCGTTGATCAACGCTTGAAGGTCTGACGCCTTGAATGTTTCCGGATAGACGGCGTGGTTGGCGCCGGCGATGCTTGTCGCTTTCGAGTATTTCGCCATGATCGCGACCGCCTCGCTATGGTGATTGTTGGCCCATTGCCCGGCATCGAGTACGGCTTTGGCGAAGCGCCTTATCAGGTCTGCGTGCGCCTTCGCGTAATCCGGTGTGCAGAAGTAACCGCCCTCGATCACGAGCGGCGATATTTCAGCGCCCGTATAGGCGAGCAGACGGACATCCCCGGTTGCGATCGCCGCGCTTAGAAAGGTTTCCGTAATCGTGGCAGCGTCGACGCGTCCGGTCGCGACGGCTCCGCCTTCCTGCGCCGGCGGTGCCTCCACCCACTTCACGCTCTTCCAGTCGCCGCCGTTCTTGTCGATCCAAGCGTCAACCTGGACCTGCAAGATGTTCTCCAATGCCGAAGTCATGATCGTTTTGCCGNNCCAACGGAACCCCGCTCAAATGGGCGGCCGAGATCGCAACGGAGTTCGCCGATCCGATATCGGCCGCCCCGCCGGCAACAGCCGCAACCACCGGCGCACCGGCCGTCAACTGCGTGAGTTGAACGTCGATGCCGGCTTTGGCGAACAAGCCCAGATCCATGGCATAAAAGAGATTTCNNGCACCGTTTCGAGCGTTTGCGCTCCGGCCGGAACGCCGATGAAAACCAGAGCGAGAGACGCAACGAAAGCACGAAGTAGCGTTGACATGAGAATCACCTCCGGGTAGCGGGTGAGTTGAGGAGCGCGTTGTCGGCGCCGAGCTTCGGCCCGATTCCCAGCGGATGGGGATGCACGCCGTCGAAGGAGAGCGGTATCCCGACGAGTTGCATCGCGCCGTTGCCGAGCGGTGGACTGAGCATTTCGCTCGCCGTGAATTGCTCGAGTGCGAGGGCCTCGGGCAGCGTGTTGACCGGTGCGCACGGGACGCCGGCCGCTCCGAGGTGCGCACACCAGTAGTCGCGCGATTGCGCTGCAACGGTCGCCGCAATCATCGGCACGAGGCGCTCGCGGTTCGTCAGGCGTGCGCGATTGGTCGCGAATGCCGGATCGGCGATCCATTCGGGGTGTCCGAGTGTCGAGCAAAATTTGCTGAAGAGCCGATCGTTCCCGACGCAAACGAAAACGTCGCCGTCGGATGCGCTGAACGATTGATACGGGACGAGACCGGAGTGTCCCGACATCGGCTCGCGCGGAAGTTCGACCCCTTCGTTCACCAGGGTATTGACGCGCTGCGAGAGCCAGCCGAGGGCCGTCGCGAACAACGAGGTTCGCACGACGCATCCGCGGCCCGTTGCCTCCCGCCGGCGTAGGGCGACCAGCAAGCCGATGACGGTCCACATGCCGGTGCCCATATCGACCGCGGATATCGGCAACCGGGACGGCGGCCCGGCAGGATCGCCGTTGATCGTGACCATGCCGCTCATGGCTTGGACGAGCGGTTCGAAGGCCGGATCGAGCCGCATCGGTCCATGCTGACCGAAGCCCGAGATCTCGCAATAGATCAAGCGCGGATGACGCTCGCAGAAATGTTCGGGATCGATGCCGAGCGTCTCGGGTACGTCGGGACGCAGGTTATGAATGAGCACGTCGGAGCGGTCGGCCAGTGCGTGCAGCGCGCGTAGCCCGTCGGCCGACTTCAAGTCGAGGGCGACGGAACGTTTACCGCGGTTGAATTCGTGAAACGTCAACGAGTCGTCATCCAGAAACGGCTTTCCCATGCGCCGTCCCTCGTCGCCGCCGTCCGGCTTTTCGATCTTTATGACGTTCGCGCCGAGATCCGCCAGAATCGCGCCCGCATACGGGCCGGCGAGCACCTGCCCGATTTCGATGACGTTGAGGTCCTCGAGCATCTTACGTTCCCTCGGGACGGTAGCGCGGCACGGCGACGCCGGCTTCGCGTTCGATCACCAAGCGCAGCGCTTGACCGATGCGCAGCATTTCCGGATCTTCGTTGCCGATGATGTTACTGATCAGTCGCGGACCCTCGGCCAACTCAACGACGGCGACGGTGTACGGCAGACGCTGCGCGAACGACGGATGGAACGCGGTGTGATACACGACCCAACTGATCAGCCGCGCATCTCCGCTCGCCGTCTCCCAGGTCCACGAATCGTGCAAACAGCGCGGGCATTCATGTCGCGGCGGTAACCAGGCGTTCGCGCATACGGAACAGCGCTGGAAAACGTGCCGTCCCTCGTTCAACGCATCCCAATAGGGAGCGTTGAGCGCATCGCGCTGCGGCAACGGCGTAGCGACGACCTCTTCAATCATTGCGGCTCGCCGAGGATGAGCGTCGAATGCGTGTGCATGATGCCGCCTTGATTGCTGACGATGCACGTTCGGGCCCCCGGCACTTGCGTTGCAGCCGTGCCGCGCATTTGGCGCACGCCTTCGATCACGAGTTGCATGCCGGGCATGCCGGTTTCCGCGATGAGCCCGCCGCTCGTGTTCATCGGCAGTTTTCCACCGGGGCCGATGCCTTCGCCGGTGACGAACGCGCCGCCGCGTCCGCGTTTGGCAAATCCGTAGTCTTCCAGCGTCACGATCGGGACGATGGTGAAGCAATCGTAGAATTGCGCCACGTCGATGTTCTTGGGCGCGAGCCCGGCCATATCGAACGCCGTGCGCGCGGATGCCGCCGCCATTGTCGACGTCAGCTCCGGGCGCTGCTCGACATTCCATGACGTTTGGCCCTGGCCGAAGCCGAGGATCGGTACCGGCGCGGGAACCCCCAAGCGCTTTGCCCGGGCGGCGCTCATGACGACGACCGCCGCGCCGCCGTCGGAAACCAAGCAGCAGTCGTCGCGCCGCAGCGGTGCGACGATCGGTCGTGACGCGCGGTACGCTTCGAGCGTCAACGGCTTTCGAAGCTGGGCGCGAGGATTCGCGAGCGCGTTCGTTCGCGCGTTGATGGCGACGGCACCGAGCTGATCCAGCGTCGTGCCCCATTCCGCCATATGACGACGCGCGATCATCGCATAGCCGCCGACGGCGCCGAACCACCCGAACACTTCGTCGGGCCCCATCGCCTTCGCGATCGCACCGCGCGAACCGGTCTTCGGATTGTCGGCAAAGGCCACGACCGCCACTTCGCACTGACCGGCTTCGATCGCCAGCGCGGCGAACGAGATCATGCCGATATTTGCCGCGCCGGCTTGATCCCACACGCCGCCTATGCGCGGTTGCAGCCCGAGCGCTTCGGCAACCTTTTGGCCGTACGTGGACTCGAACTGCGAGGTCGGATACTTCACGAAAATCGCGTCGACGGTATCTTTCTCTATGCCCGCATCGGCCAACGCCTCGCGAATCGCCTCGACGTTGAGCGAAACCGTGCCGCGCCCCGCATGAGCACCATAGGTGGTGTGTCCGATCCCGGCAATGACGGCGGCGCCGCGCTGCATCAGCGGCCCCCGAAGCGCGGCGCGCGCTTTTCAGAGAAGGCCCGCGTACCTTCTTGCACGTCCTCGCTTGCGTTCAAGAGGCGCGCCACGAGTTGTTCCATGCGCAGGCCGGTCGCGAGATCGAGATCTTGGCCGCGTACGGCGAGTTCCTTCGCTGCGCGCACCGCCAGCGGGCCGTTTGCCGCAATGCGGCGCGCGTAGTCCCGTGCGGTCGCCATCAGTTCGGCGGCTGGGACAACTTTGTTGACGAGCCCCCAGCGGGCGGCCGTTTCGGCATCGAACGTGTCCCCGACCAGCAACATCTCCATGCCGATGGCATAGGGAACTTGCGCGAGGATGCGCTGCGTACCGCCGTTCGCCGCGATGATGCCGCGCTTGACTTCGGACAGCCCGAATGTCGCGTTCGCGGCCGCGATTCGGATGTCGGTCGCCAACATCAACGTCATCCCGCCGCCCAAGCAAAAGCCGTTGATCGCGGCGATCACCGGCTTCCAAACCTCCAGTCCGCGGTTGAGGAGCGCGTCCTTTTGGGTGAGCCACAGGTCGGCTAATTCGGCCGGTTTTCCGATCACGCTCTTGAGGTCGGCGCCGGTCGTGAACGACCGCTCACCGGCACCGGTGACGATCGCGACGTGGATCTCGTCGTCGTCGCGCACGCGCATCCAAGCCCTGGACAGATCGCGGTAATGATCCGGATCCATCGCATTCAAGCGGTCCGGTCGGTTGATCGTGATGACGGCGATGCCATCGGTGACTTCAAGGTCGATCGACACGCCTGCATGCTACAATGGTCCTACCATTTGAGTCAATGGTAGGACCGTTATCTGATGCCGCGAACTTCAGCTGGGATGAAGAGCAGCCCGTCACCTCGCCGGCTCAACGTCGGCCCGGTCAAGGCGACGAAAACCTCCGATGCCCTCGCCGACGCCTTACGGGAGCGTATCCTGACCGGCGATTTCACCGAGGGTACCGCCTTACCGTCGGAGCGCGACATCGTCGGGGAAACCGGACTCGGCCGCGGCTCCGTCCGCGAAGCGCTCCGCGTCCTCGAAGTCGAGGGGCTCATCCGCACCAAAAGTGGCCGGTACGGCGGCGCCTTCGCGGCGCGCCCGGACGAAAGCGGCTTGACCCGGTTCGTTTCGCTCTTCGTCCGCGGGCGCCGCGTTCCGATTCGTGCGCTGCTCGAGGCGCGCACCACGATCGAACCGAGTCTGGCCTTTTTCGCGGCCCAAAACCGCACGCCTGACGACGCCCGGGCGCTCGAGGAGGCTTGCGCAGCGTTGGAGGCCGCCTTCGATGGAGCGGCCTTCGGCCGGCTGAACCTCGCCTGGCATTATTGCGTCGCCAACGCTAGCCACAACGAGCTCTTGGTCGCGTTTCTGACCTCGATCGCGAGCGCGATTGCTCGCGAAAGCAATGCGCACGCGAAGGTCTTCGAAGGCGCGGTCTTTCCTGAAGTCCGCACCGCCGTCATCCGTGCGCACCGCGCCGTAACCGACGCCGTCGTTCGCGGCGACGCCGACGCGGCGAAACGGCGCATGGAACGGCATCTCCATGC
This sequence comes from Vulcanimicrobiota bacterium, assembly GCA_003164495.1. Lineage (GTDB taxonomy): Bacteria > Vulcanimicrobiota > Vulcanimicrobiia > Vulcanimicrobiales > Vulcanimicrobiaceae > Lustribacter > Lustribacter caenicola. The sequence continues at coordinate 36,618 of PLTN01000034.1, forward strand.
ATATGCCGCGACGGTGGCCGAACCGGAATCCGGGGACGTCGACGTCGAGTAGTCGAGCAGTTGTAACACGCGTGACAGATTCCGCGTGTGGCTCGTGGTACGTTCGTTCGGATGACGTATGATCGACCCGCGGTGGTTGGCGGATTCGCCCATCTTTGCCCCGGGTTACGAGACGATTTGGGAGCGTTACGCGGCGCTCGCGTCGCGCGAAACCTATCGCAAGAACACCGTCGTATTCGAAGCGGGCGAACCCGCCGACCGCTTCTTCTACCTCATTTCCGGGCGCGTCAAGGTGTACGTCGCGCGTCCCGATGGGCAAGAGCGTATCCTCTCGATCAGCGAGTGGGGCAATACGGTTGGGACATCATCGTGCTTCGACGCATCGCTGCGCTACGTTTCGTGTGCGACGCTTGCCGAGACGACCGTGCTGGCGTTCAAACGCGACGCGGTCATCGCTGCGATGGCGACCGATTCGGAACTGACCGCAGTGGTGCTTTCGTCACTCGCGCGCAAGCAGCGCGGGTTGACGTTGCAAGCGCACGCGGCGGCGCTGCGCTCGACTGCGTCGCGCGTCGCGCTGCTGCTCTGCCATCTCGCCGCCGCATATGGGACGGCGAACGAACCGAACGGCGAAACGCAACTCAAGATTCGCATGTCAACCGAAAGCCTGGCGTCGGTCCTGGGCGTCGCGCGCGCGACGCTGAGCCGCGAACTCAGCCGGCTCGTGCGCGACGGCATCATTCGCAAAAACAAATGGGAGCTCGTCGTCCTCGACTATGACGAGCTCCGTCGCCGGGCCGATGCCGACTCCCCTGCCGCTCGCGGGGATTCGCGTCGTTGAGTTTTCCCACACCGTCATGGGGCCGTCGTGCGGGGTGATTCTCGCCGACCTCGGCGCCGAGGTCATCAAGGTCGAACCACCCGAGGGCGAACCGACGCGGCGCTCGGCCGGCTTCGCGTCGGGATTCTTCCCGTACTTCAATCGCAACAAGCGCAGCCTTAACGCCGACGTGAAGTCGGAGGCGGGCCGCGCGCTCGTCCTCGAGCTGCTCGCCGGCGCCGACGTGCTGATCGAGAACTACGCGCCCGGCACGATGGACCGGCTCGGGCTCGGATACGACGCGCTCGCCGCGGACAATCCACGTCTGATCTATTGCGCGCTCAAAGGCTTCCTCACCGGCCCCTACGAGCAGCGCCCCGCACTCGATGAGATCGTGCAGTACATGACGGGCCTCGCCTACATGACCGGCCCCCCGGGCCGTCCGCTGCGGGCGGGCGCGTCGGTCGTGGACATTCTCGGCGGCGCATTCGGCGTCATCGCGATCCTCGCGGCGATTCACGAACGCGAGCGCACCGGACGCGGTCAATTCGTGAAGAGCGCGCTCTTCGAGAGTTCGGCCTTTCTCGTCGGACAGCACATGGCCGGCGAAGCCGTCGTCGGCGAACCGGCCGCACCGATGCCGGCGCGCGGCGCGGCCTGGGGAATCTATGAAACGTATCCGACCGCGGCCGGCGGTGACGTGTTCATCGGGGTAACGAGCGATAAGCATTGGCAGCGCTTTTGCCAGGCCTTCGGGCTCGGCGATCTGGCCGGCGATCCCGCGCTGCGCGACAATGCCGGCCGCGTCGCGGCCAAGGCGCGCTTGAAGGAGCGCGTCGCGGCCGCCGTAGCTCCGCTGACGGCGCACGAGGTGTGCGCGCGGTGCGAACGCGCCGATATTCCGTTCTCGCCGGTCGCAACGCCGAGCGATCTCTTCGAGGATCCTCAGCTCAACGCCGGGATCGGCATGATGGACACCGCGCTCAGCGACGGACGCCGCGCCAAACTTCCGCGTTTGCCGATCGAGATGGGATCGCACCGGCTGGGGCTGCGCCGCCAGCCGCCGGTGCTCGGCGAACACAACCTCGAAATTCTCGCCGAACTGCAGGGTGCGCGTGCCGCCACAGACGCTCGTCGATAAGATCTGGGCGCGGCACGCCGTCACAGTGCTCGACGGCAATGAAACGCTGCTCTACGTCGATCGCTGCCTGCTTCACGAGGGCTTCTGGTGGAACATCGTCGACTCGCTGAAGAGCCGTAACCTCGCGATTCACCGGCCGAGCAACATCATCGCGTGCTCGGATCATTTCGTGCCGACCACCGATCGCTCGGGTGGGTTCGGCGCGATCGCCGACGAGCGCCGGCGCGACCTGATCCTGCGGCTTGAGACCGAGGGCGCCGAACTCGGCGTCAACGTGATCGGCATGATGGACGAGCGCCAGGGAATTCTGCACGTCGTTGCGCCCGAGACCGGGATCACCCAGCCCGGCATGGTGATCGCCGGCAGCGATTCGCACACCTCGACGCACGGTGCGCTCGGCGCGATCGCTTTCGGCATCGGCACCACCGAAGCGATGCACGTGCTGGCGACCGAAACCCTCTGGCAGTTACAGCCGAAGACGATGCGTATCACCGTCGCGGGCCGGTTGCCCGCGCACGCGACGGCGAAGGACCTCATCCTCACGATCATCGCGCGCCTGGGGATCGACGGCGGCGCAGGCCGCTTCGTGGAGTATGCGGGGCCGGCCATCGAAGCGCTCACGATCGAAGAGCGCTTGACCGTCTGCAACATGTCGATCGAGCTGGGCGCGCGCGCCGGCACGATCGCGCCCGACGAGACGACGTTCGCCTATCTGGCGGGCCGTCCGCATGCGCCGAGCGGCGCGCACTGGGACGCGGCCGTCGACTTCTGGAAGACGCTGCGTACCGACGACGGCGCGACGTTCGACCGCGAGGTCAGCATCGACGGCGCGAGCGTGGCGCCGATGTCGACCTGGGGCACCTCGCTCGATCAAACGATCCCGCTCGACGCACCGATTCCCGATCCCGCCGCCGAGCCGGACTCCTCGAAGCGCGAAGCCCAGGCGCGGTCGCTCGCCTACATGGGCTTGCACCCCGGTCAGCGTTTGCGCGACGTGCCGATCGACTACGTGTTCATCGGCTCGTGTACCAACGGGCGCCTCGACGATTTGCGCGAAGCGGCCGCCGTCGTGCGCGGCCGGCACGCCGCCGTTCCCGCGTTCGTCTCGCCGGGTTCGCGGGCCGTCAAGCGCGCCGCTGAGGCCGAGGGTCTCGACCGGATCTTCGTCGACGCGGGATTCGAGTGGCGCGATTCCGGCTGCTCGATGTGTGCGGGCGCCAACGGCGATACGCTGGAGCCCGGCCGGCGCTGCGCCGCGACGTCCAACCGCAACTTCCCCGGCCGCCAGGGGCCCGGCAGCCGAACGCACATCATGAGCCCCGCGTCCGCGGCAGCCAGCGCGATCGCCGGGCGCATCGCCGGCGCCGCACAGGTGCCCGCATGACGCCGTTTCGCGTGCTGGACGCGGTCGCCGTGCCGCTCGGCGAATCGAACGTCGATACCGACCAACTCGCGCCGAGCCGGTTTCTCATGCGGCCGGTGTTTGCGAAGCTGTTGCTGCACGATCGCCGCTACGAACGCGACGGAACGCCGCGCGGCGAGTTCGTCCTGAACGACCCGAACTACGCCGGCGCGCAGATCATCGTCGCCGGCCGCAACTTCGGCGTCGGTTCGTCACGCGAGTTCGCGGTGCTCGCGTTGCCGGCCGCGGGCTTCCGGTGCATTATCGCATCGAGCTTCGGCGACATCTTCGCGAGCAATTGCTACCAGAACGGCGTGCTGCCGGTCGTGCTGCCGGAGGCCTTCATCGAGGAACTGCTAGCCGTCCTGCGCGCGTGGCCCGGCCTGCACGTTACGGTCGATTTGCCGGCGCAGACGGTGCACACGCCGGCCTGCGGCCCGTACGCCTTTGCGATCAATTCCGCCCGCAAAGCGTGTTTGCTCGAGGGCCTCGACGACGTGGCGCTGACCGGCCGTTATCGCCGGGCGATTGCGCGTTTCGAGGACACCTACTATCGCGATTTGCCCTGGCTGGCGTAACGAGGACCCCATGTCCGATCTGCCCACCGTCGTTCACCTTACCGAAGAAGGCCCGCGCGAGGGTTTTCAAATCGAAAGGCATGTGATTCCGACCGCACGCAAAGTCGAATTGATCGATGCACTGGCCAATACCGGACTGCGGCACATCAACATTGTTTCGTTCGTGAACCCGAAGCTCGTGCCGGGGATGGCGGATGCCGACGACGTGGTCCGCGCGATCACGCCGCGTCCAGGCGTCGCATACACCGGGTTGTGGCTCAACGCGCGCGGTTTCGAGCGCGCGCTTGCAACGGGACGGCTGACGGTCGAGGGATTGATCACGCTGAGCGCTTCCGAGGCGTTTCTTTGGCGCAATCAGAACCGCACGAACGAGCAGCACGTCGCCGACCAGCACGCGATGGTCGAACGCTATCAGGCGCGCGGCGTGCCGATCTCCGGCGGCTTCATCATGGCGGCCTTCGGGTGCAACTTCGCGGGCGACGTGCCCGTCGCGCAGGTCGTACGTCTGGTCGGCGAACTCGTCGAAATCGCCGCGCAGCACGGCGCCCCGTTGCCGCGCGTTACGCTCGCGGACACGATGGCCTGGGCGACGCCGCTGGCGGTCAAGCGCGTCGTATCCGCCGTGCGCGAGCGCTTCCCGGAGATCGCGGTGGGCTTGCACCTGCACGATACGCGCGGCATGGGAATCGCCAACGCCTACGCGGGGCTCGAGCTGGGCGTCGCACACTTCGATGCGTCCGTCGCCGGGCTCGGCGGATGTCCGTTCGCCGGCCACGGCGGGGCTGCCGGCAACGTGTGCACCGAGGACCTCGTTTTCTTGTGCGACGAACTGGGCATCGCGACGGGCGTCGAACTCGAACGGCTCGTCGGGTGCGCGCAACTCGCCGAAGAGATCGTCGGGCACCCGTTGCCGGGTGCGGTGATGCGCGGCGGCTCGCTCAAGCGCCTGCGCGAGCGGCTGGTCGTCGCTTGAAAATGATCCGCTCGGGAAACGCCTCAGTCGCCGGAGTGGAGTGCGTCGTAGACGCGCTCGGCCGTGATCGGGAAGCGGTCGAGCCGGACGCCGACGGCATCAAAGACGGCATTGGCAATCGCCGGTGCGACACCGGTATTGGAAAGTTCGCCGGCCATTTTCGCACCGAACGGTCCCTGCGCGCCGCCGGCGCGGACGAGCACGGTGCGCAGCGGCGGCACATCACGCATCGTCGGCAGTTTATACTCGCCCAGACTCAGCGTTTGCACCTTGCCGCTCTCGTCGATCGCGATCTCTTCCATCAGCGCGCTACCGATGCCGGCGGCGAACCCGCCGTCGATTTGGCCTTGATGTCCGATCGGATTGATGATCGCGCCGACGTCGCACACCAGCACGGCGTCGGCCACCCGAACGCAACCGGTTGCTGCATCGACGTCGACATCGATCGCGTACGCGCAAAAACTGAAATCATCGTCGCCGTCGGGAGCGTAGCGTCCGACCGTTTCGACGTCGCTGCCGGCGCACAGCGCCGCCGCAACCGACTCGAAGGACGCCGTCGCACCGGCGGCGCGGAACGCGTCTTCGGCCAACGTCATGCCGCTGTGCTCTTCGAGACGTGCTTTGAGTGCGGTCGCCGCTTGGTGGAGTGCGCGGCCGGCGATGCGCGTCACCCAGCTCCCACCGGTCCCCGCGTCGGGCAGCGCCTCGGTCGTGTCGGCCCGTCGCACGGTGATGCGCTCGAGGCTCACATCGAGCGCGGCGGCGGCGACGCGTTGGAGCATCGTGAACTGCCCGGAGCCCTGTTCGGTGACGCCCGTCACGACGTCGATACAGCCGTTCGCATGCAAGACGAGCTTGATCGAGGTGGGCATCGCATGCGTCGCGCGGCAGGTGAGTGCGATGCCGCGGCCGCGGCCGGGCAGGCGCTCGCGACCGCTCCCGATCTCGCGGGCCAGCGCTTCCAACACGCGCGTCGCGTTCACTTCGCCGAGGTGCTCGTTGCTCAAGGCGGTCTGACCGTCGTGCAGCACGTTGCGCAGGCGGAAGTCGAGCGCGTCGATGCCGAGATCCCGCGCCATGATGTCGACGTGCTGCTCCCACGCGAAGAAGACTTGCAGATCGACCGGCGCGCGCACGTGCGAGCCGGGAACGCTGTTGGTGTACACGGAGACGACGTCGACCAGCGAATGCGGCACGAAGTACGGCACGGTGGAATAGCCGAGACCGGGAACGATCCACGGCAACACCTTCGCGCCGGCGTAGGCGCCGCCGTCGTAGAGCACGCGCGAGACGTGCGCGGTGAAGCGCCCGTCGCGGTCGACCGCGGTTTTGAGGTCGAGCGTCGCCGCGTGGCGCGTCGGCGCGCTGCGCAACTCTTCGGCATAGGCTTCGACGTAGCGCACCGGCCGGCCGGTCGCACGGGCGAGAAAATAGCACGGCAGCTCGTCGACCGTCGTGCCCTTGCCGCCGAAGTCGCCGCCGATGGCGGACGGCAGCACGACGATGCGTTCGGGCGGCACGGCCAAGCTGTGCGCCATCCAGCCGCGCAACGCAAACGGCATCTTGTTGGGCGACTGGACGTAAATCATTCCATCGTCGTCGATCCAGACGAGCGTCGAGCGGGGCTCGATGTAGCCGGCGTGCTGGCGCGGCGTGAAGAACCGGTGTTCGTAGACGCGGTGGGCCGACGCGAAGATCGCGTCGAGGCCGGCGTCACCGCGCGCAAAGCGGTTCCATCCTTGGACGTTCAGATGCGCGACCGGAAACGGGTCCCGGCCGTCAAAGGCCGCGTGAAAGTAACTGCGGCGGTCGGGATGGAGCACGGGTGCGCCGGCGGCGAGCGCAACTGCGGGATCGAGCAGAGGTTCGAGCTCTTCGTACGCCACGGACACGCGGCGCGCCGCTTCTTCTGCCGCTTCACGCGTATCCGCGGCGACGGCGGCCACGCGATCGCCGACGAGCAAAACGCGATCGAACGCAAGCACCGGCCAATCGTGCAGTTGCCGACCGAAGCGTCGCCGGCCGACGTCGTCGGCCGTCAGCACGGCGCGCACCCCCGGAACCTCGCGCGCCGCGCGCGTATCGATGGACACGATCCGGGCGTGCGCGTACGGGCTCGTCGTGAAGGCCGCCCAGAGGGTACCCGGTCGCGCGATGTCGGCCGTATAACGCAACCGGCCCGTGACTTTTTCACGGCCGTCGACGCGCGTTTCCGGTCGCGCCAAAAGAGCGGTTATCGCATCACTCGTAACGTTCATCTGACGCCCGCCTTTATCGTGCGCGGCTTGCGCCGTCCTGCGGAGACGAAACATGTGGGGAAGTGACCGGATCGTCGAGCTGCTGCGTGCGCTCGACTTCCCATACGTGGCGCTCGTCCCGGGGTCGAGCTTCCGCGGTTTGCACGACAGCATCGTCAATTTCGAAACGTCGGCGCCCGCCGGCAATCCCCCGATGCTGTTGTGTCTGCACGAAGAGCACGCGGTTGCGATCGCGCACGGCTTCGCCAAGGTGACCGAAAGACCGCTGCTGGTCGTGGTGCATAGCAACGTCGGCATCATGCACGCCTCGATGGCGATCTTCAACGCGTTCTGCGATCGCGCACCGATCGTCATGCTCGCCGGAACCGGTCCGCTCGACGCCGCACGGCGGCGACCCTGGATCGATTGGATCCACACGTCGCAAGATCTGGGCGAACTCGTGCGCGGCTTTACGAAGTGGGACGACCAGCCGGTTTCGCTCGGCGCAACATTGGAATCGATCGTGCGGGCGAACGCGATCGCGCGTACGGCGCCATGCGGGCCGACGCTGGTCGCGGTCGATGTCTCGGTGCAAGAAGAGAACGATGCTCCGGCGCTCGCGACGCTCGATCCGGCACGCACGGGGCCGCCGCAGCCCGCGGGCGCCGATCCGGCCGATGTCGAGCGCGCCTGTGCGATCCTCACCAGCGCGAAGCGTCCGGTGATGCTCGCCGGTCGCGTCTCGCGGAGAACGGACGCATGGGACCGGCGCGTCGCGCTGGCGGAGCGGCTGAACGCCCGCATCGTCTTCGACATGCGCGTGCCCTCGAGTTTCCCAACCGATCACCCGCTCAGCACCGGCACGTCGTCGCTGCTCGCACCATCCGATGCCGCGAAGGCCGCACTGCGTGACGCGGATGCGATCCTCAGCCTCGACTACCTCGATCTCGCCGGCGTCCTGAAACTCGCCGGCGTAACCGGCTCGCCAACGGTCGTCTCCGCTGCGTTAGACCGCTACGCGCACAACGCTGCGAGCCGGGATCATCAGGCGGTTTGCAACATCGACCTCGATCTGGCCGTCGATCCGGATCGTTTCGTCGCGCAGGCATTGACCGCGCTTGGGCCTGCGCCCGCGCCGAGCAACGGACACCTCGTTGCGCCGGCCGCAACACCCGCGCCGGGGTCGGACGACGCGGACCGCATCAGCGTCGAGGCGATCGGTGTCATGGTCGCCGCGCTGCAAGAAGCCGGACCCGTCAGCATCATCCGTTCGCCGATCGCCGGGCTCGGTCCAACCGTCGTCTACCGGCATCCGCTGGATTTTCTCGGGCTCGACGGCGGCGGGGGCATTGGTTCGGGACCCGGCATGGCGGTCGGCGCGGCGCTCGGCTTGCGCGATATCGAGCCCGGCCGGTTTCCGCTGGCGATTCTCGGCGACGGGGATTTCCTGATGGGTTCGACCGCGATCTGGACCGCGACGGCGAACGCGATCCCGCTCCTCGTACTCGTGGTCAACAATCGCTCGTACTTCAACGACGAACTCCACCAGGAACGCGTCGCGCGCGAGCGCGGCCGGCCGGTCGAGCGGCGTTGGATCGGACAGCGCATCGATCGACCCGCGGTCGACATCGCGGCGCATGCGCGCTCGCTCGGCGCGATGGGTTTCGGACCCGTCGAGTACGTGGGCGCATTGCGCGACGTCTTCGCAGAGGCAGTGACGTGTGTCCGGGCCGGCGGTGTTGCCGTGATCGACGCGCTCGTCGTCGATGGCGGCGGCGGTCATTACGCGCCCGCTGCATCGGCCGTAATTACTGCGCCCGGATCACCGTAAACGTACTCAAAACCTTTCACTACAACCATAGGAGGGCCTCGATATGACCGATCAACGACATTCCCCGTCTCCGTCGCGCGCGGTCTTTTTGTCTACGCTGTCGGCGGGGCTCGCCGCGGCCGGAGTCCCACGACTCGCACGCGGGGCCGATCTGATTCCGGTCATCGTCGGCGTCGCGCCGACCGATGCCACGGCCGAAGTGTACTACGGTCACGACAACGGGATGTTCGCTGCGGCGGGGCTCGACGTCCAGCTTGTCAGCGTCCGTAACACCAGCGCCGCAGCCGCCGCGCTTGGCGGCGGGGCCGTCAATTTCGTGAGCGGCAGCCTCGTCCCGATGGTGCAAGCCTACACGCACGGGTTGGATTTCCGGCTCGTCGTGCCCGCGCAGATCTACGATGGCCGTCCCCCGCTTCAGGCGTCGATGGCCGTGCCCATCGGCTCGCCGATCAAAACGGCGGCCGGAATGAACGGCAAGACGGTGGCCGTCAACGGGATCGGCGACCTCACTCACCTCTTCGCGATGACGTGGATGGACGCCAACGGCGGCGACCATACGACCGTCAAATACATCGAGATCCCGTTCCCGGGCATGGCGGGCGCGTTCGAAGCAAACCGCATCGACGCCGCGATTTTAGTCGAACCGTTCATGACCGCCCTGAAGGGAAAGGTCACGCTGCTCGGCGATGCGATGGCGGCGATCGGCAAGCGTTACCTCATTACCGGCTACACGGGCAGCCAGGCATGGCTCGACAAGAACCGCAGTACGGCGCGGCGTTATGCGGCCGCAGTGCTGACGATCGGTCTGTGGGCCAACGCTCACCATCCCGAGAGCGCCGATATTCTCTCGCACTACACGCCGCTGAGCATCGACACCATCCACGACATGGCGCGCGCCGTCTACGCGACTACACCGATTCAACCATCGCTGATCCAACCGGTGCTCGACATGACCGCAAAGTACTTCGGCGGCCCGCCCGTTCCGGGCGCAAACCTGATCTGGACCGGTTAGCCGTTCGCTCGCTTCTCGGAGCGGTCAGCCCGTGCTGGTCGGCCTGCGGCGCTTCTCTGAAAGCCCTGTGAGAATGGGGACCCCGCGGTTTCTCAAACTTGTCCGCAGACCTCGCAGCATCTCGACGAACAAAAAACGAGACTATTACCGGTGCAGCGTTCACTCAGGGTGTATTCTTAATACCGTGAAGACTTCCGCAGCGTGGCGGATAAGCTTCCAATATTACAAACGGTTCGCGACGGGGTTACTGCCGGCGGGAGCTTCGTTTCCGCTTGAGCTCATCAATCCGCCTGAGGTTGCATGCGACGCCCACTATCAGCGGATCAAGCGCTATCGCGACCCGATACATCTTCTCCGCATCCAGATACAGATTGTTCTCTAACATGGCGTCAGCGACGCTCACGAGTTTCTGGATCGATTGCGGATCGATTTTCAGCGCTTGAATAGCGATGGTGAGGCGGTCCTCAACTTGCTTGTCGTCAGATTGGGAGTTCGTCATGGCGTCGATTGTGAAGGAAGTGTGGGTCTAGCAAAACCCTCGAGTTGAAGGGGGCGAAGCGGATGCACCTTGCTATGGGATTAGACATTCGGCCAGACCCACCTTAAAAATAGTACGAAAAATGGAAGTCTGCGCTCCAAACGCATGCCGTCATCCGCATTATCCGCTCAGATTCTTGAGCGTTTCTGTGCGGGTTACTGTGAGTGAAGGTTCCAGCGCGTTCAGCATACGACACGATTATCGGACCAGTATCGGAAGCCGGCCTCAGGGGAATGCCCGCCGGCAGTGTTGGCCGGCGGGCCGGTGCTCGCGCGGAGCCCCGCCTTGAGCGCAGTTGCAAAACGGCTAGGTTGTCGAACTTTCGAGACCGTATTGAATCTGCTGTAGGACTAAAGATTCCGCAGCGGCGATTTGTCGCTGAATCTGAGTCTCAGTAGCGGTCGAGCTAGATGCGATTGTTCCGTCGCTGCCAATTTGGCTTTGTCCCGAAACGTTCGCCGTTGCAGTCGTTGCATCGCTGGAGCCGCCCGATGACGTGGGCAGTTGCAGGCTCGCTAGATCGCTACTAAACGTGGCTTGCTGAGTAGTGGACAGGAGCCCGCTGATCTGGGAGTTGACCTGTTCCGGTGTGAGCCCTTGAGATTGAGCCTCCGAAAGAATTTGAGAGATCTGGCTTTGCTGGTCCGACGTGAGGTTGAGATTGGCAAAGGGTCCGTTCGGATCGGTGAATGGACTGAACGTACTTTGGCTCGACTGGCTAGAGCCCGATGCGGGCGCCGTGGCCGTTGACGATGAGTTGGAATTACTACTTGTAGTTTGGGCGCTTTGCTCGATTTGTTGAAGGATCGCCTCCGCTGCCGCCTCGATTTGCTGCTGGATGCTTGCAATGGAGAGGCCGGAGCTCGGCGAGTTTGACGCGGCGCTTGCAGATGAGCCGCTCGAACTAGTCGATGTGGGCAGGTTTGCCAGGTCGCTGCTGAAGGCGGATTGCTGACTGCTGGTCAGCACACCATTAATCTGGGAATTGATTTGATCGAACGTGAGACCTTGAGACTGGGCGCTCGACAGAATCTGTGCGATCTGGGTTTGCTGATCTTGAGTGAGGTTGAGATTAGCAAACGGCCCGTTCGGATCGGCGAATGGGTTCTGGGCGTTTTGCGTCGATTGCGTCGACGAACCCGATCCCGATGAACTCGAGGTACTGCTTTGGTTGGAGATATCTTGCTCAATCTGCTGAAGAATGAGCGCGGCAGCAGCGGCGATTTGTTGTTGGACGCTACTAGCCGGATTCGAAGACGTTGAACTGCTTCCGCCACTTTGCGACGAATTGCCGCCGGCTGACGGCAGGCTCGCAAGATCGCTCTCGAAGGACGTTTGCTGCGTAGTCGTAAGGATCGAGCTAATCTGCGAATTGACTTGCGAGAAGGTGAGTCCCTCGGACTGCGCGTCCGATAGGATTTGCGAAACCTGACTCTGCTGGCTTGAGGTAAGGTCGAGATTCGCAAATGGCCCGTTCGCATCCGTGAATGGATTAGGTTGTGTTGACGACGATTGCGTCACGGACGCACTAGCAGCATCGCTGCTACTGCTGCTACTGCTGCTGCTGACGCTTGCCTGATCGTTCTGGAACGTCGTTTGTTGCGTGGGAGTGAGGATTGAGTTGATCTCTTGCTCTATCTGATTTTGGGTCAGGCCTTCGCTCTTTGCATTTTTGAGAATTGAGCGGACCTGAGCCCGCTGGTCTTCGGTAAGGTTGAGGTTGGCAAACGGCCGGAGCGAGGTGCTCGTGGAGCCGTCAACCGACAATGACCCGAAAAGTCCGGCGCTCTGGACTCCATAGCTCATAAGCTATCATCCTTTCAGTACGGTGATGTCGCCGACGGCATAGCGCTCGACGGCCGTTCCCCATTTATGCATGCGTAAGGTTGGCCGGGTCTTGGAAGTAACTCTCAGCGAGCGCGGCGTGCTCAAACTTTACGATTGGGGGAGTCTAACCGTTTCCAGAATGTACCGAGAAGGTCGCCGACCCTAGAGTCAGGGTTTACGATTCTCAGAAACGGGCCCAGATCAGTCCAAGAGTTTGTCGGGGATAATGGGATGTGGTTTGCCACGACGGACACTTTCTTGCGGCGCTCGATCCGCTGAGGCGGTCGGGATAAGATGCGCTCCCTCCGTACGCGGCTGACACTTTCGTACGCGATCTTAGTGGCGACCATCCTCGTGCTCGTTGTCGGAGCGCTGACGGTTGTCGTTTTGGATATCTTCAAACGCCCGCTCATCGGAGAGATTGCCACCGCCGCGCAGACGGCCCGCGCCATCGTCGGGATGGCGAGCCCCGGGGAATCTGCGCTCGAAATCGAGGACGAGATGGTACGGCGCGTCTCGCGCCCCGGGCTCCTGGTTATCCCACTTCCACCACCACCGCCGCAGTTATTATTGGACGCCCTTCCACCGCGAAACGCCCCCAGATGGCGCCTCGATATACGGTCCCTGATTGAACCACCTCCCGAACGCATTCAGGTTCGCGACCGTGTTGTCATGATCGGCGCAGACCCCCGGGTTATGATTTGGGCGATCGCAGCCTATCTGCGAATGCTGGCATTTGCGGTTGCCATTGTGATCGCCATGGCATGGTTCGTTGCGGTATGGATGACGCGCCAGGCGATTACGCCGCTGCTTGATGTCACGGCGCGCCTCCGGCAGTTCGCCGACGGTAACTTTGCGCCGGCCCCCTTGCATACATCGGATCACGCGGAGATCGGAGCGCTCATTGCGGCCTACAACGGGGCAGCGGCTCAGGTAGAGGCGGCATTCGTGGAACGGGCATCGGTCGAGGAACACATGCGGCGCTTCGTCGCTGATGCCGGACACGAATTGCGAACACCGCTCTCCGCTATTTCCGGCGCCCACGATATTTTGCGGAGGGGAGGACTAGACGATGCTTCAATGCGCGAGCGAATCTTTCGCAATTTGAGGACGGAGACACAACGGATGAATGCGCTCATCGAGCGGTTGATCACGCTCGCCCGCCTGGAACGTCCGGAACATTCGGAGCCTGAAGTCCTGGATATCGTCGAACTCGCAAGCGACACGATCGCTGCCATCCGCGCCGCCCGCGGCGGTGAGATCACGTTGAAATGCGATGAACGTGCTTTCGCGTTCGCAGATCCCGGCGATGCCTACGATGCGCTCGGGAACCTGATCGACAATGCGGTGAAGTACGGTGCAGGCAGCCCGGTCCTAGTCGAAATCACTCTTATTCCCGGCGCCGTCGTCGTGTGCGTCGGCGATCGTGGCCCCGGGATACCGCCAGGCGATCGCCCGTACATCTTCGAGCGTTTCTATCGCGGATGGATCGGTCGCAGCGACGGCGGCTCGGGGCTAGGGCTCTCGATCGCGCAGCGCGCGATCGAGCGCGCCGGCGGAACCCTTGAACTTCGCTGCGGTGAGCCGACACAAACGGTCTTTGCATTAACGTTGCCGCGCGCTGAACGCGCCGAACCGTCTGCGTCAAACTCATCCCGCACATCGCCGTTCAATTCGTGGGCTGACGCGGTCGAAAAGGCCCGTTGAGTCCCGACGAGATCTCCTTTGCGATCTCGGAGCCGATGTACGGAACTCGGCCAGGATTGGCCGCAAAACTCGCAGCCCTTTCGGAGAATCTTCCCATGCGAAACGCGGAACATGGGGACGTGAGCGCAAGTGTTCGCCCGCGCATCGCCGTCGTCGACGACGAAGAGAACCTTCGCGAAGTGCTCGAGCTAGGACTCACCCAAGAGGGCTTCGAGGTGAGGACAGCCCCGGACGGAGCAACGGCGCTTACAATAATCCGAGCCTGGCAGCCGGAAGCGATCGTGCTCGACGTGACCATGCCGGTGATCGACGGAATCAGCCTCATCGCGCTCGTGCGGAAGTTCTCACAGGCTCCCATCCTCCTGCTGACTGCGCGCGGCGGGCTCAGGGACCGCATTGCCGGCCTCAAAGCCGGTGCCGACGACTACCTGGTTAAGCCATTCAATCTCGAGGAACTCTCTGAACGCCTGCGGACGGCATTACGGCGACCGTATCTCCAGCAAGGCGAGCAACTTCGCTACGCGGATCTTGTCCTTGATCTCAAAACGCGAACGACACGGCGAGGGGGCCGCGAGATCGTACTGTCCACGCGCGAGTTCGACCTTGCCGCTGTATTTATCGGGCGGCCGCGACGCGTGTTCACTCGTGACGAACTGCTTGACCTCGTCTGGGGTGCTGACCGCGAGGTGACGAGGGGCACGGTCGATTCCTACATCTCCTATCTACGGGCTAAAATTGATGCGCCACCAGCTCGGCCGCTCATCCATACGGTTCGTGGTGTCGGCTATGTCATGCGCGAGGTGTATGAATGAATGGCCTCGTGTCAACTCGCCCTAGTTGAACATCATCTCCCGGGCCGGAAACGGGGCCGCGATGACCTTGTACTTCGCGGCAGCGTCGATAAGCGGCTGGATGTTCGCAGGATCGAGCAAAAGCGCGATGCTCGAACGGTGGGCCCCGGCAATTGCCGCGGGTTCTAGGCCGGTGAACGCAGCCAGCAGGCCGACCGTCTCGGCGTGGTGCGTGTTCGTATAAGCGGCGGCGCGCGCTACAATCGCGCGAAAACGCAAAACGTCGTCCCGATGCTCTTGAGCGTAGCCCGTCGTCGTGAACCAGGCGGCTTCGTGGATGTGCGCCCCAAGCGCTCCCGTGACATCAGCCAGCCTGCGCGCCTTGCCGGTGCGCAGGTCCAGCGAGATGAACGGTTCGGAAAGCGTCGCGCCGTCCACCCGATGCGCAAGCAGTGCATCCAACATCGCGGAGTTCGGGATCTCGATGAGGCTCACGCTCGTGGAATCGCCGCCGTTCGCGTCGATCCAGACCTTTGTCGAGAGCCAGTTGAGGTCGAACAAGCCGGCCACAGCAACGGTCTTGCCGTTCAAGTCGCGTGCGCCGTGGATGGGCGAGTCACTCGTGACGAGCATCGATGAGTCGGGGTCGCCGGGCACATGGTTCGTCGAACCGGCTACGAGTACGAACTGCAGGCCGTGGGCGTGCCCGTTGATCAGCGGCAGGATGCTCGAGCGGCCAATGTCGACCGCTCCGCCGGCCACGGCCGACGCGACCGCCGAACCGCTGTTGAGCTTCTGAACTTCGACCTCGATCCCGGCGTCGCGAAAGTAGCCCATGCGCTGCGCATAGAGTACTGAGATCACGCCGTCGTCGGGCGACGTGGCTAGCCGAATCACCGTTGGTGCTGGACTCTGCGCGGCCGAGCGCGCCGGTCCGAGGATTGGGGCAGCAATGCTCGAGGCTAACCCAAGTATGGCACCGCGGCGAGATAGCATGACCGTCAGACCTCCGGCGTGTGGCGACCTATGATGATCGATCGGTGCGCCATGATTTGCCTTCCGCTCACGTCGCCCCCCTTTCCTCGGTCGCGGGCCGGCACATGCAGCACAACAAGTCTCAAGACTCANNGGTTGAAACAGCCATACCCATTCAATGCATGGTACGTTGGAGCGTTGAGCAGCGAGCTCGGACGCTTCTTATTTCCACGCACGCTTCTCGGTCTGCCCGTCGTCTTCTATCGCACCGCGATGGGCCGCGCTATGGCTGCGTTTGGGATTTGTCCGCACCGCAGTTATCCGCTGAAGAACGGGACGCTTACGCACGACGGTATCCAATGCGGCTATCATGGCCTCATATTCGACACGTCAGGCACGTGCCGGCAGCTGCTCAGGCCTGGCGTGGGCACGGTGCGAAGCAGCCTCCGGATGTTTCCTGTCGCCGAACAGGGGCCGCTCGTGTGGGTCTGGTTGGGCGATCCAAGGTTGGCCGACCTTGCAACAATTCCACGTACTGCCAACCTCGGCGTCGGAAGCCCGGGGTGGCGTGTCGACTGCTCCGGATACCTCAATGTCCGTGCACGACACCAGGTGCTCTGCGATAACTTACTGGATTCCGCACATATTGACTTCGTCCACAACACATCGCTTGAACGCGCCCCACTCTTCGGGGTGGCGAAGCTCGCCTCTCATCCGACGACCTGTACTGTCTCGCGTGAATCGTTGGCAAACGACGCGGCTAACTTCGCCTTTCTGCTGCCAGGTATAACCGGAGAAGTTGACATTGTCATGACCTCCGAGTTTCGCGGCCCCGGACTGATCGTAGCAGTGCAGTCCCATTTCTATCGCTCGGTCGCAAGCGGCGAACCGCGCGAACCGATTGCCGAAATGGCGTTCGCACACGCGCTCACTCCGGAGACGCCGACCTCAACACACTATTTCCCACTATTTATGCGCAATTTTCGGCTCCGCGATGAAATGCTTTCGGCCGTTATGGGCGCTCAAAATCTTCTCGTAGCTGAGGAGGACAAGGCCGTGGTCGAGCTGGTGGAGGCAGCTCGGGCCCTCTACGCCGACCAGATGGATCTGTCAACTGCCGAGGATGCCGCAGCGCTGCAGGCTCGCCGGCTGATCGCCAATATGATCGACGCCGAAGCACTTCCTTAAAACGGTCCGTCGACGCTTAATCCTCCGTCATCTCACGCAAACGCGACGCAACCTGCTCGATTACTCCGGACCATTCGCGTCGCCGTGCGTGAAAGAGCCGCATCGACCGGTACCACGGCGTAATGTGTTCCTTCCGAAGCCAGCGCCAATCCGGCCGCGGTCGAAGCAAGAGCCACACGGGCACTCCCAGCGCTCCAGCCAAATGTGCGACCGCCGTATCGACTGCAATGACGAGATCGAGTTGAGCGATAATCGCGGCAGTGTCAGCGAAATCAAAGATTTCGCGGTCGCACCGCTCGAGCCAATGCCCGCTGCCGGCGGCCTCGGCAGCTCGTGGTCCAACCTGTAAGGACGTCCACCGAACCCCCCTGACCTCGCTTAGAGGTTCACAGTCCGTTAGGAATAGGGAACGCCAACGGTCCAGCGGATGGAACGGATTCCCCGCCCAAACAAGTCCTACGCGCAACGCGCCGTCAATACGAGCCGGTTTTCGCCAGCGCGCCAGATGCTCGGCGGGAACACGTAGGTAGGGTGCGTTCCCCTCAGGAGAGCCCGTCTCACCAAGGAGTCGCGGTAACGACATCATGCGCAGAAATACGTCGAAGGCGTTCGGCTCGACGCTGCCGGGTTTCACGATCAGGTCGATCCCAGATAAAGTACGAAACAGTGGTTCCAGCGTTGGTGGACATTCTAACGTAACGTGTGCCGCGCGTGCGCGCAATCGCGGCAGGTAGCGAGCCATTTGGATCATGTCGCCGAGGCCTTGGCCATGAACGACGAGGACCCGACGGCCGATTATGCTTTCTCCGTCCCACTCCGCGGTCTGGAAGCGGCGCTGAAAGGCGGCTCGCTCCTCGATCCAGTGACATTCGATTTCCGGCCACGCTGCCGTTAGCTGTCCGTGCCATCCCAGAAGGTTGGCATATGCGCAATGCGGCAGCCGCTCGTTCGGCGCAAGCGCGATCGCAGCGCGAGCGGCATCGAGAGCTGCGGCCGTTTGGTCGATGCTTTCAAGCGCCAATGCCAACGTCATCTCCGCGAGGGCTCCGATGTGGGCCGGGGGGCTGAGACGTAGCGCTTGTCTGCAGTCAGCAATTGCGGCGCCATAGTTTTCAAGCGCATCGTGGGCCTGCGCTCGCCGCACGAGTAGCCCCGGATTGCCGCCTTGCAGCCCAAAGCCGATATTGCACGCTGCTATCGCGGATGCATATTTCCCGCCAGCCATGCAAAAACGCGCCAGATCGTCATAATCGACATACTGCCAGAGCATACGAGTTCATGCTCGGCCTCATTTCTTGGTCCATTATGAGTAACGCGACCGCGCGATTCTCAGAATGGCCCACTGAATTCGAAGCGCCCCTACGTTCGATTTCGCTTGAGTTCGTCAATCCGCCTGAGGTTGCAGGTGACGCCCACTATCTGCGGATCAAGTGCCTTCGCGACACGATAAAGTTTCTCCGCATCCAGATACAGATTATTCTCCAGCATAGCGTCAGCCAGGCCCACGAGCTTCCGAATCGATTGTGGGTCGAGGCTCAGCGCTTGAATAGCGGCGGCGAGAGCGTCTTCAGCTTGACTTTTGTCGTCCGATTGCACGTTCGGTCTGCACTCCGAGCCCATGACGTCAGAGGCCATTATCCGTTCAGATTCTTGAGCGGGTCTGTGCGAATTGCTGTGAGTCGAGGTTTCGGCGTATTTCCCATACCCTTCCAATGATAGGGAGATGTAAATGAAGGTGAGTTCCAGGCCCTTATCAGCGAGGAGACATCAGTGAGTCAGATTTCGCCGACCGCGTCCACTGGCCAATGGCAGGCCCGAGGTTCCACGCCCGAAGGGACTAGCCAGACCACGTCGCCGTCAACGGCGCAGAGTTCACAGACGCAGCAGAGTCCGGAGGTCCAAGCCAAGCTCGCCGCCATTTACGCTGAAGCCGAGCAAGAGCATTGGTCGGAGTCGCAGACCAACCAGGCAATAACGAAGGCGCTCGAACAGTCGGGGACGTCATCGACGTCCGCATCGACGAACGAAGGAACGAGCCTGATCGACGTCAGTGCCTGAATCGCCGTAGGGCTTCGACGGCCTTCACGCCATGATATGATTCGTCGATGAAGAATGTCATTGCGCAGGGAGCCCTCGCGCTCGGTGCTGCTCTGCTGACAGCCCTTACGCCCGCGCCCGTACAGGCACAATCACTGACCGAAGTTACTTTCGGCGTTCTGTCCCCCACCGCGGCCGAGTGGCCTGTATATCTTGCCAACACGCAAGGCTTCTTTAAAGAAGAGGGCCTGACGGTCACAATCGTCCAGGGGAACACTCCGACGAACGTGCTCAGTGAAGTCGCGACGGGCGCCGTCAATCTGGCCGACAACGGCACCGACACTGAAATAGCAGCTATCGCGCATGGCCTTCCGCTCAAGCTCATCGCTCCGATGTTCGGGGTAAATCCGTACTCCGTCGTTACGTTGCCCACGATTAAGACGTGGAGCGATCTCAACGGCAAGTCGGTAATGACCGGTACGAAGCAGGACGTTACCGCGATGGTGCTTGATTCGCTCGCGAAAGCCCACGGCCTAAAGGGCGGCCTCGGCGACTTCTCGATCGTCATCGGTGGCAACAGTACGGCTCGCTACGCCGGGCTCGTGAGCGGCAACGTTCAGGGCGCGTTGCTCTCGCAGCCATACGACCTGCTCGCCGAATCGAAAGGCATGACGATTCTCGGTACGGCGAGCGAGGTGATGAAAGATTGGGTATTTACGTCGATCATTGCGAACGACGATTGGGCGTCGAAGAATCGGCCGACCGTCGTGAAGTTCTTGCGCGCGCTCCGCAAAGGAGTGCTTTACGGTTATATGCACAAAGCTGATGCGGTCGCCGCTCTCGTCGCCCAAATTCAGATCGACCCCGCGATTGCGGCGAAAGCCTGGGATCTCGATTTTGGAAAGTGGCACGCGTTCGATCGCAACCTGACGCTTGCGCCCGCATCGCTGGCTCTGATTGGAAAGTATTTGCAAACCTTCGGGACACTTTCGTCGGCCCCGCGACCTGCCGACGTTTACGATGGGTCGTACGTGGCCGAAGCGGTCAGATAAGGCTACCAGCGCAGGGGCAGCGGCTTTGCCACGGCTTCTTCGAGCGAAGGAGCGGGCCGAAACTGTTCAGGCGGACGCAGTTTCCCGCTCTCATCGATTTGATCCATCTCCGCGTAAAGCTCGAACTGATAGCCGTCCGGGTCTTCAAAGTTCACCGCATAATTGCAGCCGGCACCCTTGCGGCCTTCGAACACGATTGGAATGCCTTGCGAGCGTAGGTAATCGCGCGCGTCGAAGAGCGCGTCGACGTTCGCGACTTCCATTGCAAGATGTTCGATGGCGTTGCCGTCTTCAGGCCGCGGGCGGCCCTTCTTCCCGGGCTTCAAACCGATGCCGTGATGATCGGCGCCGAATCGCAAGAACACCATCCCACGGTCGTTCCGGTCAGAGACCTTGAAGCCCATCACCTCGGTCCAGAACCTCACGGAGCGCTCGATGTCGCTCACTTCGTACACCAAGTGGCCGAATTTACGCACGTGAATCGGGCTGGTCCGCTGCTGTTTCTCCGCGCGCTCGATCTGTTGCAGCATATCGTTCTCCGAACGTTGACAGATATAGTTTTAGGGTATACTATCCTGGCCGATGAGCTCCCTTCCGCCGACGATGAAAGCCGTGCTGATCGAACGCTTCGGCGGCCCGGAGGTCCTGGCATATTGCGACGTCCCGACACCGCAACCGGGTCCGGGCGACGTTGTAGTCGAGGTGCGTGCGGCGACCGTGAACCTGACACTCGACATTCACACCCGCCAAGACGGGGACGGGCGCAATCCGATGCTGCCGCTCGTGCTGGGTTCCGACCCCGTCGGCGTGATCGCCGCGGTCGGTTCCGGCGTCGACTCGCGGCGTATCGGCGAGCACGTCGCGGTAGCATCGACGCTCGCGTGCGCGACTTGCGCGAATTGCACCGCCGGACGCCCCGACGCGTGCACGCAACCGCGCCACCTCGGCATCCATCGCTGGGGCGGTTACGCCGACTACGTCCGTGTCGGTGCGTCGGACGTCCGCGCGATTCCCGCCGACCTCGACTTCACGTCGGCCGCCGCAATTTTTCGTCATTTTCCGGCGGCGTATGGGTTGGCGCGCAAGGCCGGTGGGTGCCATGACCAGACACTTCTCGTCATGGGAGCCTCGGGTGCCCTGGGAGCGGCGCTCGTACAAATCGGCAAGCAGCGCGGCTCACGCGTGGTTGCTGCGGCCGGCAGCGATGCCGGCGTGCAAGCGGCCCTCGAACTCGGGGCCGACGCCGGCATCAATTATCGCCGCCACGATCTCGAAGCCGAAGTCATGGCGGCGACGGACGCGCGCGGCGTCGACGTCGCCTTCGAAAACAGTGGGGATTCCAAGTTGTGGGCCGCCGCCTTCGCATGTCTTGCCCGCAACGGCACGATGGTAACGGCTGGAGCGCACGGCGGCGACGAGGTCGCGGTGAACATCAAACGGCTCTATCGCCTAAAATTGCGCATCCTCGGCGGTACCGCGAACACCGAGGAAGACTTCGTTGCAACGTGCGACGCTGCCGTACGGAACCGGTTGAGGATCCCCATTCATTGTATCCTGCCGCTTTCGCGCGTCGCCGAAGCGCACGAACTCGTCAGTTCGCGCACGGCAGTCGGAAAGGTCGTCCTGGTCCCGGATCGAGCCGCGTGATCAAGCGGCGGCGCACCCCCGATCTGAAGCCGAAATCGGATCGCGGCAGCCGGACCGCCCTGCGCGCCGGCATCGAGCGCAACTGCGAGGAGTTTGCGGAGGACCCGCCCTTCACGGCGCTCGCCGTCGACGTCATGCTGACGCTGCGGCGGACATCGACACTCTTCGAGCGATTGCTAAACGCGTATATGCGCGAGTACGGGCTCTCTCCGGCGAAGGTTACGATCCTGATGTCGCTCGCCGGCGTCGAAGATCATACCCTCACGCATAGCGACATCGGCCGCCGCGCTTCGGTCTCGCTCGGTAATCTGACCGCGCTCGTCGAATCGCTCGAGGCAGCGAAGCTAATTCGCCGCCGAACTGACCCCAAGGACGGACGCTCGTCGCTGCTGACGCTAACGCCGGCCGGGTTGCGGCTCATAGAACGGTTTGCGCCCGCGCATTTTCGCATCGTCACGGAAGTATTCAGCGAACTGAGCCACGCCGACTTGACGACGCTGAACGACTTGCTCGACGGCGTGCGCGACGTCTTGAAGAGCAACGAAATCCTGTCGTTTTCGAGAGAGTCCGTCTCCTAAGTTGCAAAGCACGGCGGCGGATGCGACGAGTCTCATCGAACGAGCTGACGCTTTGGCCGGCTCGCTCCAGGAGCGTTCGGAAGCGGCCGAAACGCTGCGTCGCTGCCCCGATGAGACCATCGCGGATTTCGTCCGCACGGGATTACTGCGGATCTGCCAACCCCGGCGCTATGGAGGGTACGAGCTCGGCTGGGACGTGCTGTGCAGCGTAAGCCAAACGCTAGCCCGCGGTTGCGGTTCGCAAGCGTGGGTTCAAAACATCTACACCGACCACGGGCAGAAGGTGTCGACCTTTCCGCTTGCTGCACAAGACGAGGTCTGGGGCGACGACTACGACGCGCGGATAGCAGCGAGCTTCGATCCGCTCGGCAAGGCCCGGCCGACGGCCGGCGGTGCGATTTTTTCCGGGCGGCACGGCTTCGCGAGCGGCATCGATCACGCGCAGTGGGTCATCGCCGGCGGACATTTCTACGACGGCGAAACCAAGGGCCGGCGCTGTTTCTTCTTACTGCCGATCGGCGACGTCACGATCATCGATGATTGGCACGTCGTCGGTTTCGCGGGCACGGGCAGCAAAAGTTTCGAGACGCGTGAAGTGTTCGTTCCCGAGCATCGGATCATCGACGGCGCGCAGTCCGAACGCGGTCGCGCACCCGGAAGCGACGTTCATTCGGCGGCGATCTACCGGTTGCCGCGCGGCGGAGTTACGGCGACCGGCTTCGCAGCAGTCATCGTGGGCATCGCTGAGGGATTCATCCGCGAATACCTCGAGTACACCGCCCCGCGTAAGTCGCGCGGAACGGCGATTTCGTCACTCATGGGAACGCAAATGGGCATCGGGATCGCAACGGCGGAAGTGCATGCCGCGAGCACGATCTACATCGAGGCTGCCCGCGAGGTAATGCGTCTCCTCGAGCGCGGGGACGAGGTCTCCCAAGAGTTGCGCCTTCGCTGCAAGCGCGACTCTGCGTTCGCGGCTCAGCTCTCGCTTGCCGCCGTCACGCGCCTCTTTAATGCTGCCGGGGGCCGGGCGCTCTCACTCAAAGGCGAGATGCAGCGCAAGTACCGCGACCTGCTGGCCGGTGCGTCCCATCACTCGATCGTGTGGGATTGGGCCGCCGCCGAATACGGCCGCTGCGCACTTGGAATCGACGAGAACGAATCGTGAGCGCACGCGAACAATGCTGGATCATTGCCACCACCGAAGACGAAGCGCTTCTGCCTGAAGCCGCGCACGCTCGCAAGGAGCTGGCGGATCGACACCACGCGTTCATCGATCAGCTCGACGCAAGCGGATTGCTCGTCGCTCACGGATCGGCGCGCGACGAGCACGGTGTGCGTGTCGGACCCGGCTACATCGTCATCCGTGCGGCCACCCGAGCCGAAGCCGAAAGCGTCGCGCTGCGGGAGCCGTACATCGCAAGCGGCGTCCGCCGGCTTCAGCTTGTTCCTTGGCAAGTTCAATTGGGGCGGTCGTTGCGACCGTTCGTGGAGGCCGAACCATGACTTCTGTTATGAACCGTCGAGCGATACTCGGGCTGGTTGCCGCGTCGCCGTTTGCATCGGTAGCCATCGTGCGCGCGCAGACGCAAAAGGTCCGCATCGCCGCCGTGCCGACCGATTCGTTCGGGCTGGCCTTTTCCGCGCAAGACAACGGAGCGTTTGCGAAGGCCGGCCTCGACGTGGAACTCGTGCAGTTTCCGCAAGCCGGACCGATTGCCAACGCAGTCGGGGGCGGCGCCGTAGACGTGGGTCTCGCCGATCCGATCCAGTTGGCCCAGGCCGTGATCCGCGGCTTGCCGTTCCGCTACATCGCCGGCGGATCGCTCTACTCGAGCAAAGCGCCCACCACCCAGTTGTGCGTCCAGCAAGGCGGGGCCATCAAGAGCGGTAAGGACCTCGCGGGGAAAACCGTCGGCGTGTACGCGCTCGGAGCATTCCCGGAATACGCGACGCGCGCGTGGCTCGAAGCGCAAGGCGTCGATATCAGCACGATCAAGCTGTTCGAAGTGCCGTCGGGAAGCATGGCCGCAGCGATCGCGCGCGGCGTCGTCGCCGCCGGGGTCGTCAGCGAACCGTTTCTTTCGCAAGCTCCGGCCGTGGGCGTAGTGCCGTTCGCGAAGGTCTACGACGCCTGCGCCCCGTCGTTCTACAATAACGGCTGGTTCGTGACGACAACGTGGCTGCAAGCGAATCCGGACCTCGCGCACAGGGTCGTAACCGCGGTTTACGATACGGCCCGCTGGGCCGAGACGCACCACGCCGACACGCTGCAGATTCTGGCAAAATACGGCAAGCTCGACACCGTCGCCGCCGCGCACATGAACCGTGCGGTGTGGGCGACCTCAATGAACGTCGATGCACTGAAACCACCGCTCGCGCTCGGCTGGCGCTATCATGCGATGGATCGCCAAGTCGCGGTTTCCGAGCTGGTTGCGCCATCCGCTAGATAACTATCACGCGATCGCGGCAGCCGCGGAGAACGCCGGAATGACGCGCTCGCCGAAGAGCTTCAACGATTTATTGACGAGGTCGTCCGGCATGGTCGTGATGTGATGGTGTGCGAGGAGGACGTCGTAGCCGATGAGCTTCTGCTGCCGCTCAATCGCCGCAATCACGGTTTCGGGACTGCCGACGAATGCCAGCCCCTCCCCGACCCAAAAATCGTAGCCTTTGGTGCTCTCCGAATAGATGCGCGCAACTTCCTTGCGTTCGGGCGCGGCGTCCGGGCGCACTTCGCGCGCGAGATTGACTCCACGCTGGCCGGCTAGGCCTTCGCGCATAAACGGCTGCGCTTGCGCCAGCGCGATCTCGTCGGTTTCCGCAACGTGCACGTGGCGCACGAGCATCGTACGCGGGCGCTCACGAGGGTGCCCATACTTCTTCCATTCCCGGTGATAATAGGCGAATTTCTCGGCAATAACCGGCTCGACATCGATGTTTTGGGCGAGATCGATGTCGTGTTCGGCGGCATAGTCGAACGAAGCGGTACTGTGACCACCCATCCAAAGCGGGGGATGCGGCTGTTGAAACGGCGGAGGTTGGACGTACACGTCGTTGAGTTGCCAATACCGGCCGTTGTAGGAGAACTTGCGATCGGCCCAGGCCGCCTTGATGATCTCCATCGCCTCGACGCCGATCGCGCGCCGCTGCGCGAAATCGATGCCCCAGCTTTCGAACTCTTCAACGGCAACACCGTAGCCGATCCCGAAATCGACGCGTCCGCGAGAGAGCTGATCGAGTGTCGAAATCTCTTGGGCCAAGCGCACGGGGTGATGAAACGGGAGCTGATACACCATCGCACCCAGGCGCATCGTGGTCGTTGCGCGCGCTACGGAGGCGAGAAAAACGTTCGGCGCGCTGATGCCCGGATACGGCGAACTCTGGTGCTCGATTACGAAGAGGTACTTGTAGCCGACGCTTTCGGCTACCAGAATGCTCGAGAGCAACTCATCGTAGGCGAGGGCCGGTTGCGGGTTGGTGACGGACGGCAGCGTCTCGAACAGACCGAAATCCAGTGTAGCCATACGTTGAGCCTAGGCTTACCCCCGCGGGACAATGTCAAGCGGCCGGCGAGCGGCCCCGGTTGCCGGAACCTTACCCCACGGGTGCGACAAAGGTACCAGAATTGGCCCGGCCGCACTGGCCCAGTTAGGAAGGAGCACCCCGATGAAGATCTTTCTTGCGGGACTCGTACTGGCCATCGCATTGCAGGCAAGCATGCCGCAGCGCGTTACCGCTGCGGACGCGGACCAGACGATCCGCGTCTCGCTCAATCCCGTGATTTACAACAATCTGCCGATCTTGCGGGCGGCAGATAAGGGCTATTTCACCCAGCAGCATCTCAACGTCGTCATAACGACGATCAACCAATCCGCCGCGACCATCATTCCGCTGCTGGCACGCGGCGACATCGACATGGCGCAAGTCGTGACCGCGCCGGCATTCTTCAACGCGTTTACCGAAGGCTTCAACTTGAAGGTCGTCGCGTCGGTGGACTCCGAGAAGCCGAACTGGGCCGACGTCGCGTGGGTTTTGGTTCGGCAAGACCTTTGGGACGCGGGCACGATTCGCAAGCCCGCCGATTTACGGGGAAAAATTTTCGACTCGCTTGCCACCGGCGCTCCGGTTGACTTCATCGCGCGAACCGAGCTTGCGAAGGCCGGGCTCACCACAGACGACCTGACGTACCAGCAGAAGCTCAAGACGCAAGCCGACGTGTTCACCGCATTGCGCAATAAGGCCGTCGATGTGGTGATGGACACCGAACCCTCGGCGTCCCAGCTCGAAGCCCAGGGTCTCGCACATAAGTGGCTCCCGCAAGGGGAAATCGCCCCCTTTTATCAGGACGGCTATATCGGCGTGTCGGCGTCGTTTGTTCGCGATCACCGGGATGCCGTCGTCCGGTTCCTGACGGCGTTCGTGCGGGCTCAGCGCGAGATCGCCGCTGGGAACGGGCGTTGGACCCCGGATACGCTGGCGACGGTCGTCAAGTGGTCCGGGCTTCCCGAGGACGTGATAAAGTCGATTCCGGGGCCCGCCTATACCGGCGGGTTGGGTAAGATTGATGCCTCGTCGATTCGACGTCAGCAACAGCTATGGGTTACGTTGAAGCTCGTCGACAAGCCGGTTCCTGTCGAAAGCATCGTCGACGACGGCCCGCTGCGGGACGCGTATAAAGCGCTCGGCATCAAGTACTGAATTCCGGGCGGCAAAGAGGATGCTTGGAACTCCAGTGCGGAGTCCCAAGTATCACTCAGGAACTCGTCCTCATTGGTGAGCTCGCCAGGCGAAGTTTCACCACGACGAAAGCCATCCGCACCTATGAGGCGCGCGGCTTAATCGCCCCTGTGCTGCGGGCGGCGAACCGCTATCGCTATTTCGATGCGAGCCTGACGAGAATCGTGCCCGTCTTTACCAACATGCTGTCGATCGGGCTTGCCCTTCGCGACATCCGGGCGATTTTCGCGCCGAGCGACCCGATCCAAGCGTGCCCTACGGATGGGCAACTGCGCGAGTCGATGCTTCGCGCCGCGCCGATCTACCGGAGATACATCGAAAGCATCGATGCCGAAATGATCGACCTGGCCGAGCGACGCCGCGCCTTCGAGGTCCGCTTGGAGCGCTGCCGCGTGGAGCGTGAATCCACGGGCGCCGTGGAGTTACCGGAACCGTTTGCTAATCGGCGGCGAGTTCGTCCCGGACGCGTCTCATACGAGCGCTCATAAAGCGCAGCTCTAAATCGCTGCCTTTTGCACTACTCGCAGGATGCCGGCAGTAACCAATCCTGCAACTGATTGGCTGATCGACAGCGTGGTCCACGAATTCCATATGAGGTGGCCGATCCCGTTGTCGGCGACGAGGAACTCAACGGCGACGGTATTCAAGAGCGCTTGCCCGACGGAGAGCTTTACCCCGCCCATGATCACGGGCAGCGCGGCCGGGAACATGACACTAAAATAGAGGTCGCGAGTTCGCGCACCGAAACTTTGCGCGACCTCGCGATAGATTGGCTCGACGTTCAGCACCGCCGCCATCGTCGTGATTATCATGGTAAACAATGGGCCGAGCGAAATCAGGATAATATTCGATGTCTCGTTGAGCCCGACCAGCATAAGTATTATTGGGAACAGCGCTATGCGGGGTAGGGGAGAAGGCCGCAACCAACGGTTGTACGATCGAACGCGTCCACGGAGAAACGCCCATAGCAAGCCCGATGAGCGTCCCCGGGATCATACCCACAAAGAAGCCGACGAAGAAACGCGCTAACGTGATCCCAGCTTGCGCAAGCAAGTTACCAGAGACAATCAGGTGGGCGATCGTCGCAGCAATGACGGTAGGCGGAGCCAGGATACGACGATCCACGAGGTTCGCCCGAGAGCAGAACTCCCATATCAAAGGCACTGAAAGGGGCTGATTACGGCCATCAAGCGATCACGTTGCTGTGTCGTCAACGCCTTACGGGCCGGCCTTAGCATCGAGATTCTCGAACGTCTGAGCGTGCTCCGAGCCGATCTGCAACCAACCGCGAACTCGTCGGCTTTCCCTGCTGCTTAGTAAGGAGTTTTTCCGTGCAGTTTGGTTTTTTGAGCATATCGATCACAACGATCTACCACGCGCGCGGCAATACGACGAACGACTTGAACTTATCGAACTCGCGGAGCGCGAGGGACTCTATGCGTACCATCTTGCCGAGCATCACGGCACTCCACTCGGCGGTGCGCCGTCGCCGGGAGTCTTTCTTTCCGCGGTGGCGCAACGCACGACGCGGCTGCGACTCGGCACGCTGGTAGACCTCTTACCGCTTTACCACCGCTTTGGTACGGAACTGCTCATGCCGAGACCGCGACTTGGACCGTGCCATCAGAGGTGAATGCTCTAACGCTGGGCCCAACGTGTCGAGCACGTGAGGTCGGAGACCGATACCGCTGAGTGGCGCGCCCTTGGACGAGATCCCGCGAAAACGCCATTTCTTGGCATGACGCGCCATCTTGTCGTGGCCGATACCGACGCGGAGGCGGTGCGAACAGCGCGCCATGCCTATGATGATTTCAACGCGAAGTTGCGTTGGTTGTGGGATCGGGCAGGGCAGGCCAGTCCGATTCTTTTCCTGCCCAATTTATCCCCGATTTTGGCGTCGCCATGACGGCGGCCTCATAGGAGCCGGTTCACCGCCAACGATCTGCAGTTATGTTGCGTGGCAGATTGCCGAATCCGGTATCACGTATTTGGCCACAGGCTTTGCTTTCGGCAAGATGACGTTGGCGGAATCTCGGTCTTCGATCGAGCTCTTCGCACGAGAAGTGATGCCCGAGTTCACCGACGTGCAACGCGTCGCGATTCCCGTATGAATCGTGGCACGCTTCTGCGTCGGCTTGAAACGATGTCGCTTGCAACAGCAGAACTGGGCGGTCTCAGGACCCGAGCACTTGCAGCGGACGCACAGGCAGTGCTGAGCGTAGGCGCATATTCGGCTGATAATGTCGCTACCATATACTGCGCACAGCACCTTCGGTATTTTCGTGAGGCCGGACTGGCTACGCGCATTTCCAAAATGGCCGGTCGAGCAGCAGGTACCGTTGCTGCCGGGATCGGCGGCAGCCTGACGTGGGCAACGGCAATGTAATCACTGTGGCACAGATGCGATTGCGCGGAGGCGACGTGCATTCATCCCGCCTGCTGCGATCGTAACACCCACGACCCCCACTGACCAAATTGTGATCCCTAAGGGGACTCATCGATTCGAAGGTTTGCCGACCTTATTAGGAACACGATCAAGAGATCGGGCTCGCGCATCTGAGTCGGCGTTCAAGACGTCTCCAAGGTTCGGGGATCATGGTTACGGGGTGGACTCCATCCTCGGCTCCGCTTGGAGAGCACTTGCCATTTCACGGTTCCGGAAAGCACAGGGTGAATTTGCCAGCGCGGTTTCACTTGACCCGACGCGGGGCGATGCCTGGCTTGGGTTTGCTATCGCGCTATGGCGCGGCGGCGATCGCTTCGCTGCATTAGGAGCTGCGCGCAAGGCTGCCGATATGACGCCGGAGTTGGTTGACGCACACACCGTCGTCGGCGCTATACAACGTCAGATTGGAAATCTCGATGGCGCAGCTCATGCGCTTGGGGTCGCCCGGGAGCTCGATCCGACCAATCCCGAGATACTAAGGCTTCTGTCAGACGTATATCGACGCGCCCGCCGGCCAGCCGATGCGCTCACGACGGTAAGACGTGCCTTAGAAATTGATCCCTCGTCGATTGAAAGTCTCGTATGTCTCGCCGACGCGATGCTAGCGAACGAAGAACTCGCGGAGGCGGAAAGGATATACCGCGTTGTGCTCACTCTTGACCGCTGCGTGCTTCGTGCTGCATTTGGACTCGGGCGCGTCGCGCTGGCCCGGACCGATTGGAAAGAGGCCCAAGCCTTTTTCGAGCGCGCGCTTGACATCACTCCCAATGACCCAGACGTTCGCTATAATCTGGGATTATTGCACCTGCGATTCGGCCGATACCGCGAAGGATTCGCGGCGTATCCGGCGATCATGGAAACCGACTCGGACGGAGCCCGGTACTACTACCATTACGAAGGCGTCCCGCGCTGGAGCGGAGAGGCGCTGAATGGGCGAAGACTTGTGATCGCTTCGGAGCAAGGTCTAGGTGACCATATAATGATGGCGCGGTTTCTGAGGACACTACCAATCCACGACCCGCCAATTGTCGTCGAAACACCCCCTACCCTCATGGCGCTATTCCAGCGCAACTTCGTCAACGTGCAGTTCGAACGTTTCACGCACTGGCGGCCCGCGAAAGCATTCGATATCCACCTTCCCATTATGCAACTACCATGCTTGGCGGGCATTGCCGCAGCGTCCGATATCTGCGGCAATGCCTACCTGCGCGCTGACCCCCTCCGCGTTCAAGACTGGAAGGCGCGGCTCGGGGGCAGCCGCAACGTCCGACATGTCGGCATCGTCTGGCATGGGAATCGCACGAACACGCGGGAGCGATGGCGGGCTGCCCCACTTCGCAACTGGGCTCCGTTGGCCAAGGTTCCTGGCGTGCATTTCCATTCGCTGCAGCTCGATGCCACAGAGGCGGAGATAGCGGATGCCCCATTCCCCCTTTCCCCAATACGTACGGTGAGCGAGGACATGAACGACACGGCGGCCCTGCTAACCGCGCTGGATGCGGTTGTTTCCGTCGACACCTCGACCGTGCATCTCGCGGGGGCTTTGGGCCGGCCGACGTGGTTAGCAAATTCGCTGGTAAGTGACTTTCGCTGGGGTATCGACTGCGTCGAGTCTCCGTGGTATTCGAGCGTTCGCATCGTACGGCAAACCATATGCAACGACTGGGAGCCGGTATTTCAGACCATCGCTGCCGAATTGAAGACACCTTATGGCGAGTTTGCGTAGATGCTTGCGCTAAGGGTGGCGATCGACGCTTCTGGGATTGCGCGCTGCCGATAAATCGCGATTCGAACGAGGGGATTGCGGCGTGCCCCCTAGGCGATGAAGGGGAGGTCGTCCACGGCGAACGGCATGACCTCGAGCCTTGGGCACCGCTGACCTCCAGGCCCTGCAGCTTACCCGAGGGCATGGGCGTCTGCCCGCGTTCTTGGTTGAAGCTGGTATTTTGTAGCTTTTCTCATCAGAAGCTGAAATCGGGGAGCTTCCCATTCTCATCGGGACGCGCCAAATCGTGCTCAGCCATTCTAACCGGGGGCTGAACCTGACAAAGCGCTCCGCGCGCGAGCAGTAGCGATGCGTAATGGCGCGCTCCCGCGAATGTCTTGCTCGCGCCCGATAAGGAGGACATTATTGGGCACGTGCCCATTTTGGTTAGGAACAGCGCACCGACGACAATACGAAGTCTACACGATCGTGGAGTTGCACTTGCTAGAGTTGGAGGCTATCTCGCGTCCCT
>PLTN01000115.1 GCA_003164495.1 Vulcanimicrobiota bacterium
AGACGAACTTTCCGGCGTCGCTTGCGAAGAGCGCCGCGATGGCTGCGGCGTTCTTGCGCTTGACCGCTTCCCCGGTGAGAATGACGGCCCCGGTGTCGACGGCCTCGCGGTCGAGCCCGGCGCTGCGGTAGGCGTCGTCGATGAACGTCGCGAGTTGCGCGGCATCGATCGTGTCGTCGTCGAGGAACGGCGTCAAGCGGATCGGCGACGACCAGAGCGTGCTGCGTTCGAAGACGATGAAACGGCTCGAGAGCTGGTGCGCTTGGCGCCGCAAGTGTACGCGCGAGAACATCAGGTGCGAGGTCGAGCTGCCCACGTCGATGCCGACGGTCGTGAACTCGACGTTGTCGAGGCGCCAAACGGCATCGGCGAGCGTGGCCTTCTCATCGTCGGTCAGGTGATCGTGCGGGAAGGCGTCTTCGTGCAGCCGCCACGACGGCGGCGGTTCTGGAGCGGGTTTCCAGCTATACGGGTACATGCGCGGCGGCTTGGGCGAAGCCCAAACGCGACGGATTCACGGAACGTGAATCCACTATGGCGCGAGCATGACGACGGCGGCGTTGGGGTCGGGTTCGAGGAAAACGACGTCCCCGCGCTTCAAGCCGGCCTTCTCTTTGTGCACCCGCACGCGCAGCAACGTTCCCGCCGACTCGACGTGATAGTCCCAGCAGTCGCCCTGATAGATGCAGAACGAGACCGTGCCCGTCCACACGTCCTTAGCCGGGCGGTCGCGGTGCAGCACGAAATCTTCCGGGCGCAGAAAGAGCTGAACGCTCTGCCCGTGGATGAGGTCGTCACGCACGACGCCGCTGACGCTGCCGTGCGAGGTCATGATGTTCGTTGCGCCCGCGGTGCGCTCTACGGTGCCCGTGAGCTCGTTGGCCACGCCGACGAACGTGGCCGTGAATGCCGAGCGGGGCGAGCGGTAGATCTGCTGCGGCTCGCCCAGTTCGACGATCTGACCGTGCTCCATCAGCATGATGCAGTCGGAGATCGCCAGAGCCTCGTTTTGGTCGTGGGTGACGTAGACGGCCGTGATGCCGAGCTTTTGCTGAACTTCCCGGATCTCTTCGCGCATCCGCTCGCGCAACTGCGCGTCGAGGTTGCTGAGCGGTTCATCGAGCAGCAGGATCTCGGGCTCGCGCACGAGCGCGCGCGCCAGCGCCACGCGCTGCTGCTGGCCGCCGGAGAGGGCGGTTGCGGGGCGCGACGCGTACTCCGTCAAGCCGACGAGTTCGAGCGCGCGTTCGGTCTTTTCGCGCACGACGTCCTTGGCCGGCTTGTTCTTGCCGACGGTTAGGGGAAAGGAAACGTTCTCGAACACCGTCATATGCGGCCACACCGCGTAGGATTGGAAGACCATGCCGATCGGGCGTTTGTTGGCGGGAACCGCGATGTGCTGCTTCGCGTCGTAGACGTGTTTGTCGCCGATGGTGATCTCGCCGGCATCGGGCCGCTCGAGGCCCGCGATCATCCGCAGCGTGGTCGTCTTACCGCAGCCGCTCGGTCCGAGCAACGTGAACAGTTGGCCGTCGGGCACCTTGAATGAGATGCCGTTGACGGCGTTGCGGGTGATGTCACGGCCCGGGTAGCGTTTGAAGAGACCGCGGATCGTGATCATCGCACGTCGGTGTTGTACGTAAAAGCGGGCATCTTCGATTCGATGCCGGCGTCACCGAGAATCTTGTCGTAGTCGACCTTGATCTGCGGATCCTCGTCTTCGTATTCGATCAAGGTGCCGCCCTCGCGGTAGCTCACGTACACGCCCATCTTTCCGTTGACCACGCGATTGCCCGAACGCCGGAATCCGGTCGGGTTATTCGAGCTGCCGCCCGGCCGGAACGCCAGTTGCCGCGCCGTTTCGTTGCCGGTATTGAAGTGCTGGTGAAACCACTTCGTCGGCGGACAGAACACCGAGTACAAGCCCCAGTCGAGGCGCACGATCTGGTCGTCGAAGTGGTTCGCGTACGGCCGGATGCCCAACTCCTGAGGCCACATGATGCTATAGCCTTCGGAGCGCGCGATCAAGAGAATGGCGCCGCCTTGATGGTGATGCGCTTTGTGGTAGCGGCCGACGGGCCACTCGGTGAGATGACCGGCAAACGAGTTCGACGCCATGTCGAACACCGTGATCTTGACGCCCGCGCCCTTGGCTTCTTGAGCGTCGACGAGTGCTTCGCTGACGTTGTCGATGAAGTTCGTCTGCCACATCATCCCCGAGCCTTCGAGAATGCGTTCCTCGCGCGTGAAGAACTCGGCGTCGCTGCCGCTGAAGCGGTCGCGAAAGACGAACGGGTTGTTGAAGATGAAGTCGATGTTGTGGAAGAGGTCGATCATCATCGGCGCGTCGTTGACACCGAGATAGATCACCGGCGTGTTGCCGACGTTGTAGAGCCGGTACGATGCGTTTGCGGGCGGCGAAAACAGGCTCCACGGGCCCCACTCGAAGGTGAGCTTTTCGTTGGGTGCTTCATCGAGCCAGACTTCGGCCGTACCGTGTCCTTCGAGCACGCAGATGAGCTGCTGGTAGAGATGACGCTGCGGCGTGATGGCGCCGCCGGGCGGAATCTCCACCACGTGCATGCCGGAAAAGCCCTCCATGCCGGCCAGATCGATGAACGCGCCGGGCGTGCCGGTGAGCTTCCAGGGCTTGCGCTCGACCACGCGCGCATCGTAGATGCCGTAGCCGCGATGGATCGGGATATCCTGAGCCGCCATCCACTTCTCGTAAGCGGTCTGCTTGATTCTCCGCGCGGGCTGCGTTGAGGGCTGCGTCATTCGCCGAGCAGTTCGCGGACTTTTGCGATCGCGGGGTTGCGCTGTTCGGTGATGTATTTGTAGTCGTAGGTGTCCAAGTACTTCGTTCCCTTTTGCGGAAAGATGAACGGGGGCAGGTCTTTATCGTAGTGCACGTCGGTGCGCAGGCTCAGCGACTGGGTCGAGGTCGCGAACGCGGCCTGCGCGCTCGTGCCGGCCAGCCAGTTGATGAACAATTTGGCGGCGTTGGAATGCGGTGCTTTGTTCAGCAGGCACACGAGGCCCCAACTGCCGGTGAGCACGCTGGGCGCGTCGGTCGGAAAGACGGGTTCGATCGGGTAGCCCAGTTCCTGGAAGCGCATGATCTCCGCGATCTCCGGGCCGACGGCGATCGGGTAGTTGCCCTGCGCGAGCCACTGCGCGGCTTGGCGCGCGTCGCGCGAGAGGACCGGCTTCTGCTCCTGATAGAGCTTCTTCACGAAATCGGCGCCGAACTCGATATAGAAGTAGCTGGTCAGCGACTCACCCGCACCGGAGCTGGCCGGATCTTTGGCGACGAACTTGCCCTGCCACTTGGGATCGAGCAGATCTTTCCATTTCGTGATCTCGCCGCGCTTGACCATCTTCGTGTTGATGGCGAGTTCGGGAACCACGTTTTGCAGCACGCGCAAGATCGTGTTGTTCGGATCCGCGTACCAGAGGTGCCCGTCTTTCCAGTCGCGTTTGTTGATGACTTCGGGCGAAACGAGGATCGGTTCGATGCGCTCGAGCCAGCCGCCGGGCAGAAACGTGAGCACCGGGGTGTCGCTGCCGCTGATGAAGACGTCGAGCAGATACTTTCCGGCGGCGCGTTCGGAACGCACGCGCGCACCGCTGGCCGACGTACCGCTGCTGATGTAGGTGACCGGGATGCCGTAGGCTTTCTGAAAGCCGGTGACGAGCGCTTCGCGCGTCGCATCGATCGGCGGACCATCGACGACGACGCCGCCTTCAGCTTTCGCCGCATTGACGAGTGCGGTCATCGCACCCGCTTGAGCAAACGCGGGCCGGCTTGCTGCTGTAAGCAGCGCGGCGCCGGTGCCGGCAATCGCAGCGCGACGGTTCATTGAATGAAGCTCGGACATTTGGAGGGTGCCTTTCTACCGTCGCGAAAACTGCTTAGGCGATTTAGGTTATCACGGACCGGACCGGTTTCGTCGCGCCGAATTGACCCCCTTCGACGAAAGGACCCAGTTTATGCAGTTGCCCGACGGCGTACTCTCCTCGTTTGTCGATGTGCGCGGAATCAAGACCCATTACGTCGAGGCCGGCAGCGGCGAACCGATCGTGTTCGTGCATGGTGCGGGTCCCGGTGCCTACGGTTGGGCCGGTTGGCGGCAAACGATCCCCGTGCTCGCCAAACACTTTCGCGTTTACGCGTTGGACACGCTGGGGTTCGGTCTCACCGACAAACCCGCCGACAGCTGCAGCGACCAGGATTCCGTCGATCACCTGCTGGGCTTTCTCGACGCGTTGTGTCTCGATAAAGTGTATCTGTGCGGCAACTCACGCGGCGCGTACATGGCGGCCAAATTGACCGTGGATCAGCCCAAGCGCGTGAAGAAGCTGCTCATGGTCAGCAGCGGCAGCATTGCGCTCGCCATGGGGCTCGAACGCAACGAGGCGCAAATGGGCGGAATGCGCAAGCTGCAGGCCTATGACGGCACGCCCGAAGCGATGCGCAGCTTCATGGAGATCATCGTTCACGATCATCGCAAGATCACCGATGACCTGATCGCCGACCGCGTGCAGATGGCCGCCCTGCCGGGCCACGACAACGTCCACAAGCTGCAAGGTCAGTATCGCAACTCGCTCAAGACCAATCCCAACGAGTGGCAGCGTTTCGAGCTGAAGCACCGTCTGCCGCAACTGACGATCCCGATGCACATGGTGTGGGGCGCGAAGGACAGCTTCGCCCCGCCCGAATTCGCCGACACGCTGCAGAAGATGCTGCCCAACGTCACGTTCGAGATGCTCGAGAACTCCGGACACCAGGCGCAGAACGACGAGTCGGATCGCTTCAACGATATCGCGCTGGCCTTCTTCGGGGCTCGCGTCACCGCGCCGGTCTAGCGATGCTTTCAGCGGAGAAGAACGCGCGCCTGACCCAAACCGGCGCCGATACGCCCGGCGGTCAGCTGTTGCGCCGCTACTGGCAGGCGCTGTGGCCGGCGTGCGATTTCACGGACGAGCATCCGAAGAAGCGCATCAAGGTGATGGGCGAGGATCTCGTCGTGTACCGCGGTGAGGACGGCGCGTTCGGTTGCGTCACGGAACGCTGCACCCATCGCGGCTGTTCGCTCTACTATGGTTTTCTCGAAGGCAGCGCGATCCGTTGCGCCTATCACGGCTGGAAGTTCGAACGTGACGGGCGTTGCGTCGAGCAGCCCTTCGAACCGAAGGACAGCACGTTCAAGGATCGCGTGCGGCAACGGGCCTATCCGGTTCAAGAACTCGGCGGCTTGCTGTTCGTCTACATGGGGCCGCTGCCGGCGCCGCTGCTCCCGCGCTGGGACACGCTCGTGCGCAAGGACGGCACGAGGCTGATCGAGATCCGACCGGACCTGACGTGCAACTGGCTGCAGGCGCAAGAGAACACCGCCGACACCACCCACACCTACTATCTGCACGGTCACACGATGGCGCAGAAGGGGATCAAATGGGAGTCGGCCGCCTACTACTACCGGCCCATTGTCTCGTACGACTTCTCGCTCTGCGAGTGGGGCATCACGAAGACCCTTTTTTACGGCGGCGAGAATCCGGGCGAAGAGATCCGGCCGCCGCTGATCTTCCCGAACATTCTGCGCATTCCCGAAGGCCGGAACGAGCGCCAGCACTGGCGCGTGCCGATCGACGACACGAGCACGCGGATCATCGTGATGCAGTTTGCGCCGAACGAAACCGGCGCCGACGAGCCGCCGCAAGCCATCGTGCCGATGCAGTACATGCCCGACGACAAGGGTCCCGACGGCGAATACGCGCTCGATAACTTCAATAGCCAAGACCGCATGGCATGGGAAACGCAGGGCGCGATCTACGACCGCACGCAAGAGCATTTGGGCGTGACCGATGTCGGCGTCGTGATGTTGCGCAAACTGCTCGACGAGCAGATCGCAATCGTCGAGGCCGGCGGCGAGCCGATGGGCATCCTGCGCGATCCGGCCAAGAACGAAATCATCGCGTTCTCCACGCACAGCCTCAACCGCCTCGAAGCGGTCGGTAGCGGCGCAGCAAAGACCTCGTAGCGGTGCTGCGTCTCGGCATCGCCGGCATCGGGATTGCGGCAGAGCAGGTTTTGCCGAACATCGGCTCGATCGCCGACACGGTGCGGCTCACGGCCGTTGCCGACGTGCGCGCCGAAGCCCTGCGAGCGTTCGGTGTGCGGCATCCGGGCGTCGAGCTCTTCGACTCGGTCGAGGCCCTTTGTGCGAGCGACGCCGTCGACGTCGTCTGGATCGCGACGCCGAACGAATATCACGCCGCGCACGCGGTGCTGGCGGCTGATCACGGCAAGCACGTCGTGTGCGAGAAACCGATGGCGACGACGATCGAGCAGTGTAACGCGATCGTGGCGGCGGTCGAAGCCGCCGGCGTGAAGTACGTGCAAGGGCACTCGAAGATCTACTACTCCGTGCTGCGGCGCATGCGCGAGGTCATCAAGAGCGGCGAGCTGGGCCGCGTCACGCAGATCAACACGTGGAACTTCAACGATTGGCTGATCCGGCCGCGCACGCCGGCGGAAGAGCGCACCGATCTCGGCACCGGGCCCGTGTTCCGCCAAGCGCCGCACCAGGTGGATATCGTGCGCTATCTCGCCGGGAGCCCGGTGAGCAGCGTGCGCGCGGTGACGGCGCGCCGCGAAGCGGGTTCGCCCGAAACCGAATCCGATTACACCGCGTTGCTGACCTTCGAGGACGGCGCGGCGGCGACACTCGTCTTCAACGCGCAGGGGTATTTTGACATCGTGGATTTGACCTGGGGCATCGGTGAGAGCGGCTACCGGACGCTCGACCCCGGTTCGATCCGGCCGGCCGAGCGTCGCGCGCCGATGCCGGCCGAGGAGAAGTGGCGCTTCCAACGTGAAGGCGATCCGTATGGGCGCGGACGCGACGGCGGCGAAGACAAGCGTTCGTTGCGAAAACCGCCGTTCTTCGGGCTGACCATCGTGCACTGCGAACGCGGTGTGGTGCGTCAATCGCCCGACGGCATTTTCGTCTACGACCGCGAGGGGCGGCGCGAACTCGCCTGCGGAGCGGGCTACCTGCGGGGCGCGGCGGAGCTGATGGAGCTCGCGGATGCGCTGGCCGGCGAACGCGAGCCGTTTCTCGACGCTGCCTGGGGCCGCGCAACGCTCGAGGTTTGCGTTGCGATCCTCGAGTCGGGCGCGCAGCGCCGCGAACTGACGCTGAACTACCAGTTCCCTGCCAACGCCGTCGGCACGTGGTAAGAACCGAGGCGGAGCGCACGAACGCGCTCCTCACGCTGCCCGTCATCATCGTGACCGCGTTTGCGATCGCGCCCGTGATCATTACCTTGGTCGGCAGCTTTCGGACCTCACTGCCGGGTGACCCGACGGTTTGGGGACTGAGCGGCTGGACGAGCGCGTTCTCCACCGCCTCCGTGTGGCAGGCGATCGCGAACACGTTCTTGCTCGTGCTCATGCGCGTTCCGATCGCCCTGTTGCTCGGCAGCGTGCTGGCGTGGCTCGTGATTCGCACCAACGTACGTGCGCGGCGCACGATCGAGTTCTTGATCTGGACCGCGTTCTTCTTGCCGACGCTGCCGATGGCGATGGCTTGGGCGCTCTTACTCGACCCGAAGTCGGGCTGGATCAACCGCCTGTTGCAACCGCTGTTCGGCCTGCAGCATGGTCCGTTCAATATCTATTCCTACACCGGCATCACGTGGGTGCATCTCGTGACTACCACGGTCCCCGCGATCGTGCTGCTGCTCGGACCGGCATTCCGCGGTCTGAACCCGGTGCTCGAAGAGAGCGCGCGCATGTCGGGCGCGAGCATGATGGAGTCGTTCCGGCGCGTCGTTTTGCCGCTGCTTGCGCCGGCGTTGACGATGGCCGGCATCATCGCGCTGATCCGCAGCCTCGAAGGCTTCGAAATCGAGCTGTTCCTCGGCGTTCCGGCCGGCATTCGCGTGTTCTCGACCAAGATTCAAGAGCTGGTCGTGTACGAGCCGCCGCGATACGCGCCGGCCATGGCGCTCAGCGTTCCGTTCGTGATCTTGCTCATCGTGCTTGCCCTCTGGTATCAGCGCGTGATTCGCGGCCGCTCGTATGCGACGTTGACCGGAAAACTCGCCGCCGCACCCGCGATCGATCTCGGCCGCTGGCGCTGGCCGGCCACGATCTTCTGCGGCGGGTTTGCCGGGCTCGCGGTGATCGTTCCGACGGTGACCCTGGTCGTCGGCTCGTTCATGGAAATCTTCGGCGTGACCAACGCGAACGGCAGCTTCGGCTTTACGACGAGCCACTGGAACACCGTTCTGCATGATCCGGTATTCCTCTCATCGTTCACGACGACGCTGCTGCTGGGCGTGTCCACCGCGATCGCCGGCGTGATTTGCTTTTCGTTGATCGCCTACATCATCTTGCGCACGAAAGCCGCCGGCCGGCCGATGCTCGATGTGGCGGCCTGGTTGCCGTGGTCGATTCCCGGGATCTTACTGAGCCTCTCGCTGCTCTGGATCTATCTTGGATTCCCGGTACTCAACGTGCTCTACGGATCGGTGGCCGGTCTCGTCGTCGCGATGCTCTTCAAAGAAATGCCGGGTGGCGTGAACCTGATGAAGACCGGTATCATGAGGATCGGCCTCGAACTCGAGGAGGCGGCGTTCACGTCGGGCGCCGGCTGGTGGGAACTCTATCGCCGCGTCCTCTTGCCGCTGCTCTCACCGACCGCGGTTACGGTGGCGCTGTTCGTGTTCGTGGGCTGCGTGAAAGACATCAGCACGATGATCTTGCTCGCCACGCCGACGACGCGTCCGCTCTCGCTCTTGGTGCTCGACTACGCGACCAATGGATCGATCGAAAACGGTGCGGTCGTCGGCGTGATCTCGGCCGCGATGGCGATCGGTGTCGCGATTGTCGGCCGGAAGCTCAGCGCGCGCGCCGGCATCCAAACCTAGGTGTGAAGGGCGGCCGGCGCCGTCTTCGCAGCTACTTCATGCCGTCGACCTACGATGGCTTCATGAAAACACCGTTCTTCGATATTGTCGTGCCGGTTGACGGATCGGCAACAGGCCGCCGCGGCGTCGAATACGCGATCGGCCTTGCCGGCGATGGGGTGACGTTGCACTTTTGCAGCGTCGTTTCCGAGTCGGCGATCGGTGCCGCGGAGGATGCTCAAAGCGTCTGCAGCGACGCCGTCGCCCTGGCCGCCAAATGCGGCGTTTTCGCCGACACCAGGATTCTGTTCGGGCCGGTAGCGCCCGCCATTTGCGACTACGCAAGGGAGGTCTACGGCGATGCGATCGTGATCGGGACACATGCCCGGCAGGGACTGGCGCGCGCGGTGTTTGGGAGTGTCACGGAGAGGCTGTTGGCAATCAGCAAAATCCCCGTCGTCGTGACGCACGTGGACGATGCCTTGGAAACGGCCGGTCCGATTACGGTCGCGGTCGACGACATGATGCCCTCCCGTGCGGCGCTGAAGATGGGTGTGGATCTCGCCAAAACATGCGGTGTCAGCTTGGTCATCGAAACCGTTACCGGCCCCGAGCGTGCCGACTGGCGCCATGCCTCCGATCTGCTCAGCGATGCGGCCGATGTCGCGCGCGATTCCGACGTCGATTTCGAGCTCGTCACGGTCGCCGGCCGGGTTGCTGAGGAAATCGTCGCGGATGGAGAAAAGCGGATGAGTCCGGCGATCGTCGTCGGCACCGGCAACCATTCGCCCGTGGCGAGACTGCTGTTCGGTAGCGTCGCGGCATTCGTTCTCGAACACGCACGGCTGCCGGTGATCGTCGTTCCCCAACAGCCCGCCGCGACCGGTTAAGTCTTTAGAGTTTTGGCCTGCTCTTGCGCGGCGAAAAGCGTCTCGATGGCCACGCGCATCTCGGTCAGGAAGTTACGCGCCACCGCGATTGCGATGCGGTGCCCGGCGATGGCATCGAATACTTGCCCGGCAATGCCGCCCGGCGGTGTATACGTTCCATCGAGCTTGAGCCAGAAGGTATCGTAATCGTTGTCGGCGCCGATCAGCAGTTCGCCGGTATACACCGGATAGGGCCCTGGTTCGGCCGTTTCCCAGTAGACCCGGTAGCGCGGCGTCATGTCTTCGGGACGATGCGCCGCCTCTAAACGAACGACCGCCGCGTGCGCGACATCGCCGGCGTGCAGGATGATCTGCGCGCTAACGCCGTCGGGTGCCCGGTGCGTGGCGAAGAACGCCTGGAGCAAGGAATCCGCCGCGGCAAGCGGCGCGTGAACCAGCGCTTTTTCGACGATCGTACTCATGAGGTACCCGCCGGCTCAGCCGTCGCGCCGGAATTGAACGCTTGTTCGAGACCCGTCTTGATCTCATTGAGCAATTCGCGGGCCACGCCCACGGCGATGTGGTGCCCGAGGACGGAGTCGAATACGGCTCCGGCCAAACCGAGCGGCGGCTCGTACGACCCGTCGAGATCGAGGCGGCAATACTTCCCAGTCTCGTCTTCGACGGTGAGTGTCCCGCGAAAGATAGGATAGAGTCCCCCGTCGTGCGCTCGCCATTTGATCTCCATGACCTCGTATCCGGCGTACGCCCGCGCGTGTTTGAGGACGAGATCGGCCCGGCGCTCGACGATCAGGTCGCCGACTTTGACGCGCAGCGCCACGACCGGAAAACCGTCTTCGACCGCCAAACACGCGACGTAGGCCGCCGCGGCTCGAGGCACGTGATCGAACGGACAAAGCACCGTGAGACACTCATGAATTTCGCTCATGTCCCGAGCCTAACACAGATATGAGAAGCGTCAGCGAAGAGACGATGAAGATTGGGCAGCCGGAACGACGAGCACCGGGACGCTGCTCGTCCGGACGATGCTTTCGGCGACGCTGCCGAGCGCGAAACGGCGCAAACCGCGGCGGCCGTGCGTACCCACGATGATCGCGTCGGCCCGGCGATCTTCAGCCGTCGCGACGATCGCGCGCGCCGAACCGCCGTCGATGATGACGACCGGCGTGCTCTCCGGCAGGCCCGCTCGAGCGAGCGAACCGTTTACGGTTGAAACGGCTTCGCGCCGCAAGGTCTCATCGAGCTGGGCGGGCACCAAGCCGAACGACAGCGCGACGGACGCATCAGCGATGCCGGTCGCGTCGATCGCATGGCAGGCGATAATGCGTGCGCCGGTGAGACGCGCCAGCCGTGCGGCAAGCTCGGTCGCAATGTCCGCCGGTTCCGAATCGTCGATCGCGA
The DNA here is from genome assembly GCA_003164495.1 of Vulcanimicrobiota bacterium. Classification (GTDB taxonomy): domain Bacteria; phylum Vulcanimicrobiota; class Vulcanimicrobiia; order Vulcanimicrobiales; family Vulcanimicrobiaceae; genus Lustribacter; species Lustribacter caenicola. Next base: position 11,208 of record PLTN01000115.1, read on the forward strand.
CCAGGCTGGTGGCAAACGGTGAATCCGCGATGCGGTCCATGGGATGAACGGTAAGCACGGGGATCGAGCTCGAGCGCAAGACGCCTTCGGCCGTGCTGCCTAAAAAGGCTCGCGCAATCCCGGTTCGCGTATGGGTTCCCATCACGATCAGGTCGCATTGGCCGGTGGCGGCCGCTGCGAGAATGCCGGTCACCACGCGTTCGTGGATGAGCGTGAGTTGCGGCTCGATGCCCGCGGCCCGGCAGCGAGCGGCTGCCTCGTCGAGCACCACCCGGCCTTGCGCGTTGCCCGCCTGCGTGACCGGCATCTCATCGACGATCGTAAGCACGGTGAGCGTAGCCCCTCCGCGGGCCAGATTCAGGGCCAAGCGCAGTGCCGCTTGCGCGGGCTCGGACCCGTCATAGGGAACGAGCACGCGTGAAAATGGCGCATTCGATGTCGGCATGGTCCAACGATGGCACGCGATCGTGAAGGAGGAGCGAAAGCATTTTAGGGCGTGCGAAGGAACGGTGAACGTGCTGCTTTGCCCCTCTTCACCGCGCCTTCCGTATTCGGCTGATACCGTACGGCTGACGATGCAAAAAATGCTTACGCTCGCCGCTGCGGTGGCGGTCGTTTTGGGTGCGTTCTGCTGGTGGTATTTCAGCGGACGGAGCGCTGCAGTTGACAACGCACGGGTGACGGTCTATTCCACGCAGCTCGACGGAGAAACCGAAGTCCCGCGTACCGTACCGCTCGGTGCGGCCCGGGATACGCGCAGTGTCGCCTTTTTCGCCGCCACGCAAGCGATCGCCGGGCCGCCCGCCGGTATTGATGCCGTTCGCTTTCCGGCCGGCACATACGTCCGTTCGGTCGAGGTTCGCGGATCTACGGCGGTGGTCGATGTCTCACCGGAAGTCGACCGCCTCGCCGGGGGCAGTTTCGATGAGGCCGCGACGTTCAAGTCGCTCGTCTGGACGATGACGTCCTTGCCCGGCATCGAGGCGGTTGAAGTTCGTATCGGCGGGGCGCGGGTTGCCGCAATTCCGGGCGGTCATCTGGAGCTCGATGAGCCGCTGACGCGTTCGAGCTGGTAGTATGGGGGCGGTGAATGCGCTCCGCGTCCTTTGCGTCAATCTCGGGTCGCGCTCCGCGAAGATCTCGCTCATTGCCGTTTCGCCGAATGACGTAGCCGGGGAGCCGTCCCAGCCGATCGCGGAATTGGAGTGTTCGGTCGCGGCGCTGGCCGACGCGGCGACGCTCGAGCCGTTCGAGTCAACCGGCGTCGATATCGTCGCCTACCGCGTCGTGCGCATACGCCGCCTGCCCGAAACCGACGCGGTACTCTTCGACGCGGGGACACGTGCGGCGATTGCCGCCTCGCAAGAGCTGGCGCCGCTGCACACGCAGGGCGTGCTCGCCGCGTTCGATGCGCTGTCGGCCAAGCTGCCGCGTGCACGTCACGTGGCCGTGTTTGATGCCGCGTTCCATCGTTCGATTCCCGATCGAGCCGCGGCGTACGGGCTGCCGTATGCGGATTTTATCGCCGGCTGGCGCAAGGTCGGGTTTCACGGACTGAGCCACGCATTTGCCGCCGCGCGGGTTGCTGCGCTTCTCAACGATCCCGTTCCGGTGCGCAAACTCGTGGGCGTCCATCTCGGCGGCGGCTGCTCGGTGGCCGCGATCGCGGGCGCGCGCAGCATCGATACGTCGATGGGCTTCACACCGCAAGATGGTTTGCTGATGGCGACGCGCAGCGGCACGCTGGATGCGGGAATGCTGCTGGCCTACATGCGCGAGAAGGCCCTTTCGGTGGAAGCTGCGGAGACGCTGATCTCCGACGGTTCGGGTCTGCTCGGACTGGGTGGTTCGGCCGACATGCGCGACATCGTCGCCGGGCGGGAGCGCGGCGACCAGCGTGCCCAGCTCGCGTACGACGTCTTCGTCTATCGCGTGGTGACCGGGGTCGGCGCGATGGCCGCTGCGCTCAACGGAATCGATGCCGTCGCCTTCCTCGGCGGGATCGGAGAACATATGCCCGGAGTCAGGGCCGACGTGTGCGCCGGCCTCGCCTACCTCGGCGTGCGCGTCGATGCCGGGCGCAACTCGCCGGAAACCACCGATGCGGTCATTTCCCCCGCCGGCGCGAACGTCGCGGTGCTGCGCCTGCACGTTCGGGAAGATTGGATGATGGCGATCGCCGCCGCCGGCACGAGCTAGGCCGGCGCGGGCACGACGAGAACGGGGATGTCGCTGTTACGCACGATGCTCTCGGCGACGCTGCCGAGAAAGAAGCGGCGCAGTCCGCGGCGGCCATGCGAGCCGGCGACGATGACGGTTGCGTGCCGGGCATCGGCTTCTTTGATCAGCGCGTCGGCGGGATGCCCCTCAACGATCGCAACCGGAGTATCCGGCGCAAGCGAAGCGCGCTGTAAGGATCGCTGCACGATCGCGCTGCCCTCCGCCCGCATGTCGTCGGCTAATTGCGTGGGATCGAACCCGTAGGCCAGCGAGTTTTCGTAGAGGGTCTCCGTGTCGACGGCATGCGCGGCGATGATCTGGGTCCCGGCCGTTCGTGCCAGCATCGCCGCGACCGCAACCGCAACATCTGCGGTCTCCGAGTCGTCGACGGCAACCAGCGCCGTGGCAAATGGTGCCGACGCAACGCGATCCACGGTTCGCACGGTCAGGACGGGGATCCGGCTCGAGCGGAGGACGCCTTCCGTCGTGCTGCCGAGGAAGGTCCGCGCGACGCCCTTCCGCGCATGCGTTCCCATGATGACGAGATCGATCGCGTGCTTTTTGATCGCTGCAAGGATGCCGGCGACCGGCTGCTCATGCACGAGTTCTTTGGTCGCCGTGACGTTCGCCGCTCGGCACTCTGCGGCGGCATCATCGAGCACGACCGCGCCTTGAGTGTCTAATGCCTCCATCAGGGGCGTCGGATCGAAAGCGACCATCGAGCTCGATACCGATTGGGCCATCACCGTCGTTTCGTCGACGATATTGATCAAGGTGACCTTCGCGCCGCCCGCAGCGATTGCGAGCGCGAACTTCAGCGCTGCGCGGGACGGGTCCGAACCATCATAGGGAACCAGCAGGCTCGAGAAGGGCGGAGGCGAGGTAGCCATTCCGTTATTCTAGCGGCGGAATGTGAAGAAGGAAAGAACCTGAACCGCAAAACCGCCATAGACTCTTCGCCGAGGCTTCCGGTACTATTGCTATCGTCACGGCTATGGACACCCCGTTTCTCAACGTCACGGTGCCGGTCGATGGATCGGAAACCGCCTTGCGCGGCGTCGCTACGGCGATCGCTTCCGCCCGCACCGGGACGGCGCTTCATTTTTGCAACGTGGTTGATATCGCCGTGGTCGGGTTGGGACGGGGGATCGGTGCGCCGTTCGATCCGTTGCCGATCGTGGAAGCGTCGGAAGACGACGCGCGACGAGTGTGTGCCGAAGCGGTGGCGTTGGCTGAAAAGAACGGCGTCGCTGCCGACGGTAAGGTCCTCTACGGCGCGGTTGCGCCGGGCATCATCCGCTATGCGAAAGAGCTCGGCAGCGACACCATCGTGATCGGTACGCACGCGCGGCACGGGATCTCGCGTCTGGTCTTCGGCAGCGTCGCCGAATGCGTGTCGGCGATCAGCGACATTCCGGTCGTGGCGGTTCCGTAGCGCCGATTATGCGATGGTCATTCCGGTTTGGAAGGCCAGTTCGAAAGCCGTCTTGATGTCGTCGAGCACTTGGCGGCACACGGCGAGTTCGATGCGTTGGCCGACGACCGCGTCGAAGAGTTGCCCGGCGAAGCCGAGCGGCGCCTCATAACTCCCGTCGAGGTTGAGACGGCAAAAGTTCCCGCCGGTATCTTCGGCGGTCAACGTTCCCGTAAAGAACGGATTGGGGTCACCGTCGTGTGGTCCCCAGCGGATATCCATGATGACGCTGTCGGGTTCGACGCCCGGGTCTTGGGGATTGAGGCTCATATCGACTCGGCGTTCGACGATGCGATCGCCGGCCTCAACGCGAATCGCGGCGACTCGCTTCCCGTCTTCCAACGGTAACGAGTCGATGTACGCGACCGCAGCGAGCGGCGTCTGATCGTGGGGACAGAGCGCCGTCACGCTTTCGTGGATCTCGGTCATGAAGCCGCGACTTTCGCTCCCGGGGGCGCTTGGATGACGGTGGGCGTTCCGGTATTTTTCCATGGCGTACCGAGGCTGGCCAACGCCCAACGATCGAGGCCCCAATAACCGGCGGTCTTCCATGCGAGGACGAGCAGCGATCCGAGTGCGAACAGGATCGGATTCGTGCTGACCGTGCCGGCGAGCAGATAGCTCGCGTTCATCGTCGTGCCGAAGAAGGCTGCGATGCCGGTGAAAAGGCCGAGGATGAGGCCGAGACCGACGAAGATTTCGCCGCAGGTGACGGTATAGCTCCAGAACGCGGCGTGCGGCAACACGACGTGGCTGAGGAACGACGCGTACCAGCCTTGGACATCGGGATGCGCGCCTTGCGTTTTCTTGAGCGCTCCGCCGACCCACATCGTGAGAAAGCTACCGGCTTTGGCTCCGAACCAGCCCGGATCGTTGGCTTTGGCGATACCTTCGCTCAGCCATTCCCAGCCCACATAGAGGCGGACGATGAGCCAGATCCAGGCGAACCTGGTATTGCCGAATAGCGCTCGCGCGATCGGCGGATCTTCGATCTGTGAATTGGATGTCATGATTTCCCCCCCGTTCCCTTTAGCATCCGTGGTGGTAGTGAGCCGATGCTATGTGACGGACGTGAAGCGCTTGGGAAGGATGTGCGAAGGCGCTGTATCCACGTTGAGGACGATCGCCGCCCGGTCATCGGCCGGAAAGGCCGCGTGCCGGGCCGCATCGTCAAGGAGGGCGCGCGCGCCGTCCGTCCCGGCGGCCTTCGACCGTAACGCGCTGCGCAGCACGCCGCGCGATCCGAAAACGGTTCCGGCTGCATCACGAGCATCGGTAATACCGTCGGTTACCACGATCAGATTGTCGCCGGGCCGTAACGGTACGGATGCGACGTAATGCCGCGGTTTGGAAGCAATTCCGAATGCCGGCCCCGTGGTTCCGAGGTGGACGTGCGATCGATCCGGTCGCGCAATGAGGGCCGTCTCATGGCCGGCCGAGAGATAGCGCAAATGCTCTTCATCGGGATCGAGCAGCCCGGCAAAAACGGTGACGAATTCGGGCGCATCCGCTCTGAACTCGGCCCGAAAATCGCGATCGGCGATAGACGCCGCGCGTTCGAGCGGGCACTGCATCACCAATAGGCCGAGCAGATTGGTCGCGACGTAGTAGGCGAGTGGGCGCAGCGCTTTTCCGCGCCCGGCAACATCGACCACGACCACGGCGACGGTGCCGTCTTCGAGAGCTTGATAGACGATCAGATCGCCGCAGCGATCGCCGCCGTCCGAACTCCGAACGGCGGTCGAGACGTTGTAGGGCCACAGGCTCGGCATCGCTTTTTCACGACGCGGCAAAAGATCGATCATCATTCCTCACGTAATGAGTTCCGGGTTGGCTCCGGCGAATGATGACCGTGGCCCATGAACGCCGTATGAAGGCGGGCTGCCTAAAAACTTCATACTTCTGGGCCAAACTGCGCAACAACATGTCGCCGACTCAGAAAGTGACGGGGCAAGGGCCCATCGACGTCTCCGACCTCATCGAAGCGCGGCCGCTCGGCCGTTTTCAAATCGGAGTGTTCTTGCTTTGCGCGCTGGCCTGCTTCGCCAGCGGTTTCAACGATCTCGCGCTCGGCTACGTCGCCCCCAACGTCGCCGAGTCGTTGCGCGTTTCGGCCGGCGCCCTCGGGCCGGCGTTTGCGGTCCTCGGTGCCGGCAACGTACTCGGCGTCCTGATTTGCGGGCCGCTTGCCGATCGCTTCGGCCGCAAGCCGGTCATGATCGGGGCGATGCTGGCGAGCACGCCGTTCGTTCTCGCCACGGCCGCCGTCCACTCGGTCGCCCAGCTCGCCGTGATTCAACTCTTGGCGAGCATCGGCCTGATGGGCGTGATGCCCGTCGCGTTAGCCTTGGCCGGTGAGTACGCGCCGCGTTCGCGCAAGGTCACGATCGTCCTGATCGTCTTCGTCGGCTTTGCTCTCGGGACGATCGTCTCCGGCATCGCTGCCGCAGGCGTGACACAAAGCCACAGCTGGCGTTATCTTTTCGTGATCAGCGGGATGCTGCCGTGTTTGATCGCGCCGGTTTTGCTTTGGCGCTTGCCGGAATCGTTGCACGTCCTCGTCCAGCGCGGGGTATCGGACGACCGCGTGGCCCGGATCGTGGGCCTGCTCGCGCCGGCGGATGCGAGCCTGACCGGCCGGCACGTCGTCGTCGCGGAAAAGAACGAGCACGGATTTCCCGTTTGGCTGCTCTTTCGCGAGGGCCGTGCCCTCACGACGAGCCTGCTGTGGCTGATGTTCTTCGCCAACGTGATGCTGGTGATGGTCCTCAACAGCTGGTTGACGACCATTCTCACCAGTGCGGGCATGGCGCGGCATAGCGCGATCATCGTTGCGTCGGCCGTCAATCTCGGCGGTTTGATCGGTGCGGTCGCGTTCGCGCTGGTGTACGATCGCTTGCGGCGGTTCGGGTTTTTCATCTTGAGCGGCGCGTTCTTTTGCGGAGCCTGCTTCGTCGTCGCGACCGGCTATGTCCACGGTTCGGTCGCGCTCGTCGCGGCGACGGTGCTGCTGGCCGGGTTCTTCGCATACGGTGCGCAGAGTACGGCGAATGCGGTCGCGGCGACGCAATACCCGACCGCCATGCGCTCGACCGGCGGGTCGTGGGCGTTCGGCGTCGGTCAAATCGCGCGCGTGATCGGGCCGGTCACCGCCGGCGTTCTCTTATCGCTGGGTTGGGGCGAGGCGCGCATGCTCACGGTGATCGCCGTGCCCGGATTCATCGCCGCGGTTGCCGCCGCGCTGATCGGTATCGCCGGCCGCGGCGCCGTCCTTCAACGCGTAGCGCCCGTCGGCCAGACGTTCGAGACGCGCGGAGCGGCGAAGGTCGTCTAGCGCGCGCACGACGTCGCGCCCATCGCGCGTGCCGGCGATCTCGACGAGCTCGCGAAAGGTTCGCGGGCCGTCCGCGAGCGCGACCGGCACCGGCTGGTGCGGCACGGCACGGAGTTGCGGCGGACCGGGCACGGCAAAGTGCGCCGCCGCGGCCGGTTCCATGGGAATCGTCAGGTCGAAGCCGGCCTTGGCGCCGGTTTTGCTGCCGCGCAGCGATGGGTCCAACGGCACCGCGCGCAGGTGGGATCCGACGACGAGATCGCGATCCGCTTGGAAGCGTGTCGCGAGCGCCCATTCCATCTGTTCGTCGGAGAAAATGTCGATATCCGGATCGACGACGAACACGTGCTTGACCTCGGCGTTGGAACCGAACGCCGCGGCGATCGCGTTGCGCGCTTCGCCCGGCACACGCTGGCGCAGCGCGATGCGCAGGTGCGAAACGCCGCCGCAAACCGGCGGTGCGTACACCGCAACCGGCTCGCGCACCGCGCTCTGCAACGCCGTCCAGACGGCCGCTTCGGTACGGATCGCGTTCAGCTGCGCGGTGTCGGTCGTGGCCATGTGCCGCCCGCCGATTGCCAGCGTTTGGAAGAGCGCGTCGTGCCGCATGGTGATCGCCGTCAAGTGGAAGACGGGGTTGTATTTGGCCGGGCCGTAGTAGCCGTAGAATTCGCCATACGGCCCTTCGAGCTCCGACCAGCCGCGTTCGTCGAGGTAGCCCTCGAGTACGATTTCGGCATCGGCCGGCACCTCCGCGTCGATCGTCACGCAGCGCACGAGCGGGACCGCGGCGCCGCGTAACGCACCGGCAAGCGCGAGTTCGTCGGCGGCCGGCCACGTTCCGACGGCGGCTATGCTGTCGGCCGGATGCGAGCCGACTGCAAAGGCGATCGGCATGCGCGTCTCGTGCTCGACGTACTCGGCATAGAGATTGTGCAGATCGCTCGGAGCGACGAGATCGATCCCGGCCTCGTGTGGTCCGCGCAGCATCAAACGGCGATAACCGACGTTGCGCCGTGCACCGTCGAAGCTGCGGCTGATATCAATGCCGGCAGAAATGTAGAGGCTCCCGTCATCGCCATGCTGCAGCGGGACCGGAAGGCGCATGAGATCGGCATCGGCGCCCGTCCATACGACCTCGTGAACCGGCGCATCGGCGCTCGCGATCACGGCCGGCGCGATCGGCGTCTGAACGCGGCGCGCGACTTCGGCCAGCAAACCGCCGGCCGTAACGCCGAACGCAAGCGCAATACGTTCGCGCGAGCTCATCACGTTGCCGACAACGTCCAACTCGCACGAACGCAGGTTGCGGAAGATGACGGCTTTGGGATTGCCGTCGAGGCGCGCGGCGACGTCGATCAGGTCGAGCGGTTCGGAAACCGTTTCGAGTTCGCCGGCGCGCTCGAGTTCGCCGATGAAGCGCCGAAGGCGAAAGCGTTCGACTTCGGCGCCGGACATCAGATCGTTCTCAAGCGCGCCAAGCGGCGACGACGAATTGCAGTGCCGAAAGGATCACGAGCATCGAGCCGACGACGGCGAGCGCAATGCCGTTGCCGTTGATGGCCAGACCTTCGCCGAGGGGAAAGATGAGCGCGCCGACGGCGGACACCCAAAAATGCGCGACGGCCCAGCGGTCTTTCTTGGCGAGTCCGGTGCGGTAGGCGAGGCCGTAGATCGCCAGCGTCACGAAGCCGACCAGCGTGAGGTGCGAATGCACGGCCGAAAACTTGAACGTTTCGACCGACGCCATGTAGAGTCCGATCCCCATCCCGAGCAACCCGTAGACCGCACTCAGGACGAGAAAATTCCGGTCAACCTTTTCCATGATGCTCCTAGCCTAGTGGCCGCTTTGGACCTGAAGGTATGTCAGGATCAGGGCCGTCTCGCCGGGATCGAGCCCGGCGTTGTCGGCCTGCGTTTTCAAGATCGCGGGCCATTGGTTGGCCGAATAGGAGTTAACGGGTTGCAGCGCGTGGCACTGGCCGCACTTTTGCGCATAAAGGGCCGCGGCGGCTTTCCACACGGTTTGCACGTCGCCGGTGAGCGCGCTCGTCGCAACCCAGCCGTCGATGGTGACGGCTTGCGCCGCGCCGGCGGTGCCATGACCGGTGAAGCCGCTCAGCGCGACGATGTGTTTGGCGGGATCCGTATCGACGATTGCCGTCGAACCGGCGGCGTACCAGCCGTGCAGCGTGACGTGCGTCGCGCTGCCGGACTGGCCCACGACGTCCAGCGCCGCGCCGGGCGCGAGGGACCCGATGGACTTGCCGCCCGCGCCGTCGAGCAGCGGGGTCACAGCGGTGGTGAATTGCTGCGCCGCGGCCGCCGGCAGCGGTGAGCCGCCGGCCGCGATGCAGACACCAGCGATGAAGGCGGCGGCGAGGACGTGCTGTTTCATGGGGTTCTCCTTAGGCCTTTTCCGAGGCTGCGTTCTTGCCCGCGATGAATCCTTGGCAGGCCGCCCGGGCGAGACCGTGCTGACTGAAACCGCCGGCCGATTCGCCGCCGCTGTATAGCCCCGGAATGACGTGGCCGTTCATGTCCATGACCTGACACCGTGCGTTGATACGCAATCCGGCGCGCGTGTCATGAATGACGGGCGTGGACCAGGCGGCGTAGAACGGCGGGGTGGCGATCTTGTAGAGCGGCTTCGGTTTGCCGAAATCGCTGTCGACGCCGGAATCGACGAACGAGTTGTACCGCGTTACCGACGCTTGCAGCGCGTCGGGCGGCATCGGCAGGCGCTGGTACTTCATCTTGATCGCGGCGGCCAGATCGGCGATCGTGTTTGCCGAGAAGAAGAAGCCGCCGTTGAAGTCGACGTTCGGCACGGTGGGATTCCACTTTTCGCGCGCGACCGCGTCGGCGTCGAATATGGCCCAGATCGGTCCGCCGCCGTTGTGCCCGTCGTTGAATCCGGCCATCGCCGCATCGATCCAGTTCTTCGGATTGTACGTTTGATTCTTCGCGTTGAGATAGCTGTCTTGGGTGTACGGATTGATCGAGTTGTAATCGTTCGAGTCGAACTGCGGACCCGTCTCGTCGTAGAAGCGTTTGCCGAGCATGTTGACGAGAATGACGTCCTGCCAATTGCGCACTTGCAGTCCGGTTGCGCGCGCTTTGTTGAACACGGGACTGCCGGGCAGCCACTGTAAGTTCACGTAGCCGTATTGGTTGCCGATGGTCCCGGGCTTCGTCAGGTTCGAGCCGAATTCGCCGGTTTGGTTATAGAGGCCCCAGAGCGATGCGCCGACGCTCATCGCGGCGATCTCGCCGACGGCGTCTTGATCCGACCACGGCATGCCCGCGATCCCGCAGTACTCTTCGGTCAGACGCGGATCGAACATGCGCCGGAAATTGACGTTACCGCTGGAACCGCCGGCCGCGACGATCACGGCCTTGCGCGCGCGAATGTTGATGCGTTTACCGTTGAAGTCGACGGCCACGCCGATCACCCGCCCGCCGTTCGGCGTTTGACGGTAGAGACCGACCATTTTGTGTTGCAGCAACAGCTGGACGCCGGCTTTCTTCGCGGCCGCCTGGAGCGGGCGCATCAGACCGTTGCCGGACGAGGTTATGGACTGAATGCCCGGGTCGGCCGGCTTGCCGGATTGCACCATCGGCCAATTCATGACGGCGCTGTGCGCTTCGCGCGGAACCGAATTGCCGACGGACGTGCCGCCGAAACCGTCGGGGGCTTTATCGACGAAGACGACGCCGTGCGCGACGAGCCACTCGTACGTCGGCGCGCTGTTATCGGCGAACGCGCGAATGATCTCGCGGTCGTTATAACGGTAGTCGGGGAAGCCGTTGGGCTCGACGACCGACCAGTCCGTCAGATCGCGGAAGAGCAAGTCCGGCGAGTCGTTGACGCCGTACTTCTTTTGCAGGCTCGTGCCGCCGCCCAGCGGGACGTTGCCGCCGCTGGTGATGGCATGGCCGCCGATGTCTTTTTCGGCCTCGAGCAAGATCACCGACGAACCGGCCTCCCGCGCGACGATCGCGGCCGGCAAGCCGGCGGCGCCCGATCCGATCACGACGACGTCGGCCTCTTGCTGCCAGAGCAGCGGTGGACCTTGGGTCGTGGTGGCGGCTGAGGTCGCTGCTGAGGCAGAGGTATTTAAGCTAGCACTTGCTAGAACTGCTGCAGCAGCCGAGCCGCCGCGCAAAAGAAGGTCTCGACGTTTGAAGCTCATGAGCCGAGCCTAATCCCGATTTCTGAAGAGATAACGAAGCTGCCATTCACCAATCCTTCGCATCTGTGCGGCAGTGTACGCTGGTGCGGCGCAATATCTGGATCGATTTACTGTTGTATCCGACGCACACGCTGCCCACGGCCGCCGCTCCGGCCCTCGTCGGTGTGGGTCTGGCGATTCACAACGGCGTTTTTGCCGCGGTTCCGGCGACGGTTGCCTTCGCTGCCAGCTGGCTCGTCCACATCGGTGGCGTCTTCACCGACAACTATCAACTCCTGACGACGAATCCGGACGTTCAAGAGCATCCCGAGCTCACCGCCGCCGTAAACGATGGAACGTTGCGGCTCTCGTCCCTCTGGTGGGCGATCGCCGGGTGCTTTCTGCTGGCCGCGCTGGCGGGGCCGTACCTGCTGTCGGTCGCCGGGGTTGCCGTTCTGGTCTTTGGGCTCATCGGCGTTTTGGCGAGCCTGGGGTACTCGGTCGGCCGGTTCTCGCTGACCAGGCTCGGCATCGCCGACCCCACGTTCTTCGTGATGTTCGGCGTCGTCGCCGTTGCCGGCATCTATTACGTTCAGGCCGCGCCGGCGTTCGCCGGCGGCTTCGATTGGCGGATCGTGCCGCAAGCGCTTCCGCTGACCGCCGTCGTGCTGGGACTTCCGATCGGCGCCATCGTAACGAACGTTCTGCTCATCGATGATATCCGCGACCGTGAATTCGACGCCCTCAAGGGCTGGCAGACCGGTCCGGTCCGATTCGGCGTGCACTGGACGCGAGCCGAGTTTGCCGGGCTGATGGTGCTGGCGTACGTTTTGCCGCTATGGTTTTGGCTCGGGCTTCATTTCAGCCCATGGATCTTGCTGCCGGTCCTCACGCTCCCGATCGCGGTCGGCATCACGCGCACGATCTGCACGCAGCTCAACTTCGATCAGCTCTTTCCGATGACGCCGAAGACGTCGGCCCTCGCATTGCAGTATGCGTTGCTCCTGGGCGTCGGCATCGCGGTGCACGGGTGAGGGTGTGATGCACGAACTCGGAATATGCCGGAGCTTGATCGACGTCGCGTTGGGAGCGCTTGCCGAACGTGAAACAACACAGCGGGCGACGTCCCTGCAGGTCGAGATCGGCCGCTTCACGGCGGTGGTTCCCGATTCGTTGCGCTTCTACTTCGAGGTGCTCAGCCGCGGGACGCTCCTCGAGGGGGCCGAACTGAACATCGAAAGTGTCCCGCTGCGCACGCGTTGCCGGTCGTGTGCGCTCGAAGCCGAACCGGAACTGCCGTCCCTATTGTGCCCGCAATGCGAAGGTGTCGTGGAGATCGTCACCGGTCGCGAATTACGCCTCGTCAGCGTCGACGTTCCGGAGGAAGCTGCATGATCGAAGAAGATGTTCGCAACCTGCTCTCGGCCAACGACCGGGTTGCGGCAGCAAACCGCAAGACGTTTGCACGCTGGGGTGCCTACGTCGTGAACCTCATGAGCGCGCCGGGTGCCGGCAAGACGACGATCCTCGAGCGGACCGTCGAAGCGCTCCACGGTAAGTACCGCCTCGCCGTGATCGAGGGCGACGTGCGCGGAAGTTACGACCGCGACCGCCTGCGCGCCGTTGCCGAGATTCCGGTCGTTCAGATCAATACCGAGATCGCCTACGGCGGTGAATGTCATCTCGACGCCCCGATGGTGGCCGGCGGGATCGGCGACGTGGATTTGCCCGGCACCGATCTCCTGTTCATCGAGAACGTCGGCAATCTCGTTTGTCCGGCCGAGTTCGACGTCGGCGAAGATACGAAGGTCATGGTCGCAAGCGTGACCGAGGGCGAGGACAAGCCGCTCAAATATCCGCTCATGTATTCGGTTTGCGAAGTGCTCTTGCTCAACAAGATCGACATCGCGGCGGCGGTCGGCTTCGACCGCGACCAATTTCTGCGCAATTGCCGCAGCGTCAACCCGCGGTTGACGATCATCGAGATTTCGGCTCGCACCGGAGAGGGGATGGCTACGTGGCTGGACTGGCTTCAACTGAAGATCGCGGCGTGAGCGCCGCACCGTTGTTAGAAGGGCGCGGCGTCGACCGGCGGTCCTTTCTCGCCTTCTGCGGCCTGATGGCGTCGACGCTCGTGTTGCCGGAATCGTACGTTCCGGCGATTGCGAAAGCGCTCGGCGCCGCGAAACGCCCGGTTCTGGTGTGGCTCGAGTTCCAAGATTGCGCCGGCTGCACGGAATCGTTCCTGCGCGCCAGCAACCCGTCGGTCGGAGGGCTCGTGCTCGACACGCTTTCGATCAACTATCACGAAACCCTGATGGCCGCATCGGGCAAAGATGCCGAGGCGCTGCTGAAGCAGACGGTCGGCAACGAGCGCGGGCAATACATCGCGGTCGTCGAGGGCGCGATCCCCACCAAGGACAACGGCGTGTACTGCACGATCGGCGGGCGATCCGCGCTCGACATCGCGCACGAGGTGTGTTCGAACGCCGCGGCCGTCATCACCGTCGGTGCGTGCGCATTCTACGGCGGCTGGCCCTCGGCGAATCCGGATCCGACCGGCGCCGTCGGGTTAGGCAGCGCGATGCCGGGGACGAAAATCGTCAACCTGCCGGGGTGTCCGCCGAACGGCGTCAACATCACCGCGACGCTCGTCCATTTTCTCACCTTCGGCGCGATGCCCGAAGTCGATGCTATGGGCCGTCCGCTCTTCGCCTATGGTGAGCTCATTCATGACTCGTGCGAGCGCCGCGCGCACTTCGATGCCGGCGAGTTCGTCCAAGCGTGGGGCGACGACGCGCACCGCAAGGGCTGGTGCCTCTATGAGATGGGCTGCAAGGGGCCGGAAACGCACCACAACTGCGCGTCGGTACGCTGGAACGACGGCACGAACTGGCCGGTCGGTGCCGGGCATGGCTGCATCGGCTGCTCCGAGCCCGGATTCTTCGATGCCGACACGCCCTTCTACAAACGCTTGCCGAACGTGCCGGGGTTCGGCGTGCAAACGACCGCCGACGAAATCGGCGTCGGCATCGTCGCGTTGACCGCAGCCGCATTCGCGACGCACGGCTTGATCAGCATCGTGCGCAACCGCTTGCAGCCGGAAGTGGTGGATGAACCGACCGTGCCGGTCGAGCGGGAAGAGAACTGATGGCGCGCATCGTCATCGATCCGATCACGCGCATTGAGGGCCACCTGCGCATCGAAGCGACCGTCGACGGCGGTGCGGTCAGCGATGCGTGGAGTTCCAGCACGATGTTCCGCGGGATGGAGATCGTGCTGCGCAATCGCGATCCGCGCGAAGCCTGGCTGTTTGCGCAGCGTATCTGCGGTGTCTGCACGACGGTCCATGCGCTGGCCTCGGTGCGCGCCGTTGAAGATGCCGTCGGCGCGACGCCGCCGGTCAACGCGCGGCTGATCCGCAACATCATCGCCGGCACGCAATATGTTCAGGACCACGTCGTCCACTTCTACCATTTGCATGCGTTCGATTGGGTCGACGCCGTCGCGGCGACGAAAGCCGATCCGGCTGCGACGTCGCGTCTCGCGCAGAGCATCTCGGCGTGGCCCAAGTCCAATTCCGCGTACTTCAAGGGGATTCGCGACAAGGTCGCGGCGATCGTGGGTTCGGGGCAGCCGAGCCTGTTCGCCAACGGCTACTGGGGTCACCCGGCGTACCGTCTTTCGCCCGAAGCCAACCTGATGCTGGTCGCGCACTATCTCGAGGCGCTCGATTGGCAGCGCGAGATCGTGCGCGTGCACGCGATCCTCGGTGGCAAGAACCCGCACCCGCAGACCTACCTCGTCGGCGGCATGGCGATCCCGATCGATCCGAACAGCCAGGCCGCGCTGAACATGGAGAAATTCGACCAGATACGCGGCTTGCTCGAGTCGGCCCAAACGTTTGTCGAGCAAGTGTACGTTCCCGATGCCGTGCTCGTAGCATCACACTATCCCGAATGGTTCAAGTACGGAGCCGGGCACCGCACGTACATGAGCTACGGCGACTTTCCGGAGCCGTTGAGCGGCGTCGAGGCGTATCGATTTGCGCGCGGCATCGTCCGGCCGGCGAAGGGCATGCACGTCGACGGAGTCGATCAAGCGAAGATCGCCGAGTACGTCACGCGTTCGTGGTACACGTACCCGAACGAACGCGCACCGTTGCATCCGTGGCAAGGCGAAACGGATCCGAAGTATACCGGCCCGCAACCGCCGTTCGATTTCCTCGACGTCGATCACAAGTATTCGTGGCTGAAGGCGCCGCGTTACGCGGACGAGCCGATGGAAACCGGGCCGCTGGCGCGGTTGCTCGTTTCGTACGCGTCGGGCCGTCCCGACGTGAAAAAGACGGTCGACACGGCACTCGGTGCGCTCAAGCTGCACCCGGCGGCACTTTCGTCGACGTTGGGCCGCGTCGTGGCGCGCGTTCTCGAGACGCAGCTCATGGCGGCCTGGTTGCTCGATTGGCACGATCAGCTGGTGTCGAACGTCGCGCACGGCGATCTGCGCGTGCACGACGGCTCGCGCTGGGACCCGTCGACCTGGCCGGCCGAGTGCGAAGGCTGGGGTTCCCACGAAGCGCCGCGCGGTTCGCTCGGGCACTGGATCCGGATCAAGAACGAACAGATCGCGAATTATCAGGCCGTCGTTCCGACGACCTGGAACGCGTCGCCGCGCGACGCGCAGGGCGTGCGCGGACCCTATGAAGCCTCACTCATCGGAACGCCGGTGGTCGATGCGAATCGTCCGCTCGAGATCCTCCGCACGGTGCACTCGTTTGACCCGTGCATGGCGTGCGCCGTGCACGTCCTCGATCCGAACGGAGCGCTCATCGTCAACGTCGACGCCGATCGGGGTGGCGGCTGGTGAGGGCGCCACGAGAGCTGATCTACGTCTGGCAGCTTCCGGTACGGTTGACGCACTGGATCGTGGCGCTCGCGATCGTCGTGCTGGCCATTACCGGAATCTACATCGGTAATCCGTACCTGCGCGGCGGCAATTTCCTGATGCTCTACATGAAGCAATGGCATCTCGTTTTTGCGATCGTGCTGACGTGCGCGGTCGTTTGGCGGTTGGCGTGGCTCTTCATGGGAAACCAATGGTCGTCGTGGCGCGGCTTCGTGCCGTTTGCCACGCCGGGCTGGCTGAAGCGCTCGTTCCAGACGATGCTCTGGTACATGTTCCTGCGCCGCCGGTCGCCGGACGAGATCGGTCACAACCCGCTCGCGGCGATGGCCTACATCGGCATCTACGGTCTGCTGGTGCTCGAGATTTTCAGCGGCTTCGCCATGAACTCGCTGTCGTGGGGCGGCTGGTGGGCTGTCGTTTTCGGCTGGATCTTTCGTTTCGTGCCGGCCAACGATGTGCGCTGGGCGCATCATATGATCATGTGGTTGCTGCTGGGTTTTCTCGTCCATCACATCTACAGCTCGATCCTCATGGATACGGAGGAACGTAGCGGTCTTTTGAGCAGCATCGTGACGGGCTACAAGTCGATCCGGCGCAACTCGTGAAAACAACCGTGGTCGGTATCGGGAACGTGTTGCTCGGCGACGACGGCGTCGGCGTGTGGCTCGTGCAGCGCTTGCTCTCCGCGTACACCTTCGAGCCGGAGATCGAGATCCTCGATGGTGGGACACTGGGCTTGGGTCTGGTGACGTATCTTTCCGACACGGATCGTTTGCTGATCATCGATGCGGCAGCGACCGGTGCGGCACCGGGCACCGTCGTCGTCCTGCGCGAGAGCGACGTCCCCGCGATCTTGCGAGCGACGCTCTCGGCGCACGAGGCGTCGCTCTGCGACTTGCTTGCAGCCTTGACCTTGCTCGGCCGAACGCCCGGCGAATTCGTCGCGATCGGGATCGAACCGCAAAACATGACGCCGTCGATCGAACTCAGTTCGGTCGTGCACGATGCGCTCGAGCGTGCCGAGCGTGAAGTCATCACGCAGCTCGCGGCTTGGGGCGTCGCTGCCCGGGCGCTCGAGGTCCCACGTTCGACGGTGCTCAGCTTATGAACGATCGCGCTGCGCGGCACGTCGTTGTCGAGGGGATCGTGCAGGGCGTCGGCTTCCGGCCGTTCGTTCATCGCCTCGCGCACGATCACGGTCTCGCGGGCTGGGTCCGCAATACCGGCAGCGGCGTTGAGGCGCTGGTCGAAGGCGAGCAAGAAGAGGTCGACGCGTTTCTCGCCGAGCTCGTACGCGATCCGCCGCCGCTCGCGCAGATCACGGACGTGCGGGTCGTAACCCGGCCGGCGAGCGACGTGCAGGCGTTCACGATTCTGGCCTCGGCCGCAAACGGCGGCACGCAGCCGATTCCCGCCGACGTCGCGCTGTGCGCGGATTGCCGGCGCGAGCTGTACGACGAGACCGACCGCCGCTATCGCTATCCGTTCATCAACTGCACGAATTGCGGACCGCGTTACTCGATCATCGACGCCCTGCCGTACGACCGCGAGCGGACGACGATGCGGGATTTCACGATGTGCGCCGCCTGTAGGAACGAGTACGAAGACCCCGCGAGCCGCCGCTTCCATGCCGAACCGATCGCGTGTCCCGACTGCGGGCCGCGCCTTCGGATCGTCGAGCATGCCGGTCCGACCGCCGACCACCCGCTGGCGCGGGCGCGCCGCTTGCTGGCCGAAGGGAAGATCGTCGCGGTCAAAGGGATCGGCGGGTACCATCTCGCGTGCGATGCGTACGACGACCACGCCGTCGAACGCTTACGCGCCTGGAAGGAACGCGGAGACAAGCCGCTCGCGATCATGGTTCGCGATGAGTGCGAACTCGAGCATGTCGCCGACGTGACGCCCGCGGAGCGCGCATTGCTCACCTCGCCGGCGCATCCGGTCGTGCTCGTCGCCAGGCGCGCCGGCGGCCGGCTGTCGCGGCACATCAATCCCGGCGTCACCACGATCGGGGTCATGTTACCGTACACGCCGCTGCATCAGCTCCTGATCGATGAAACCTCGGGCGTCGACGTGCCGCCGTCGCTCGTGATGACCAGTGCGAACCGCTCCGCCGAACCGATGATCGTAGACGACGAGGCTGCTCTCCACGAGCTCTTCGCGATTGCCGAGGCGGTCCTCGTCCACGACCGGCCGATCGCGACGCGCGTCGACGATAGCGTCTCGCACCTCGTCGACGGCATGGACGCACCGCTGCGACGCGCGCGCGGTTACGCACCGCTGCCGCTCACGCTGCCGTTTGCGGTTCCACCGCTGCTTGCGTGCGGCGCGGACATGAAGAACACGTTTTGCGTGGCGACGGGTACCGGCGCCGTGCTGAGCCCGTACGTCGGCGATCTCGGTCAGTACGCGGTTTTCAGCCAATACGACCTCGCGATCGAGCGGCTCTGTTCGCTCATGGGGATCGAACCGCAGGTCGTTTGCTACGACTTGCACCCCGAGTACTGGTCGCGCCGGTTCGCTCAACGCCGCTTTCCCGATCTCCCGCATCTGGAGATTCAGCACCACCACGCGCACGTGGCCGCGTGCATGGCCGAGCACGGCTTGAGCGGTCCGGTCATCGGCGTCGCCTTCGACGGAACCGGTTACGGAGAGGACGGACACGTGTGGGGCGGCGAGTTCCTCGTCGCCGGTTACGCGTCGTTCGAGCGCGCGGCGCACTTCGAGTACGTTCCGATGTACGGCGGTGAAGCGGCGATTCGGGAACCCTGGCGGATGGCGCTAGCGTACCTTCGCTCGGCTGGAATCGCTTGGGACGAGCACTTCGCCCCGGTTCGAGCGCTTGCCGTTAAACATCGTCCCGTCTTCGAAGCCCAGGCGGAGGGCGGGATCGCCGCGCCCCTCACCTCGAGCGTGGGACGCCTCTTCGATGCGGTCGCCGCGCTGCTCGACGTTCGCCAGCGTGTGAGCTACGACGCGCAGGCAGCGATCGAACTCGAAGCCCTCGCCGATCCGGCGTTGCACGCAGGGTACGACTTTGCCGTGCATGAGGGTCTCCCGCGACGCATCAACGTTTTTCCGGCGATCCGGGGCATCGCCGACGATCTCCGTCGCGGCACGCCGGCGCGCGTCATCGCGGCGCGCTTTCACGAGACGATCGTCGCGATCGTCCGTCGCGTTTGTCTGCAGCTGCGGGCCGAGCGCGGCCTCGGCGATGTCGTCCTCTCCGGCGGCGTCTTTCAGAACAAAACGCTATCGCACGAGGTCGCGCAGGCGCTCTCACTCTCCGGTTTCTCCGTCTACCGTCCACGCGCGATCCCGGCCAACGACGGCGGGATTGCCTACGGTCAAGCCGCCGTTGCCGCCGCCCGTCTCAAAGGAGCTCGCTAATGTGCCTCGGAGTCCCCGGTCTCGTCGTCTCGGTGGAAGGGAACGTCGCAACGGTCGACTTCTGGGGTGTGCGCAAAAATGTGCTGCTCGACGTCGTCGACGCGCCGGTCGCGCCGGGCGACTACGTGCTCAACCACGTCGGCTTTGCGATCCGGCGCATTCCGGCCGACGAAGCGCTTGCGACGCTCGCACTCTACGAGCAGATCCTTCGCGAATCGCCCAACGATTTGATGGCGCAAGACGTGCGCGGCGAAGTGGCCGCTTCGCCGGAGGCCGTACGGTGAGCGCGGGATCGGACGGCAGCGAGCGGTTGCGGTTCCGCGATCCGGAGCGCGCGAGGCTGCTGGCTGCGGCCCTCGCCGGGATCGTCGACGATGCGCTCCGCGCACGGAACGTCGATCGGCTGGCGATCATGCACGTCTGCGGCAGCCACGAACAGGCCATCTCGAAGTTCGGCTTGCGTTCGCTCGTGCCGGAGAAGCTCGACGTCATCATGGGACCGGGCTGTCCGGTCTGCGTCACCGATATGCCCGAAATCGACGAGGCGGTCGCGTTGGCAGACCATGGCATCACGGTCGCGACCTACGGCGACATGTACCGCGTGCGCGGATCCGGCCGTTCGCTCGCCGATGCGCATGCCGAGGGTGCGCCGGTGGAGGTGGTCTACAGTGTCTCGCAAGCCGTCGAGCTGGCGCGCGCGACCGACGGCGAGGTCGTGTTCTTCGCGTGCGGTTTCGAGACGACCGCCGTCACCACGGCGGCTGCGCTGATCGCGGGCGTGCCGAAGAACTTCTCCGTGCTCTCGGCGCACAAGTACGTCCTGCCCGCGATGGAGGTGGTCGCGGGCCTGGCCGATTCGCGCATCGCGGCGTTTCTCGCTGCCGGGCATGCAGCGACGATCACGGGCTCGGCGATCTTCGAACCGTTTGCGCAACGGCACGGGATCCCGGTCGTCGTCGCCGGTTTCGAACCGCTCGACGTGCTGGCCGCGCTCGTCAAGGCCGCCGAGATGATTCGCGACAACGACGCGCGCGTGTTCAACATGTTTCCACGCTGTGTCACGACCGAGGGCAACCGGCCGGCGCAGGAGCGTTTGTGGGAGGTCTTCGAGCTCGAAGACGGCGGCTGGCGCGGCATCGCCGACGTTCCGGCCGGAAACATCCGTTTGCGTCCGGAGTGGCGCGACTACGACGCGCGCGCTCGCTTCGCGGCGCTGCATTCGGAAGCGCGGCCGTCGCTCGAGCCTGAGGGCTGCATCTGCGGCACGATCATGATCGGCCGCGCGAATCCGGTCGACTGTTCGCTGTTCAAGAAAACGTGCACGCCGCAGGATCCGGTCGGTGCCTGCATGGTTTCGAGCGAGGGCACCTGCCGCATCTGGCATGAGTACGGCGGCCTCCCGGTGCTGCAGGCAAGCCGATGACCGTGACGTTGGCGCACGGCGCAGGCGGCCGTTCGATGCGGCGGCTGGTCACGGATGTCTTCGCAGCGAGCTTCGATCCGTCGCCGCACGCCGAGGTCGGGCTGGCGGCGCTCGACGACGGTGCAGTATTGCGCATCGGCGAACATCACCTGGTCGTGACCACCGACGCGCACGTCGTTGCGCCGGCATTCTTTCCGGGCGGCGACATCGGGCGGCTGGCGATCTGCGGAACGGTCAACGATCTCGCCGTCATGGGTGCGACGGCGCCGCTCGGTATCACGTCGGCGATCATCGTCGAAGAGGGCTACCCGCTGGCGGATCTCGAGCGCATCCGCACGTCGATGGTGCAAGCGTGCCGCGAAGCCCACACGACGGTCGTTGCGGGCGATACCAAAGTCATGGGCCGCGGCGAAGTCGACGGGATCGTCATCACGACGACCGGGTTCGGTCTCGCGCGGCGCGTCATCACCGATTGCGGTTTGCACCCCGGCGACGTCATCATCGTCACGGGGTTCATCGCCGATCACGGCTTGGCCGTTATGGCCCAGCGCCACAAACTCGCCTTCGAAGTTCCGCCGCAGTCGGACGTGGCGCCGATCAACCACCTGATCGAAAAGGTTCTCCATGTCGCCCTCGATGACGTCACCGCGATGAAAGATCCGACGCGCGGCGGCGTAGCGAGCGCGCTCCACGAGATGGCCGAAAAGAGCAACGTCGGGATCGTCCTCGACGAACTCTCGCTGCCGGTGACGCCGGCGGCACGGGCGGTTTCCGAGCTGCTCGGCATCGATCCGCTGTACGTTGCCAACGAGGGCAAAGCGCTCATCGGCGTTGCGCCCGCGGCGGCCCGGCGCGTCATCGAAGCCCTCCGCAGCACGCATCAGGGTTGCGATGCGGCGATCATCGGGCGGTGCGTCGACGAGCATCACGGGATGATCGTCGTCGAAACCGGCTTCGGCCGCCGGCTCCTCGCCGAGCCCGAGGGCGAACTCTTGCCCCGGATCTGTTAGCAATGCGCACGCGAAGTGGGCGAGTTGCGGCCCTCATGTTCTGCGCGGTGGCACTTCTGGGCGCCGACGCTCCTTGGCCCGCCGGCGTGGCGGGCAGCTAGCAGACGATCGAGGGCCGCATTTCATCGATCGACGGCAGCTCGCATCTGCACCTTAGCGATTTTAACGGTTGCCTCGATAACGTTCGCGTGCGGCCCGGGGCGGTCATCACGCCCGCCGGCCTGACATTGAGCGTCAGCATGCGCGTCACCATCCGAGGCCATTAGGTGGGCAACGCTTTCGAGGCGACGGCGATCCACGCGTGTTATCCCTACACCAACGCGCCGCGTCACGCGTCCAAACACGGCGCCTGCCGGTAACGGGAGGCCCCTTCACCGGTTCTTCGTCAGCTCTTCGTCAGCGCAGGTTAGGCTCTCCCAAGTAGTACTGGCGCACTTACGATCGATTGGGAGAGTTATGAGACAGACGAAGGTCGACCCGGTGGACTATGCTCGTGAGATCGTCCACGATTGTTTAGCGCGCGAGTTCGGTGTGATGCATAGTGCCGAAGTCCGCGAACGTACAACCGGGCGCTTGGACCGCGACCGTGTACTGTGGAGCGCGCACTACATCGGGCTGTGCATCGTGGCTATCGTTCCGTCCGTGGCTGTGGTCGTCTGGTTGCTGACGCGATGACCGCAAGAGTCCGCGCGCTGCTGCTCTTCGCAGCGGTGATCGTCGTGGGCATCGTCGCGTGGGCCGTCGTCGCACTGCGGCCGGCCGCAGGAATCGAAGCGTCGGGAACGATCGAGGCGACCCAGAGCGACGTTGCGCCGAAGGTGGAAGGGCGGATGCTGGACTTGCTCGTGCGCGATGGCGACCGGGTGAAGAAGGGCCAGATCCTCGCGCGCTTGGAGCAAAGCGATCCGGTACTGGATGTCGATCAAGCCCGCGCCAACGTTGCCGCCGCAACAGCTCAAGTTGCGAGTGCGCAAGCGGCCTACGAAGTGCAGCAAACGACGTACGCGACGACGCTCGCGCAGGCGAGAGCCGGGGTCTCGATCGCGCAAACGGGCGTCGGTCAGGCAGGCGAGAATCTCAGTATCGAAACGAGCGCGGCTGCGATCGCCGTCGATCAAGCGCGCGCGCAGATCGCCTCGGCGCAATCGGCATACGACCACGCGGGCATCGACCTCGATCGTGCCCGCCGGCTGGTCGCGACGGGTGATCTGGCCCAACAGGCCCTCGATGACGCGCGAAACGCATACACGGGTGCTACGGCGCAATTACACGCGGCGAAGGACGCTTTGGCACTCGCGGAAGCCAATGGGCGCAACGTCCAGATCCGCCGCCTCGGCGTCCTTTCCTCGCAATCGCAGCATCGCCAGTCACTGGCGGCGCTCACGTCGGCGCAGGGTGAACGGGCGCTCGTCGATCAGCGGCGGGCGCAGGTTTTCACGGCCCAAGGGCAACTCGCGCAGGCGCGCGCCGCGCTCGGAATCGCGGTGAATCAAGTGCACGAAACCATGGTGCGGGCTCCGTTCGACGGCTATGTCATTTCGCATAATTTCGAAGTCGGCGACCTCGTTCAACCCGGATCGGCCGTGATGACCATTGGGGACCTCACGCACCCGTACGTCGATGTGTATGTGAGCGAAGCGGATCTGCCGCACATCAAGACCGGTATGCATGTCGGCGTGACGATCGACGGGTTGCCCGACCGGACGTTCACCGGAACGGTGACCGAAATCAGCAATACGGCCGAATTCACCCCCGAGAACGTGCAGACGAAACAGCAGCGGATCGAGTACTTGGTCTTCCGCGTAAAGATCCAATTCACGGATACGACCGGTACCCTCAAACCCGGTCTCCCCGCTGACGCCGTCATTCGCACCTGACGTGGCAACGGCGATCGAAATTTCAGGCGTGACGCGCCGTTTCGGGTCTACGGTTGCGATCGACGGGCTCTCGCTCGACGTGGCTGCAGGCGAAATCTTCGCGCTCGTGGGGCCCGACGGGGCCGGGAAGACCACCTTGATTCGGCTGATTTGCGGCGCGCTTTCGCTGGACGCGGGGGAGCTACGCGTGGATGGGCAGGATGTGGTGCGTCAAACGTCGCGCGTGCAGTCAACGATCGGCTATATGCCGCAGCGGTTCAGCTTGTATCCAGACCTCTCGGTCATGGAGAACCTGCGCTTCTACGGCGATATTTTCGGCGTGACCAGAGCGGACTTCGGCCCGCGCGCACAGTCGTTGCTGAATGAATTTGCCCTCGCGCCGTTCGGCGAACGGCTCGCTGAAGAGCTCTCCGGCGGCATGAAGCAAAAACTGGCGCTTGCGTGCACGCTGATCCACAGCCCGGCGACGATTCTGCTCGACGAACCCACAGCGGGCGTCGATCCAGTTTCACGGCGCGAATTTTGGCGTATTCTTTACCGTATCAATCGCGGCGGAACGACGATCTTCATCAGCACACCGTATATGGACGAAGCCGAGCGCGCGAATCGCGTCGCCTTCATCATTCGTGGCTCGATCGTGAGTTGCGGGACGCCGCAAGACCTGAAAGATCATCTGGAGGGCGATGTCATCGAGATCGTGTGCCTCAAACGGGCTGAGGTCCGCCGGGCACTGCGCGACGAGCCGCTCGTGCGGAGCATCGAGATCTTCGGGGAAGCGCTGCACGCGCTGGTCGCCTCGGCCGCGACAGCGATGCCGCAAATACAGCGCCGGCTCGATGATGCGCGGATCGGCGAGGTTCACCTGCGCGAGATCCCGCCGTCGCTCGAGGACGCGTTCGTCGCGAGGTTGACCGCATGAACGGCTCGACGACGGTTTGCGCGGAAGCCCTGACCCGGAAATTCGGAGACTTCGTCGCGGTCGATGCCGTCTCGTTCGAGATTCATTCCGGCGAAATCTGGGGCTTTCTGGGCCCGAACGGTTCGGGCAAATCGACGACCATGCGGATGCTTTGCGGGGTGTTGGAGCCGACATCGGGCCGCGCCCAAGTGCTCGGCTACGATGTCGCCCGCGATCCCGAGGCCGTCAAACTGCGCATCGGTTACATGTCGCAGGGATCGAGCCTGTGGAACGATCTCACCGTCGAGGAACACCTGAACTTCTACGCGGGGCTCTTCGGACTTTATGGAGCGCCTGCGCGGGCTGCCGTTGAGGAGTGGATCGCTCGCATCGGCTTGGGCGAACGGCGAACGCAAGTCGCGGGGTCGCTGCCGGGCGGATTCCGTAAGCGGCTTGCGCTCGCGTGCGCGTTGCTGCATCGCCCGCAAATGCTGTTTCTCGACGAGCCCACGGCCGGTGTCGACCCCGTTTCACGCCGGGAATTCTGGGATTTGATCGTGAGCCTCGCCGACGAGGGCGTGACGGTGATGGTGACGACGCACTATCTCGATGAGGCCGAGCATTGTCATCAGCTCGCATTCATCTACGGCGGCCGGATCATCGCTCGCGGGACGCCGGAGGCGCTCAAACACGCGCCGGGGTCCGGAATCACCGTAGAGATCGTTTCCAAGAAAAATGCCCTCTTGCTGGATGCCCTCGAGGACCTCGGATACGTGCGTGGCGCCTCGCTCTACGGTTCGGCGCTACACGTGACGGTAAAGGACGACGCGGACCGGCAAGAATTGGAGCGCTTCCTGGCCGGCCACGGCGTGGAGCCGACGGACTGCGCTACCATCACGCCGTCGTTGGAAGACATCTTTTCGGATCTCGTCAAGACCGCCGGCGCACCGGAAGGGGTCGCTACATGAACTGGAGGCGCATGTGGACGATCGCCGTCAAGGAGTACGTTCAGTTTTTCCGCGACCGCCGCACCGTCGTTGCCACGGTGTTGATGCCGTTGATCCAAGTCGTCCTCTACGGCTATCTTTCCAGCGACGTGCGCTACCAGCCCACGGTCGTGTGGGATCTCTCGCAGACGGCAGAAAGCCGGCAACTGCTGGACACGTTCACGAATTCTCAGTACTTCCGTATCGCCTATCATGCAAGCAGCATGCACGAGGTCGTGAGCCGCATCGAGGCCGGTCAGGCGCTCGCAGGCATCGTGATTCCGCCGGACTACGCCAAGCTTCTGCATCGCAAAGAGTCGCCGGAAGTCATGGTGGCGGTTGACGCCTCGGACGCCACGGCGGCGCGCACCAGTCTCTCGGTAGCGGATGCGATCGGCCGAAGCGTTAGCGGCACGTTGGTCGTGAAGCAACTGAAAATGAACGGGTTGCCGGTACCCAAGATCGGCGTCGACGTCCGAACCCGCGCGTGGTACAACCCGGCGCTCCGCCAGGAGGTCTTCATCGTCCCCGGCGTGCTGGCGCTCGTCATGCAGTTCACGATGACGTTCTTGAGCATGAGCACGATCGTGCGCGAGCGTGAACTCGGAACGCTGGAACAGCTCGTCGTCAGCCCGATTCAGCCCTGGGAGCTGATGCTCGGCAAGATGATCCCCCTGATCACGATCGGCTACGTCAACGTCACGGCGATTCTGTTGCTGTCGGTCTTCTGGTTCGGGGTGCCGATCGCGGGGAGCCTCGGGTTGCTCTACCTCACCGTTTTCATCTTCTTTTTCACGACGCTCGGGATGGGAACGCTGGTCTCGACGATCGCCAAGACCTACATTCAAGCCGTGCAGTTGATCCAGTTCTTTCTGATGCCGAGCATGCTGCTTTCGGGCTTCATCTTTCCGGTCGCGGCGATGCCGCCGGTTCTCCAGTGGCTCTCGTACTTGGTGCCGCTCACCTATTTTCTCACGATCGTCCGCGGCATCATCATCAAAGGGGTCGGGATCGAGTACCTCTGGCCGCAGATCGTCCTGCTGCTGCTCTTGGGCCTCGCGGTTTTCACGACGGCCGTCTTGCGCTTCCGCAAACGCATCGACTAATGTGAAGATTTTGTGAAGGGCGGTTCAAGTAGTATTCACACCGCGCCCTTAGCGTAAGTGCTTTCGTGACCGCAGGTAACCCCATTGTCTGACCCCCTGCTTGGCCGCTTGGTCAAGATTCACTCGGTAGCCGGCATCGCTTACGAAGGCCGTATACGGTCGATCAGGCAAGTGGAAGACATCGGCGAAATCTTCGAGCTCGGCTCGGATGCCAATGCGGATTATCAGCGCTTCATTCACGTGGTCGACCGGGTCGTGCAGATCCACGAGATCGGCCCATCGCCGTCAGGCTGAGACGATCGGGATCGGTAGCGGGTGGAGCGGCAGGCTCCGAATCCGTTGCCCGGTTGCGGCGAACACCGCGTTGGCCACGGCCGGCGCGATCGGGGGCACGCCGCACTCACCGGCACCGCTTGGAGCCTCGAGGCTCGGGACGACGTAGACCTCGATCTTGGGCATTTCGGCGATCGTCAGCAGCGGAAAGTCGTGAAATCCGGTTTGCACGACGCGTCCGTGTTCGATCGTGATCGAGGCTTTCAAGGCGGCCGTCAGCCCGAACGCGATGGCCCCTTCGATTTGGGCGGCAACCGTGTCCGGGTTCACCTCAAATCCGCAGTCGACCGCGCAGACGACGCGATGAACCGTAATGTGTCCATCCTGGCGCATGGAGATCTCGGCAACTTGGGCGACCCAGCCACCGTGTGCGTCGTAGACCGCAACGCCGCGCGAGCGGCCGGCAAGCGGCGTACCCCAGCCGGCTTTGCTCGCGGCGAGCTCGAGCACGGCCCGATGGCGTGGCGCTTTGGCGAGGAGTCCCAAGCGGAAAGCGACCGGATCGGCGTTTGCGGCGTGGGCGAGTTCATCCATGAATCCCTCGATTCCGAACGCGTTTTGCGACGCGCCGACGGAACGCCAGTAGCCGGTCGGGATGCCCGGATCTTCCTCGACGCATTCGATCGAGATGTTCGGAATGTCGTAGGGTACCGAAATCCCATCGAAGGCCAATGCCGGTCCGGCGACGCGGCCGAAGAAACTCACCGGCCGTCCCGCGGCGTCCAGCCGGGCACGGAACATGGTCAGGCTCGCCGGGCGATAACGGTCGTGTACAACGTCATCCGAGCGCGCCCACGCGAGCTGAATCGGCGTCCCGGTGCGCTTGGCGATCTGTACGGCTTGGGTGATCACGTCCGGAACCGAGCGCCGGCCGAAACCGCCGCCCAAAAACGTCGTGTGCACGTTGACTGCTTCGGGCGGCAAGCCGGCGGCTTGCGCCGCCGCGGCGCGCGCCAAGGTTTGACCTTGCGTCGGAACCCAGACGTCGACGGTCTTCGCGCCCACGTGGACGGTGCAATTGATCGGCTCGATCGGGGCATGCGCGACGTAGGGCGTGCTGTACTGAACCTCGACGCGCGTGACGCCGGCGGCCGACGCTCCGTCCACGTTCCCGGCTGAAAACGTCACCTTACCCGGGCGCCGAAGCGCAGCTTGCAAACGAGCGTGAATTTTCGCGTCCGAGAGCCTCGCATCGCCCCCGCTCCACGTGACGCGAAGGGCATCGCGCCCGCGAAATGCCGACCAGAGATCGTCCGCAACGATCGCGATGCTCTCACCGATGGTGAAAACGTCGCGTACCCCGGCAATCGCCTTGGCTGCGGTGTCGTCAATGTTTGCCGGGACGGCTCCGAACACGGGCGGCATGAGTACCGTCGCAGCCAACATTCCGGGCAGCGCGACGTCCATGCCGAAGACGCTCCGACCCGAAATATGTCCGGGTATCTCAAGCCGCGCCGCGGGCTTACCGAGAATGCGGAAATCGTCGAAGCTGCGCAACGGCGGTACTGCGATGGCCGGCAAAGCAACGGCCGCGGCCGCTAATTCACCGTAACCCGCGCGGCGGTCGCCGGCATCATAAATAACCGATCCATCGGCCGTGCGGCACTGAGCGGCGCTAACGCTCCAGCGCGAGGCAGCGGCTGCGATCAAGCGCAGCCGGGCATCGGCGCCGGCGCTACGCAAGCGCAGCCATGCGTTGTGAACGCTCATGCTGCCGACCGTGATCTGCATCCCGATGACCGGGTTGTCATAGACCTGATCGACCGGCGCGAACTGGGTGCGGATCGCTTCGAGCGGGACATCGAGTTCTTCAGCGACGAGCATCGCCAGCGTCGTGTTGACGCCTTGTCCCATCTCCGAGCGGTCGACGGTGACGATGACGGTTCCGTCCGCAACGATCGTTACCCACGGATTGAAACGGAACCGCGTTCCTTGCGGCTCGGCCGGCGGCGGAGGGAGCGAGATCGCGGGAAAGGGCGCGTCCTCCCAGCGCTGCTCGGCGGCCCGATGGACGGCCTTGCGCACACGTTGATACGAGCCGCAGCGGCACAAGACGTGCGAGAGCGCCGCGTCGATGTCCGCGTCGCTCGGCGCCGCGTTCGTCTCGAGCAACGCGGCGGTCGCCATGATCATTCCCGGCTGGCAATAGCCGCATTGCGGTACCTGTTCGGCGAGCCATGCGCGGAAAATCGGGTGCTCCGGTCGCTTTGCCAGTCCCTCGATCGTCACGATCGGTTTACCGGCCGCCTCTGCGAGGGTGGTGACGCACGCCTTTGCAGCCTCGCCTCCGATCTCGACGGTACAGGCGCCGCAACCGCCATGCCCGCAACCGAATTTCGTTCCGTCGAGGGACAGCCGGTCGCGCAAATACCAGAGCAGGGGACGGTCCCCATCGGCGGCGTCGACTTCGTGGGTCTCGCCGTTGACGTTCAGCCGGAGCGTTGCGGTCTGCATACGTCTATCAGACACGCTTTGATTGAAGGTCCCGTGAAGCGCATTGTCCGCTGCCGATCACCGCATCTTCACATCCTTTGGGTACGATGGAGTACATGAGCAACATGTTCGCCCGCATCCTCGTCGGGATCGATGATACGGATGCCTCGCAAGCTGCCCTTGGATTAGCCGTGCGCCTCGCTCGCGAACACGGCAGCGAACTCGTCTTGTGCAATTCCGTCGATTGGCTCCCGATCGTTTCGGAGTCCGCTTCGACGGGTGAGATGATCGACACGACGCCGATCATCGACGACCTCAAGGCCGAAGGCCTTGCTGTCCTCGATCGAGCTGCGGAGGTCGTGAAGAGTGCCGGCATCGTCGCGCAAAAGCGTGCTCTCGAGGGCGAACCTGCGCGGCAGGTGCTCGAAACTGCGGTCGACGCGAACTGTAGCCTCATCATCATCGGGACGCACGACCGGCATGGTTTGGACCACCTGTTCATGGGCAGTACCACGGCCGGCGTCCTCCGCGGAAGCATGATCCCCGTCTTGACCGTGCGCAGCGGCGCGAAGACGGCCCCCGAAACGCGTCGTTGCTTCGAGCACATCCTGGTCGGCATCGACGAATCGGAGCCCTCGGAAGCGGCGATCCAAACGGTGTTGGATCTTCCCGCTGAGGATCGCGCGCACGTATCGTTCTACAGTGTTGCGCCCGGGGGGAGTGACGCCAACGAACAGGCCCAACGGGTGGTCGGCAAAGCGGTGGCGGCTGCCGAAGGCCGCGGCATTTCGGCCAAGGGCCGCGTCGCCCACGGAGATCCGATCGTCGGCTTGATCGGGGCGGCAGAGAGCGAAGCTGCGGACCTCGTCGTCCTCGGCAGCCACGGCCGGCGCGGACTTCAACACCTCTTCCTCGGGAGCGTCGCCGAACACATCGTGCGCAGTGCCCCGGTCCCGGTGCTCGTCGTGCGTACGCGAAAAAGCGCTCCGGAAGCATTAGCCGCACGGCCCGGCGCTGTGGCTGCGAGCTAGTCTATGCGCGCGATGGTGCTCGCGCATCCGTCGCCGATCGAGACGAACCCGCTGCGCGAGATCGAAGTGGAGGTCCCTGTTCCGCTCGACGGTGAGATTCTCGTGCGGGTGAAGGCGTGCGGCGTTTGCCGCACCGACCTTCACGTCTGTGAGGGTGACCTCGAGGCGAAGCATGCGCGGATCGTTCCGGGTCACGAAGTTGTTGGAATCATTGAGGCGCTGGGTCCGAATTGCCGGCGCTTCGCCGTCGGCGCGCGAGTTGGTATTGCTTGGTTGCGCCAAACGTGCGGGGTCTGTTCGTACTGCCGGCGCGGTCGCGAGAATCTGTGTGCCGGCGCGCGCTTTACCGGCTGGGATCACGACGGCGGGTATGCCGAGTTCGCGACCGTGCGCGAAGATTTCGCCTATGCGCTCCCGGCGACGATCGACGACGAACACGCGGCGCCGCTCCTCTGTGCGGGGATCATCGGCTATCGCGCCATCAAACGCGCCGGCGTTACCCCCGGCGCGACCGTCGGCTTGTACGGTTTCGGCGGCTCGGCTCACCTCGCGCTGCAAGTGCTCAAGCACTGGGGTTGTCGCGTATTCGTCATGAGCCGGGGCGGGATCCATCAGCAACTCGCAATCGAGCTCGGCGCCGACTGGACGGGAAACGCTAAGGATGCGCCGCCCGCGCCGCTCGATGCCGCGATTCTCTTCGCGCCCGCGGGAGAGATCGTGCCGGCTGCGATGCAAGCGCTCGACCGGGGCGGGATTCTTGCGGTTGCCGGCATCTACCTCAGCCCGATTCCGCCGCTCGACTACGAGCGCGATCTGTTCTATGAAAAAGAAATGCGCAGCGTCACCGCCAACACGCGCGTCGACGGCGAGGAGTTCTTGCGCATCGCGGGCGAGATTCCGATCGTGACGTACACGGTCGGGATGAAACTCGGCGAGGCGAACCGTGCGCTCAACATGCTCAAGCACGACGAGTTGCGCGGCGCAGCCGTATTGCACGTCGGGTAGCGATCACTCGAAGCGCAAGGCGTCGATCGGGTTGAGTCGCGACGCCTTGAGCGCCGGATAATAGCCGAAGAAGATGCCGACCAAGGCCGAGAACGCCACCGAGGCCAGGATTGCGGCGGGTGAGACGATCATCGGCCACCGGGCAACGATTGCGACCACGAGCGTAATGCCGAGGCCCGCGAGGATGCCGATCAGGCCGCCCCCGGTCGAGAGTACCACCGCTTCGACGAGGAATTGTTCGAGGATCGCCCGGCTGCGCGCACCGACGGCCATGCGCAGGCCGATCTCACGGGTGCGCTCGGTGACGGAGACGAGCATGAT